>CAZWXD010000014.1:0-79787 GCA_964638035.1 uncultured Gemmatimonadaceae bacterium | reverse complement strand
GGGACATGTCGATGGCGTGGCACTGGTCACGGCGGTCACGGCCGGCGAGGGTGCCTGGCTGGTGGACCTCCAGGTGCCGCCAGGGGTCTGGCGAGTTTCGGTGCCGCTCGGGTCGATTACGGTGGATGGCGTGAGCCTGACGGTGAACGCGCGGCGCGCACCTGACCTCATCCAGGTCTCGCTGGTCCCGTATACCTTACAGGTCACGACACTGGGCGCGCGGCAGCGGGGCGACCGGGTGCACGTCGAGGGTGACGTGATCGGCAGGTACGTGGACGGATTGCTGGGGGCGCGCCCGGCAGTCCCGGGCGAGTGAGCGGGAACGGAACACCGGCATGCACACCATCGAACGGGCCATCGAGGACCTCCGGAACGGCAAGATCGTCATCGTGGCCGACGATGAGGACCGGGAGAACGAGGGTGACCTCGTCTGTGCCGCCGAGCTGGTCACGCCCGAGCTGATCAACTTCATGACCCTCCACGGCCGGGGACTCATCTGCCTCGCCCTCACCAGCCAGCGCTGCGAGGAACTCGGCCTCCCGCAGATGACCGACCGGAACTCGGAGGAGATGGGCACGGCGTTCACCGTCAGCGTGGATGCCGACCGCCGCTTCGGGGTCACCACCGGCATCTCGGCCTCGGATCGTGCCACCACCATTCACGTGGCCCTCAACCCCGCCACCGTGCCATCCGACCTGCGGCGCCCGGGACACATCTTCCCGCTCCGGTCACGGCCCGGCGGCGTCCTCCAGCGGGTTGGCCAGACCGAGGCGAGCGTGGACCTGGCCCGGTTGGCCGGGCTCAACCCCGCCGGCGTCATCTGCGAGATCCTGAACCCCGACGGGTCCATGGCGCGCCGTCCGGAACTGGTCGAGATGGCCCAGCGCCTCGACCTGACCTTCGTCACGGTGGCGCAGCTCGTGGCCTACCGGCTCCGCACGGAGCGGCTGGTGCACCGCGTGGCCGACACCCGGCTTCCCACCGACTACGGGGAGTTCCGCATCATCGGCTACCGGAACGACGTGGACAGGGCGGAGCACGTGGCACTCGTCATGGGCAACGTGGAGGGCGAACCGAACATCCTGGTGCGGATGCACTCGAAATGCCTTACCGGCGACGTCTTCGGGTCGCGCCGGTGCGACTGTGGCGACCAGCTGCACGCGGCGATGCGGCTGATCGGCGAGGCGGGGCGGGGCGTGATCGTGTACCTCGACCAGGAGGGGCGCGGGATCGGCCTGCTCAACAAGCTCCGGGCGTACGAGCTGCAGGACACCGGGGCCGACACGGTCCAGGCCAACCAGCACCTGGGCTTTGCCCCCGACCTGCGCAACTACGGCATCGGCGCACAGATCCTCCGCGACCTGGGCCTCACGTCAGTGCGCATCATGACCAACAACCCGCGCAAGCTGGTCGGCGTCGATGGCTACGGCCTCGAGATCGTGGAGCGGGTGCCGCTGGTGGCGAGCCCCACCAGCGAGAACAGGTCCTACCTCGACGTCAAGCGCGACAAGCTCGGCCACCTCTTCGCCCACTGAGATCCCATGGCTGAATTCACGGGCGAGCCCCGCCGAACGGGCCCGGTCGCGGTGCTCGCCAGCCGCTACAACGAGCTGGTCACCCGCCGCCTCCTCGACGGCGCGCGCGCCGCAGCCGCTACCGCGGGCCTGGGCGAGGGGGAGGTGGACGTGGTCTGGGTGCCGGGCGCCTTCGAGCTCGGCGCGGTGGCCAGCGCCCTGGCCGCGTCCGGTCGCTACGTGGCGCTGGTGGCGGTGGGTGCGGTGATCCGGGGAGAGACCCCGCATTTCGAGTACGTGGCCGGCGAGGCCGCGCGGGCCCTTTCCACGGTGGCCGTGCAGCACGGCCTTCCCGTCGCGTTCGGCGTGCTGACGGTGGATACCATGGCCCAGGCGCTGGATCGGGCCGGGGGGGCGGCCGGCAACAAGGGGCAGGAGGCGATGGCGGCCGCCCTCGAAGCGGCCGACGTGTTGCGGCGGCTGCGGGAGCGCGCATGATCCGCCGGGAGACCCGCAGCCGTGCGCGGGCGCTGCAGCTGCTGTATGCCTGGGAGACGCAGCGCGCCGTCTCGGGAGACGCAGTGGCCCTCGACCAGGTGACCACCGGCCTGGCGCGGCTCACGGGCCCCGAGCCCCGGGTTCTCGATGGGGCAGAGGCCCTGGCCCGGGGCGTGGTGGCCGATGTGGAGGTACTGGACCGCGCGGCCCGGTCGGCTGCCGACAACTGGCGTCTGGGCCGCATCGCGACGGTCGAGCGGAACATCCTCCGCCTCGGCATCCACGAGTTGCGGGGCGGGGTGGTGCCCCCGAAGGTGGCGATCGACGAAGCGGTGCGACTGGCACGCTGGTTTGCCGGCGCACGCGCGCCGGGGTTCGTGAATGGCGTGCTCGACCAGGTTGCCCGCCGGCTCGGTCGCCTGTGAAGATCCTGCTCGTCAACTGGCAGGACGTGGAAAATCCGCAGGCCGGCGGCGCCGAGATCCACTTGTTCGAGATCTTCGCGCGGCTGGTCGAGCGTGGCCACGCGGTGTCGCTGGTGTGCTCCGGCTTCGAGGGGGCACCGGCGTCGGCGGTGGTGCGAGGCCTCGAGGTGCAAAGGGTTGGCGGCCGGCACACCTTTGCCCTCAGGGCCCGCGGCGCGGTGCGACGGGCGCTCGCCCGGGAGGCGTTCGACATCGTCGTCGAGGACGTCAACAAGCTTCCACTCTTCCTCCCGCGCATCACCCGCCTGCCGTTCTGCGCCATCATCCCGCACCTCTTCGGCACCACGGCATTCGAGGAAGCCTCGTGGCCCATGGCTGCGACGGTGTGGCTCGCCGAGCGCCCCCTGCCCTGGGGGTACCGGCGGGCCGGGTTCCACGCCATCAGCGAGAGTACGCGGGACGACCTCGTGGCGCGGGGCGTGGCGCCGGGGGCGATCGAGGTGATCCACCCGGGCGTCGACTCCCAGCATTTCCAGCCTGATCCCGGCGTGTCCAGGACGCCGGTTCCGAGCTTCGTGTATGTTGGAAGAATCAAGCGTTACAAGGGCCTGGACCTCGCCATCCGGGCCCTGGCGCTGGCCCGATTGACCCGACCCGACCTCACCCTCGACATCGCAGGGGGCGGGGACCACCAGGGGGCGTTGCGCACGCTGGCTGCGGGCCTGGGGCAGGGGGGCGCCGTCCGGTTCCTGGACCGGATCCCCGAGGCGGAGAAGATCCGGTTGTTCCGCCAGGCGTGGGCGAACGTCTTCCCCTCGCCCAAGGAAGGGTGGGGCATTACGGTGATGGAGGCGGCGGCGTGCGGGACGCCGTCCATTGCCTCGGACAGCCCGGGCCTGCGCGACTCGGTCCGTGCCAATGAGACGGGGTGGCTGGTCCCGCACGGGGACGTCGAGGCGCTTGCCGCGCGCATGCTGGCGGTGGCGGGTGACCGGGAGGGCGTGGAACGCATGGGGAGGGCGGCGCGGGCGCTCGCCGAGCGCCTGACCTGGGATGCGGCTGCGCGTCGCACGGAGGCACAACTCGAGGGGCTCATTGCGGGCGCACGACCCCGCTGACACCAGGAGGCACGATGCAGGTGACGGTAACGGCATTGCACTGCGAGATCACCGATGCGATGCAGGAGCGGGCGGAGCAGGTCGCCCAGCGCGTCGCCGCGCTGGTCCAGCGCCCCATCGGCTGCACCGTGGTCTTCGGGGTGGAGAAGCAGGTGAGCACCGCCGAGTTGCGGCTGCAGGACGGACGCGGCGACATGCTGGTCGCGAGCGGTGAAGGGTCGGATCACCGGACTGCGCTGGACCGCGCGGAGGAGCGCGTCCGGCGCCAGATCGAGACGGCGTCCGGCCGGCGGCGTGCCCGCAGGGCCGAAGCGCCTGGCGGCTGATGCTCCGCCTTCGTGACTTCATCGGGCGCCAGGACGACCCGCTCCAGCTCGAGGTCCTGACCGGGGACGCGGGGCTCGACCGCCCGCTTCCCTTTCCCGAGGTGGCCAGCCCGGGGCTCGCCCTGGCGGGGTACACCGGCCGCTTTGCGCCCCAGCGGCTGCACGTCCTGGGCGAGACCGAGATCACCTTCCTCCAGGGGCTCGAGGCCGGGGAGCGGCGCAAGCGGCTGGAGCAGTTCTTCGGCTTCGACCTCCCGTGCCTCTTCGTGACGAAGGGCTTGCCCGTGCCGGAGGAACTCCTGGAACTGGCCCGGGATCGCGGCGTGCCGGTCCTCCGCTCCCAGCTCAAGACCTCCGAGTTCTACCGGCGCATCAAGCCGCTGGTGGAGGAGGCGTTCGCCCCCCGCACGACCCTGCACGGGTCACTGGCCGACGTGTACGGCGTCGGCCTCCTCTTCGTGGGGCGCTCGGGCATCGGCAAGAGTGAGTGCGTGCTGGACCTCGTCGAGCGTGGCCACCGGCTCGTGGCCGACGACGTGGTGCAGGTGACCCGGCGCGGTGGTGATGTCCTCATTGGCCGGGGCCATGAACTCGCGGCGCACCACATGGAGATCCGCGGCATCGGGCTGATCGACGTGCAGGCGTTGTTCGGGATCCGCGCCGTCCGGCAGCAGAAGCGCATCGAGGTGGTGGTGCAGCTCGAGGACTGGGAGAGCGCACAGGACGCCGCGGAGCGCACCGGCCTGGCCCACCAGTCCACCGAGATCCTCGGCGTCTCGATCCCCCGGGTCGTCGTGCCGCTCAACCCCGGGAAGAACATCACGGTGGTCTCCGAGGTCGTCTCGATGATGCACCTGCTGCGGTTCTCGGGCGTGGACGTGGCCGCCGCGTTCAACGAGCGCCTCATCCGGAACATGAAGGAGAAGCGGGGCGTGCGGTCCTACCTGCAGGAAGACTATGAGTGACGCGACGGCGCCCGGGGGCGGCGCGGCCGGTGAGGCGGCCGGTGCGGCCCTGCTGCGCGGCGTCGTGGTGTGCCATGGCCCGCTCGCGGCTGCGCTGGTCGAGGCGACCGAGCAGATCGCGGGCCTCTCGGGGGTACTGACGCCGGTCTCGAACGCCGGGTGTGGCCGCACCGACCTGGAGGCGCGGGTCAATGATGCCGTGGGCGATGACCCGACAGTGGTCTTCGTGGACATGGCCAGCGGCTCATGCCTCTTCGCCGTGCTGCGGCGCCTGCGCGAGCGGAAGAACGTGCGCGTGGTGACCGGCGTCAACCTCGCCATGCTGCTCGACTTCGTCTTCCATCGCGAGGGCTCGCTGGACGCGGCCGCGACCCGGGCAGCCGATGCGGGAGAGAAGGCCATCAAGGTCTCCGGATGACGCTGGACCTGGTCCGCGTGGATGACCGGCTGGTGCATGGCCAGGTGGTGCTGGGTTGGGGCCAGGGACTCCGGCTGGGGCGCATCGTCCTCGCCGACGATGAGGTCGCGGCCGCACCCTGGGAACAGGACCTCTACCGCATGGTGATGCCAGCGGGCATGGACCTGGTCTTCGCGCCGGTGGCGGCGGCAGGGGCGCGCCTGCGCGAGTGGGCTGGTGACCCGGTGCGTACCGCCGTGGTGGTGGGCAGCATCGAGGCGGCAGCCCACCTCTTTCGCCGCGAACCCGACCTGGCGCGGCAGCTCAACCTGGGCGGCATCCACCATCGTCCGGGTCGCACCGAGCGCCTGCCCTATGTGTACCTGGGCCCCGATGAGGACGCGCTGCTGCACCAACTGGCAGAGGAGGGAGCGGTCATCACGGGCCAGGACCTGCCCACCACCGTGCCGGTGCCCCTGGGGCGGCTCCGATGAGCTCGGTCGCTCCCGTCACCCTGGTGCTCCTGCTCGCGTGGGGTACCGTGGTGGCCGTGGACCTCGTGACCTGGCCGCAGGCCATGCTCGCGCGCCCCCTGGTCGCGGGTGGAATCGCCGGCTGGCTGGCTGGTGACGCACCCACGGGCCTTGCCCTGGGCGCGATCTTCGAGTTGTTCGCCCTGGACGTCCTGCCGGTGGGTGCGACTCGCTACCCCGACTATGGTCCCGCGACCGTGGCAGCCGTGACGCTGGCCGCCGGCACGGCGTGGCCCGCGCGGGCCGGCCTGGCGGTGCTGCTCGGCCTCGGTCTCGCAGCCCTGGGTGGATGGTCGATGCTCAGGCTCCGCGCCGCCAACGCGCAGGCCCTGCAGGGCAAGGTGGCCGCCCTCGCGGCGGGCCAGGCCAGTGCCATCCGAGGGCTTTGGTGGGGTGGCATCACGCGCGACGTCGTGCGCGGCCTCGGGCTCACGGCGCTGGGGCTCGTCCTGGCCGTGGCGCTCCGCCGGGTGCAGCCCATGCCGCATGCCTGGGAAACGGTCGCGCTCGCCGTGGCTGCCGGCGGAGCCTTGGCGGCCGCCCTGGGTGGTGCCGTGCGCTCGGCTGGCAAGGGACTCGCCCGGCGGCTCCTCGTCGCGGGCCTGTCGGTCGGCATCATTGCCGTGCTGGTGGGGCTGGGCCGGTGAGGACGCCCTGGTTGACCCTCGCGCGGCTGTACGCGATCCAGGCCAACTGGAACCACGAGCGGATGATCGGGGTGGGCATGGCGTGGGCGGCACAGCCGATCCTGGCGGAGCTGCTGCAGCGCGACCGGGGCCGGCACTCCGAGGCCGTGGCGCGGTCGGCGGAGTTCTTCAACAGCAACCCCAACGTGGCGGGGCTCGCCGTGGGGGCACTGGCCACCGCAGAACTTGAGGGTGTGCCGGGCGCCCAGGTCCAGCGCCTCCGCACGGCGCTGGCCGGGCCGCTGGGTGCCCTGGGGGACCGCTTCTTCTGGGCGGGCATGGTGCCCCTCTTGTCCGGTGTCGCGCTGGCGCTGGTGGCGACGGGCGCCGGACTCCGGGCCGTTGCCCTGCTGCTGGTGGGCTATAACGTGGTGCGGGCGCTGGTGACGGCCTGGTCGCTCCGCACCGGGCTGCGCGAGGGGATGCAGGTGGGGGCGGCGGTGGGCCGCTCCTGGTTGCCACGGGCGGCGGAACGCATCGGGGGCCCGGCGGCGTTTGCCGTGGGCGTGGCACTCCCCCTCGCGGCCGACTGGCTGGTCGGGGAACACGGGCCGGCCCTGGCCGGTGCGGCGCTCACGGTCGTGGCAGGCGGCCTGCTCCTGCAGCGGCTGGCAGGCGGCCGCGTCACGGCCCTCAGGCTGACGGTGGTGCTCCTGGTCCTGGTGCTCCTGGCTGCGAGGTTCCTCACGTGACCGAACGGACGCTGGAGATCGTGAACTCGCTCGGCATGCACGCCCGCCCCGCCGCGCAGCTCGTGCGGCTTGCGGCCCGCTTCCAGAGCGAGGTGGAAATCGCGAAGGACGGCATGGCCATCAACGGGAAGAGCATCATGGGCGTGATGATGCTCGCGGCCGAGTGCGGCAGCAGCATCGTCGTGCGCGCCACGGGCCCTGACGAGGTGGAGGCGCTCGAGGCCATCGCGCAGCTCGTCGCAGCGGGGTTCGGCGAGACGTGAGCACGGGCCGGGTGCTTCGCGGCGTCGGTGTCTCCCCGGGCGTGGCCGTGGCGCGCGCGGTCCTGGTGCAGTCCGGCTTCCCGGAGGTCCCGGACCGCACCGTCGAGGAGGACCAGGTCGAGGGCGAGGTGCTGCGGTTGCGCGAGGCGGTGGCGGTGATTGTCGGCCACCTCGAAGTGCTCGGTCGCCGGGTGCTGGAACGTGCCGGGGAGGAAGAGGCCCGGATCTTCGACGCCCAGATCCTCCTGGCCCAGGACGAGGAGTTCCTGTCCGGCGTCGAGACGGTGATCCGCAACAACAAGATGAGTGCGGAGACCGCCTACGAGTTCAAGGCCCTGGAACTCCAGGCCCTCTGGTCCGGCCGGCAGAGCGCCCAGCTTCGCGATCGCATCGCCGACCTGCATGCCATCCAGGTGAGGATGCTGCGCGCGCTGACTGGGAAGGCCGATGAGGAGATCTGGTCGCTGCCCGCTGACGAGCAGGTCATCATCGTGGCGCACGAGGTGTCCCCTGGCCTGGCAGTGCAACTCGACCGCGAGCACGTCGCCGGCATCCTGAGTGAGGAGGGCACCCGCACCTCCCACGCCGCGATCCTGGCCCACTCCCTTGGCATCCCGGCGGTGATGGGTGCAGCAGGCGCGCTGGAGCGGGTTCCCGACGGCACGATGGTGATGCTCGATGGGCAGAGTGGTCTCGTGGTGGTGGATCCCACCCCGCAGGAACTCGAACAGGCCAAGGTTGCCATCAGCCGCCGGCACCGGCTCGAGTTCCAGCTCGAAGGCATCCTCGCCCTCCCCGCCGAGACGCCGGACGGCGTGGTGTGCACCCTCATGGGAAACGTGGACCTCCCCGACGAGATCGAGGCAGCCGTCCGGTCCGGTGCCCACGGCGTTGGCCTGCTCCGGACGGAGTTCCTGCTGACTGGGCGGGCGGCACTCCCCACGGAGCAGGAGCAGCTCGCCTACTTCCGGCGGGTGGCGCTGGCGTTTCCCCGGCATCCGGTGATCATCCGCTCCTATGACCTGGGCGGTGACAAGTTCCCCGTTGCGTTCCGCATGCCGCAGGAGGCCAACCCGTTCCTCGGCTGGCGATCGATCCGGGTCTGCCTCGACCAGCCGGAGATCTTCCGGACCCAGATCCGCGCCGTCCTTCGCGCGGCCGCGGAGCGCAACGTGCAGCTCATGCTGCCGCTGGTGACGCGGGTGGACGAGGTGCTGCAGTCCCGTGCCCTGATTGACGAGGAGCGGGCCCGCCTTCGCGCCAATGGCGTGAAGGCCGCCGAGGACCTTCGGGTCGGCGTGATGATCGAGACGCCGGCGGCCGTCATGATTGCGGACCGGCTCGCCGAAGTGAGCGACTTTTTCTCGGTGGGGAGCAACGACCTGACCCAGTACACCCTGGCGATCGACCGGGGCAACGCCCGCCTGGCCGATCGCTTCACGCCGCACCATCCCGCCGTGGTGCGCCAGCTGTCTGCCGTGGTGCGCGCCGCGGGCGCACGGGGCCTGCCTGCCAGCGTCTGTGGCGAGATGGCATCGGAACCGCTCAGCATCGTGCTGCTGCTTGGCCTGGGCTTCCGCACCTTCAGCGTGGGCCCGCCGGCCATCCCCATGGTGAAGTGGGTCATCCGGAGCGTGCCGCTGGACGCCGCACGTGCAGCGGCGGACGCGGCGCTCCAGGCGCGCGACCCGGCGGACGTCGATGCCGCCCTGCGCGAGGCGGTCGGCCCGCACCTCGACCTGCGCCTCGTGGACCCGCACAGCGCGTTGCCGGGGCCTGCGCGCGTCATTAGCTTGCCGCATTCCTGACCGCGGGACCGTCCCGCGCCTGCCTTCCTCCAGCACAGCGACGACCCCGATGGCACGAGCCAGCCGCCACGTCTTCACCTCCGAATCCGTCACCGAGGGCCACCCCGACAAGGTTGCGGATGCGATCTCCGATGGCGTCCTCGACGCCATCCTCACGCGGGATGCCCCGGCACGCGTCGCATGCGAGACCCTGGTCACCACCGGCATGGCGGTGGTGGCAGGGGAGATCACCACGAGCACGTACGTGCACATCCCCGACATCGTGCGGCAGACCCTCGACCGGATCGGCTACACCGATGCCAACTACGGCATCGACGGCCGCACCTGCGCGGTGCTCAGCTCCATCGACCGGCAGTCGCCGGACATCGCGATGGGGGTGGATCGCGAGGGAGCGGGGGACCAGGGCATGATGTTCGGGTATGCCTGCGACGAGACCCGGGAGCTCATGCCGCTTCCGATCATGCTGGCGCACCGGATTGCCGAGCGCCTGGCCGCCGTGCGGAAGGGCACACGGGACGAGGAGCCCATTGGCTGGCTCCGCCCCGATGGCAAGTCCCAGGTGTCGGTGGAGTACGAGGGCGACCGGCCCCGGGCGGTCCGGACCGTGGTGGTGTCCACCCAGCACGCCGATCGCTGGAACGGGCGCGAGCTGGCCCAGGGGACCATCCGCTCCACCGTGATCAACGAGGTGATCAAGCCGGTCCTCGAGCGCTTCCGCATGGCCAGCCGCGGCGTGGAGTTCTTCATCAACCCCACGGGCCGGTTCGTGATCGGCGGCCCGCACGGCGACGCCGGCCTCACGGGACGCAAGATCATCGTGGACACCTACGGCGGGATGGCCCGCCACGGCGGGGGTGCCTTCAGTGGCAAGGACCCGTCCAAGGTGGACCGCTCCGCGGCGTACGCCATGCGCTGGGTCGCGAAGAACATCGTGGCGGCCAAGCTTGCCCGCCGGTGCGAGGTGCAGGTGGCGTACGCCATCGGCGTGGCGGAGCCCGTGTCGGTCCTGGTGCAGACCTTCGGGACCGGCGTGGTGCCCGATGCCCGGATCGAGCGCGCGGTGCGCGACGTGTTCGACCTCACGCCGCGGGGCATCATCGCCGCCCTCAAACTCCGGAAGCCCATCTACAGCGCCACGGCGGCCTACGGGCACTTCGGCCGGAAGCCGGCGACGGCACGCGTGGCCGGCAAGTCGGTGGACCTGTTCACCTGGGAGCGGACCGATCGCGCGGCGGCCCTCCTCAGGGCCCTTCGCTAGGGGGCCCGCCGGGCGGTCGCGTGATCGAGGTCACCGTCCAGGACATCCGGGTGGACCGGGCGAGCAACTCGCCGGTCGTGCTCCTGCGGGAGAAGGGCGGGACGCGCGTGATTCCCATCTGGATCGGTCCCGCCGAGGCCAACGCGATCGCCATGGAGATGCAAGGGATCCACGCGCAGCGCCCCCTGACACATGACCTCTTCAAGCAGGTGCTCACCGGGCTGGGCGGCACCCTGCGACGCGTCCTGATCCTGGCGGTGAAGGACAACACCTACTTTGCCGAACTGGTCATTGACCGGGCCGACCACGTGTTCCAGGTGGATGCCAGGCCCTCGGACAGCATCGCGCTCGCCCTGCGCCTCCACGCGCCCATCTTTGCCTCCGAGGCACTCTTCGACGAGGCCGGTGTGGAAACGGGCGAGCCCGGCCCTGATCCCGGCGTTGATCCCGATTCCCTGAGGCACTACCTCGAGAAGCTGGACCCGCAGGACTTCGGGCGGTTTGCGCCGTAGCCCTTCCCACGCACTGGTGCTGGCCTGGGCAGCCATGGTGGGGCTGCTCCCGTGCACGGTGTCACCCCTCGAGGCGCAGCGCCCCATCCGCGTTGGCGGACATGCATTCCACGTCGTGGGGACGGACACACTGCCCCTGGCACGTGCCCGGGTGGTGCTGCACCGGCTGGGCGCGGCCTTCCAGGGGCCCGTCGATTCCGTGCTCACTGGCGCCGATGGCCGGTTCCAGTTCCAGGCTCGGCCCGACACCGCATCCGTGCTTCTGGTGACGGCCCGGTACAGTGGCATCGAGTACACCTCCCGGCCCGTCCGGCTCCTTCCAGACGCACCAGACACCACGCTCCTGGTCATGGCGGCCGACACGTCGTCCAGTGCCCCGGTCGCGCTCGGCGCCCGGTTCCTCGTGATGAACCGCGCCGGGCAGGGCGGGGTGCGCGGGGCACTCGACCTGATCGTGCTGCAGAACCGCGGCAGCGTCACGCGGGTGGCAGCGGACACCGGCAGCCCGGCGTTCCGCATGCGCCTGCCGGACGGCGTCGCTGGGTTCCACGTGGAGGACGGCGAGATCTCGCCGGCGGCGGTGGCGTTGTCGGGTGACACGATGGGCATCACCTCCCCCTTCCCGCCGGGCGAGCGACAACTCATCATCACCTACACCCTGCCCGCGGGCCGCGACCGCTATGTCGTCCCGCTCGACCACGGCGCGGACAGCGTGGTGGTGCTGCTGGAGGAACCCGGTGCCCGCGTCACGAGTACCGGGTTTGCCCCGACCGACAGCGCCATCATTGACGGCCGCGCCTACCGGCGTTGGGTCGGAACCGGTCTTCCTCCCGGCGACGTGGTCATACGCGTCCCGGCGCCAGCCAGGACCGGCGCCAGGATCCAGTATGCGCTGGCTGCGCTCCTGGGCCTGGCGCTGGTGGCCACGGCCTTGTGGGTGTTCCGCCGGCCACGGGGGAGTGCACCAATGGCGCGAGCGGCCGCGGTGCCCCAGGCGCCAGCAATGCTCATCGAGCAGCTGGCCCGGCTCGACCGGGAGTATGACGGGCGCGAGGTCGAGGTGGGTGCCGATGAGTGGGCGCAGTACCGGACCCGCCGGGCGCAACTGCTGGCAGAGTACGAGGCGGCCCGGCGCCCGCACCCCTGAGGTCCCCGCGGACGCCACCGCCCGTGGGAGTACGTTAGCGTTCGTCATGCACCAGGTCGCCACCCCCGCCATCATCCTCGGCACGATCCGCTACGGCGAAACCTCCAAGGTCGTGCGGCTGGCCACGCGTGACGCGGGCATCCAGAGTGCCATGGCCAAGGGTGCGCTTCGTCCGCGCAGCCGGTTTGGCGCGGCGCTGCAGGTGCTGAGCAGTGGCACCGCACACTACCTCGCCAGGGAGAACCGGGAGCTGCATGTCCTCACCGGGTTCGACCTGGCGTCGCTGCATGCCGGCCTGGCCCGGGGAGTGGAACGCTATGCGGCGGCGCTGGTCCTGGCAGAACTCATGCTGCGCATGGCCCCGGCCACGGGTCACGCCGCCTCGTTCGACACCCTCGTCCATGGTGTCGCGATGCTCGAGGCGGTGCCCGCGGAGGCGGTGGAGAGCTACGCCATACGCGCGGCGTGGCGCCAGCTTGCGTCGCTGGGTGTGGGGCCCATGCTGTCGCAGTGCGCCATTGACGGGGTGGCGTCGCGGGAGGGGCCGCTCCGCTTCGGCATCGCCGAGGGTGGCATGCTGTGTCCACGTTGCGCCGCCGGGCGCGAGGTGGCCGAGTTGCCTGCCGAGGGCGCGAGCCAGCTTCGCGCCCTGGTGGCGGAGGGTGGAGAACTCCCCATCCTGGACAGCCGCCATGCGGCGGCCCATCGCCGCCTCCTGGGCCGCTGGATCCGCTACCACGCAGGCGAGACGCCCGACCTGGCCGCCCTCGCGTTCTGGATGGACCTGCCGCGGCAGGTGCGGCAACCGGGTGGGGAGTTCAGCGAGGCGGGGCTGTCGCACGGCGACGCATCGGTGCCGGGGCACGGGTCGTGATCATCGGCATGGCCGGGCATGTGGACCATGGCAAGTCGGCCCTCGTGCGAGCACTCACGGGGCAGGTGGTCGATCGCCTGGCCGACGAGCAGCGACGGCGCATCACCATCGAGCTGGGATTCACGTCTGTGGAGCTGGGCGGGGTGGCCTGCAGCATGGTGGACGTGCCGGGGCACGAGGACTTCGTGCGCACGATGGTGGCGGGTGCCTCGGGCATCGACGTCGCCCTGCTGGTGATCGCAGCCGATGATGGCATCATGCCGCAGACTCGTGAGCACCTGCTGGTCCTGGAACAACTCCATGTCCCTGCCGGCATCGCCGTGCTGGCCAAGGCGGACCTCGTGGACCGCGAGTGGCTGTCGCTGGTGCAAGCGGACGTGGAGGCCATGCTCGCGGGATCCCCGGTCAGGTTCGGCCCCGCGCTGCCCATCTCGGTGCGGACGGGCGAGGGGCTCGACCAGCTCCGCAGGGAGCTCGCGCGTCGTGCCGTGGCACACGAGGGGAGGATGCCGTCATCGGCGGCGGCGCCTGCCGACCTGTTTCGGCTGCCGGTTGACCGGGCGTTCGTCGTGGATGGTGCCGGCACCGTGGTGACCGGCACGACCTGGAGCGGTTCGGCCGCCGTGGGCGATGAAGTTGAGGTCCTGCCAACGGGGCGGCGGGCCAGGATCCGCCGGGTGGAAGTGCATGGGACCAGGCGGCATGCGACCAGCGCGCGGCAGCGAACAGCATGTGCGCTGAATGGCGTGTCCCTGGACGACGTTGGCCGGGGCAGTGTCCTGGTCCATCCTGGAGGAGGCTGGCGGCCATCAAACCGGATCGACGTCCTGCTGTCCCTGGCTCCCGGTGAGGCACCCATACGGCAAGGGGAACGGATCTGGGTACACCATGCCACGGCCGCCGTCCTCGCCCGGGTGCGCCTGTCGGCCCTGTTGGCCGCGGGCAGCAGTGCCACGGCGCGGCTCCGGCTCGAGGCCCCGCTTGTGGTGCGTGGCGGAGACCGGCTGGTGATCCGGCGCTATGCTCCGGTCAGGGTGATTGGGGGCGGCGTCGTGCTCGATCCGACACCACCCGCTCCGCCGCCGCCGTCGGAGTGGCCGGCGGAACTCCCTCGCCGGGTGCGCGTCCTGGTGGAACGGCGGCGATGGGGCATTGAGCTTGGAGCCCTGGCCGTGCTGGGCGGCGTGCCAGGCGGGCAGGGTGTGGAGGCCATCGAGAGCCTGCTCCGGGCGTCCGGCTTGGTGCAGTGCGCCGATCGCGTCCTGCCGGTGTCACGACTCGCCGCCCTCGCCGCCGTCATGCGCTCGGCCGTGGAGGCCCGCCATCGGGACTCGCCCGCGGCGCCTGGCTTGCCGCTGGAACTGCTGCGCCGGGCAGGTGGTGCCCCGTCCGCGATCGCCGAGGCGGTGCTCCAGGGGGAACTGGCTGCCGGGCGCCTCGTGCGCCAGCAGGATCAGGTGTCACGTCCCGGCGTCGAGGCATTGGGAGTGCCGGCGGCGCAGGTCGAGCGCGTCCAGGAGGTCCTCGTGCGCGATGGGCTCCGAGCCCGGGCCGTGGCGGATCTCTCCCGCGAGGTGGGATTCGACGCGCTCACCGCCCTTCGGCAGCTGGAGCGGTCGGGCCGGGCCGTCCGGATTGCCCGCGACCTGTTCGTGGCGGCCCCTGCCCTTGGGGCGTTCAGGGCAGCGCTCGAGGCCTGTGACCAGGCCGGGGCCATTACGCCGGCTGCGGTGCGTGACCGCACGGGCCTCACCCGGAAGCACCTGATCCCGCTCCTCGAATGGGCCGATGCCGCCGGGCTCACCATGCGGGACGGCGATGCACGACGCTTGAGGCGTCCAGAGGGGTCTTCCGCCGGCGGGTGACGCACCGGGTGCTCGCCGCATTAAGTTTGGCGGGACGAAACACCGGATTTCCTTCGCGGAGGCGTCGACCAACTCACCTTGTCAGTGCAGGAGCCATCATGGGCCGCGTGCGGTGGCCAGCCCTCGTGCTGGTGCTCGCGACGGCCGCTGTGCGAGAGGCTGGTGCCCAGGAGGCACCGCCGGTGCGGGCCGAGCTCAGGGAGAACGTGCCCAATCCGGTGACCAGTTCCACCACGATTCGCTTCGAGATTCTGCCGGAGGTGTGCGCCCAGAACCATGTGCCGACGGTCAGCCTCAGCATCTACAATGTCCTGGTGCAGGTCGTGGCCGTGCCCGTGCTGGAAGGGGCCGAGCCGGTGCCGATCAGGAACCTCAAGCTGGGGTGCGGAACCCACCAGGCCACATGGGATGGACAGCAGCTGGACGGGCGGCCCGCCACGACGGGGGTGTACTACTACCAGCTGACGGTGGATGGGGAACGCTTCACGCGGAAGCTGATCGTACAGCGGCGGGGCGAGGCGACATGAGGGCGCGATTCCCCTGGAATCGCGCCCTCAGTCTTTCGCGCAGTGCATCAGGGACTGACGGTGAAGGGGTCGAAGCTGTCCCCACTCACCTGAATCTCGAAGCCTCCTGCCACCGGCACGAAGGCCATGGTCCCTTCCAGCCCGTTGTAGGAGAACTCTGTCCCGCCATTCACCACCAGGTTCCCGGTGCTCACGTCCAGGCTCAAGTTGGCGCTGTGGATGTCCATGTCGAGTTCGGGATTGAGCCCGTTCCGGTGGCCCTCGAACTCTCCATTCGCGACGTACGCGCTCGTCTCGCTGGTTAGCCCGATGGACGCGCTGCCCTGGGCGCTGGTGAGGCCCTCCACCTGAGACACCAGCAGCGTGGCACCGCCCGCGAGCCCCATCGACGGGACGTTCAGGGCCAGCGAGCCGCCCACGGTGGTGTCAAAGCTCCCGTCGCCGTCCAGGTCCACTTCCACGGTGCCTTCGTAGCCTGACGCGGTCGGCGAAATGCTCACCCCTGGCTGCGGGCTGCCGCCGATGGTAGCGACCAGCCGGTCAATCGCGTCTGTGAAGGCAGGCGTGTAGTCCTGAGCGCTCTCGAGCCGCTGCTGGAGCACTTCCTCCTGGCCGCCCCCGCTACCCCCATTGTTGTCGTCGCCGCAACTGCCCAGCACAAGGGCTGTCAGGACCGCTGTCCCCACACCTGTGGTTGTCGATGGGAAATGGCGCATATCGAGCCTCCTCGGGCCTGGAGGGCCGGAGCGGTCGTTCGGCCGTTCCCGGCCCGCGCTTCCAGCGCGAATATACGCTGGGCTTGCCGGGACGTAAGGGGATTCCCGCACCCTGTGGCTGACCCATGTTTGAGGGCGGTATGGTCCACGCGCTGGCTACCCTGCTCGTCTCGCAACGGGTTCGCTGGACCCTGGGCGTCGCCGGCCTGGCCCTCCTGGCAGGTGGCCTGGCAGGACGACTGACGTTCCGGCACGAGGCCGGCGACTTCCTGCCGCAGCAGGGAGGCGCGGCGCCCCTGCACCTGGCACCCGCGCCTGGTGGCAGCGACCGCCTGGTGGTCATCCTCCGTTCCCCCCGCGCGACGCGGAGCGGGCTGGCCGGCCCCGTGCTTGACAGCCTCGCCAGGCGACTCGCCGCGCTGCCTGGTGTCGGCCACGTCAGCCACCGGCTGGACAGCTCGGTGCCTGCGTACTTCCAAAGCACGGTGGCCCGCCACCTCCTCCTGGCCCTGCCCGACAGCGCCCTCCGGCCCCTGCTGGATAGGGGTGAGGCCGCCCCCGCCGTCCGGGCCGCTCACCGCATCATGGCGCGCGCCCTGGCGCTGCCTGGCGTTGCCGTCGATGGCGGCTATTTCACCTCGGTGGATCGCCGCACATGGCTGGTGCTGGTCGAGCCCGCGAAGCGGCTCGATGACATCGCCTCCGCACGGGCCTTCCTGGCTGGGGTGACCCCCATCCTGCAGCGCGCCGGTGCCGAGGCGAGGAAGGCCGGCATTGCTGGTGGAACCGTGTCCGTGCTGGGCCGCTCCGCAGCGTATGTCGCGGGAACCGACCTGGCCCTCAGGGACATCCAGCGGGTCGCCATCACCGCGGCCCTTGTCGTCTTCGCCCTCCTGCTCCTGCTCTTCCGGGGACCCGCTGGTCCCCTCATCATCCTGGCGACGACCACCTTCGGCCTGGCGCTGACCGGTGCTGCTGCTGCAGTCGTCTGGGGCACCGTCAGCCTCGTTGCCTGGTTCTTCGTCGTGGCCCTGGTGGGGTTTGGCGATGAGTTCGCCATCTACATCATCACCCACTACTGGTTCTCCAGCAGCGATCGGTCCGATCCTGCCGCTGCCCTCGCCGGTGCGATCGCCCGGCCTGGTCCCGGCGTCCTGCTCGGCGCATTCACCAGCGCCGCTGCCTTCCTTTCGCTCGTGGCCGTGCGGTACCCGGTCATGCGCCAACTCGGCATCCTGGGCGCCCTGGGTCTCCTCCTCATCGTCGCGGCCAGCTTCACCGCGCTCCCATTGCTCCTGGCCTGGACTGCCCCCGGAAGGCGCCTTGGACCTGGCCTGGCCCTGGTCCGTGCCCCGTTCCGCACGACGCGCCTTCCATACCACACCTCCCTGTTCTCGCTGGTCGCCGTTGTGGGCCTCTGCCTCTGGCTCGCCCATGGTGTGCGGGTGGAGCCGCATCCCTGGAGCGTGGTGGTCCGCGGTCTCCCCGAGACCGCGCTTCTCGACAGTGTTCGGCGGCAGTTCGGCATGTCCTTCGCATCCATACGCATCCTGTCAGGGGGCGCCACCGTGGCGGAGGCGCTGGAACGCGATCGCGCTGCGGTCGAGGCCATCGCGTCGGTGCAGGGCAGGGCCGGGATCGCCGCGATTGCGTCGCTCTCTCGCTGGATTCCTGCACCCGACAGCCAGGGGTCCAGGCTCGCGCTGCTCGAGTCCCGGCGTGGCCACCTGCCGTCCCGGCTGGCATGGACGCCGGGGACGCGGTTTCGCGCCATCGACTCCATCCGTGTGACCAGGGGGCTGCCCCTCCTCCGGCAGGCGCTCGCCGGCCCCTGGGAGGAGGTAACTCCCGGCACGCTGCGGGCTGCCGGCCTGGGGCACCTGGTGGACCGCCATGTCTCACAAGAGAATGGTCGCCATGTCGTCTCCAGCGAGATCTTCCTCACGCACCTTCCCTGGGAACCCGGCGTGGTGCGCCGGTTCACCACGGCACTGGCAGGCCTCCCGGCTCCGACGCTCGATAGCGTCCTGTTCAGGGGCGACGCCCTCCGTGGTGCCACCCACGCCGAGGTACTCCGGCATGACCTGCTGCGTGCCACCGGGCTCGCCATCGGCCTGACCCTCCTGCTGCTCTGGTGGCGCTTCCGGAACCTGGGCAAGGTGGCCCTGGCCCTCGTGCCCATGGTTGTCGGTGTTGCCGCCGCCCTCGGCACCCTCGGAGTCCTCGGGCTCGAACTCAATGTGCTCTCGCTCGCCATCGGCCCGGTCCTCGTTGGCATCGGCTCGGATGACGGCATTCACATCGTGGATCGCCTCCACGGTGGCGAGCCGCTGGATGTCGTCCTGCAGGAATCCGGCGCTCCCATGATCATTACCACTATCACCACCATCGCGGCCTTTGCCTGCCTCGCCGTGGCACGGTTCCCGGGGGTGCGAGAGGTCGGCATCGTGGCGTCCGTGGGGCTCACTGCGTCGCTCCTGTCCGCACTCTGGCTTGTGCCGGGACTGCACTCCGGTCATGTCCCAGCCGTGTCCGCACGGGATCGGGCCGCGCTACCCCGGATATAGTTGCAGGGAGGACTGGTGGGAGTCGGGCTGGCATTCCTGTCAAATCGGCACATCTTCGGGGCATACCCATTGCCCATCGGGCGGCCATGATCAGACCTGACCGGCTTACCATCAAGGGACAGGAAGCCTTCCGGGATGCGGCGGAACTCGCGCGCAGCCGGGGCAACCCTGTCGTCAACGACGCCCACCTGTTTTCCGTCCTGCTGGAGCAGCCGGAAGGTATCGTCATTCCGCTGCTGCAGAAGGCGGGGCTCAACGTCTCGCAGCTTCGCGAGGCCGTTGGCCGAGAACTCGACCGGTTCCCGAAGCAGTCTGGCGGGGCGGAGCCCTCGTTCAGCCGCGAGATCAACAAGGTGTTTGATGTGGCCGAGACCGAGGCCAAGGCGCTGGGTGACGCCTACGTCTCGACCGAGCACCTGCTCATCGCGCTGGCGAAGGAGAAGGGCACGACGGCGCGGGCGTTGCTCTCGCAGGCCGGGGTGTCGAGCGACCAGCTGGTTGAGGCGTTGGGGGAGGTGCGTGGAAGCCACCGGGTGCAGGACCAGTCCCCCGAGGCGCAGTACCAGGCGCTGGAGAAGTACACCCGCAACCTCACCGACGCGGCGCGCAAGGGGAAGCTCGATCCCGTGATCGGGCGCGACGAGGAAGTCCGCCGGGTGATGCAGGTGCTGTCGCGCCGCACCAAGAACAACCCGGTGCTCATTGGCGAGCCCGGCGTCGGCAAGACGGCCATCGTCGAGGGGCTGGCCCAGCGCATCGTGGATGGCGACGTGCCTGACTCGCTCCGGAACCGCGAGCTGGTGGCGCTCGACATTGGCCTCCTCCTGGCCGGTGCCAAGTACCGGGGCGAGTTCGAGGAGCGGCTCAAGGCAGTGGTCAAGGAGCTGACGGCCTCGGAAGGCCGGTACATCACCTTCATCGACGAGCTCCACACTATCGTCGGGGCGGGTGCAGCCGAGGGCGCGGTGGATGCCAGCAACATGCTGAAGCCGGCGCTGGCGCGCGGCGAGCTGCGCGTGGTGGGCGCCACCACCCTCGACGAGTACCGGAAGCACATCGAGAAGGATGCCGCCCTGGAGCGGCGCTTCCAGCCGGTGCTGGTGGGCGAGCCCAGCGTGGCCGACACCATCGCGATCCTGCGGGGCATCAAGGAGAAGTATGAGGTGCACCACGGCGTCCGCATCACGGACAACGCCCTGGTGGCCGCCGCCACGCTCTCCGATCGCTACATCGGCGACCGGTTCCTCCCCGACAAGGCAATCGACCTGGTGGACGAGGCGGCCAGCCGCCTCCGGATCGAGATCGACAGCCTGCCGCAGGAGATCGACGAGGTGGAGCGTCGCATCGTGCAGCTCGAGATCGAGCGCCAGGCCCTGCTCAAGGAGAAGGACAAGGCGGGGCGGGAGCGGCGCGAGAAGGTGGAGCAGGAGATCGCCGAGTTGCGGGAGAAGAGCGCCGGGATGAAGGGGCAGTGGCAGTCGGAGAAGCAGGTCATCCAGGACATCCAGTCGAGGAAGTCGGAGCTCGAGGCCCTCCGGGGTGAGGTTGATCAGGCCACGCGGCAGGGGAACCTGCAGCGAGCGGCGGAGCTTCGCTATGGCCGGCTTCCCGAGCTCGAGCGGGAGATCACCGAGCTGGAAAGGCGGCTGCAGGAGCTGCAGCAGACCTCCCGGTACCTGAAGGAGGAGGTGGATGCCGAGGACATCGCCGAGATCGTGGCGAAATGGACCGGCATCCCGGTCACCCGCATGCTGGAGTCGGAGAAGCAGCGGTTGAGCCACCTGGAGGACGAACTGGGTCGCCGTGTCATCGGCCAGCCCGCGGCGCTTGCCGCGGTCGCCAATGCGGTGCGGCGCAGCCGCGCCGGGCTGCAGGACGTGAACCGCCCCACCGGCTCGTTCATCTTCCTGGGGCCGACGGGCGTGGGCAAGACCGAGACCGCGCGGGCCCTGGCCGAGTTCCTCTTCGACGACGAGCGCGCGCTCGTGCGGCTCGACATGTCGGAGTACATGGAGAAGCACTCGGTGGCCCGCATGATCGGCGCCCCGCCGGGGTACGTGGGCTTCGAGGAGGGCGGCCAGCTCACCGAGGCCGTCCGCCGCCGGCCCTACAGCGTCCTCCTGTTCGACGAGATCGAGAAGGCGCATCCCGATGTCTTCAACCTGTTGCTCCAGATCCTGGATGACGGGCGGCTTACGGACAGCCAGGGGCGGGTGGTGGATTTCCGGAACACGGTCATCATCATGACCTCGAACATCGGGAGCCAGTTCATCGTCGAGGCCGGGCCGGCCGCGAACGAGGGGGCCTGGGACCGCGTCACCGAGCGCGTCCTGGACGAGCTGCGCCGGCACTTCCGTCCGGAGTTCCTGAACCGGGTGGATGACATCATCGTGTTCCGCCAGCTCACCGAGGGCGACCTTGGCCATATCGTGGAGCTGCAACTGGCCAGGCTCCGGGCGCAACTGGAGCAGCGTGGCATCGGCCTGTCGCTGGCCCCTGACGCGGTCGAGCTGCTGGTGACCCAGGGGTACGACCCGGTGTACGGGGCGCGCCCGCTCAAGCGGGTCATCCAGCGCCTGCTGCAGAACCCGATCGCGCTCGAGGTGCTGGAGGGGAACTTCCGGGAGGGCGACCGCATCGACGTGCGGCGCGACGACGGGGCCCTGGTCCTGGTGCACGGCCCGCGGTCGGCCGGGGACGCCGGGCAGGCGGCCGAGGCGGTCGCCAGGGGGTAGCGGTCGCGCGGTGTGCCAGGCGGGGCTAGCTTGGGCAGGTTGCTCTGCCGCTCCACCTATCCGGTTCGGAGGCTCATGCGCCGCGGCAACCCGTCTCCAACCACCCTGCTCGGCATGGAAGCCGCCCTCCGGCTCGCGCGCACGGCGGCGGTCCGGGACGAGGTGCCGGTCGGTGCCGTGGTCATGCGGGATGACGACGGCACCCACCTCGCCGAGGCGCACAACGAGACCATCCAGCGCCGCGATCCCACGGCGCACGCGGAACTCCTCGCCATCCAGCGGGCGCTCGCCGAGTTGCGGACCGACCGCCTCCCCGGCTGCACCCTGTACGTCACTCTCGAGCCCTGTGCGCAGTGTGCCGGCGCCATCGTGCTGGCCAAGGTGGGGCGCGTCGTGTTCGGCGCCTGGGACCAGCGCGCGGGAATGAGCGGGTCGGTGCTTGACCTGCTGCGGCATCCCCGCCTCAACCATCGCCCTGAGGTGCTGCCTGGCGTCATGGCCGACGAATGCGGCGAGCTGCTCCGCCAGTTCTTCCACGCCCGACGGGGCGGGGGATGGGGTGACCGGCCCACGTCGGGCTGGACTGGTGAGTGGCCCACCTGAGGCTCCTGCCTGCGGCGGTGCTGGCGGTGCTGGCGATGCCAGCGGCATCCCACGCCCAGGCTGGCCAGCAGTATTGGTCGTTCGACCTCCAGGCCTACCACTACTTCATCCCCGACGAACCTGACTTCCTGCTGCCGATGGCGCTGGCCGATCGCGGCGCACTCCACCTCGAAGCCCGTTACAACTATGAGGACCGCGACACCTTCTCCGCGTTCGTGGGACGCTCGTGGTCGCTGGGCACCCTGGTGCTCACGCCCATGGCGGGCGTCGCCGTGGGGCAGACCGACGGCGTGGTGCCCGGCGTCGAGGTCGAGTTCACGACAGGGAGGCTGGAGGCATGGGTCGAGGCCGAGTACCTGTTCGACCTGGACGGCAGCCAGGGCAACTTCTTCTATGCCTGGGGCGAGCTGTCATACCGGGTGGTGCCGTGGGGTGCCCTTGGGTTGATGTCGCAGCGGACGAAGACCTTCCGCGCAGAGGTGGACGCGGACTGGGGCTTCCTTGCACGGGCGGGGCCGGGCCCGGTGCAGCTGCTGGCGTACTTCATCGATCCCGCAGGCGACCAGTTCTGGATGGTCGGCCTGGAAGGCACCTTCTGACCTGAAAACGGAGCGCAACGCGCTGCGTCACGGTGACATGAAGGCCCTGCCCGTCCCTTGACGCTGGCACGGCCCCAAGTGAGCTTTTGTGGCATCCGCCGTCTGCCGCACCATCCCCGTACCACCAAGGAGCGTCATGCACCGCCTTCGTGCGGCAGTCCTCGGGGCCTGCCTGGCCATCGTGTTCTCCCTGGCCGGCGTGCGGCAGGCCCAGGCACAGGCCGTCATCCTCGTCATGATCTTCGGGCCCAAGGTGGCGGCGCCAGACCTGCACTTTGCCATCAAGATCGGCGCCAACGCGTCGTCGCTCACCGGGCTCGCTGACACTGAGACCCGCTGGGGCCTGAACTATGCCGTGGTGCTCAACAAGCGGCTCGATGGTGAGGGGAAGTGGTGGCTCCTCCCCGAGCTTGCCCCACTGTCCCAGAAGGGGGCGTCGTCGGCCGGGGCCGTTCCGGCGTACATGCAGGGCAACCCCGAGCTGGACGATGTCCTGAGCCGCACCAGCCGCACCAAGGTCAACTTCAACTTCATCGACCTCCCGGTGGTGCTCTCCTACCGTCCGCACCCGAAGTTCCGGGTGGGGGCCGGTCCGTACGCCGCCTATCGCACCAGCGTGAAGTCCATCTTCACCACGACGGCGCCCCCGGTGTCGGGTGACGTGGACGTGTCGTTCAACTCATCCGACTACTACCAGCGCTGGGACTTTGGCGCCGTGCTCGAGGCCGGGTACTCGCCCTGGGGCAGCAAGACCCGCAGCCGGCCCACCATATTCGTCCGGTACCAGTGGGGCTTCACCGACCTCCTCAAGGACAACCCCGGCGACGCGATCCGGAACCGCACCCTGCAGGTCTCGGCGGTGTTCCCCTTCGTGGACCTTTCTGATGATGGCAAGTAGCCCGACCTTCCGATCCACAGTCCCCGAACCCGGGAGTCAGCATGTTCGCTCGTCCGGCTGGTGATGCTCCGCTGCACGCGCAGGCTGGCCTGGCCGCCAGCACCTGGCGCCGCGTCCGCGGCATGCTGGTGCTGGCCCTGGCGGCGCTGGGCGTCCTCGCAACGTCGGCCCAGGCCCAGGCGGGGTTGTCCGGCCGCTGGATCGCCACGTTCGAGGGAGTGCCCGAGGTTGGCGTGGCGGGGGATGGCGGGGTCATCTACGACTTCCGCTTCAGCACTGACGGCACCGTGGAGGTCCACAAGTCCACCGGGACCTACAAGAAGGTGGAGCAGCTGCGCTTCACCGAAGGGCCGGATGGCATCACCCTCAGTGGCGGCACGGTATTGCCCGAGCTGGAGGGCGCCACCTTCCGGAAGCTCACGAACCGCCAGTACGAGTTCAAGCTGGGGGAGCTGCCGCTGACCGTCAGGCCGTTCTCGCCTGCCATCTCGTGGATCCACGGCATCTTCCTGTTCTTCTTCCTCGTTGCCATCAACGAGTGGACCCGGTACTCGAAGAACGCCGCGATTGTGTGGTACTTCGTGCTTCCGATCGTGCTGATCCCCCTCTGGCTCCATTCGGGCTTCGACCACTGGTTCCGCTGGGTCAAGCTCTATTCGGCGGTGGCCGGCGCGGTGTTCTTCTCGCTGATGCGGTTCACGGGGATCTGGAAGAAGCGCTGGGCCCGGATCACGGTGGCGGTCATCCTGGCCATCAACATCGCCGAGGCGGTGAAGCAGGACCTGGCCACCTGGCTGAGCGGGGACTCGGTGCCCAACCTGCTCAATGCCACGGCGGGGATCCTCAACATCATCACCATCAGCGCCTGGCTCACCATCCACCGGGATCCCGAGGCGCCACACGACATGCTCTGGCCCGGGATGACCAAGTTCTGGATCATCGCCTACGATATCTGGAACATCTGCTTCGTGTACATGAACTTCCCGAACACGGTCTGGTACACCATCATCATCATCGTGGCGCCCACGGTGACAGCGTTCTACATCCGGGAAGGCACCTGGATGCAGGCACGCGCCTATACCCTCACGCTCTACATGATGTACCTGTTCACCTTCAAGCGCCTGGCGGACAACGTCTTCCAGATGCACATGGCGATGCCGCTGTGGCGGAGCGACCAGCTCATCTGGGGCTTTGCGATCCTGAGCCTCGCGGTGAACGTCGCCTATGCCTTCCTGCACTTCCGGTGGCGGTTCACCGGGAAAGCCCCGGCAAGCATCGAGGTGGGGCAGAACGAGTCGGCCACCGGGCAGCCCATCCCGCCCGAGGCGCGGCTGGCAGCGGCGTAGGCAGGGAACACCGGGCGGCCCTGCGCCACAGGGGCAGGGCCGCCGTTCACCTTACTTTCCTGGGGAGCAAGACATGGCATCGACCGAAGGCCGGGAGCCATTGCGTCACGTTGCGTGGTGGGTGTGGTTCATCCCCACGCTCATCCTGCTGGTGATCCTGCTGGTGGCCGTGAAGACCTACAAGACACCCATGGAGCGGGGGGTGAGCGCCGCACCGGCAGCCGGAGCCGTGCAGCTCCTGGCCTGACACCATGGAAGGACGGACAGGGAGGGATTCGAACCCTCGATACCGTTGCCGGTATACCGGTTTTCGAGACCGGCTCCTTCAGCCACTCGGACACCTGTCCAGCGGGTCGGCAACTTAAGCGCAAGGGGCGCCGCAGGGTAGCCGCCGTGCAGTGGGGGGCGGGGTCGGCGCACGGGCCGGCGCCGCCCCTCATGCTGCCTGCCGGCCGCCCTGCCCCTGCTGGAGCCGTGTGACCTGGCGCACCATGCGGCTTGACGGCCGTCGCAGGAACCGCGACGTTTGGCCGCCCGGATTCTCAACCCCCTTTGGGAGATACCCATGCGTTCCGCAGTCCTCGCGACCCTGGTGGCCGCTGCCGTGCTCGCTGCCTGCAGCAAGAAGGAGCCAACCCCGGCACCGACACCGGCTGCTGCAGCCGCACCGAAGGCTGCCGCCCCCAAGGCCGCCGCACCCAAGGCAGCCGCGCCAACGCCCGCACCGGCCGCCGCTGCCGCCGTCCGCCCCGACACCGTTGGGGCCACCGTCGGCTCCTATACGAAGGAGCGGGTGAAGGTGCTCGCGATCGACACCGTGACGCGTGTCGTCGTCCTCGAGAGCGAGGATGGTGACACGGCGTCGGTGAAGGTGGACCCGCGCTACACCCGCCTCAATGCGGTGCGCCCGGGCGACGTGTTCGTGGCCGAGTACCTGGAAGCCGTCGCCGTGGACATCCGGAAGACCGGAACAGGCCCCGCCAAGATGGCGGTCCGTGACACCATCATCCGCCTGCCGGGCGACAAGCCCACGGGCATCGCCGGCACGGTGGTGACGGCAACCGTGGAGGTCGTCGGGATCGACCTCGCCGAGCAGGAGATCACCATCAGGACGGCGCGGATGGGCGATGTGCCAGTCCAGGTCGACGACCCGGACGTGCTGTCGGCGCTCAAGGTTGGCGACCACGTCGACGTCACGTACGTCGAGGCGCTGGGCATCTCCTTCGAGAAGTAGGCACGCTGTGGTGACCGGGGCCCGTCCGCGCGACTATGTCGAGACCGCGGACGGGCTCTTTCTTGCGGTTGTGTCCCCCCTCATCGATGCCGGCCGGCTGGTCACGAGCCTCCGGTACGTGCGACACGAGGGCCGCCTGCAGAAGCTCGGGACCGAGCCGGCGGCGGCCCTGCTTGCAGCCCGGCACCCGGAGTGGCTCTCGCATTCCGGCGTCGTGGATGCCGTGGTGCACCTGGTACCTGCGGAGGCCGTGGTGAGGGTGTACCGCCCCGATGCGCGCCTGGCATGGCTGCGGGCACAGGGTGACGCCCGTGGGCTGGAGTCCACGGCATTGGGCGTCGTCGAGGTGCTCGGGCGGCGTGGCGCGGATGTCGCCCAGCTCGGCCTGACGGGCTCCCTCCTGCTCGGCGCACACACGAATGCCTCAGACATCGACCTGGTGGCGTATGGTCGCCTGGCGTTCCAGGCGGCGCGTGCGGCCCTTCGCCTCGCGATTGCCGCCGGGGAACTCCAGACACCGGGCGAAGCCGACTGGCGAGCTGCCTGGGAGCGCCGCGGCAGCGAGCTCACGTTCGTTGAGTATGCCTGGCACGAGCAACGCAAGGGGACGAAGGCCATGACCAGCAGCACCCGCATTGACCTCAGCCTGGTGGCCCACGCAAGCGAGCAAACTCCGCTGCCGGGCAAGGTGCGCAAGTTGGGCAGGGGCAGGGTGGTGGCGTCGGTGGTGGATGACCGTGCGGCGTTCGACCATCCGGCGCGCTACCTGGTGGAGGGTGGCGGTGTCAGCGAGGTGCTTGCCTTCACGCCGACCTATGCCGGCCAGGTCCTGGCCGGCGAAGTGCTGGACGCCTCGGGATGGATAGAGGAGGATGGCGAGGGGGTACGGCGCCTCGTGGTCGGAAGCAGCCGAGAAGCGCCGGGCGAGTGGATCCGGTTGGCGCATTCACCCGGGGGCCCCTCGACCTCGCCGTGACCTGTGCGGCGGGGGACCGGGACGGCGGCCTGCGCGCGCCCCAGGCTACTTGCCGAGGTTCTTCCGCAGGTCGCCCAGGTTCAGCACCGGCATGCCCCCCTCCGTCGGCACCATGATCACGAGGTTGTTCGATCCCTTCATGTCGTGCAGCACCTCGAGGTACTGCTTCGTAAGGGCCTCGGGCGTGAGCGTCTGGTTGAGCAACCGCTGCTGCTCGGCCTGCAGCCGGGCCACCTCCACCCGGTGCTTCTCCGTCTGCACCTGCTGCTCCTGGGCGATCTTGCTGTTGATGGCCTGCACCACCTGGGCGGGGGGTTGCAGGTCGCGCAGGAAGAAGGCCGTGATCTCGGCGATCCGGAACTGCGCGCCGCCCCCGCGGGGCTGGGTGATGAGCGCCGAGTCCACCTCGGCCTGCATGGCGCTGGCGATCCGGTTCCGCTCCGCGATGTCGTTGATGGAGAACTGCACCATGCCGTCACGCACGCCGTTCCGGATGGCGTTCTGGACGACGTTCTCGATCTGCTCGTGCCCGCCGATCTCCTGGTAGATCCGGGGGGCCTGCTGGGGATCGATCTGCCAGCGCACGGCCGCCTCCACGCTCATCCCCATCTGCTCGCTGGAGAGCGCCGCGATCCGCTCGGCTTCCTCGCCCGCCCGCGGCCATTGCTCCTCGCGGGTGGAGAACCGCTCCACCTGTGCCCAGGGCGGGACGAAGCGCACGCCGGGGAGCAGCGGCGCGGGATTGACCTTCCCGAAGGCGTGCTGCACCCCGACCGTGCCCGCATCGACGACCACGAGGGAACTCGTGGACAGGAGCACGATGGCAATGGCGCCCAGTACGAGGCCTACCAGGCGGGAAATGGTGGCCCCGGGGCGGGGGCCGCCGGACGCCTTGAGGCCCGAGGCCGTGGCCAGGATGATGAGGGACACGACAAGGAGGATGCCGCCGAGGACGAGCCGACCCATGGAGGAAGCCCAGGTGGGAGTTGCTGGATGGTAACCGCAGGGGAGCATGGCTGGTACGGCTACGGACCACGGATGCTCCCCGCCGTCCCGTACGAGATGACCCGCTGCATCGTCTCGACGTACCGCTGCCACTGCTGCACCTCGACCCAGTAGCGCTGCCGTCCACGGGGCGTGAGCTGGTAGTACCGTGCCCTCCGGTTGTGGTCCGATGTGCCCCATTCCGCCTCAATGAGGCCGCGGGCCGCGAGGCGCTGGAGGGCAGGGTAGAGGCTCCCCTCCTCCACCGCGATCGCGCCCTGGGTCACCAGGCGGATCCAGTCGGCCACCCCGCCGCCATGGGTCGGCTCCCACCGGAGCGCATGCAGGATCAGGAGGTCGAGGGTTCCCCGGTACAGCATTGGTGCTCCCATAGAAAGACTATGGGAGAAAGCTAGACGGGAAAACCCGGTCCCAGTAGCCTTGGCGTCGTAGCCACCCAACCCAGTCATCCCGACCCGAGGCGGAGCAGCACCATGAGCGAACCCACCGAGCGCGTGGACACGATCTTCAGTGCAGACGTCTACTCCCGCCGCGTCATGCGGCAGCGGCTCCCCCGTGAGGTGTACAAGAGCCTGGTCCGGACCATCGACCACGGCGAGCCGCTCGACCCGAAGGCGGCCGACGTGGTGGCGGCGACGATGAAGGACTGGGCGATGGAGGCGGGTGCCACCCACTTCACGCACTGGTTCCAGCCGCTCACCGGCCTCACCGCCGAGAAGCATGACGCGCTGGTGTCACCGGACGGCCAGGGGGGGTCGGTGTTCAACTTCTCGGGCGGTGACCTGGTGCAGGGCGAGCCGGATGCGTCGAGCTTCCCGTCGGGCGGCCTCCGGGCGACGTTCGAGGCCCGCGGCTACACCGCGTGGGATCCCACCAGCCCGGCGTTCCTCATGCGCGGCCAGGGTGGCGCCGTGACACTCTGCATCCCCACGGCCTTTGTGTCGTGGACCGGTGAGGCGCTGGACACCAAGATCCCCCTCCTCCGTTCCATGGAGGCGCTCTCCAAGCAGGCGCTGCGGATCCTCCGGCTCTTCGGAACCGACACGGGGGTGTCCCGGGTGCTCACGACCGTGGGGCCGGAACAGGAATACTTCCTCATTGACCGGGAGCTGTTCTTTTCCCGACCCGACCTCGTGGCGAGTGAGCGGACGCTGTTTGGCGCCCGCCCGCCCAAGGGGCAGCAGCTCGAGGACCAGTACTTCGGCACGATCCCGGCCCGGGTGCTGGCATGCATGAACGAGGTGGAACGCGAGCTCTGGCGGCTGGGCGTGCCGGTCAAGACGCGGCACAACGAAGTGGCCCCGGGCCAGTACGAGATCGCCCCGCTCTTCGAGCAGAGCCAGATCGCGAGCGACCACCAGATGCTCACGATGGAGACGGTGAAGCGCGTGGCGGAACGGCATGGCCTGGCGGCGCTCCTGCACGAGAAGCCCTTTGCGGGCATCAACGGCTCCGGCAAGCACAACAACTGGTCCATGGCCACCGATACCGGGGTCAACCTGCTCGACCCCCAGGACGACACCCACACGAACCTGCAGTTCCTGGTCTTCCTCGTGGCCGTGATCCGGGCGGTGGACCTGCACGCCGACCTGCTCCGGGCGTCCATTGCGTCCGCCGCCAACGATCACCGGCTGGGGGCCAATGAGGCCCCGCCCGCGATCATCTCGATCTTCCTCGGCACGATGCTGTCCGACATCCTGGCGCAGGTCGAGTCGGGGCAGCCCAAGCGGACCCTTCGCGGGGGGACGATGGACCTCGGGACGCGCACCCTTCCCCAGCTGCCGCGGCACTCCGGCGACCGGAACCGCACCTCGCCGTTCGCCTTCACCGGGAACAAGTTCGAGTTCCGGGCCGTGGGCTCCTCCGCCAGCATCGCGTGGCCCAACACCGTGCTGAACACGATCGTCGCGGAGTCCGTCGACTACATCGCCGGGGAGCTGGAGAAGGCTGCCGGTGGCAAGCCCTCGCCGGCGAAGCTGCAGGATGCCGTCATGAAGGTGCTCAAGCAGGAGATCAAGGCGCACAAGCGGGTCATCTTCGACGGCGACAACTACTCGGCCGAGTGGCACCGGGAGGCGGCACGGCGCGGCCTGCCCATCCTGCAGGACTCGGTGTCGTCCTTCCCGGTGCTCAAGGCGAAGAAGACCGCCGACCTCTTCAAGGCGTACGGCGTGCTCAACAAGGCCGAGGTGGAGAGCCGGTATCACATTGCGGTGGAGAAGTACGTGAAGCAGATGGGGATCGAGGCCGACGTGGCGGTGAACATGGCGCGAACGCTCGTACTCCCTGCCGCGCTCCAGCAACAGGAGTTGATGGCCTCGTCCCTCGCGGCCCTCGAGGCGGCTGGGGTGAAGTCTCCCGACCAGCGGAAGGCGCTGGAGGAGTTCGTCGCCCTGGTGGCGTCCCTCAGGAAGGCCACCGCCCGGCTGGAGAAGGCGAACAGTGCGCATGCGGCCGACCCGTTCAAGCATGCCCAGCACATCGCCGCCGACGTGAAGCCTGCGATGGACGACCTGCGGACGGTGGTGGACACACTGGAGACGCAGGTGGCGAGCGACTTGTGGCCGCTCCCGACCTACTCGGAGATGCTGTTCCTGCAGTAGGCGGGGGCAGCGGGCATGGCGAGAGAGGGGCGGGGCCGCATCCAGCGCGCCGCCCCGCGTCCCCTACCGGAAGGTCGGGCCGTCGGTGCGGTCGTCCAGCACGAACCGGTCACGCGCCGGCATGTGCACCCGGGGGAGCGTCGTCGCGTTCATGACGGCGTCCCTCGGGATCACGTTGTTCTCGGCCAGGAGGAAGGCACAGAGCGCGTACAGTTCATCCGGCTGCAGCGACCCCGGTGCCGTCTGCGGCATCGTGCGCCGCAGGTAGTCGAAGAGCGTGGTTGCGTAGGGCCAGTAGTTGCCGATGGTCTTCACCTTCTTCGGGTCATCATCGAAGGAGAAATCCCGCGGTTCTGTGCCCACCAGCGCGGGATACGCCGGGTGCATGCCCTCCCCCCGTGCGCCATGGCACGCGGCGCACTTCGCCTGGAAGATCACCGCCCCCTCGTCGTGCGTCCCCCGGCCCGGCGGCAGGCCGGCGCCGGCCGGGTTCACGTCGATGTCCCAGGCCGCGATCGCCGTGGAATCGGCGTCGCGCCCCAGGCCCAGCAGGGTGGTGGAGCCGGCCCCAGGTGCCTGGCGGTCACTGCACCCTGACACGACCGCTGCGAGCACCATCGCGGTTCCGAGAACCGGCCTCATGCGTCCCCCTCGAACGTCACCGTGCCATCACCCGCCACGCGCCACGCCCGGATGTAGCTGAAGTGGTAGTCCGTCCCGGGGCCGCGTACCCTGGCGTACTCCGCGCGACTGGGCTGCACCGCCCCCGTCTCGTCCGTTGCCCGGCTCATCAGGACCGCCGGTTTTCCGTCCCAGCGCCATGGATACTGGAACCGCACGTGCGCCTTGGGCATCGGGTCGGTCTGCAGCACGGCCTCGACCCAGGTGACGCCGGCGTCCGTGCTCACCTCCACCCGTCGTATCCGGCCCCGGCCGCTCCAGGCCAGGCCGCTCACCTGCCACCATCCGCGGTCCAGGAGCGGCATCCCCGGTGCGGGCGAGGTGATCACCGACTTCACGTCCAGCGTGAAGCTGAACTGCCGGGCGCGGTTGCCCGGGATCGGGTCGGTGTACTTCGAGGTCTCGTCCCGCGACATGTTGGGTTGGTCGATCAACTCCAGCCGCCGGATCCACTTGATGCACGCGTTGCCCTCCCATCCCGGCAGCAGCAGGCGCACGGGATAGCCATTCGCCACCCGGAGGGGCTCGCCATTCTGGCCATACACCAGCAGCGCATCGTCCATCAGCTTGGCCATCGGGATGCTGCGCGAGAGCAGCGCGGCGTCGCCGCCCTCCGCCAGCACCCACGTCGCGGACGGCCGGATGCCTGCCTCCCGCAGCACCGTGCGGAGTGGCACGCCGGTCCACTCGGTGTTGGAGGTCATGCCGTCCACGTCCTGCGGCGTCATCGTCGGCTTCGGCGCCCGGTAGGCGTGCCGCCCGTTTCCGGCGCACTCGATGAAGTGCACCCGCGTCACCGCGGGGAAGCGCCGCAGGGCCTCCAGGTCGAACATCAGGGGCCGTTCAACCAGCCCGTGCACCAGGAGCTTCCATCGGGCCGGGTCGATCACCGCCGCTCCCGCATGGTGTCGCTCGAAATGCAGGTCGGCCGGGGTGATCGTCCCCGAGAGCCGGTGCAGCGGCGTCATGGATGAGCCGGTGACCTGCCCCGTGGGCGCCCGCTGCAGGTCCACGAAGGGCGAACGCGGCCCCTCAGTCGACGTCGGCAGACCTGGTGCCTTCGTCGGGTCGACCGGCACGTCCGGCGCCGTCCGCACGACGCCGGTGTCCTGTGCCGCGCCCGGCGCGAGGTGGCCGGCAAGCGCCCCCGCACCGAGTGCGCTTGCGGTGCCCAGGAAATGGCGCCTCGACACGCGCCCGGGACGGTCGTCGCTCATGACGGTGACCTCAGCTGCGGGAACGGACCGGCGCAGGAACCGGCACCAGGGCCTGCTCCGGCGTGGCCCGCGGAAGGGTAGCCCGCGGCTGTGGCGCGGTGTGGCCCTTCGTGTCGTAGGGAACGTCCGCTGGCGCGCCCCCCAGCGGCCAGTCGAGTTCCTTGCCCGGCGAATCGGGCCGCGGATGGCTGTTCACCCAGGCCGCGAGGTCGAACGCCTCCTGCCAGGTGAGCGTGCCGCCTGCGCCGAACGGCATGTTGTGCTGGATGAACGAGGCGGCGCGCTCCACTCGCGCCATGGAGGCACCGATGCTGTAGGAGGCCGCCCCCCAGAGCGCAGGATAGATGGCCTGACCCTGTCCATCCGCCCCGTGACACGCAGCGCACTTCGCTGCGTACAGCGTGGCGCCGCGCGCCTGGTCCCCGGCCAGCGTGTCAGCCGCGTCCAGCAGGCCGCGTGCGCCGGCCATTTGTGCGCCGATCGGCACTCCTCGCGAGATCCAGGTCAGGTAGCTCACCATATCCTGCATCTCCCGGCTCTCGGTGGGCAGCCGGTTCCCGGCCAGGCTACGGGTGATGCAGTAGTTCACCCGGTCCGTGAGCGGTACCACCGCGCCCGACCGGTCCATGTACTTCGGGTACCGAGCCGCGACTCCCGCGAGCGGGGCTGCCTCCAGGCGGAGCCCGTCCTCCAGGTGGCAGCTGGTGCAGTTGAGGCTGCTGCTCGCGTAGGCCGGCAGGCTGTCCCTCGTGTGCCGCAGCAGTGCCAGGCCGCGGCGGATGGAGGCGCCCAGCGAATCGTCCGGGATCGAGTCGGGCGACGGTGGTTGCCACCCCGCAAGCCCGTAGTCCCTCGCTGGGGCCCCGCGGCGAGTTGTGCGGCTGTCCCTTTCGCTGTCCCCCATGCATGCTGCCGCTATCCCTGCTACGATCAACACCAGCACGCAGCGCATTGTCCAGGCCCCGGTCGGAGTGCCCCAAACCTACCGATCCCGCGAGGATCCCGAAACGTGACCCCTGCTGACGGCAGCCTGGCACTCGAGGCACCCGGCACCCCGGCCCTTCTCCTCGATCGCGACGTCGTCGGGCAGAACCTCGCCCGCCTGGCGAGCAGGCTGCGCCGGCATGGCGTGCCGCTCCGGCCGCACGTGAAGACGGCCAGGTGCATCGAGGTCATCCGGCTTTCCCTGCAGGGACAGCCGGGCGGCGTCACCGCCTCCACCCTCGAAGAGGTCGAGTATTGCGTGGAGCACGGGATCAGCGACGTGGTTTACGCCGTCGGCCTGGTGCCGGGCAAGGTCGGCCGCCTGGCCGCCCTCTCTCGGCGAGGGCAGGGCGGCGCCACGATCCGCGGCATCCTCGACAGCGTCGAGGCCGCGCGGGCAGTGGGCGAGGCCGCCGCCGCACATGGCATCCGCCTGGGTGTCCTGCTTGAGCTCGATGTTGACGGGCATCGCTCTGGCGTGACGCCGGACTCGGCCCTCCTGCCGCAGGTCGCTGACGCCATCGCGGCCCAGCCCGCGCTCTCCCTCGATGGGGTCCTCACCCATGCCGGCGAGTCGTACGCCTGCCGGAGCAGGGAAGCCCTGGAAGCCATGGCCGAGCAGGAACGGGCCGGCGCTGTCCGGGCCGCCACCCGCCTCCGCGACGCCGGACACCGACTGGACATCGTCTCGGTCGGGTCCACCCCCACGGCCACGTTCGCGCGCTCGCTCGAGGGCGTCACCGAGGTCCGTGCCGGCGTCTACATGTTCAACGACCTGATGATGGCCGGGCTGGGCGCCTGCGGGCTGGATGACATTGCCCTGTCTGTGCTGGTCGCCGTGATCGGCCACCAACCGGCGAAGGGGTGGATCATCACGGATGGCGGCTGGACCGCCCTCTCCCGCGACCGGAGCACGGCGAGCCTGCCGGTGGACCAGGGCTACGGGATCGTGCGATCAGGGTCGGGGGCTCCGCTTCCAGACGACCTCGTGGTGAGCATGACCAGCCAGGAGCACGGCATTGTCGTTCGCCGCGCTGGCGGCCCCGTGGACCCGGCGGCCTATCCCGTGGGAACGCTGCTGCGGATCCTGCCCAACCACGCCTGCGCCACCGCCGCCCAGTTCACGCGCTATCACACCGTAGGTCGCGGTGGCCCCGGCCCTGTCTGGGACCGCGCGCCCTCCCGCTAGCACCTGGCAGCCCCTGCTCCTTCACGTCCCAATGAAAAAGGTGACCTCGCGGCCACCCTTTCCAGCTCATCCTGCTGCCTCACGTCCTATATCGGCACTAGGCCGGCCATGTGGGGGGACGGCGGCGCGTCAGGATGAACAATTCCGTGGGACACTCTTCCGGGGTCAGTTCGCCTGCCATGGCGGCGAAGAGGGCTGCATCGGGACCAGTGGCGCCCGGGTCGAAGTACACGGCGAGGCTTCTCACCAGGGCGGGGCGGTCGGTCCGGGCGGCGGCGGCCCATTCGGGCGGGAAGTCAACCGTGCTCCGGCACTCCAGCCGCACCCGCACCGCCCCATCCAGCCAGCAGGTCATCCGGCTCAACTCATCAAGCAGGTCGGCCGTCAGGACCAGGCTCTCGCCCCCCGCCGTGATCGCACCGAATCGCACCCGACCTCGCTCGTTCCGGCGGTGAATCACGGCCCCCCAACGGAAGGCCGGAATGTCCCGGCGGTGCCACTCCATGATCGTGGCGAGCTGGTCGCGAAAGACGTCGACAACCATCGGTGATTGCATGGCGGCACCTCGTGAGCGCCGGGTGGAGAGGGCAGGGTGGGAGCCCGGATTTGGGCTCGCTCGGCCTTCACCCGACCCATGAAGCAGATTGCGCGCCACAGCGCGATACCCTCCAAGGAGCGCTACGTGCCGCAATGATCTTGTACCTGAGGTCGACCATCGTAACCGGTTAATCAACAGCATGTTATGTGCTACGAGAGCGCTGTTCTCGTAATGTCTTGCAAATTGATCTCGGCACCGCCATGCAGTGCCGGTCACGCGGAGCGGGGTCTCTCGTCTCGCGCTTCACCCTCGCCTCCGGAGCGACGCAGATGCGAGGCGCGCGCTCCGTCGTGTGCACTCCAGCCTAGCGCGGCGGGACAGTCGAGTCGGAGGGAGCCGGGGTTGGGAGGGGGCTGGCGCCGCGCCGCAGGACGATCTCCGCCGAGCTACCGCCTTCCTCGGACACCGCGAGGATGCCGTCGGGAGCACGGACCACCTCCCAGGTTCCCGGGGTGAGGAACTCCTGCAGCAGCACCCGCACCTGGTAGGTCCTGGGCCGACCCACCCGCACCAGGAACTCGCCATTGGTGTTCGTGAAGGCCAGTTGCCCATCCAGCTCGATGGCGGCCCCGTCAACGGGCTGGCCGGCGTCGTCCACGACGCGGCCCCGGAGGACAAACTTCCCCATCTGCTTCCCGATGAGGTTGGACTGCGCCGCGCCCCCGAACTCGCCGAAATAGAGGAAAGTCGAGGCATTGGCGACGTAGCTGACCGACCCGTCCGGCTGGAAGATGGTGTTGAGGCTGGTGGAATACCGGCCCAGCTGGAGCCGGGCGGTGAGGCTCAGGACGCTCTCGAACGGATTGAGCGGCTGGAGGGGTCGCTGGACGATCTGGTAGCCCACGCCAACCTCGCCAATCGGCGTCACCAGGTTGCCGCCAAACTGGACGGTGACGTGGCCCGGATTGAACGCCACCTGCTGCGTCAACGCCAGGCGCTGCGTGACGTGCTCCCGCAGGTTCACGATCGGCGTCGTGGTGCTGGGGCCCACTGACGGTCGGCTCTGGAGCACGAAGACTTCCGCGTCGAACCAGGAGCCGAACGACCGCCCGAGCATGAAGTAGCTGCTCAGGTTGGAGATGCCCATGGACTCCGAGTCATACAGCCCGGCCTGCGTACGAAAGCCATACCCGTGCGCACTGGCATAGATGGAGTTGCCCGTTCCCCGGACGGGGGGCAGGCTGTCCCGGCCGTTCTGCAGGAAGTTCTGCCGGGCGGCACCCACGGCGAGGAACGGCCGAACCTGCCAGTCGACCTGGATGTTCTCCCGGTCGGCTTCCGTCTGGTTGGGGAAGGGCAGGTCGACCCGCCGGAAGCCATCCGCCTGTGCGATGTACGACGCCAGCACCTTGACGGTGCGGCCCTGATACTCGAGGCTCACGGCGCCGTACGGGACGTTGCTGCCAATCCCGGCCGCGGCGGCCAGGCCGAGGGTCGGGGTCGGGAGGAAGGCCGCATGGGCGATCGCCGTCTGCTTGCCCGATACTACGCCATCAAAGGCGACCCGCACGCGCCGCTCGACTTGGTGCTTCACCTTGAGCGCACCGTAGGCGTCGTCAAAGCTGAAGGCCGGGAAGAACTGGGAGCCGGGCGTTTCGGCGGCGAACCCGACACTGCCCATCACGACGGTGTTGGGCCTGACCCAGGTGTAGCGCGCATCCTGGGTCAGGACGTTGACGCCGGGGGTGAACAGGTCGGTGGTGTAGCGCTCGACCAGCGCGCTCGACCCCAGTCGCAGGGTGTCCTGCCGGAAGGTTGTCTGGATGCCGGCGCCGAAGAGGAGGCCATCCTGGTAGCCGATGCCTGCCCAGCCCGTGAAGCGGTTGGTATACGCGTACACCGCCGCGCCGTAGCTGTCGTAGAGGGACATGCCGCCGGCCTGCACCTCGAGGACGGACTGCCCGTACAGGAGGCTGGGTGCCAGCACCAGGGCCGTAGCGAAGGCCGCGAGGCGGCTTCGCCTAGGGCGTGGTGACGACGGCGCGCGGTGCTTCGGGCGGTCGGCCATCATCCGTCACGATGCCCGTGGATTCGAGCTGAAACCCGTCGAAGCGAACCTCGACGCTGGCGGGAGGCAGCGAGTCGGTCCACGGAATCACGGTCCGGCGGGTGCTGTGGGGAAAGAGCGGGAACCCGGCTCCCTGCCGGTTCGGAACGCCCTCGGCGGACACGGTGACCTGCTTCGCACGCCCGAGGCTCGCCCCGGTGTTGCGCAGCTCGACCACGACCTGTTGCTGCACGGGCTGGTACCGCACGGCAGTGATGGTCACGTCCCCCTGGGGCAGCCGGGCCTTCTGGTTGAGGTACACCACGTGGGGCAACTCGATGCGCAGCTGGATCCCGTTGTCCGTCCGGGCGCCGGTGATCCCGGCCCAGACGCTGAACCAGGCCGGCGTCGAGTCCGCGCGCGCCTCGTAGAAGACGGTGTAGGCCTGTCGCGGCTGCAGCCGGAAGCTCATGGCCGACAGCTTGAGGTGGATCCTGGTGGTGTCGAGCGGCACGTCGGTCAGCTCGCCATCCTCGCTGACCTGGAACCCCTTGGGCGTCAGCACCACGGTGAGGGGGAAGAGCGTGCCGTTGGTGACCACGAACGACCCACGGGCCTTCTCCCGGTACTCGGCAATCGGGGGGCTGATGGACTGCGCCGCCAGGTGGCCAGCGAAGAGCAGGGCGGCACCTGCAGCCAGGATTGGGCGTGACACGGCAATCTCCTCCAGCGGGTCCAGCCAGGGTGGCGCTCCGCGCCGGTGCGTGGGCTAGTAGACGACGGCCCGCAGGTTCAGGACGCCGGTGTACGTCCCGGCGACGGTCGGGTGGCCCACGAGGTTGAGGCGCAGGTTCAGCTGGTCCGTGCGGCTCCCGGAGATGCACTGGATGCCGAAGAACCCACAGGAGCGTGTCCAGAGGGTGCGGCTCCCGCCCACGGTCCCGACGCCCTGCACCGGTGCGGCATTGATGGGCATGAAGGTCGTCGGTGCGCCCGTGGTCATGCGGGCCTCGACCCGTGAGGATGGGATCGCGTTGGCGCCGTTGACCAGCGCCTGCGACGGCGAGTTGAAGTAGGCGACCAGGGACATTGCCCCGAGGCCGAGCCACTGCAGGCCCGGGAGGTCCCACTCCACCCGGATCACGACGGGTGCCGGGAAGGCATTGATTGCATTGGGGACGATGCTGGGGATCGACTGCATCCCACCCGACAGGACCATCACCGTGAGCCGGTCATCCGCGACCGCGTTGAGGGTGATGGGCCGGATCGGGCTCGCCGTCTGGGACTGGGCCCGTGACGCCGTCCCCGCCACTAGCGCCAGCGTCAGGAGCAGGGCGCTCGCCGCCCTGGCAGGCCGGGTGGTACCGGACATCGTCACGGCCGTCGGCAGGAAGGAGCGACCCCGCCGTCCGGGCCGTGCAGCGTGCCCGAACGACGGGGTGCGCATTGCCGCAACTCCTCGAGTGCCCGGGGCCTACTGAACGACGGCGCGCAGGTTCAGCGTGCCGGTGTAGGCGCCGGCCGGGGGAGCGCTCGCCAGGTTGAGCTGCAGGTCGAGCTGCGAGGATGCCGTGCCAACGCCGGCGGCGGCGGCGACCTGCCAGAGGTTGAGCGAGGCACCCACGACGCCAGTCCCTGCCACACCGTTGTTGACGAAGGGGGCGAACGGGTTGGCACCGGTGCGGCCTTCGACGTTGGAGGTCGGGATGTTGTTGCCTCCCGAGGTGAGGGCTGCCGCCGGGTTGTTGAACCAACCCACCACATCCACCGTCGCCGCCGTGCCGAGGTTCCAGTCCAGCGTCATGTTGAGCGGCGTGAAGGCGGTGACACCCGTCGGGTTGATCGGTCCGGCGTTGGTCGACCCGGCGCTGGGCGTCAGCGTCAGCGTCTCCTGCTGCGTCGCGTTGAGCGTGACGGTCGGCGTATTCGAGGTCAACTGGGCCGCGGCCACGTTGGCCGAAAGGGCCAGGCCTGCGGCGGCAAGCAGGGCACGGGTCGAGCGCATGGTCATGTTCTCCTGGGGCTGGGTGTGGACGGACGGCAGGTCCGTCCGATCGGCGGGCGAGTGGTCAATGTCCGTGCCCCCACCCCGTCCTCATCCGTCATGTTTTCGATCGCTGTCGAGGATTCGAGCGGTGTGGGTCGCTTGGGCCTGCCGCACCGGGTTCGGGATGGGCGGAGCGTCGACTGGGGGATTACATTGTGCGACCCCAGCGTAAGTCGCTGCCGCGCTGGCATCTGGACAGGTGCTCGAGTGGTTGAAGAGGCACGCCTGGAAAGCGTGTAAACCCTTCACGGGGTTTCGCGGGTTCGAATCCCGCCCTGTCCGTTCCGCACGCTGAATGCGGACGTTTATTATCAGGTATGCCCATCCGTCCCGGGCGCCAGGCGCGCCACGTCCACCTCGACCCAACCCCCGAGCACCTGTTCTGGGATCGCAGGGCGTTCATCGCGGCTGCCGGCGGCGCCACCCTGCTGGCGATGCCACTCGCGCGGCTCGAGGCGCTGGCCCGCCGGGTCCGGCCCGGCGATGACAAGCTGACGCCGTGGGATGCCGTGACGGGCTACAACAACTTCTATGAGTTCGGCACGGCCAAGGACGACCCGGCAGCCAACGCCGGGACGTTGCGCACGCGGCCCTGGACGGTGAAGGTGGATGGCGAGGTCGCCAGGGCGGCCACGTACGACCTGGACGACCTCCTCAAGGGGCTTGCCACCGAGGAACGGGTCTACCGGCATCGCTGTGTCGAGGGGTGGTCGATGGTGGTGCCGTGGGAAGGCATCCCCTTCGCGAGCCTGGTGAAGCGGTGGCAGCCCACCTCGAAGGCGCGGTTCGTCGAGTTCACCACGCTGCTCGACCCCGCCCAGATGCCGGGTCAGCGGAGTGGCATCCTCCCATGGCCGTATGTGGAGGCCCTCCGCCTGGACGAGGCGATGCACCCGTTGACGCTGCTGGTGACTGGGGTCTATGGAAAGCCGCTGCCATCCCAGAACGGGGCGCCGCTCCGGATGGTGATGCCCTGGAAGTACGGCTTCAAGGGCGGGAAGTCGATCGTGCGGTTCCGCTTCACCGAGACGCAACCCCGGACGACGTGGAACATCGCGGCCCCTGATGAGTACGGGTTCTACGCCAACGTGAACCCCACCGTCGACCATCCCCGGTGGAGCCAGGCCCGCGAACGGCGCGTGGGCGAACTGTTCAAGCGACCCACGCTCATGTTCAACGGGTACGCCGACCAGGTGGGCTCCCTGTACAGCGGGCTCGACCTCCGGAAGCACTACTGAGGTGACGGCGGGCCAGTGGATGACGCGGGTCATCCGACCCGTGCTGTTCGCTGCCGGCGTGTCGCCCCTTGGCTGGCTGGCGTGGGCGACCCTCACGGGGCACCTGGGCCCCGAGCCGGTGGACACCATCCAGCGGGTGACGGGACGGTCCGCCCTCACCATTCTCCTGGTATCCCTGGCGGTGACACCCCTCATTCGCGTGACCAGGATGGGAGCCTGGATCCGGCTGCGCCGCCCGGCCGGCCTCCTCGCCTTCGGCTATGCACTCCTGCATGCCAGCAGCTATGTCATCCTCGACCAGGAGCTCTCGATTTCCCTCATCGCCGCTGATGTCGTGGAGCATCCATGGGTGCTGGCAGGTTTTTCGGCGCTCACGCTGCTGGTCCCCCTGGCCCTGACGTCCACGGACGGCATGGTCCGCCGCCTTGGCGGCAGGCGCTGGCGTGCGCTGCACCGGCTGGTGTACCCCGCCGCTGTCCTCGCGGTGCTGCACTTCCTGTGGCTGGTGAAGAAGGACGTTCGGCTCCCTGTGGCGTACCTGGTCGTGCTGTCGGTGCTGCTCCTGGCCCGCATCCCGGCGGCGGTGGCGCCCCGAAAGGCCCCATCATGACCACGCCAGCCAACACGCCCGCGGAACCGGCAGCGGAGCAGGGCGCGGAGGAGCCGGCGGCAGACGCCACGCAGGCGCCGGACGCGCCGGAGGTGGTCCACCTCACCGACTTCCGGAGCGACGTACTGGAGGGGCAGCGCGAGGTACTGGTTGCCCTGCCGCCAAGGGAGGTACGCGAGGGGCGCCGGTTCCCCGTGGTGTACATGCATGATGGCCAGAACCTCTTCGACCCGGCCACCAGCTTCGCAGGGGACTGGGGCGTGGGTGGCACCCTCGAGCACCATGCCCGGCAGGGTCGGTATGCCATTGTGGTCGCCGTGTACAACGGGCGGGAGCGGCGGCGGAACGAGTACGCCCCATTCAGCGACCCGGTGCATGGCGGCGGCGGTGGGCGTGCCTACCTGGACATGCTGGTGGGGGAGCTCAAGCCGCGCATCGACGCCGCATTCCCGACCCTGCCGGGGAGGGAGTTCACGGCGATCGCGGGGAGCTCGCTGGGGGGGCTCCTCAGCCTCTACGCGCACTTCCAGCGACCGGAAACCTTCGGCGCTGCCGGGGTCCTGAGCCCGTCACTCTGGTTCGCCGACAACGCGATCTCGGAGTACATTAGGCACGCCCCGGCGGTTGGCGGCAGGATCTACCTCGACATCGGGACGGAGGAAGGCCAGGAAGGGCTCGCCGATGCACGCCGGCTGCGGGACCTGCTGGTGCAGCGCGGGTACCGGCTCGACGCGACCCTGCGGTACTTCGAGGACGTGGGAGCGGGCCACAGTGAATCGCGGTGGGGACCGCGTCTCCGCTCGGCCTTGCCCTTTCTGCTGGGGACGTGACGCCGCACCAGTGGTCGTGAAGCCTGATGTCCTGACGCGGAGCGCCTCCATGCACCATGAGCACCATCACTGGCACAGCCCGACCCTCGGGCGCGAGATGCACGTGGATGTCTGGGGGCATGCCGGGGCGCGCATGATCGTCTTCCCGACGACCATGGGCACCTGGCGTGAGTGGCCCGACCGGCAGATGCCCACGGTCCTGGGCGAGCACCTCGAGAACGGCTGGATCCAGATGACCTGCGTGGACCAGGTCCACGACGAGAGCTGGTATGGCCGGCAGCTCCATCCGGGCGCCCGGGCGTGGCGCCACCTCCAGTACGATGCATACGTGTACCACGAGGTGTTGCCCTTCACGGCCGGCCTCAACGCCAACCCGTTCGTGATCGCGACGGGCGCGAGCTTCGGGGCATACCATGCGGCGTGCTTCGCGCTGCGTCACCCGGAGGCGGTGAACCGCCTCATCGGGATGAGCGGGATGTACGACATCACCCACATGACCGACGGATACAGCGACGCCAACGTGTACGCCGCCAACCCCTTCGTGTTCATGCAGCACGAGCACGACCCCGCCCGGCTGGCGGCCTTCCGGCGCCAGGACATCATCCTGGCCATCGGCCGGGACGACCCCTCGTACCAGAACAACTGCGACTTCTCGGGCATCCTGTGGGGCAAGGGCATCGGGAATGCCCTGCGCACCTGGAATGGCCACGCCCACGACTGGCCCTGGTGGGAGAAGATGATTGTCACCTATGTCGGCGGTCACGACTGATACCCTGACGCCCTGACGCCCTGACGTCATGACGCCATGACGCTCCGACGCTCTTCACGAGGATCCCAACCGTGGCTACTGAACCGCTCAAGATCGGCCTCCTGCTCGGCCGCGAATGGTCCATGCCGCCCGCCCTCATCGAGGAGGTGGCGCGCCGGAAGGAGGGCGTGGTCGCCGAGTACGTGAAGCTGGGCGCGCCGCGCATGGACGAGCCGTGCCCCTACCGGGTCATCGTGGACCGGATCTCCCACGAGGTGCCGATGTACCGGGCCTGGCTCAAGCAGGCCGTGCTCCAGGGCGCCACGGTGGTGAACAACCCCTTCATGTGGTCCGCCGACGACAAGTTCTTCGGGGCGGCCCTGGCCACTTCCATTGGCGTGGCGTCGCCGAAGACCATGGTGCTCCCCAACAAGGCCTACGTGCCGGGCATCAAGCACGACGAGAGCCTGAAGAACCTGGAGTACCCACTCGACTGGGAGGCGATCGTCCGGTATGTGGGACTCCCCTGCATCCTGAAGGACGCGCACGGCGGTGGCTGGCGTGACGTCTACGTGTGCAAGACGCTTGACGAGCTGGTCCACAACTACGACCAGAGCGGGCTCCTGACCATGGTGGTGCAGGAGTTCATCCACTGGCAACACTTCGTGCGCTGCATGTGCCTGGGCCAGGAGGACATCCTGGTCATGAAGTACGACCCGAAGGAGCGCCGCTACCTGGTGGAGCCGGGGTTCCTCGGCGACGCGCTGCATGCCCGGGTGGTGCGCGACGCACAGGCCCTGGTGCGCGCCCTGGGCTATGACATGAACTCGATCGAGTTCGCCATCCGCGACGGCATTCCCTACGCGATCGACTTCATGAACCCGGCGCCGGACATGGACATCTACAGCCTGACGCCCGACTACTTCCAGTGGGTGGTGACGCACCTCGCCGACATGACGATCCGGTTGGCGAAGGCCCCGCGCCCCACGCTCGAGCATCGCTGGAACCGGTTCCTGGGCGGCCGCGTGGCGCGGTCCTGACCGTGACGCCTGGACTGGGGCGGGCGATCGACCGCTACCATGCGGGCCTGGCGGCGCCGGGGGTGGCGGCGGCGTCGGACGAATGGATGCGCGCGCGGCTCGCCGAGCGTGGGCTCGCCTTTGGCACCCGCCCGCTGTGCACCGTCCTCCGTCCCCGGTTCATAACGGCCGATGCCTACGAGGCCATCCAGGTGGCCGGTACCGCGATCGCGCCCGCGTTCGGCCGGGCACACCAGGCCGCCATGGCACAACCGGCGGTGCTGGCCCAGTTCCACCTCGCCGACTGGGAGCGGGAGGTGCTGATGACGCCCCGGGGCGGGCGCCCCGACCCGTGGCCAAGCCCCCTGGGACGGTACGATGCGTTCTTCTCGGAGGACGGGCGCGGGCTCAAGTTCACCGAGAACAACGCCGAGACGCCGGCGGGATCCGCCTATGGCGACGTCCTGGGCGAGCTGTTCCTGGCCCTGCCCGGCATGCGGCCCTTCCTGGCGAGCCATGACGTGCGCGTCCTCCCGAGCCGGCCATCGGTCCTGCAGACCATGCTGGCCTGCTACCAGGCTGCCGGGCGCCAGGGTACCCCCACGATCGGCATTGTGGACTGGCGGGAAGTCCCGACCCAGAGCGAGTTCGAGGCGTTCGCCGCGTGGTTTCGCCAGCTCGGCTTCCCCACGGTCATCGTGGATCCCCGCGACCTGGACCTGCGCGACGGGCGCCTGTGGGGTCCCGGGCCCGGGGGCAGTGTCGCCATCGACCTCATCTACAAGCGGGTGCTGCTGCACGAGCTGGTGGGGCGGGAGGGGCTCGACACCCCCATGATCCGCGCGGTGCGCGGCGGGCATGCCGTGATGGTGAATCCCTTTGCCTGCAAGGTGCTCCACAAGAAGGCGAGCCTCGCCGTGCTGAGCGACGAGCGGAACGAGGCCCTGTTCGACGGCGCGATGCGGCAGGCGATTGCGGCGCACATTCCGTGGACGCGCGTCGTGGAGGACCGCCGCACCCGGTGGCAGGGGCACGAGGCCTCGCTCCTCGAGGTGGCCCGCCGGCACCGCGAGCAGCTGGTGCTGAAGCCGAACGACGACTATGGCGGCGCCGGGATCGTGCTCGGCTGGGAGGTGGATGCGGGCACCTGGGACTCGGCGCTGCAGGCGGCGCTCACGGCGCCTACCGTGCTGCAGGAACGGATCCACCAGCCGAGCGAGCCGTTCCCGTCCTGGGTCGACGGCCGGCTCGACATCAGCGACCGCATCGTGGACACCGCCCCCTACGTGTTCCAGGGGAGCTACGTGGATGGCTGCCTGAGCCGCATCTCCACGGCAACGCTGGTCAACGTCACGGCGGGCGGTGGCAGCACCGTGCCGACCTTCGTGGTGGAGGAACGTGCATGAAGGCGCCCTCACTGACCCTGGGCATCGAGGAAGAGTACCAGATCATCGACCCCGTCACGCGGGAGCTCAAGTCCTACATCACCGAGATCCTCAAGGAGGACTCGATGGTGCTGGGCGAGGTCAAGCCCGAGCTGCACCAGTCGATGGTCGAGGTGGGCACCCGGGTGTGCCGCACCCCCGCCGAGGTGCGGGCCGAGCTGGTGCGGCTCCGCGGCCTCGTGATGGGGCTGGCGGCGAAGCAGGGACTCCGCATCGCCGCGGCGGGCACCCACCCGTTCTCCTCCTGGATGACGCAGGAGATCACGCCGCTGGAACGCTACGTCGGCGTGCGCGAGGACCTGCAGGACCTGGCGCAGCGGCTGCTCATCTTCGGCACCCACGTGCACATCGGGATCGAGGACCGGGAGTTCCTGATCGACTGCATGAACGTGGTGCGCTACATGCTCCCGCACGTGCTGGCACTGTCCACCAGCTCGCCCTTCTGGCTGGGCCGGCAGACGGGGCTCAAGAGCTACCGCAGCGTGGTGTTCCGCAACTTCCCCCGCACCGGCCTCCCGCCCACGCTCGAGTCGTGGCACGAGTTCACCACGCTGGCCGAGACGATGGTGGGCACCAACTGCATCCCGAACGCCTCCAAGATCTGGTGGGACGTCCGGCCCAGCTGGAGCTACCCGACGCTCGAGTTCAGGATCTGTGACGTGTGCACCCGGGTGGATGAGGCGGTGTGCATCGGGGCGATCTTCCAGGCCATCATCCTCAAGCTCTACAAGCTGCGCCGCGACAACATGACCTTCCGCCAGTACGGGTCTGCGTTCATCGAGGAGAACAAGTGGCGCGCCATCCGCTACGGGCTGGACGGCAAGCTGATCGACTTCGGCCGCGGCGCCGAGCTCCCGGCGCGCGACCTCATCAAGGAGCTGCTGGACTGGTTCATTGGTGACGTGGTGGACGAGCTGGGGACCCGCAAGGAGGTGGAGTACGCCTACCGGATCCTGGCCGAGGGGACGAGCGCCGACCGGCAGCTTCGGACCTTCCAGCAGACGGGCGACCTGAAGGCGGTGGTGGACCAGCTCATCCAGGAGACCGAGGAAGGGGTGCGGCCGGGGTGAGGGCGACTGCTGGCGGGAAAGTTGCTATGTTCCCCTGATGGCCCCTGCGGTGGGGCCGGGAACCTCACGTGGGGAGTTGATGCGAACCAGGCGACCCTTGATCGGCGTGACCATGCAGAGCCTGCAGGCGGTGGAGGGCATACCTGCGTCCATGCCGCCGTCGTGGGTGATGAACCGCATGTACCTCGACGCCCTGGTGCGGGCGGGCGCCTCACCGGTGCTGCTGCCGCTGCTGACCGATGGGCAGGAGGCCCTGCGCGACATGTACGAGCGCCTCGATGGTGTGCTCCTGCCTGGTGGCGTGGACATTCATCCCTCGAGCTACGGCCAGGCGGCACGGCCCGGACTCCGGCGCACCGATCCCGAACGCGATGCCGTCGAGTTGACACTGGCCCGGTGGGCCCTGGCCGACGACCTCCCGCTGTTCGGCCTGTGCCGCGGCCTGCAGGTGATCAATGTCGCGCGGGGGGGCACGCTGGTGCAGGACCTGGTCCGTGAGCGCCCGGACACGGCGCGGCATGACTTCGAGCCGCCCGAGTATGCCCGCGACTACCTGGCACACCAGGTCCAGGTGGAGCAGGGCACGAGGCTCCGCAGGGTGGCGGGCGAGGCACGCGTAGCGGTGAACAGCATGCACCACCAGGCGGTGGACCGCCTGGGCGAGGGGCTTGCCGTCACGGCGCGATCCGATGACGGCGTCGTGGAGGCCGTGGAGGGAAGCGGCCGGTTCGTGCTTGGGGTGCAGTGGCACCCGGAGAGCCTGGTGCCGCGCGACCCGCTTGCGCGCCGGTTGTTCGATGCGTTTGTGGGTGCCTGCCGCGCCGCCTGATTCCATGCCACACGCCCGCCTGGCGCCACTCGCCCTGTTCTTCGCCCTGCTCCTGCCGGGCGTGGGCGGCTCGTGGTTGTCGCTCGGGCATCCCTGCCCGTCAGCCATCGCATCCCCGGGCCCGGCGCCCGGCGCCGCCAGCGGGCACCAGCACCACGGTGATGACCACGCACCTTCGCACCACGAGGGCCAGTGTCATTGCCTGGGCGCCTGCCAGGGGAGCTCGACTCCGCTGGCACCACGCGCAACCGAGCTGCCCACTACCATTGTTGCCCTGGCCGGGCCACTGCCGGTTGCGGGCGCGGCCCTGAGGTTTCCCGACCACGTTCCGCTCGACCTCCTCCCGCCAGCTACGGCGCCCCCAGTCGTTCGCTAGTCCCGTCACACACACGTAAGTCCAGGCTCGGCGCGTTCCCACCATCCGGGAGGGGGCGTGTCCGCACCCGCCCCAGTCCAGGCCGGACCGGGCGGTGGTTCACTCCGGGGCCCGGTTTTCGGGTCACAGTGCAGGAGGTGGCATGAGGTCGTGGCATGGCGTGCTGGGGAGCACGGTGCTGGTCGCAGGGTTGGCGCTCGGGCAGGTGGGCGCGGCCGGGGCCATGCGCCACAATCGGCTGGTGAAGGCGGTCCCGGCGGTGAACGACACCGTGAAGGCATCGCCAACCGAGGTGCGCCTGTGGTTCAAGGAGGCGGCGGACATCGGGCTCAGCTCGATCAAGGTGGCCAGTGCGAGCGGCGTGCAGGCCAGGGTGGGTGCGGTCAAGGGGACCGACGAGCCGGTCTCCATCGTGGCGGCGGTGCCCGAGGTGCTTGCACCAGGCACCTACACGGTGACCTGGAAGACGGCCAGCAAGGACGGCCACGTCGTGCGCGGCACATACACCTTCACGCTGCGCCCGTGACCGCAGCGGCAAACTGGGTCACGTTCGCCGGCGTGTTCCTGCTCTGCGGCGTGGCGGGCACCAGGCTCCTCGTGGAGCCTGGCGCCGCCGGACGCGAGCTTGGGCGCCTTGCCATGCTGGCGGCCCTGGTGCTGCTGCTGGGAGCCGGCCTGCGGCTGCTGGCCCAGGCCGACTCGTTCCTCGATCCGGGCGAGCAGCTCACGACCGGAACCCTGCGCACCATCCTGGGCTCTGGCTGGGGCCGGGGATTGCAATGGCAGGCCGCTGCGGCGGCGGTGGCGCTGGTGACAGCGCGCAGCGGTCGCTGGATGGCACTCACCGCGGCCGTGCTGGTGGCTTTGACGCTGCCCCTCACGGGCCATGCGCAGGAGGCACCGGTCGGCGCCGTGGCAGGCGTCGCACTGACCGGGGCACATGCGCTGGCCGCCGGCCTCTGGTTGGGGACGCTGGCCGTCGTCCTGGTCCGGCGCCGCGTGCTCTTCGGCACCCAGGATGGCGCGGAACTCGCCGTCGCCCGGGTCATCGGCCGGTTCTCCCCCATGGCGCTCGTGTGCGGCGCGACGGTCCTCCTCACCGGGGTGGCCGAGGCGGTGTGGCTGGTCGGTGGCTGGCACGGGCTCATCGGCACGCCGTACGGACGCAGCCTGCTGCTCAAGGTCGGGCTCGTCGTTGCACTGCTCGGCGTGGGGGCCTGGAACTGGCGGGTGGTGCGCCCCTCACTCGGGAGCGCGGGAAGCGCCACGCGCCTGTGGAGGACGGCGACCCTGGAACTGCTCCTGGCCACTGCTGTCCTCGCCGTGACCTCGCTGCTCATCACGCGGGACCCGCCCGGCCTCGCCATGGCGGCGGCACCCGGCACCAACGCCACGGCACCCACCCAGGTGGCCGGCCGCTGATGCCGCGTCGCTGCCTGGGCCCGCTCGCACTTCTCCTGGCGATCCTGCTGCCGGGGTTGGGGGGAAGCTGGCTGTCGCTTGGGCATCCATGCCCGACGAGCGTGGCGGCAACTCCCGCCCCCATGAACCACGGCCCTGATGCCTCGCATCACGACCATGGTGCGCCTCACGACACCCAGTCCGCCGGCCACCATGGCAGCCACTGCGACTGTCTGGGGGCCTGCCAGGCTGGTCCGGTGCTCCTGGTGCCCGCCGCACCCGAGCTGGCCGCTGCTGGGGAGCAGCACCATCCGGCGGCGCCGCGCCCCCGGCAGGTCGCCTGGTTCCCGCCCCACGTACCGCTCGACCTGCTCCCGCCGCCTACCGCCCCACCAGTTGTCGCACCGCGCGTCGCCTGACGCCACGACGTGACCACACTGCGTCCGCCAGCCGGACGCCGACAACTGCAAGCGACCGCCCAACCTGACACCCTGACGTCCGGCATCTTGGCGTCAGGGCAACCGGCAAGGGCGGCAACGCACGGGGAAAACATGACGAGGCAGCATCGGATGGGCGGTGCCCTGCTGCTCCTGCTGGGCGCTGGGCCGCTGGTGGCGCAACAGCAGGGCGTGGTGCAGGGAGTGGTGCGTGACAGTGCCACGGGCGAGCCGGTTGTCGAGGCCGACGTGATGAGCGGGTCGCTGCGGGTGCGCACGGCGCCAGACGGACGATATCGGTTGGAGGGCCTTGCCCCCGGGCCAGCGGAGGTCTCGGTTCGCCGGGTGGGCTACCGGCCCGTCGCCAGGCGGGTGGTGGTGGAGGCCGGGAACCCGACCCGGGCCGACTTCAGCCTCACAGCCGCCGCGGCAGTGCTCGATCCCGTGGTGGTGACCGCGACGCGCGACGAACGCAGCTTGAGCGAGGTGCCGGCTGCCGTCACGGCAGTGGACACCACCGTCATCGAGTCGGGCCGCACGGCCGGCCTCGACGAGGTGCTGCGTTACACGCCAGGCATCCTGGCGCAGTCGCGCTATGGTGGCGACGACGTGAACCTCTCCGTGCGCGGGTCGGGGATCCGCACGACGTTCGGGGTGCGTGGCGTGGCCGTGCTCCTCGATGGCGTGCCCATCACCGAGCCCGACGGGCTCACCCGGCTCGACCTGGTCGAGCTGGCGCAGGCCCGGCAGGTGGAGGTCGTGCGCGGCCCCGCGTCCGCCCTGTACGGTGGGGTTGCCTCGGGCGGCGCGGTGAACATCATCTCGCGAACAGGGCAGGACAGCCGGGGCATCAACCTGCGGGTCCAGAACGGCGCCTTCGGCTTCGCCAAGTACGACGGCTACCTGGGGAGCACCTTCGATCGCGGCCGGGGCAGCGTGCTGGTGAGTGGTGCCCACACCGACGCGGAGGGGTTTCGCGACTTCAACAACAACCGGATGACGCGGTTCAACCTGCGGGCCGACTGGCAGCCGGCGCTCCGCACCCGCCTCAGCGTCGAGGCGAGCACGTCGAACCTCGACATGAACATCCCCGGGGCCCTCACCGAGGCCGAGTTCCAGGCCGACCCGAACCAGGCCAACCCGGTCAGCGTTGCCAATGCCTACGCGCGGCGCGACGCGCGCTATCGCACCGGGTTGCGGCTCGACCAGGGCATTGGCGCGGAAGGGACGCTGCAGTCAACGTCGTACGTCTACTATGGCGGGCGGACGCTGGACCACCCGATCTACCAGGTGCTCGAGCAGAACCTCCACCGCATCCAGGCCGGCACTCGCCTCCACGCCGCCGTCGATCGCCGCGACGATCCGCTGGTCCTGGCGACCGCCGGCGTGGACTACGACAACCTGTACGGCACGGACCAGCGGTTCGTGAACCAGGGCGGCGTGCCCGGGGCCATGCTGGCCAACGGCTACATGGCCCTTCCCAACGTCGGTGTCTACGGCGTGGCGGAGGCGCGGGTCGCCGCATCGCTCTCGGTGTCGGCCGGCCTGCGGTACGACCGGGTCGAGTACGACCTCGACAACTACATGAACCCGGCCCTGTCCGCCGACAAGGTCTTTGACCAGCTGAGCCCGAAGTTCTCGGCCACCTGGCGGGCGAATGCCGCGACCACGATGTATGCCACCGTCGCACGCGGATTCGAGGTGCCCACGGCGGGCGAGCTGACCGCCAGCCCCGACCCGGCCCAGGCGATCAATGATTCGCTCGCGCCCAAGTCGCTCTGGAACTACGAGCTGGGCGCCAGGACAATGGTGGGCGATGCCCTCTTCCTCAATGTCTCGGTGTTCTATGCCGACGTCACCGGGGAGTTCCTCTCGCGCACCATCCCCACCCCGGCCGGACCGCGCCCGGTCTTCGAGAACGCCGGGTCCTCCCGGAACATAGGGCTCGAGGTGGGCTGGACCGCCTTGCTGGCCCCCTGGCTCGACTTCACCGGCAGCTACACCTTCGCCGACTACAAGCTCACCGACTACCAGTCGATGGTGGTCAACCCGAGCGGACAGGCGGTGCTCACGGACTTCAGTGGCAACCGGCTCCCCGGGGTGCCGGTGCACCGGCTGGGTGGCGAACTCCGGTTTCGTCCGGTGAAGGCCCTGGTCGCTGGCGTCGGGGTCGAGTGGCAGGCCCGGACCTACGTGGACAACGGGAACTCGACGACAGGGACCATGTACTTCCGCTCGTTCGGGTCACCCACGCTCAACGCCGTGCCGTTCAGCGCCATCCCGGCGTGGGGCATCGTCAACCTGAACGCCCGGTACGCACTCGGTCCGGCCACGATCTTCGGCAACATCGAGAACCTGTTCAACAAGACCTATGTGGCCAATGCCGTCATCAATGACGGCACTGGCCGCTTCTACAACGCGGGCGCCGGCCGCTTCGCCGTGCTGGGCGTGAGTGTGGCGGCCTTTCCGGGAGGGTTCTGAACATGATGGTCGCATGCCTGGGCAAGGGGGCGTCATGGCGCCAGGGCGTCAGGGCGTCAGGGGTGCTGGGGATCGTGCTTGCGGTCGGCGGCTGCGCCACGTCCGGGGACCGGGCCGCGTCGCCATCGTTCACCCCCGCCGTGGTGGTCTCGCAGGCGACCGCCAACGGGGCCACGCCGATGTTCCTCACCACGCAGGGTGGCGATCGCGTGGTGTCCTGGGTGTCGGCCCCGGGGGGAGGCGACGAGGGCTCGCTGCACATCACCGTGCGGCCCCGGGGCACGGCGGGCGAGCGGCATGCGACCATCACCGACCCGCTCGGCCCCATCGAGCCGCACGGCGAGGCGCCGCCGCAACTCACCGCCGACGCGACGCACATCTACGCCCTGTATGCGGTGGGGAAGGTGGTCCCGGGGCAGCGCTTCCCGGTGAGCGCCCTGCGCTTCGTGCGATCGGACGACGGGGGCGCCACCTGGTCTGCACCGGTGACGGTGAACGAGGCTGGCAGGTTCGGGGATTTCGGGGCCCACAACTTTCATGCGCTGCTCGCGGCGCCCGATGGCCGCCTCATCGCCACCTGGCTGCTGAACACCAAGGGGCAGTCCGGCGTGGCGATGAGCCGGTCGTTCGACCAGGGCAGGACGTGGGAGCCCACCCGCATGGTGTACCGCCAGCCAACCTGCCCGTGCTGCCGGACGGCGATCGCGGCAGGCGGGGATGGCACACTCTACCTTGCCTGGCGGGCCATCCTGCCCGGGGATGTGCGGGACATCGTGGTCATGCGGTCCCGGGATGGCGGGGACACCTGGGACGCGCCGGTCCGGCCGCGCGAGGACAACTGGGTGTACCCGGGGTGCCCGCATGCGGGCCCATCGCTCAAGGTCGATGCGACCGGCGCGGTGCACATCGCGTGGTGGCAGGGGCGGGCCGGCGAGGCCGGCGTGTGGTACGGGCAGTCCCGCGATGGGGGCCGAACCTTCGTGCCGGTGCCGGTCGCGGTGGGGGAGCGCTCCACCCCGGCGCATGTGCAGCTTGCCCTGGGCGCCAGGGGGGAAGTGGTCGTGGCGTGGGACGACGGCCACTCCGAGCTGCCGCGCATCCTGGTCCGGCGCTCGCGTGATGGCGGCGCGACGTTCGGGCCGGTCGAGCGGGTGAGTGACGGGGGGGTGGCCGCCAGCTTCCCCGTCCTGGGTGTCGTGGGCGACTCGCTCTGCGTGGCGTGGGGCCAGATGACCAGTGCGGCCCACCGCGAGAAGCTGGCGACGGCGGTGGACATGCGTGACCCGAAGGCCGTGATGGGCCTTCCGCGCGTGGGCCAGAGCGAGATCCTGATGCGGATGGGGCGGATGTAGCAGGGACGCCGTCACCGCATTAGCTTCCCGCCCCGATGCCATCCCCCGCCGTGATCATGGATGCCCGGGCCCTTGCACGCTGCCTCCAGCGCATGGCCTCGGAGATCGTGGAGCGGGCCCGAGGCACCGAGCACCTGGTCCTGGTGGGCATCCAGCGGCGCGGCGTGGAACTCGCCGCCCGCCTCAAGGCACTCATCGACGAGGCCGAAGCGTCCAGCGTGGCCCTCGGCAAGCTCGACATCACCCTCTATCGCGATGACCTGCAGGCCATCGGTCCCCGTCCCATGGTGGGGGAGACCAGCCTGCCCGACCTCGACGGCCGCATTGTCGTGATCGTGGACGACGTCCTCTTCACCGGGCGCACCGTGCGGGCGGCCCTCGACGAGTGCGCCGACTTCGGGCGGCCCCGCCGGATCCTGCTCTGCGTGCTGGTCGATCGCGGTGGCCGCGAGCTGCCCATCCAGGCCGACATCATCGGCACGAGGGTCAGCACCGGCGCCGGGGACCGGGTGGACGTGCGGGTGCAGGAGCTTGATGGCGAGGACGCAGTGGCCGTGGTCAGGGAGATGGCATGACGGAGCAGGCAGGGGGGAGCGGGGCCCCGGGAGCCCGGTCCGCGCCGGTGACGCTCGAGAAGGACCTGACGGCCCTCGAGTACCTCTCGGCCGACCAGCTCCGCCTGGTCCTCGACACCGCGGAGCCCTTCAAGGAAGTCAGCGAGCGGCAGATCAAGAAGGTGCCGGCCCTTCGCGGCAAGACGATCGTCAACCTGTTCTTCGAGGCATCCACCCGCACGCGCATCTCCTTCGAGTTCGCCGAGAAGCGGCTCTCCGCAGACACGGTCAACGTGGCGAGCTCGGGGTCGTCGGTCTCCAAGGGTGAGACGCTGGTGGACACGGCGCGGAACCTCGAGGCCATGCACATCGACATGGTGGTCATCCGCCACCCGGCCTCGGGATCGGCGGAGTTCCTGGGGCGCCGGATCCGCAGCAACGTCATCAATGCGGGCGACGGCAAGCACGAGCACCCCACGCAGGGCCTCCTCGACATCCTGACGCTGCGGGACCGCTTCGGGAGGCTCGACGGGCTCAAGGTGTGTATCTGCGGCGACCTGCTGCACAGTCGGGTGGGCCGGAGCAACATCTGGGGACTCACCCGGCTCGGCGCCGACGTGGCGGTCTGCGGGCCCGCATCGCTCCTCCCGCGCGACGTGGAGGACCTGGGCGTCACCGTGATCCCGCACATCGAGGACGCGATCCAGTGGGCCGATGCCCTCAATGTCCTGCGACTGCAGCTGGAGCGGATGCAGGCCGGGTTCATTCCCTCGCTGCGCGAGTACAACCGGGTCTTCGGGCTCTCGACGGCACGGCTGGAGCGGGCGCCCAGGGACCTCGTCATCATGCACCCGGGCCCGATGAACCGCGGGGTCGAGATCGACAGCGAGGTGGCCGACGGCCCCCACAGCGTGATCCTCCCCCAGGTGACCAACGGCGTGGCGGTGCGGATGGCCGTGCTCTACCTCCTGGCCGGCGGCGGACCGGCGTGGGGCAAGGACGCCGAGGACGGCGAGGGGCGGCAGGCGCGGGGCGACGCATGATACCAGGGGAGTCGTGATGAGCCGGGCAATCCTCCTTCGGGGTGGGCGCGTGATCGACCCCTCGCGCGGCACCGACGCCGTGGCCGACGTCTACCTCACGGGTGGCCGGGTCGAGGCGGTGGGTCGCAACATCGGTACCCCCGACGACGCGACGGTGATCGACTGCACCGGGCGAGTCGTGGCGCCGGGCCTCGTGGACGTGCACACCCACCTCCGCGAGCCGGGCCAGGAGGACCTCGAGACGGTGGCGACCGGCGCCATGGCAGCGGTCGCTGGCGGCTTCACCGCCGTGTGTGCCATGCCCAACACCGACCCGGTCTGTGACAACCAGGGTGTGGTGGGCTTCGTGATCGCCCAGGCGCAGCGCGCGGCGAAGGCACGGGTGTACCCGATCGGCGCAATTTCAGTGGGCCAGAAGGGCCTCACCCTGGCCGAGTTCGGCGAGCTGGTGGGGGCCGGCGCGGTGGCGGTGAGTGATGACGGCAAGCCGGTGGTGTCGAGCCACATGATGCGCACCGCGCTCGAGTATGCCAGGACCTTCGGCATTCCGGTCGCCGATCACTGCGAGGATCCCACCCTGGCCGCCGGCGGGTCGATGCACGAGGGCATCATCGCCACGCGGCTCGGCCTCAAGGGGATCCCGGCTGCCGCGGAGGAGATCATGGTGGCCCGCGACATCATCCTGGCCGGGCACACCGGCGGGCACGTGCACCTCTGTCACATGTCCACGCGCGGCTCGGTGGAGCTCATCCGGCGGGCCAAGGAGCAGGGCATCCGGGTGACGGCCGAGGCCTGTCCGCACCACTTCTCGCTCACGCACGAGGCCTGCCTCGGCTACAACACCAATGCGAAGATGAACCCGCCGCTCCGGGAGGCGGAGGATCGCGAGGCCATCCGCCAGGCGCTCCGCGACGGAACCATCGACTGCATTGCGACCGATCACGCCCCGCACCACTACGATGCCAAGGAGCGCGAGTTCGATGATGCGCCCAATGGCATCGTCGGCCTGGAGACCGCCTTCGGCCTGTCGGTGACCGAGCTGGTGCAGACCGGCCTGCTCACGCTGCCCGACCTGCTCGGCCGGATGAGCACGGTGCCTGCACGGCTCTTCAACCTGCCGGGGGGCACGCTCGCGACGGGGGCGCCGGCCGACGTGGTGGTGCTCGACCCGGCCGTCGAGTGGGATGTGCAGCCCGAGGCCTTCTTCTCGAAGAGCCGGAATACCCCGTTTGCCGGCCGCCGCCTCACCGGGCGGGCGGAGCTCACGATTGTGCGCGGTGCGGTGGCGTTCGAGCGCCAGGTCGGGGCCGCGAAGGCAGGCTGATGGCCTTTCGGGGTTACATCGAGCGCGGCTGCCATTAGGTTTGGGGGAAGCGGGGCACTTCCAGCCACCTCCAGCCCACACTGACATGAGCGAAACTGACGCTTCCCTCGCCCAGGTAGACCAGCTGCTCCAGCAGCGGGCCCAGTATGAGCAGTGGCTCGCCAAGCTCACCGGCGCGGGATCGCAGGCGCCGGAGGCAGTCCGGGCGAAGGTGCGAGCCGATTACGAGGGTCGCCTTGGCGCGGTAGTCGGGGAACTTCGGAAGCATGCATCCACCGTGGAGTCGGCGCTCTCCGCCCACCGGGCGAGCCTGGCGGAGCTCGAAGAGCGTCGGGCCGACATCGAGGAGCGGCTGGCCGAGGCGGAGATCCGCCACTCGGTGGGTGAGTACTCGGAGGATGAGTGGAGTGCCGTGGGCTCCGAGGCAGAGGCGGCATTGCAGGAGATCGGCGGCCGGGCCGGCCATGAGGAAGGCGAGATCGCACGCCTGGCGGAGGTCCTGCAACTGATCGCCCGGCCCGTGCCGCCGGACGCTCCGGCCGTCCGGCGCGTCGAGACCCCGCTGCCAGCGCCCGCCGAGGCTCCAGGGAACGACGCCGCCGGGGCGCCCCGCTTCGTGCCCCGGACGCCGGGCCCGATGCGGGCTGCGACGGGTGGGCGGAAGGAATCGCCCCTCGATGAACTCGACTTCCTGAAGTCGGTGACCGGCGAACCGTCCGGCATCCGCCGTTCGGCGCCGCCCGCACGGAAGGGCGACAGCGGCCAGGTGAGGGCGATCCAGGTGGCGAGCGACATGGGGGAGGTCGGTGCCGGGGACGAAGCGGCGACGGCCGGCCCCGGCCCGCAGGCCGGCACGCCGACCGCCACCAAGACCCTGAAGTGCGGCGAGTGTGGTACCCTGAACCGCCCCACGGAGTGGTATTGCGAACGGTGCGGTGCGGAGCTGGCAGCACTCTAGCGCCCAGGCGTCTGCTGGCTGCCCTGAGAAACACGAAGGCCCCGGTCCTGGGACCGGGGCCTCTTGCATGGTTCGGCCGGTGGTGATCAGGGCTTCCTGGCAGCAGCCCTCGACAGCCGGCTCTTCTGCCTGGCGGCCGTGTTGCGGTGCACCAGGTTCTTGCGGCCAGCCCGGTCGAGCAGGGAGGAGGCCTCGGCGAACGCCTTGGCGGCCTCGTCCTTCGTGGAGGCACCCCGGACCTTCTTCACGGCGCTCCGGAGCTGGCTGCGCTGCGCGCGGTTGCGCTCGGTGCGGGACTTCGACTGACGCTGCGCCTTCTTGGCGGACCTGGTACGCGGCACCCTCAACCTCGATTTTCCGGAGTCCTGGACGGCGCGCCCCACGGAACGCGCAAGTGCTGATTTGAGGCGGGGATATATAGCGGCCGGTGGCGGGTCGGTCAAGCAGGACCGCACTTTTGACTTGGCCCCGCCCACCTGTCACTTTTCCCCGATTCGGCTTCCCCCTCTCCCCGGGACGGTCCCCCCTGGATTCGAAGCTCCTCGAGTTCGTCATCGCGGCACCGACCATCATCTTCTCGCTGGTGGCGCACGAGTACGCCCACGCGGCGGCGGCGTTCCGGCAGGGGGACGACACGGCCTACCGCCAGGGGCGGCTCACCATGAATCCGCTCCCGCACATCGACATCTTCATGACCATCCTGGTTCCGGCATTGACGCTCTACTGGTCGGGGGGCCGGTTCCTGTTCGGCGGGGCGAAGCCGGTGCCGGTGGACCCGCGCAAGTATCGTGAGCTCAAGCGGGGCGACATCATCGTCTCCTCGGCGGGTGTGCTCACGAACTTCGCGCTCATCTTCCTGTTCGCGGTGCTGTTCGTGCTGCTGGGCCTCGCGGCTCGCGCCGCGCCGGGTACCACGGCTGTGCTCGACAATGCACAGCGGATGATGATGTGGGGGATCAACATCAACGTGATCCTCTGCTTCTTCAACCTGCTGCCCATCCCGCCGCTCGATGGGTCGCACCTGTTCTACTACCTGTTGCCGCCCGCCTGGGGACTGAAGTACCGGGAGCTGCAGCGGTTCGGTTTCCTCATCATCATGGCGATTGTCCTGCTGGTGCCGGGCCTGCTGGGCTGGCTGCTGACGCCGGCGCGCATCTTCCTCACCTGGATTGTGCGGCTCATCCTGCCATTCGCCCTGGGTGACGGGTGGAGGATCTTCGGGTGACCAGCGCGGCCGTGGCACCGGTGCCGGCAGCAGGCGATGCCGCCTTCGTCGTCGAGCTCGACCAGTTCGCCGGCCCCCTCGACCTCCTCCTGCACCTGCTCCGGGAGCAGCAGGTGGACATCGCCGACATCCCGATCGCCCGCATCGCCGACCAGTTCCTGAAGGCGATCCACGCCCTGGGCCTCAACCAGGCAGCGGACTACCTCGACATGGCGAGCCGCCTGGTGCGCCTCAAGGCGCAGATGCTGCTGCCGCGCCAGTCGGAGGAAGAGGGCTGGGAGGATCCACGCGCCGAACTGGTGCGCCGCCTGCTCGAGTACCAGCAGGTGAAGGAGATCACCCACTGGCTGGCCCGGGCCGCCGAGCGGCGGGCCCAGCAGTACGCGCGCGGCTACCTGCCGCCGCCGCCGGAACTGCCGCCGCCACCGCTCGAGCTGTCCATCGGCGAGCTCCTGGGCGCGGTCGAGCGCGCGATCATGGCCATCCCCGTGCCGGTGCTGCACCGCGTCGTCGCGCGGCCCCTCGACGTCGAGGGCGCCACCCGGCGGATCGAGGCACTGCTGGCCGACATGCATGAGCTCACCTTCCGCGACGCGCTGGGCCCCCGGCCCACCATCGTGGACGTGCTCTCCACGCTCCTGGCCCTGCTCGAGCTTGCCCGGCGCGGGCACCTCGTTGTCCTGCAGGGCGCCCCCTTTGCCCCCATGGTGATTCGCCGTGAACCCACTCACGCAGCTGGTTGAAGCCGCGCTCTACTCGGCGCCCCGGCCCCTCACGGTCGAGGAGCTGGCCACGCTGGAACCCGACGTGTCCCTTGCCGATGTGCGCACGGCGCTGGACGAGCTCAAGGAAGCGCTCGACTTCGGCCAGCATGGCGTGGAGCTGGTGGAGCTGGCCGGTGGCTGGCAGGTCCTCACCCGGCCCGCGCTGGCGCAGGCCATCGAGCGGGCCCAGTTCGCGGTGCGCACACCACGCCTGACGTCGGCCGCGATGGAGACCCTCGCCATCATCGCGTACCGGCAGCCGGTGGGTCGCGCGGAGATCGAGGAGATCCGCGGCGTCTCGGCAGGCGGCGTGTTGCGGGCGCTGCAGGAGCGCGGGCTCATCGAAGTGGTGGGCCGCGGCGAGGCCCTGGGACGCCCGCTGCTCTACGGCACGACCGCGTCGTTCCTCGAGCTGCTCGGGCTCAAGGACGTGGCCGACCTGCCGCGTGCGGACGAGTTGACCATCGCCCTCCACCCGCACCGACCGGAGCCGGACGGGCCGGACGACGCCGCGGCCTACGTAGAGGCCGAGGCGTGACCGGCTGGCACCTGGCGTGACCGCCCCGAAGCGCCCTCCCCGGGGGGAAGGCCCCCGCAAGGGCGCCTCCCAGCCGGCCGACGTGAAGGGTCCGATGCGGGTGCAGCGCGCCCTTGCCCGGGCCGGTATCGCCTCACGGCGCCAGGCCGAGGAACTCATTCGCGAGGGCCGCGTACGGGTGGATGGGGAAGTGGCGACCCTCGGGAGCAAGGTCGACCTGGCGCGGCAGCGGCTCACGGTGGGTGGCAAGACCATCGCCCTTCGTCCCCTGCGCTGGCTCGCCTTCCACAAGCCCCTGGGCGTGGTGACCACGGCTGACGACGAGGCCGGGCGGCGGACGGTGTTCGATTTCATCCCCGACCCGGCTGGCCTGACCTACGTGGGCCGGCTGGACGTGATGACCACGGGGCTGCTCCTCCTGACGACCGATGGCGAGGCGGTGCACCGGCTCACGCACCCCCGCTATCAGGTGCCGCGGAAGTACACGGCACTGGTGCATGGCCGGCCCACGGCGGAGGTCGCCGCTGCGGTGCGGGAGCGCATCGTGCTGGACGGTCGGCCCGTGGTGCCCGATGACGTGCGCGTGCGCCCCGGCAAGGAGGGACGGTCCATCCTCGACGTGACCCTGCAGGAGGGCCGGAACCGCGTGGTGCGGCGCTGGTGCGAGGCCATGGGGCTCAAGGTGGAGCGGCTGGCGCGGCTCTCCTATGGTCCGGTGCGGCTGGGCGACCTGCCACCCGGTGCCTGGCGCCCCCTGACGCCGGCAGAAGAGTCCGCCATCTACCGGGCGATCGCCGGCCGCGGGGCGTCCCGCACGGCGGGCGGGCCACCGGCAGCGGCGCGGGCACCGCGAGGGAAGGGCAGCGACGCATCGAAGGAGCACCGCGCACGGCGCGGCACGGAACGCACTGGCACTCGAGGGAGGCGATGACAGCACCACAGACCCCGCCGCGCCGGCCAGCAGAGCCGGCACGACCCGCGCCCGGTACGGCCCCGGCCGCGGCCGACACCGCCAGGATCCGCCGGATCCTCGAGGAGGTGTCCCGCCGGATCGTGGGCCAGGATGCGATGATCGAACGGCTCCTGATCGGCATGCTCACGGGTGGGCATATCCTGCTGGAGGGCGTGCCCGGCCTGGCGAAGACCCTGGCGGTACGGACCCTGGCCGAGATCATCCACGCCAGCTTCTCGCGCATCCAGTTCACGCCCGACCTGCTTCCGGCCGACGTGATCGGCACGATGGTGTTCGACCAGAAGACGCAGGACTTCTTCGTGAAGAAGGGGCCGCTGTTTGCCCAGATCGTGCTGGCGGACGAGATCAACCGCGCTCCCGCGAAGGTGCAGGCTGCGCTGCTCGAGGCCATGCAGGAGCGGCAGGTAACGATCGGGGGGAACACCTACCCCCTGCTGGAGCCGTTCCTGGTGCTGGCCACGCAGAACCCGATCGAGAACGAGGGCACGTACCCGTTGCCTGAAGCCCAGCTCGACCGGTTCATGCTCAAGGTGCACGTGGGCTATCCGAGCCGCGACCAGGAACGCGAGGTGCTGGTGCGCATGGGCGGGGGCGCCGAGATCCCGGTCGAGCGGATCCTCGAGCCCAGGGAGATCCTGGCCTTCCGGAACCAGATCGGCCAGGTCTACATGGACCAGAAGCTGGTGGACTACGTGGTGGACGTGGTGCGCGCCACGCGCGAGCCGGGATCGGTCGGCCTCGCCGACCTCAAGCCGTTGATTGCGTTTGGCGCCTCCCCGCGCGCCACCCTGGCCCTGGCACAGGCGGCGCGGGCCCATGCCTTCATCAAGGGGCGCGGGTACGTGGTCCCGGAGGACGTGCGCGCGTTGGCGCCCGACGTGCTGCGGCACCGCGTGGTCCTCACCTTCGAGGCCGAGGCCGAGGACACCACGAGCGACACCGTGATCCAGCGGGTGCTGGGCGCGGTTCGCGCTCCCTGACCGCGGCAGGGTCGGGGCAGCATGGCGACCGTCTCTCCCGAGATCCTGCGCCAGGTCAAGGGCATCGAGTTGCGGACCCGCGGGCTCGTATCGGCGCTCTTTGCCGGCGAGTACCGCTCGGTGTTCCGCGGCCAGGGGATGGAGTTCGCCGAAGTCCGGGCGTACGAGGCCGGCGACGACTTCCGTGCGATCGACTGGAACGTCTCGGCGCGCCTCGCGTCGCCCTACGTCAAGACCTACACCGAGGAGCGCGAACTCACCGTGCTGCTGGTGGTCGACCGGTCGGGATCCACGACGATCGGCGACCCGGTGAGCAAGGCGGGACTCGAGGTGGAAGTGGGGGCGGTGCTGGCGCTGGCCGCCGCGTACCAGAACGACCGGGTCGGGGCCCTGCTGTTCGCCGAGCAGGTGGAGCACGTGGTGCCGCCGCGGAAGGGACGCCGGCACGCGCTGCGCGTGATCCGCGACATCGTGGCGTTCACGCCATCCAGCCGGGGAACGAACCTGGGTGCGAGCCTCACCTACGCCGGCCGCCTCCTGCGCCACCGCAGCATCGTGGTGATCCTCTCCGACTTCCTGGCCACCGACTGGGAGAAGCCGCTTCGGCGGCTGGGGGCACGGCATGAGGTGGTCGCCGTGACGGTGGACGACCCGCGCGAACAGGACCTCCCGGATGCCGGCGTCCTCTGGCTGGAGGACGCCGAGAGTGGGGAGCAGGTGCTGGTGGACACCAGCACGAAGCGGACGCGCCATGCGGTGGCCCAGGTGGCCGAGCGACGGCGCGGCGAGCGTGCCCGGATCCTGGCCGCAGCGGGCGTGGACCATGTGGCGCTGGTGGCGGGCCAGGACTATGCGCCGGTCCTTCGCCGCGCGTTCGCCGCACGGGCCCGGCGGATCGGGCGGTAGGCGCATGCTGCTGCTCGCAGCCATGCTGCTGCAGGCTGGCGCCCCCACGGTGGGGGACACCGTGTGGATCACGCGGGTCGTGGCACATCCGCCGGGGGGCACGGTGCGACCGGCGTTCTGGATGCCCGAGGGAGATGTGGAAGCCCTGGGCCCGCCGCGCGTGACGGTCCGGGGCGACTCGGTGGAGATCGCCTACCCTGCGGTGGCGTGGGTTGCAGGGGAGCACTCGGTGGAGGTGCCCGGTCCCCTCCTGCTGCTGGCAGGCGGTGGCGTCGACTCGCTGCCGCCGGCCCGGGTCACCCTCTCCGTGGCGTCCGTCCTTCCGCGTGGCGCCGAGCCGAAGCAACTCAAGGTGCAGCCACCGACCGATACCGTGCGCCGGGATGACCGGACGCTGCGCCCGCTCATCCTGCTGCTGCTGGTGGGCGTCGTGGCGCTGCTCCCGCTGCACTGGTGGTGGCGCCGGCGCGGCCACGCCGTGATGGCAGCGCAGCCGTCGCGACCGCCCGGCTTGCCCCTCGCCCGGTGGGGCGACCTGGGCGAGTCACGCGTCGTCCTGGCGGCGGCCGCGTCGTCGTTGCGCGCCATCCTGGCGCGGGGCGCCCCGTCGAGTGCCACGTGCGCGGACCCGGCAGCCGTGGTGGCAGCCGTGCGGCAGGAGCGACCCGACTGGCCCGCGGATGAGATTCGCGACGTCCTCGGGGCGCTGGAGGAAGCGCGCTTCACGCCTGGAACCTTCCCCGGCGCCGGCAGCCTGGCGGAGGAGGCCGTGGCGCTGGCAGGCCGCCTCGGGAGTACCCGCCCGTGAGCTTTGCGCGTCCCCTGTTGCTGCTCCTCCTCCTCGCCATTCCCGCGTGGTGGTGGTTTCGGCGGCGCGTGCGCGTCACCGTTCCCTTCAGTGATGTGCGCCTGGCTGGCAAGGCGGGATCGCCGCCGTGGTGGAGCCGGCTGCCCCCCGTCCTCCGGTCGCTCGTCCTGGCCGCCTTCATCATGGCCGCGGCCGGCCCGCAGGTGGGAGGCAGCACGGTCGAGGAGCGACGGGAAGGGATTGCGATCGTCATCGCCATCGACATCTCGAGCAGCATGCTGGCCGAAGACTTCGCCCCGAGCAACCGGATGGAGGTGGCCAAGCAGGAAGCCATCAACTTCATCAATGGCCGCAAGGCCGACCGGATCGGGCTCGTCGCCTTTGCGGGCGAGGCGCTGACCCAGGTTCCCGTCACCCTGGACTACGCCGTCGTGGAGCAGGCGGTGAAGGCCCTCCGCATTGGCATCCTGGAGGACGGGACGGCCATCGGGAGCGGCCTCGCCACGGCCGTGAACCGGCTGCGCCGGACGCCGGGCAAGTCGAAGGTGGTGCTGCTGCTGACCGATGGCGAGAACAATCGCGGGCGGATCGATCCCCGCACGGCGGCGGCCACGGCGGCGGCGTATGGCATCAAGGTGTACACCATCGGCGTGGGCACGGATGGCGAGGCACCATTCCCGACCGGCCGCGGCATAGGCGGGTTCCGGTACGAGGTGCTGCCAGTGAAGATCGACGAAGGGCTGCTGCGCGAGATCGCCGACAAGACCGGGGGCAAGTACTTCCGTGCCCGTGACAGCGAGGGCCTTGCCCGCGTGTTCACCCAGATCGACGCACTCGAGCGGACCCCGGTGACCATCACGCGGTATGCGCGATACGACGAGGCGATGACGCCCTTCATTGCGGTGGGGCTGGGCCTGCTCCTCCTGGAGCTGGCGCTCGCCTCGAGCGTCGCGGTGCGGGTGCCGTGACCTTCGAGACCCCGATGCTGCTGGTGGCGGCGCCGCTGCTGGGCGGCCTCCTTGGAGGCCTGGCCTGGCTGGCACGCCGGCGGCGCCTGGCGGCCGCAGCGGCCTGGTCGCCACGCCTGGCCGGCGTGGCAAGGGTCCGGGCCCGCGCCACGCCGGTCGTGCTGGCCGTGGCGGGGATCCTTGCCGGAGTGGCGCTGGCCGACCCGCGGGGTGGCCCCCGAAGCGTCGTGGCCGAGACCCGCGCGCTGAACCTCGTCATCGCCATGGACGTGAGCCGGTCCATGCTGGCGGAGGACGTGGCGCCGAGCCGGCTTGGCCGCGCCGTGCGCGAGGCTCGGCGCCTGGTGGAGGACCTCGCCGGGGACCGCATCGGGCTCCTGGCGTTCGCGGGCCGGAGCTACATCCTGGCACCCCTGACAGTGGATGGCGGCGCCGTGAGCATGTACCTGGATGCCCTCGACCCCGACATCGCATCGGAGGGCGGCACCAGCCTCGGGTCGGTGCTCCGACAGGGTGGCCAGGTACTCTCGGCGGCGCATGACGGGGCAGACCGGGTCCTGGTGGTGTTTACCGATGGTGAGAGCCACGACCCGCCCGATGACGCGCTCAGCGCAGCCCGGTCCCTGGCGCGGGATGGCATCACGCTGGTGCTGGTCGCGGAGGGAGGGGCGGAGCCCGTGCGCATCCCGCTCCGGGATCCCGCGGGCACCCTGGTCGAGTACAAGCTCGATGCCAGCGGTGAGGTCGTGCGCACCCGCCGGGACGACGAGCAACTGCGGGCCGTGGCGGAGGCAGCGAAAGGTTCGGTCGTCGCATCGGAGCTGCCCGACCAGGCGGGTGCGATCCGTGAGCTGGTGCAGTCACTTCGTCGAAGCGCCTCCCGGGAGAGCCGCACGGCGGACCTCGAGCCGCTCGCCTGGATCCCGCTGCTCCTCGCGGCACTCCTCCTCCTGGGCGACACCTGGCGGCAGCGCGCTGGTGCCCTCGTCGGGCTGCTGCTGGCCCTCGCGTCACCCGCGTCCGCCCAGCGCCCGGCGTCCGGTGACCGCGAGCTCGCCGCCGGCCGGGTAGAGGCGGCGGTGAAGGCGTACCTGAAGGGGGCCCGGGGCGATGCGCGTGACACGGCGCTCTACAACGCCGGCACGGCGGCGCTGGCGGTGGGTGACACCGCCGGCGCGCGCATGGCGCTTGCCCTGGCCGCACGATCGGTCGATCCCATGATGCGGTACCGGGCACTGTACAACCTCGGCACCATGTCGCTCATGGCTGCGCGTGCCGACACGGCGGCGGCCGCCGCGGCGGCCAACCTCGTCCTGGCGGTGTCCACGCTGCGTGAGGCCCTGTTGCTGGCCCCCACGTCGGAGCGGGCCAAGTGGAACCTCGAGCTGGCGGAGCGGTTGCTGCCTCCCCAGTCGGGCGGCGGCGGGGGCGGCAGCCAGCCGCAACCATCCCAGCCCGAGGAGGCACCACCCCGCACGGGTGGCGGGGGCCTGTCCCAGCGCCAGGCCGACCAGATCCTGAGCTCGATGGAGCGCGAGGAACTGGGGACGCAGGCGAGTCGCCAGCGGCGAAACCAGCAGGCCCAGCAGGCGGGGAAGGACTGGTAGTGCTCTTCCTCCTGCTGCAGCTGGCACAGGGCCCCACCCTTCCACTGGAAGCCACCGTCGACCGCAACCGGGTGACAGTGGGCGAGGAAGTGGTGCTGACGGTCATCGCCGGGGGTGCCACCGCCGACCAGGTCACCCTCGACCTCCCCCGCTTCGACGGGTTTACCGTCGTGTCACGGGTGGAGCGCTCGGACGTGACGGTCGGTGTGGCGCGCACCCGGGTGCTGACGCTCGAGCTCAAGCTGCGGGCGGTGCGTGCCGGGAACTATGCGTTCGGGCCCATCACCGCACGCCAGGGCCAGGCCAGCCAGACGATCGACGGCCCCGACGTCGAGGTCACCGCGAGCGCCGCGTCGGGGATGCTTGCCCTCAACCCACGCGTGCGTGACCTGGTGTCGCGGGCGCCGCCCCCGCGCTCCGCGGGCCGGGTGGCGCTGTCCGTGAAGCTGAGCCAGGACACGGTGCTGGTCGGCGAGCAGGTGGACCTGCTGACGGCGGCATGGTTCCCCCGGGACCTTCGCGCCCAGTTGCGACGGCAGCCCGTCCTGCAGCCACCCGTGCTCGACGGGGTCTGGTCGTTCCCCCAGGCTACGCCACCAGGGATTGCCGCAAGCAAGAAGGTGGGCGACAAGTGGTACGACCTCTTCGTGGCGCACCAGGTGGTGTTCCCGCTGGCGGCAGGAGAGGTGAAGATTCCCTCGGCGTCGCTTAGGTACTCCGTGCCGGTCGCCACCCAGTTCTTCAGCCAGGAGGAGCGCTTCGACGTGTCGAGCGATCCCCTTCGGCTGGTGGTACGGGCCCTGCCTGCGGCAGGCAGGCCCGCGGGGTTCACCGGGGCCACGGGACGCGCCCTGGCGCTCGAGCGGACGGTCACGCCCACCGCGGGTCGTGCAGGCGAGGCGCTCACGGTGGTGGTGTCCGTTCGCGGGGAAGGCAACGTGGCCCTGTGGCCGGCGCCGGAGATCGGCTGGCCACGGGGCACCAGGGCCTACGCCGAGGCCAGCAGCGAGGAAATGGCCTCGGTGGCGGGCCGGCTCACCGGGACGAAGCACTTCAACTTCGTGGTGGTACCATCCGAGAGCGGGGTGCTCACCATTCCCGCCGTGCGCTACCCGTACTATGACCTTGGCCGGCGCGAGTACGTGTCGGCGACGCTCCCCGCCCTCGGCGTGGCGGTCGGGCCGGCTCGGGAAGCGTCGACGGCGCGCGCCATGCCGCCGCCACTCCTCCATCCCAGGGGGGCGCCTGTTGCCGACCGGTTCCTGGCCCTCCTGCCGGCATGGGGCTGGGGACTGCTGGCAGCGCTTCCGCCCCTCCTGATGCTTGGCGTCACCTGGCGCCGTCGCACCCATGTGCCGGTGGTGCCGGCGCGGCGTGCGTCCGATGACCCGGAACTCTCCCTTGACCGTGCCCTGGCGTCGTTGGTCGGGCGGTCCGACCTTGCCGCGCCTGACCAGCTGGTGCCCGCGCTGCGTGCCAGCGGCCTCACCGACCAGCAGGCGCGCGAAGTTGCGGCGTTGCGTGAGCAGGTCCAGCGACACCGTTACGGACCCGCCGGTAGCGGGGCACTGAGCCGCGACGCGTTCGACCAGGCGCTGGCGCTGCTGCGTGCGGTGCGCGCGTCACGGCCGATGCGCATCCTCCTGGTGCTCCTGGCACTGGCCGGGCAGGCCCGGGCGCAGGCAGCGCCCCCCGAGAGCCTCTATGCGGCGGGAGCGCTCAGCCGCGCCGCAGCCGCCTACGAGGCCGCGCTTGCCGCCGCGCCACGGGATCCCGCACTGTGGTACAACCTCGGGGCGAGCCGCTACCGCCTGGGGGAGGACGGTGCGGCGGCGGCGGCGTGGCTCACGGCGCTGCGACTGGCGCCCCGCAACGGGACAGTGCGCCGGGCGCTGTTGCTGACGCCGCCGCCCGACCAGGTCAGCGCAGGGCGCCGGAGCGTCCCCCCGTTGAGCGGTGCCGAGATGATGCTCGTTGCCCTGCTCGCGTGGGGTGCGGCCTGGGGGCTCATTGCCTGGCGCGCGGCAGCCCCGGCAGTGGAACAGGTTCCCGCGCGTCGACGCCCGCAGCGTGCGGCACGGACCGGGAGGCGGGGGGCGCGGATCGTGATCGTGCTGCTGCTGCTCGCCGTGCTCGCCAGTGCGGCGGCGTTCGGCACGTGGTCCTGGAACCGGCGGCCGCTCGCGCTCGTTGCAACCGACACGCCGCTGCGCATGGCGCCCCACGGTCGCGCAGCCGCCGTGCGACCGCTCGCTGCTGGCACCGCCGTGCTGGTGGAGCGCGAGATCCCCGGGTGGGCCCTGGTGCGAGGTGGCGGCGAGGAGCGCGGGTGGCTCCCGGCGACGGCCGTGGCGACCGTGGGCCGCTGAGGGTCCGGCTATCTTCCTCGCGTGACCACGACCAGGACACGTCGCATCGCCGTGCTGCCCGACGCGGTGGCCGACCAGATCGCCGCCGGAGAGGTGGTGGAGCGGCCCGCGTCGGTCGTGAAGGAGCTGGTGGAGAACAGCCTCGATGCCGGCGCCACGTGGGTGCGCATCGAAGTGGAGAATGGCGGGAAGACGCTGGTCCGGGTGGCCGACGATGGAGCCGGCATGCAACGCGATGACGCCATCCTCGCCCTGGACCGCCACGCCACCAGCAAGCTCGCCAGCGTGGCCGACCTGGTCGGCATTGCCACGTTCGGCTTCCGGGGCGAGGCCCTGCCCGCCATCGCGTCGGTGTCGCGCTTCACCCTCACCACGGCCGACGAGGATGGCAGCGGCACGTCGGTGGCGGTGCAGGGCGGGCGCATGGAGCGGGTGGAGCCGGTCGCCCGGCAGCGCGGCACCACGGTCACGGTGCAGTCCCTGTTCTACAACACCCCCGCGCGCCGGAAGTTCCTGCGCTCCACGGCGAGCGAGACCAGGGCAGTGCACGACCAGGTCGTCACCCTGGCACTCACGCATCCCGCCGTGGCCTTCGAGTTCCACGCCGACCAGGCCCTTCGGCTGCACGTCCCCGCGGCCAACTCGATGGGGGAGCGGCTTCGCGCCGTGTGGGGCCGCGACGTGGCCGACTCCCTGGTGCCCCTGGAGTACGCTGCGGGCGCGTACCGGGTCCGCGGGCAGATCCAGCGACCCGCCGACGCACGCCCCACCGGGCGTCGGGTACAGCTCTTCGTCAATGGGCGCCCGTTCCGCGACAACTTTCTCGTGCGTGCTGCGGAGGCCGGGTATCGCTCGGCGATCCATCCGGGCGACCGGCCAAGCCTGCTGCTGAACCTCGAGGTGCGCCCCGGTGACGTGGACGTCAACGTGCACCCGGCCAAGCTCGAAGTGCGCTTCCGCGACCGCATCGGGCTGGAACGGACCCTCGAAGACGCGGTGCGCCAGGCCCTGGGCGGGCTCGCGGCGGCGGCGGTGATGGGGGAGGGACGGGCCGGCTCGCCAGGGTCGCTGCCAGGCTTCGCCTGGCCCGGCACCGCGCCCGGTGCCAGCGCTGAGCTGGCCACGGACCTGTTCGCACCACTCGAGGTGGGTGCGGCGGCGCCCGTGGTGGCTGCCCCGCAGCTGCCGGCGGTTCCCGTCCTGCAGGTCTTCGACACCTACCTGGTGTACGCCGTGGATGACGCCGTGGTCATCGTGGACCAGCACTCCGCCCATGAGCGGGTCCTGTACGAGGCTGCCATGCGGCAGCTCACGGGCATGCCAGTGGCCGCGCAGCACCTGCTCGTGCCCCTTACCCTCGAGCTGACCGATGAGGAGCTCGATGCGGTGGAGGGCCATCGCGGGCTGCTGGAACAGGTGGGCTTCGACGTGGCGCCCTTCGGTGGCCGGTCGGTGGCAGTGACGGCCGTGCCCTCGCCGCACCCGCGCTTCGATGCGGGTGCCTGCTTCCGGGAGCTGGTGGCGGACCTGGCGCGGGGCCGGTTCGGCGGCTGGGCCAACCGGATCGAGCGGTTCGCCGCAACGTATGCATGCCGTGCGGCGGTGAAGGCCGGCGACCGCCTCGAACAGCCGGCCATCCGCGAGTTGCTCCTCCGGCTCTTCGCGTGCGAGCTGCCACCCCACGACGTGCATGGGCGCTCCACCATTGTGCAGTTGCCCCGGGAGGAGCTGGAGCGCCGGTTTGGGCGGCGGTAGTCGCGCGGAGGCGGCCGGGGGGGCGCACCGAGTGGCACGAACGCCCGTCATCGTCGGGCCAACCGGTGTCGGCAAGACCGCGGTCGCGGTGGCGTTGGCAGCGCACTGGCCACTCGAGGTGGTATCGGCCGACTCGCGCCAGGTGTATCGCGGGCTCGATGTCGGCACGGCCAAGCCCACCCGCCGGGAACGGCAGGCGGTCGTGCACCATGGGCTCGACCTGCTCTCCCCCGGCGAGCGGTACAGTGCTGGCCGCTATGCCCGCGACGCGTCACGCTGGATCGCCGAGGTCCGCAGCCGCGGGCGGCTGCCCGTGGTGGTCGGGGGCACCGGGTTGTATGTGCGGGCGCTGGCCGATGGGCTCTTCCGCGAGCCGCCCCTCGATCCCACGCGGCGACACGACCTCGAGGCGTGGACCGGCACCCTGGACGCGCTGGAACTGGTGCGGTGGGCTGCGCGGCTCGACCAGGGCTTCCGGGGCGGCGGCCGGCAACGGGCCATGCGGGCCATCGAGGTGGCCCTGCTGTCGGGGCGGCCCCTGAGCAGCTGGCAGCAGGCAGCACGCGAGCAGAGCGTGCTCCACCCGTGGTACGTGCGACTGACCGTGCCGCGCGAGGTGCTGCACCAGCGCATCCGCCGGCGTGCGCAGGTCATGCTCGAGCGCGGGATGGTGGAGGAGGTGGCAGCCGCGCTGGCCGATGGGGCGGCACCCGACGCGCCGGGGCTGGACGGCGTGGGGTTGCGCGAGGTGGTGGCGCACCTCGGGAGCGGCAGTGCACGGGAGGCGCTCCTCGAGGCGATCAACATCAGCACGCGGCAGTATGCCAAGCGGCAGGAAACGTGGTTCCGGCGCCAGCTTCCCGGCGAGGCCTTCGTGGTGGATGCGGTGGAGGAGCCGGCAGCGATCGCAGCGCGCATTGCGCGGGAATGGGCAAGGCACTCATGAAGATCGGGATCACCTGTTATCCGACCTATGGCGGCTCGGGCGCCCTGGCCACGGAGCTGGGCCTGGAGCTGGCGCGTCGTGGCCACGAGGTGCACTTCATCACCTATGCATCACCCTTCCGCCTTCGCGGCTGGGCGGAGCGGGTGTACTTCCATGAGGTGGAGACGCGGTTCGGCCACTACCCACTCTTCGACCACTTTCCCTACAGCCTGGCCCTCGCGTCCAAGCAGCACGAAGTGGCGCAGCGGGAGAAGCTCGACCTGATGCACGTGCACTACGCCATCCCCCACGCCACCACGGCCTGGCTCGCGCGGGAGATGTTGGAGGCCGAGGGGCAGCGCCTCCCGATCATCACGACGCTGCACGGCACCGACATCACACTGGTGGGCCAGGAGGCGAGTTTCTACGCCATCACGAAGTTCTCGATCGAGCGCTCGGACCGGGTGACGGCCGTGTCCGCCTACCTGCGCGACGAGACCTATCGCGCCTTCGGCTGCGTGAGCTGTGACCTGGCGGTGATTCCCAACTTCGTCAACCTGGCGGAGTACCGCCCCGACCCGTCCAGCCGGTGGGATGGACTGGCCCCGGAGGGGCACCGGCGCATCATGCATGTCTCCAACTTCCGCGAGGTGAAGCGGGTCAAGGACGTGGTGCGCACCTTTGCGCGCATCCGCCGGGCCATGCCCGCCACGCTCGTGATGGTGGGCGATGGGCCGGAGCGTCCCGATGCAGAACGCGAGGCGGGTGAGCTCGGTGTTGCCGCCGACGTGCGGTTCCTGGGCCGGCTCGACTCGGTCGCTACCCTCCTGCAAGGCTGCGAGCTGTTCCTGCTGCCGTCCACCTCGGAGAGCTTCGGCCTGGCGGCCCTCGAGGCGATGGCCTGTGGCGCCGTGGTGGTGGCCACGCGCGCCGGCGGGATTCCGGAGGTCATCAATGACGGGCAGGACGGGATCCTGGAGCCGGTCGGGTCAGTGGAGGCGATGGGCCGCCGCGCCGTGGAACTGCTGCGCGACCCCGAGCGGCTCGGGGCCATGCGGGCCGCAGCCATTGCCACGGCGCAGGCGTTCTCGGCCGGTCGTATCGTGCCGATGTACGAGGCACTCTACGACGACGTCGTCAGCTCCCCCTCGCTGCGCCGGGGCGGCGCATCGCCTGTGTCGGCGCATGAATGACCTCGTCGCCGCCGCCATCCTCGGGCTGGTGGAGGGGATCACCGAGTTCATTCCGGTGTCGTCCACCGGGCACCTCATCGTGGCGGCCGACCTCCTGGGCCGGACCGACGAGGCGTGGAAGACCTTCGAGATCGTGATCCAGCTGGGTGCCATCTTCGCCGTGCTCTGGGTGTACCGCGAGCTCTTCCTGCGGGTGGCCATCGGGCTCGGCCGCACCACGGAGAGCCGGCAGTTCGTGCTGAACCTGGCCGCCGGGTTCCTGCCAGCGGCCATCATCGGTCTCCTGGCCCGGGACTACATCAAGGCGCACCTCTTCGGCGTCCCGACGGTGGCGTTCGGGCTCATTGCCGGCGCGATCGGCATCTTCGTGGTGGAGCGCCTCGCGCCCGCGCCGCGCGTGACGGAGACCCGTGACCTCTCCATCCGGACGGCCCTGGGTGTGGGCATCGCCCAGGTCCTGGCGCTCTACCCCGGCGTGTCTCGCAGCGGCGCCACCATCATGGGGGCCTACGCCCTGGGATGTTCGCGGCGCGTGGCCGCCGAGTTCTCGTTCTTCCTCGCGGTGCCGGTCCTGGTCGCGGCGTCGGCGCTCGACCTCTACCGGAGCCGTGACATCCTCACGGCCGCACACCTGCCGGTCTTTGGCGTTGGCCTGCTCGTGTCGTTCGTCAGCGCGCTGCTCGTGATCAAGGTGTTCCTCCGCTTTGTGTCCGCCAACAGCTTCCGGCCCTTCGCCTGGTACCGGATCGTGGCTGGCGCGGCGCTGCTCTGGTTCTGGGCGTGATCACCGCCACCCTGCACGAGGTTGTCGAGGCGAGCTCCACGCAGGACGAGGTGCATCGCCTGGCCGCCGGCGGCGCCCCCCACGGCACCGGTATCCTGGCCCGGTGCCAGGTGCAGGGCAGGGGAAGCCGGGGCAGGACATGGCGGTCCCCCGAGGGCGGCCTGTGGCTCTCGGTGCTCTGGCGGCCGCCCGCGGGCCGGGCCGCTGGCGCCGGCGTGCCGCTGCTCGGGGTGCGCGGCGGGCTCGCAGTGGCCCGGGTGATCGAGGGGTTGTGTCCAGGCGTGGCCGTCGAACTCAAGTGGCCCAACGACGTGCTCGTGGAGGACCGCAAGGTGGGCGGGATCCTGTGCGAGGCGCGTTGGCAGGGGGACGTGGGGTGGGTGGCCCTGGGGGTGGGGCTCAACGTGCACAACCCGGTGCCGGGTCCGTCGGCGCTGCGGTTTCCCGCTGCGGCGCTCGGCACCTGGTGCCCCGCCCTCGACGTGGGCCGGCTGGCTCGCGCACTGATGGAGGTCCTGCCCGCCTTGCCCGCCGACCCCGTGCTCGGCGAGGCCGAGCTTGGTGCCTGGCGAGCCCGAGACTGGCTGGCCGGGCGCACGGTCCGCGCCCCGGTATCCGGTACCGTGATGGGCATTGCCTCCACCGGGCACCTCGTGATCCGGGCACACGCAACCGGTGACCACCACGAGGTCGTGGCGGGCGACGGGTTCGCCCTGTAGGTTCGGCGCCATGCTCCTCGCCCTCGACATCGGGAACACCGAGATCACGGTCGGCCTCTTTCGAGGGACCGACCTGCAGGCGCACTGGCGCCTCACCACCACGCCCGACCGCACGCCCGACGAGTGGGCCGCCGAGCTCGGATCGTTCCTGGTGCAGGGCGGGTACTCACCCAGTGAGGTGCGCGCCGCCTGCGTGGCGTCCGTCGTGCCGCCGGTGACACGCAGTGTCGCGGATGGGATCGAGAAGGCCACCGCACAGCGCCCGGTGGCCATCACCGCGCGCACGCCGCTGCCCATCACCCTCGACGTGGATGAGCCCTTCGCCGTCGGTGCCGATCGCATCGTGAATGTCCTGGCGGCGGCCGACCGGTACCCCGGCGGGTGCATCGTGGTGGACTTCGGGACTGCCACCACCTTCGACTGCGTCACGCCCGACCGGCGCTTCATCGGCGGGTCCATCATGCCCGGCCTCCGCACCTCTGCCGACCAGCTGGTGCGCAAGGCCGCCAAGCTCACGGCGACCGAACTGCGCCCGCCATCGCGCGCGATCGGGCGCACCACCGAGGAACACATCCAGGGCGGCGTCCTCTTTGGCGCCGCCGATGCGGTGGACGGCATGGTGCGACGAATCCTGGCCGAGTGGCCGGGCCCTGATCGCCCACGCGTGGTTGCCACCGGGGGCCTCGCCGTCGTCGTGGGACCATTGCTCACCACGGTAGACCACGTCGACCGCGACCTCACCCTGCACGGGCTTCGCCTGGCCGCGGGCCTGGTCGGGCTTCGCTGGTGAACCTGCCGGTATCCCCGTGCCGGGCGCTGGGGTACCGGGTGCTGGGACCGGGGTTCGACTACCTCCTGCACCTTCGGCCCGCCGAATGGCCGATCATGGCGGGCCATACCCTGCTGGGCGCCGTGCTCGCCATCGGAGGCCGCGCCTTCCTGCAGGGTGAGCACCTCGCCGGCATCCTCACCGGCCTGGGCCTCTGGGTCGTAGCCCTGAACGGCGGCACGCTCGCGATCAACAGCGCATTCGATCGCGATGAGGGCGATGTCGCCTACCTGCGCCGCCCGCCCCCGCCACCTCGAGGGCTGTTCGGCTTCGGGATGGCGCTCATGCTGGTCGGGCTTGCGCTGGCGCTGCTGTTCCTGCCTGGTCGCTACGGCGCGCTCTACGCCTCCTGCCTCGTGATGTCGGTGCTCTACTCGGTGCCACCCTTCCGGCTCAAGGCGGTGGCAGGGGCTGACTGGCTCATCAACATGACGGGGTTCGGGACCCTGACCCTGCTGGCAGGGTGGGCCACCACGGGTGTGCCGTTCGCGCCCTGGGGACTCCTGCTTGCCCTGGGCTTTGGCGCCCTCTTTGCCGGTCTCTATCCGCTCACCCAGCTCTACCAGTTCGACGAGGATGCACGACGGGGTGATCGGACGTTTGCCCTGGCGGTGGGCAAGCGCCCCAGCGTCGCCATCGCGATCTGGTGTGTGCTCCTCGCGTTCGGGTTGTTTGGCTGGGCCGCCATGGCATCTCCGGCAGCCGAGTCATCGGGCACCTGGAGGCGCCCCATTGCCTGGCTGGCCCTGGCGGTGTCCCTGGCCTCCTGGCTGGTGCTGCTGGTGCCCTGGTGGCGGCGCGCAATGGCCATGCGTCCCGATGAACACCAGCGGGGCATGCACCTCGCCCTGGCCGCATGGGCCGTCACCGACGCGGCGATCCTCGCTGGCTGGGCCTAGGGGTGCGGAGGTGGCGACCGACGGGATTCCCGGCTAGGTTCACGGTCGTTTCCCACACCAGGATCCCCCTCCATGACCGTTGCGGCAGGCGTTGAACGGGACTTCGATCGAACCGATGCGGCGTGGCTTGCGCGCGGTGGCTTCCGGATCGGCGTCATCACGGCGATCGCGGTGCTGCTCTTCTCGCTGGTTACGCGGTTCACCGATGGCATCATCGAATCCGTCCTCAAGGCCGTCATCCTCGCCGTCGGGACGTATGTCGTGGCCTTCCTGCCGGGCACCTGGACCCGCGCCCGCACCATCGAGGGCATCGCCGGGGCCGCCGCCATCGGCCTGGCCGGCACCGTGGTGTACCTGCTCATCGACGTGCTGCCCGTCGTCGGGTTGCAGGCCATCGGGACCTACACCAACCGGTGGCGCGAGGTGGGGGGCGGATCCAACTGGTGGTACCACCCGGTCTGGTGGATGGTGGGCACCTTCATCCCCTGGATGGGCGCCTTCATGCTCTCCAACCAGGCGGCGCGGGGCGGGGCGAATGCACCGCGCGCGGCTGGCCTCGTCGCGGTGCTCGCGCTGGTGATCGGCGCGGTCGCCATCCTGTTCGGGTTTCCCCGGGCGGGGTGGAATGTGCCGACGTTCGGCGTTGCCATCCTGCCGGCACTCGCCCTCGGCACCTTGATCACGGGGCTGGGACTGCGCCGCGAGTAGTCGCAGGTCATGCGGTTCCTCCAGTTCCTCGCTCGACTGTTCGGCTGGCTGCTGACGCCGCTCGTGGCGTCGGCAGCCTCGTTTTTTGGTGCCATTGGCGGGGCCGTGCTCGCGAGGCGGATCACCGACCCGGTGCACGGACTCGCGGTCAGCGCCGTGTCTGCCCTGCTGGCCGCCCTCGTCGTGACGGCGCTCTGGCTCCGAATCCTCAGGCGGTCGCCGGAGGTCCGTGAGGTCCTCGGCGTGGATGAGAGCGGCGTGCCGGATGCCTTCGTCCCGGCGCCGTCCGACGCCGTGCCTGGCGCGGCCGGCAAGGACAGGGTGGAGGGAGAAGGGTGAGGCGTCGCTCAGTTGCGATGGCGGCCATCAGCGCGATGCTTGCCATCTCGGCATGCCGCGAGCGGAGCCATCCGGCACCGGTGGACCCGCCGGTCGCGAGGCCTGGCCCGCGGAGCAGCGACAGTCTCGTGCTTCGTGCGCGGGACGGAAGCGAAGTGTGGCTGGTGGCCGGGCGCGCAGGCACTGCTGCCGGGGGTGCCACGTGTCATGAACGCCTCATCGAGATCCGGCGCGACGGGGCTCGCATCCCGGTGCCCCTGCTGTACTCGGGTGGCGCGCCCGTCCTTGTGGATGACAGCACCATCGAGGTCGCGCTCTGGCTGCATTGCGTGCCCGGCGACACCTACCGCGTCGACCTCCGCACCGGACAGCCAGTGAAGCACCGCGCCGCGGGAGCAGCCTGATGCCTCGCGGGCCGCGGTGGCTCGGCACCACTGCCGGGCTTGTCGCAGCGTGCGCCATGTCGGCGCCTCCCACCATTCTGGCCCAGGGCGTCGTTGCCGACGTGGGCTACGTCTCCCGCAGCGGGCCGGACATCTGGGCGTGGCGGGCAGGGTACACGGCGCACCTCACCGGCCCGGTGTGGTGGCAGCTGCATGGCGTGCTCCTCAACGATGCGGGATCCTCCACCACGCAACGCTACGGCGCCGGCCTCGAACTCAACGCCTGGCGCACCGGCACCGGCCCCTTCCTGGCAGCGAGCCTCGACCTCGGCATCGTGCGCCATGGCGATGACGACGCGTGGGGTAGCTGGACGGCAGGAGCCGGCTACGGGGTGGGACTCGTGGGCGGCCTGTCGGCGGCCGCCGACATCCGGTGGCGCGGGTTCCTGAGTGGGGAACCTGGTGGGCTCCAACTCGGGGCAGGGCTTGCGTATCACTGGGGTGGCGGAGCGAACGCCGCCGCAGCCTCCCTGCCGGCCCCTCCGGCTCCGGCCCGCACGGCCGAGCCGGTGAATGCACCTCCTGGCTCCGTGAGTCGCCTGCGTGAGGGCATCGTGGCATCGGCGCGCGAAGCGATGGGCCAACCGTACCGCTGGGGCGGGCAGGGCGACGGCGGATATGACTGCTCCGGTCTCATCCAGTACGCCTACACGGCGAACGGCGTCACGGTGCCGCGAACCAGTGCCGACCAGTCGCAGGTCGGCGATCCCGTGGGACGGGACCTCGATGCCCTGGCACCGGGTGACATCCTCACCTTCTCGGCCAACCCGGGCGGTGGCCGCACCACCCACGTGGGCCTGTACCTGGGTGGAGGTCGCTTCATTCACAGCTCGTCGTCGCGCGGCGTCATGGAGAGCAGCTTGCAGGGCGACGATCCCAACGGTGCCTGGTGGTTCAGTCGCTGGACCGGGGCGCGCCGGATCGTGACGGATCAATGAGCCTTCGGTGTCGCCTCGCGTCCGCCCTCGTCGCCCTGCTGGCGGCCCATCCCGTGCTGGCACAGGAGCCCCCTGCTCCCCGTGAGCCCATGCCACGCTTCGAGTCGCTCCTGGCCGATCCCGACATGAGTGCGCTCGGTGCGCGCGTCATGGTCGTGGGCGAATCCGACTCCCAGCTGGAGGACACCTTCCAGGGCGAGGCCGTGCTCGGGGAGAACCTCCCACTCGTGGCGCTGGCGACAGGGGCGAAGCCCTGGAGCCTGGGCTTGGGCGCGTCGGTCATGGTTCGATTCGCCCTGCAGACCACGAACAGCCCGATGGTGGCGCAGGACTGGAACTTCCAACTGAACGTTGCGAACCGGCGCGGGCCCTGGACCCTCGTCGGCATGCTGTGGCACGAGAGCGAGCACCTGGGTGACGAGTACCTGCACCTCTTCGGGCAGGGCACACCGTCCGGTTCACGTGAGGGCGTCACCGCGTGGGCATTCTACCAGGACGGGCCATGGCGGTTCGGTGCCAGTGCAGGAGCCGCGTTCCGGCTGGCGAACGCGAGTGGCCGAGGGCGGTTCTCTGGTGGGTTTGACTATGCACCGGTGCGCCACGGCGGCGGCATCCTCCCGCGGGCCGGGGCCTTTGTTGACTTCGACGCCCATGCCGACTGGAAGCCCGCGTTCTCAGCGCGACTCGGCATGGCCATCCCCATCGCGGCCGGGAGTGACGTGATCATGTCGCTCGCCGCGTACAGCGGCCGGTCGCCACTTGGCTACTTCCGACAGGAGCAACTGCGGTATGTCGGGGTGGAGTTCCGCTTCGACCTGTAGGATGGCAGTGCGGCAGCACCTGCTGTCGGAATGGCCGGTTTTCAGGGCACCCCGATTGCTGATGGGCGGGCCGCCAGGGCGCGCTTGACGGGGAACGGGGGCGCCTTATCTTTGGCCCAGTTTCTGGCACTCGGCCACAATGAGTGCCAACTCATTGTGGCGCAGCAGGTTGCGGTACGACGTTCGCGGGCAGCACCCAACTCTACAGCACTTCAGGAGGAGCAGGCGATGGCAACGGCGACCAAGAGCAAGCCGACGCTCAAGATCCACCCGCTCGAGGACCGGGTGGTGATCATGCCGTCCGACGAGGCGGAGGCGATGCGCGGCGGGCTGTACATCCCGGACACGGCCAAGGAAAAGCCGACCCAGGGCGAGGTGGTGGCGGTGGGTCCGGGGCGGGTCGAGAAGGGTGACCGGATCCCGATGGACCTCAAGGTGGGCGACAAGGTCATCTACGGGAAGTACAGCGGGACCCCGTTCACGCTCGATGGTGAGGAAGTCATCATCATCAAGGCGTCGGACATCCTCGCGAAGATCAGCTGAGCCAGCGCTCGGCAACGAACCATACAGGAGAACGGACATCATGGCTGCGAAGGAACTGCTGTTCGACACCGAGGCGCGGGCCAAGCTCAAGAGGGGCGTGGACCAGCTTGCGGAGGCGGTGAAGGTCACCCTCGGCCCCAAGGGCCGGAACGTCGTGATCGACAAGAAGTTCGGCTCCCCGACCGTCACCAAGGACGGCGTGACGGTGGCCAAGGAAGTGGAGCTGCAGGATCCCATCGAGAACATGGGCGCCCAGATGGTGAAGGAAGTTGCCACCAAGACGAGCGACCTGGCGGGTGACGGCACCACGACGGCGACGGTGCTGGCGCAGGCCATCTTCCGCGAGGGCCTGAAGAACGTGACGGCCGGCGCGAACCCGATGGAGCTGAAGCGCGGGATCGAGAAGGCCGTCGAGGTGATCGTGGGCGAGCTCAAGTCGCTCTCCGTCCCCAGCGCGGGCAAGAAGGAGATCGCGCAGGTTGGCAGCATCTCGGCCAACAACGACAAGGAAATCGGCAACCTCATCGCGGACGCGATGGAGAAGGTCGGCAAGGACGGCGTCATCACGGTCGAGGAGGCGAAGGGCCTCGAGACCACGCTGGAGACCGTGGACGGCATGCAGTTCGACCGCGGCTACCTGTCGCC
>CAZWXD010000013.1:0-87626 GCA_964638035.1 uncultured Gemmatimonadaceae bacterium | reverse complement strand
TAACTTGCTGGCCAACAAGCAAGCCGTGAGGGGCGGTGAAGGCATCCGATCCAACCCGCGAGCGGGAGCGCAACCCGGACCGCACGCGCGAACTCATCCTCGATGCCGCCGAGGGGCTCTTTGCCGACCGGGGGTACCGGGCGACCAGCCTGCAGGATGTCGGTGCCAGGGCCGGCGTCTCCCGCGGTACGCCGTCGTACTTCTTCAAGTCCAAGGAACTGCTCTACCGCGCCGTGCTCGATCGCTGCTTCGCCCAGGTGCGCACTGCGGTGCACGCTGGCCGCGAGCGTGCCCGGCGCAGCGGCGAGCCGGTCGAGGTCGTGCTCGCCGGGGTGGTGGGTGAGTACTTCGACTTCATCCTGGCCCACCCGCGGTTCGTGCTGCTCATCGAGCGGGAGGCGCTGGCCGACGGCACCCCGTCGGGGGAACTCCCCCCCCATGCCGCCGCGGTGCGCGAGGCCGTGGAGGCCATTGCCGAAGAGGTGGGCCTCGACACGAGCGACGACGCGGCCGCACAACTCACGCTCAGCATCCTGAGCCTCTGCTGGTTTCCCGTCGTGCATGCGCACACCGTGCTCCGCGCGATGGGACCCGACGTGGCCAACCCGGCCTTCCTGGCCGCGCGTCGGCAGCACGTCATCGACCTGGTCCTCATGGGCGTGCCGCAGCGCTTGCGCTCGCCCTCCACGCTCACCGGTGCCATGCCATGACCAACGTCCTTGCCGAACCGCCCCGCAAGACCCCGGCGCCCCTCGCCACCGAGCAGGAGGCCCGTGAGGTCGCCGAATCCGCCCGCGAAAAGGAGTGGGAGCGCCCGAGCTTCGTGCGCCAGCTCTTCGAGGGGCGGATCGACCTCGGGCTGATCCACCCCTTCCCCACCCAATCGGCCGAGGACCTCGCGCGGGCCAAGCCGTTCATGGACCGGCTCGGGGCGTTCCTCGAACGCGAGGTGGACAGCGACCGGATCGACCGGGAAGGCAAGATCCCCCCGCAGGTAGTGCAGGGCCTCAAGGACCTGGGCGCCTTCGGGATCAAGATCCCGGTGGAGTACGGCGGGCTGGGCCTGAGCCAGACGAGCTACACCCATGCCATTGGCCTCGTGACCAGCATCGACGGGAGCCTGACCGCGCTGCTGTCGGCCGCCCAGTCCATCGGGGTTCCGCAGCCGCTCAAGCTCTTCGGGACCCCGGAACAGAAGAAGAAGTACCTGCCGCGACTCGCCAAGGGCGCCATCTCGGCGTTTGCGCTGACCGAGTCCAACGTGGGCTCTGATCCCGCCGCCATGGCCACCACGGCCACGCTGTCCGCCGATGGCACGCACTGGGTGCTCAACGGGGAGAAGCTGTGGTGCACCAACGGGACGGTGGCAGAGCTGATGGTGGTGATGGCACGCACCGGGCCGAAGAAGATCACGGCGTTCATCGTCGAGACCAGCTGGCCCGGCGTCGAGGTGGTGAACCGCCTCCACTTCATGGGGCTCAAGGCCATCGAGAACGGGGTCATCCGCTTCACCAATGTCCGGGTCCCCGCGGAGAACGTGCTCTGGGGCGAGGGCAAGGGCCTCAAGCTGGCGCTGGTGACCCTCAACACCGGCCGCCTCACCCTGCCCGCGTCCTGCGTGGCGGGCGCCAAGCGCGCGCTGGAGATCTCGCGGGAGTGGGCGGCGTCGCGGGTGCAGTGGGGCCAGCCCGTCGGAAAGCACGACGCGATCGCGCAGAAGATCGGCCGCATGGCGGCGGAGACCTACGCCATGGAGGCCGTGAGCGACCTCTCCTCCCTCCTGGCCGACCGCGGCGACGTGGACATCCGGCTCGAGGCGGCGATCGCGAAGATGTACAACACCGAGATCGGCTGGCGCATCATGGACGACACGCTGCAGGTCAAGGGCGGGCGCGGCTACGAAACGGCCGACAGCCTCCGGTCGCGCGGGGAGAAGCCGGACCCGGTGGAGCGGATGCTGCGTGACTTCCGGATCAACCTGATCTTCGAGGGATCGAGCGAAATCATGCGCCTCTTCATCGCACGGGAGGCGGTGGACACCCACTTCCGGCTCGCCGGCGCGCTGATCGATCCCAAGGCGCCCCTGGGCGACAAGGCCCGCGCCCTCCTGCGCTCGGGGCTCTTCTACCTCACCTGGTACCCAAGGCTCTGGGCCCCGTTCCGTGGCTGGTTCGGCTTCGGCGCCTTTGGCCGGCTGGCCAGGCACATGCGGTTCGTGGAGCGCAACAGCCGGAAGCTGGCGCGCACCATCTTCCATTGCATGGTCCGCTTCGGGCCCCGGCTGGAGAAGCGGCAGGCCGTCCTGGGCCGCATCGTGGAAGTTGGCGCCGAGCTGTTCGCCATGGCGGCGACCTGCGCCCGTGCGACGCGCGATGTCGCGGCGAACCCTGCAGGGCACCCGAAGGCGGTTGAGCTGGCTGACGTGTTCTGCCGCCAGGCACGGAGGCGGGTGGAGGAGAAGTTCCACGCCATCTGGCACAACGATGACGTGGCGACCTATGCGGTGGCGCGGACCGTCCTGGATGGCGGGTTCACGTGGCTCGAGTCGGGGATGGTGAAGCTGCCGGAATGGGAGGCGGGCGCCAGCAAGCCCTAGGCTGGCACGACCGCCATGCGTGCTCGCTGGGACGTCGGAGTCACGGCTATATTCCCGCCTCCGACGACCCGGTGGGCGTGATGGCGATAGCGGAAGGCAGGACGGTGCCCTTCACGGGTCCCGAGGCGATCGACGTCGCCATCCTGGAGACGTTTCCCTACGAGGGACCGGACCAGGAGATCACCACCGAGACCAGGGAGTTCAGCGCCGTCTGTCCCTACAGCGGGCTCCCTGACTATGCGCTCCTCCGCATCATGTACATCCCGTCCGACCGCTGCGTCGAGCTCAAGAGCCTCAAGTACTACATCACCAGCTATCGCAGCGTGGGGATCTACCAGGAGCACGCCACGGCGCGGCTGGCCGACGACCTCTTCCGCCTGCTCGCTCCGAAGCGGCTCGTGGTGACGACGGTGTACAACACGCGCGGGGGGTTCGACACGACGTGCAGCGTGACCCTGCCCGGGTGAGCGACTTCCAGGAGGCATTGCAGCGGGCGCTCGGCGGCACGTATCGCCTGGAGCGTGAGTTGGGTGGCGGCGGGATGAGCCGGGTCTTCGTGGCCACCGAGATCGCCCTGGGGCGGCAGGTGGTCATCAAGGTGCTCTCTCCCTCACTCGCCGAGGGGGTGAGCGTGGAGCGGTTCCGCCGGGAGATCCAGCTGGCCGCCCGGCTGCAGCACCCGCACATCGTCCCCCTGCTGGCCGCCGGTGAGGTGCAACTCGAGGCGGGGGCACCCGCCCTCCTCTACTTCACCATGCCGTACGTCGAGGGTGAGTCGCTTCGTGCCCGGCTTCGCCAGGGGACGGTGCCCGCCGAGCTGGCCACGCGCATCCTGCGCGAAGTGGCCGATGCCCTCCAGTATGCCCACCGGCAGGGCATCGTGCACCGCGACATCAAGCCCGACAACATCCTGCTCTCGGCAAACCACGCGGTGGTGACCGACTTCGGCGTGGCCAAGGCGCTCTCCACCGCGACGGTGTCGGATGCCGCCGCGCCGGCCGCCACGGTGGTGGGGACCGTGATCGGGACGCCCGCGTACATGGCACCGGAGCAGGCATCGGGCGACCCCGAGATCGGGCCGCCCGCTGACGTGTACGCGCTGGGTGTCACCGGTTACGAGATGCTCGCCGGCCGCACCCCCTTCACCGGTACCACGCCGCGTGCCATCCTCGCGGCACAGCTCACCCAGGAGCCACCCCTCCTGGACGGCGATGCCCGCGTGCCTGCCGTGCTCGGCACGATCATCCGGCGCCTGCTGGCCAGGGAGCCCGAGGGCCGTCCCACCTCGACCGACCTCGTGGCAATGCTGGAGGGCACCTCCACACCGACGCATGGCACCGTCGTGAGCGCGCCGGCGCGCCGGCCACAATGGGCGCGCAATGCGTTGGTGGTGGCTGGGGTCGTGGGCGCCCTCTACGTGGGCCTGCGTGCCGCAGGGCTGCTGCCGGGCCGGAGCCTCATGGCCGAGGGACGCTTCGCCAGTTCCGGCATGGTGCTCGTGGCCGACGTGGAGGTTCCGTCCGATTCCACGCTGGCGGGTGCGCTGACCGAGGCCATCCGGATCGACATGGGCCAGTCGACCGTGCTCAAGGTGATGCCGGTGTCCCAGGTGCGGGCGACACTGGAGCTGATGCAGCAGCCCCCCGACCGCGCGCTCGGCCCCGACGTGGCACGCGAGGTGGCCCAGCGCGGAGGCGCCAGGGCGGTGGTCCTGGGACGGGTCGAGCCAGTCGCCGGCCAGTACGTTGTGACGCTGCGCCTGGTGGAGCCGGAATCGGGCGACGACCTGGCGGCATTCCGCGAGACGGCCGCCGACTCGACCCAGCTCCTCCCGGCGGTGGACAGGGTCTCGAAGCTGCTTCGCCGGCGGATTGGCGAGTCCCTCAGGGGGGTGCAGGCGAGTCCCGAACTGGCGCGGGTCACCACGTCGTCGCTTGCGGCGCTGCAGGAGTATTCCCGTGGTTCGCGGTTCACCGACGCGGGGAAGCAGGAGGAGGCATTGCCCTACCTGCAGCGCGCGGTGGCGCTCGACACCGGCTTCGCGATGGCCTGGCGGAAGCTGGGCATCATCTACGCCAACCTGGGCCAGCGGCCCCAGGCGGTCGAGGCGCTCACGCGGGCCTACAACTCACGCGACCGATTGCCGGAACTCGAGAAGCGGATCACGAACGCCTCCTGGCTCGGCTCGGTGGCGCGCGATCCCGAGCGGGCGATCCCGGCGTACAAGGCCGTCCTCGAGCTCGATTCCCTCAACGTTACTGCACTCAACAACATGGGAATCCTGATGCAGGCGTCTGGACGCGCGGCGGAGTCCGTCCCGTACATCGAGCGCCTGGTTCGGGCACAGCAGGATGCACCCCGCGGTGGTGCCTACAGCCTCCTCGCCTACAGCCTGGGCCAGGCCGGGCAGCTCGACAGCTCCATCGCCGTGCTCCGGAACGGGATCGCCCTCCTCCCTGAGGACGACAACCTGCAGCTGTGGCTCGGGATGGCACAGTACGTCCTCGGCGATGTCGCGGCAGCAGAGTCGATCGGTGCCGCAGTGTTCAGCGACCCGCAGGCACGGCCCCTGTCGCGCCGTGAGGCCGCGATGGGCCTGGGGGCCATGGCACGAACAGGCGGGCGCTGGAAGGAGGCGGACGCCTGGCAGGATCGCGCCCTCGCGTACGCAGGGGGAGCGGACACCCGCGCCGCGAGGCTCCACCTGGCGCTGCAGGACCACATCGCGGCTGCCCTCGTCCTCAACCGTCCCATCCCGGTGCGCTCAGTGGACTCCGTGCGGCGCGCCATGGCACAGCTCGCGCCAACCGAGCGTAGCTACCCCCTCGTGGCGGCATCGTATGCCCTCGCCAGGAAACCCACCGAGGCCCGCGCGGTGCTGGCTGAACTCGATGCCCAGCCGGAGGGCGTGGATCGGGGCGACGACTACCGCACGGCCATCGAGGCCCTGATGGCCCTGGCCGAGGGCCGCAGAGCCGACGCTCTGGCCCTGACCCACACGATCAGCCAGGGCAACAGTTGTGTGCCCTGTGCCTCGAGCGACCGGTTCCGGCTCTACCTCGACCTGGGTGAGCCCGATTCAGCGATCGTGATGGGTGAGCGGTACCTGGCGTACCGTGGGCCGGAGCGCGTGGAGGAGGATGCGCTCTCGCTCTCCACCATCCGGAACCGGCTGGGCGACCTCTACCTGGAGCGGGGTGACCGTACGCGGGCTGCGAAGCTCTACCAGGCCCTGCTGGACCAGTGGCGCAGCGCGGACCCGCTGTTCCAGCCCCAGGTGCGCGAGGTGAAACGGAAGCTCGCCCTGGCGGTTGGCGAACAGGAATCCCCCTAGGAAGCGCCGGAGGGCAGCGCCCTCCAGGTCGCTGCCCTCCGCACCCCCATCCTGCAGCCCAGGGCCCTACTTCGTGGCAAGGCCCGGTGACGGCTTCATCGGCTGTGACGGGTGCACCTCTGTCTTCGGTCCCCGCGGCAGCAGTTCATCGAGGTTGGCCAGCATCAGCGCGGTGGCCGCCATCACGGCCGACGCCTGCTTCAGGTCGCCGGCAACCGCATGGTCGAAGGTGTCCACCTGTGAGTGGTGGGTATGGTTGTACCCGCGGACTTCCTGGTCGAAGTTGAAGGCCGGCACGCCATACGGCACGAACGACAGGTGATCGGTGCCGCCCTTGGATGCATCGCGGACCCTCTCCGCCCCCAGGTGCGCCACGGGAGCCAGCAGGTCCTTCCACAGCTGCTCGAACTCGTTCCGCCCCTGCAGCGCCTGGCCGGTGATCATCCCGGTGCCGTTGTCGAGCACCAGCACCGCCTGGATCCTGTCCATCTCAGCGGCGTGCTTCGCGGCGTACGCGGCCGACCCGAACAGGCCCTCCTCCTCCGCGCCAAACAGGACGAACCGGATGGTCCGCCGCGGCGTGACCCCCGCCTGGACCAGCGCGCGCGCGGCCTCGAGCACCACCATGGAGCCCGCGCCGTTGTCCGTGGTTCCCTGCCCCAGGTCCCAGCTGTCGAGGTGGGCACCGAGGATCACCACTTCGTCGGGCTTCTCGCTGCCGCGCAGTTCGGCCACGGTGTTGTACTGGTCCACGACCTCCTTGCCGATCGTGTTGGTCACACGGCCCGCAACCACCGCAGGGGTGCCCGCCTTGAACAGGCGGTCGAACTGCAGGTAGTCCTCGTGCGCAACCACCAGGTTGGGCAGCGGACTGACGGCATTGGGTGACCCGCTCATCGTGAGGAGCGCGAATTCCTTTCCGCCATCCGTGAGGACACCGAGCGCACCCGCCGCCTTCAGGCGGTACGCGCGGTCGAAGTTCGCCTGCCGGAGCTCGCGCATCCGTTGCTCGCCCTGGGCACCCTGCATCCGGCGGAACGCTGCCATGCGGCGCTCCCGGACCTCGTTCAGTGCCTGCGAGTCGGCTGCGGTCATGGGGGGACCGTCCGGGTTCCAGACCCACGCCGGCTCCGACAGCATCAGCCACTTCCCCTTCACCTGCGGCAGGTAGGCGCCGAGACTGTCCGCTGAGCCGTTGATGCGAATCACCGGGCCCGTCAGGACCTTGCCCTTCGTGCCCGCCGTCCAGGCCCAGCTGTGCGCCGAAACCTGCCGGTGGTAGGGCTGGATGAGCCGGAGGCTTGCGTCACCCCGCTCCCAGGTCACCCCGAAGGGGAACGACTCAAGGTGCGACTCGAGCCCGTAGGCCTTGAACCGGCCCATGGTCCAGTCGTTGGCGCGTTTCATGGCCGGGGAGCCGGCGAGGCGCGGCCCGATGTTGTCGGACAGGAACTCGAGGTTCTGCATGACCTGGGAGTGATCGAGGGCCTGGGCCAGCACCGCACCAACTCCCGCCGTGTCCACGCGCTGCGCGGCGGCGCCTGCGGGGGCGAGGGCGATGACAGCAGTGGCGAGGAGCGATGGCGTGACGAGGACGCGGGCGGAGCGCAGCGTGAACATGAAGAAGACCTTACGCATGAGGAATACGGGCCAGGCGAAGCGCGAGCGCCCGAATATGGGCTGCGGGTGCGGGGAGGGCCAGTGGCGCAACGGGCACTACGGCATCGCGTGCGCCGCAGAGCGCGGAGAAGGCAGGCAGCGCCGCCGAGGGGTGCGGGTGCGATCCCCGGTCCAGCAGGAACGCGACCCCGCGTGCGGCAACGGGCTCGTGATGGGCCAGCCAGAGTGCGGTGATGGCGTCACGGACGGCCGGAACGTAGTGGTGATGCAGGCGCACGACCTCGTCGCGGGGCAGGATGGGCAGCCGCCGGGCCAGCACCAGGAGCGGTGCGGGCGCGTCGTTGTTCCGGAGCGCCTCGATGGCATCGGGCACGAAGTCCCGGAAGCCCTGGAGAAAGCGCGCCAGGGCCACGTTCACCGCCACGGCACCCCAGCGGGACTCGTCGGACGGGTGGGTCAGCGCCGCCACGTGCCAGGAGACGGATAGCAGGTTCGCCGGGCTGTCGAAGGTGAGGAGGGCGATCGGCGGCACCAGGAGCGGCAGGGTGGGTGATTCGCCGGCCGCTGCCTGCCGCCGCGGCCCCTGCCCCGACTGCAGGTGCTGGAGCCCGAGGACGGTCCCCTGGTCGAGAGGGGCCGCCCCGGGCACGTCGGCCCAGCGCCGGGCCACGCCCTCGAGCGACGGCGCGGCCACCAGGAGCTCCTCGGCCAGCACCGTGGTGGCGGCGAGGGCGGCCTGGGTGGCAGCCGGGCCGCGATCGGCCGAGAGGCCGCCGAGGTAGCCTGCCAGCAGTGCGGTGGCGCGATCGGCGCCCAAGGTCAAGTCGTGAGGCATCGAGTATCTTACGGTCACCAACCCCGAACGAGGATGCCGAGTGGCCAAGGACACGTTGACGATCACGGACAACCGCACTGGCAAGGCCTACGAACTGCCCATCGCGGACGGCACGATCCGCGCGATGGACCTGCGCCAGGTCAAGGTGGACGCCGATGACTTCGGCCTCATGGCCTACGACCCGGCATTCCTGAACACCGCGAGCTGCCGGAGCGCCATCACCTTCATTGACGGCGAGAAGGGGATCCTGCGTTACCGCGGCTACCCCATCGAGCAGCTGGCCGAGCAGTGCTCGTTCCTGGAGACGGCCTACCTGCTGTTCGAGGGGGAGTTGCCCACCAGGGCCCAGCTGGACAAGTGGGAGAACGACGTCCGCTACCACACCTACGTCCACACCAACCTCATGAAGTTCCTGGAGGGCTACCGGTACGACGCGCACCCGATGGGGATGCTGCTCGGTGTGGTGGGCGCGCTCTCGACCTTCTATCCCGATGCGAAGGACATCGACGACCCGGCCAACCGCTACCTGCAGCGCATCCGCCTCATGGCCAAGATGCCGACGATCGCGGCCTTCTGCTTCCGCCACTCACGCGGCCTGCCATTCGTGTTCCCCCGGAACGACCTGGGTTACATCGGGAACTTCGTGAACATGACGTTTGCGATCGGCGGCCAGCACGAGGGCAACCCGGTGCTGCAGCGGGCCCTGGAGATCCTGCTCATCCTGCACGCCGACCACGAGCAGAACTGTTCCACCTCGGCAGTGCGCGCCGTGGGGTCCTCGCACGTGGACCCGTTCTCCGCGGTGTCCGCCGGCATCGCCGCCCTCTACGGCCCGCTGCACGGCGGGGCCAACGAGGCGGTGCTCCGGATGCTCGACGAGATCGGCAGCAAGGCTGAGGTGCCGGGGTTCATCGAGAAGGTGAAGGGCGGGGCGGGCGAGCGCCTGATGGGCTTTGGCCACCGGGTGTACAAGTCGTACGACCCGCGGGCCAAGCTCATCAAGAAGGTGGCCAACGATGTCTTCCAGCAGACCGGGCTCAACCCGAAGCTCGAGATCGCGCTGGAGCTGGAACGGATCGCGCTGGAGGACGAGTACTTCATCAAGCGGAAGCTCTACCCCAACGTGGACTTCTACTCCGGGCTCATCTACCAGGCCATGGGCTATCCCACGGACTACTTCACCGTGCTCTTTGCCCTGGGGCGCCTTCCGGGCTGGATCGCCCAGTGGGAGGAGATGCTGCTGGACAAGGAACAGAAGATCGCCCGGCCGCGGCAGGTCTACACGGGGAAGGCCGAGCGGGACTTTGTCCCTGTGGGGAAGCGGGGGTAGGAACAGGCGGCAGGACAGTGGCAGGACCGGTGGCGAGCACCTGCCGCATTCCTGCCCCTACCTGCCGCTGTCCAACCTGTAGCTCTCCATCACCGCAGAAGCCACCGGATCGATGTCGAGCGTAACCCGCACGCCACCCATGGTGCCTTCCAGGCGCGTGGCGGATGACGCGGACAGGTTGTACTGGCGCGCGAGGTTCGCGGCGCGCTGTTGCAGGATGCCGGGAAGCGCTGCGGCATCAGCGGCACGGATCAGTGTCACGGCAATCAGCCGACCCGCCGGGCTCGCCTCGTCGAAATCGAAGGCCAGCCCGTAGATCCCCGTTCCCACGTCGCTCCAGTCGATATCCCGCGCATAGAAGCGCAGCGGGCCGATGCTCTCCGCACCTCCATAAGTCTGGGTCCCGCCCCGAGCGGCAATGACCTTGCTGACGCTGCCGGGGGTGTCGGATCCCAGGGTGAAGCCGCCCACCTTGAAGCCGGCACCAGGGTAGGCGCGAGGACCGGTGGGGCTGGCGGGAGCCGCTGGCGACGCGAGGGCATCGGACGAGGCGCTCGCACCTGCCGGGGTAGCGGGGACGGGGGCAGTGCTGACGACCCTCCGGTACACACACTTGCCGTTCCGCATGCGGTCCGGGCCGGCGTCGAACTCGAAGACCATGAGCCGGACCAGCCTCTCGCCCAGGGCGAACACCGCGCCATCCTTCCCGGCACGGTAGGACACCTTGTCTGCCACGATGTCACCCCCCGCATCGGCGAGGACCAGCGCGTCGTGCCGGTACTCGAACTCCTCCTCCCCGAAGAACATGGCGCATACCATGGCCTCGGCATTGAGCACCACTTCCAGCCCTTCCGGGGCCTTCGTAACCATGACCCAGCGCCCGAGGAGCGGGTTCCTGGACGACGGGAGGGGAGGCTGCTCCTTCAGCTCGGTTCGCAGGGCCTCGATCTCCTGCCGGGTCTGCGCGATCGCGGCGCTGGACGCCGCGACCGCCTCCCGGTGCGACCGGGCGGCCGCCTCCGAACTCTCCCTGTCGCTGACACCCCGGTTGTAGGCGTTCCGCTCCTCGGTACTGGCAGTCGATGAGAGGTACCCACCGGAGTTGCCGGCAGAGTATGCCTGCTTCTCGGCCTCGGTCTGGGCCGACACGACAGCCGGCAGGAACAAGGCAGTCAGGACGGTGGCTGGCAGGAGATGGCGCACAGGGCCCCCGAAGGGATGGAGTACCAGCATTGCGCGGAACAAGGCCGGCCGCAAGCATGCGACCGGCGGAATCCCCTGACCCTCGGCCTAGCCTTCCAGGTAGGTGTACCCCTCCAGCCCGGCCACGTAGTCGGCAATGAAGGTGTTGGCCTCCTGCCGGGTCAGTTCCTTCGCCGCCCCCACCTTGCGGCGGAAGGTGGTGAGCAGTTCCTGCGCATGGAACTGGACGTAGTTGAGCACCTCGGTGACCGTGTCACCGTGCACCAGGTCGGTCACCTCGTAGCCGCCATTCTTGAGTCGCACGTGCACGGCGTTGGTGTCACCGAAGAGGTTGTGCAGGTCGCCCAGGATCTCCTGGTACGCCCCGGTGAGGAAGATCCCGAGGATGTAGGGCTCCTGCTCGCTCCACGGGTGGAGCTCCAGGCTCGGCTTCCCCTTGCGCCCCCCCGTGAACCGGTCGATCACCCCATCGGAGTCGCAGGTGACGTCCTGCAGCGTGCCGCGCCGGGACGGCTTCTCCAGCAGCCGGTGAATCGGCATGATGGGAAAGAGCTGGTCAATGGCCCAGTTGTCGGGCAGCGACTGGAAGACCGAGAAGTTGCAGAAGTACCGGTCCACCAGGGACGCCTCCAGGTGGCTCGCAATCTCGGGAAAGCCGCCGGGGTCGGCGGCGATCACCTCGGCGAGGCGCGCCATGGTGCGGGTGTAGAGCTGCTCCGCCTGGGCGCGCTCCCGAAGGCTGAACACCCCGTTGGCGAAGTACTCCTGCGAGCGCTCCTTGGCGAAGACGGCATCGTGGAAGACCTCATCCACCCGCTCGAGCGTGAGCCCGTCGAGGTTCTCCCGCAGGTCGAGCAGCAGGGGGTGGGGCTCGGGGCCCAGCTCGGGGACGCGCGTCTCGTTCAACGTCTCGACGTCAATGACGTTCACCAGCAGGAGCGCATGGTGTGCCGTGATGGCCCGACCCGACTCGGAGATGAGGTCGGGCATCGGGATGCCGGCATTGCGGCAGGCCACGCCCAGCGTGAACACGACGTCGTTGGCGTACTCCCGCATGGTGTAGTTCATGCTGGCCGTGCGGGTCGATCGCGAGCCGTCGTAGTCCACGCCCAGGCCCCCGCCCACGTCCACGTACCGGATGGCAAAGCCCATGCGGTGCAGCTCCACGTAGTACCGGCAGATCTCGTCGAGTCCCGCCTTCACGAAGCGGATGTCGGTGATCTGGCTGCCCAGGTGGAAGTGCACCAGCTTGAGGATGTCGGCCTGGCCCAGTGCCTTCAGCCGGTCGAGCAGTTCCAGCAGTTCCACCGCCGAGAGGCCGAACTTCGACTTCTCGCCGCCGCTCTTGGCCCAGCGGCCCGAACCCTCGGTCGCCAGCTTGATGCGGGCACCGATCGTCGGCGTCACCCCCATTTCCGCCGCCACCTTGAGGAGGACGTCGAGTTCATTGAGCTGCTCGACCACGACGACCACGGTGTGCCCCAGCTTCTGCCCCATGAGGGCCAGCCGCATGAACTCCTCGTCCTTGTAGCCGTTGCAGACGATGAGGTTGTGCGTGCTGTCACTCAGCCCCAGGAGGGCCATCAGCTCGGGCTTGCTCCCGCACTCCAGCCCCACGCCGAACTCGGCGCCGAACTCGAGCACCTCCTGTACCACGTGCCGCTGCTGGTTCACCTTGATGGGGTACACCGTCGTGTACCGGCCCTCGTAGCCGAACTCGCGGATGGCGTTGTCGAAATGGCCGGCCAGCGTGGCAATGCGGGAGCGCAGGATGTCGGAGAACCGGAGGAGCAGCGGGAGGCCGACGCCCTGTTCGCTCAGGTCGGTCGCCAGCTGGAAGAGGTCGAGCCCGCGCTTGGGGTCGCCGTCGGGATGGACGGTCACGTGCCCCTGGGCATTGACCCGGAAATAGCCCAGGCCCCAGCCGGGCATGCCATAGAGCTTCTCGGCGTCCTTCGGGGTCCAGGCCGCAGGAGCGGCAACAGCGGTGGTGATGGTAGCCTCCCGGGCAGGTGTGCGCGCCAGCGCGAGCGCAAACATATCATCGGCCGAAGCTGTGGGAAACACTGGCGGGCCGGCCGGGGACGAGGTAGGCGACGCGGGGGGAGGAGGGACAGCGCGGATGATCGTGGAACTCGCCACCCAGGTGCCATTCCCCGTTGATGCGGTGCGGGCCTGGCATGCCCGGCCCGGCGCCCTCGAGCGCCTGGTGCCGCCGTGGGCGCGCGTGCGAGACGCGGCCTTCGCTGGCGGGAGGCACCTCCATGCCATCGAGTCGGCGCCGGGCGGCACGCTGCTTCGCGATCGCATCGAGTACACCCTCCCGGGTGGCGCCGTGGGGGAAGCCCTGGCCGGACCCGGGGTGAGGCGGCGGCTGGCCGCGTGGCTTCGCTACCGCCACGACACGGTGCGGGACGACCTCGCGGTGCACGCCGGGGCGGCGTCCGCCTGCTTTGCCGTGAGCGGCGCCTCCGGGTTCGTGGGCTCGGCCCTCGTGCCGTTCCTCACCGCTGGCGGGCACCGCGTGGTTCGCCTGGTTCGACCGGGAAGTCGCAGGGCGGTGGTTCCCCACAGCGGGGACGCCGTGAGCGACGTCCACTGGGACCCTGGGGCGGGCCTGCTCCCCGCGCGGGAACTCGAGGGCGTGGATGCCGTGATCAACCTGTGTGGCGCTGGCATCGCCGATGGACGCTGGTCGCCCGCCCGCAAGCAGGTCCTGCGGGAGAGCCGGATCCGGAGCACGTCGCTGCTCGCCGCGACACTCGCGATGCTCGACCGGAGGCCCGCGGCCCTGGTGTCGGTGTCGGCGACGGGCATCTACGGGAACCGGGGTGATGACACCCTGCCCGACGATGCCGCGCACGGGTCCGACTTCCTGGCCCGGCTGGCCCAGGACTGGGAGCGGGCAGCCGACCCGGCGCGGGACGCCGGCATTGCCGTGGCGCACCCGCGCCTGGGGCTCGTCCTGAGCCCGGCAGGCGGCGCGCTGCAGCGGCTCCTGCTGCCGTTCCGCCTGGGCCTGGGTGGCCCCCTCGGCTCGGGCCGCCAGTGGACAGCACCTGTATCGATCGATGATGTGCTCGGCATGCTGGTGTGGGCAGCGCGCACGCCGGCCCTGGACGGTGCCTTCAACGCCGTGTCGCCAGGGCCCGTCCGCAACCGCGACCTCGCCGCCGCACTGGGACGGGCGCTGCACCGGCCAGCCATCATGCCGGTCCCCGCCCCGGCCCTGCGGCTGGTGCTGGGGGAACTGGCTGATACCGTGCTCCTGGCGAGCCAGCGCGCGGTCCCCGCCCTGCTCACCGGGGCAGGATTCCGCTGGAGGCATCCGACGCTCGACAGCATCCTGCAGCGCGCGCTGGGCGGCGCCTGACACCGAGGAGGCTCGACGCCCCCCGCGACGTTAGACTTGGGCATGACGAGTCGCCGTGCGGTGGTGCTCGTGTCGGGGGGCATGGACTCCGCCACGACGCTTGCCATTGCCCTGCATGAGGGCTACGAGGCGCACGCCCTGAGCTTTCGCTACGGGCAGCGCCACGCCGTGGAGCTGGCGGCGGCCGGCCGGGTCGTCGCCGCCCAGGGCGCCGCGCACCATCAGGTGGTGGACATTGACCTGCGGGCCTTCGGTGGGTCGGCCCTGACGGCCGACCTGGCGGTGCCGCGGGACCGGTCGGTGGATGGCATGGCGGCGACGATCCCGGTGACGTACGTGCCGGCGCGCAACACGATCTTCCTGGCCTTTGCATTGGCGCATGCCGAGACGATCGACGCACGGGCCATCTTCATCGGCGCCAACGCCGTGGACTACAGCGGCTATCCCGACTGCCGCCCCGAGTTCCTCCGCGCGTTCGAGCAGGTGGCGCGGGTCGGCACGCGGGCGGGCGTTGAGGGACGTGCAGTGGCCATCGTGGCGCCGCTGTTGCTGCTCAGCAAGGCGCAGATCATCCGGCGCGGGCTGGAGCTGGGCGTGGATTTCGGGCTCACCAGCACCTGCTACGATCCGCTGCCTTCGGGCCTCGCCTGTGGCCACTGCGACGCCTGCCAGCTCCGGCTCAAGGGATTCGCGGAGGCCGGCATGCCCGACCCCGTGCCCTACGCTCCATGAGGTGGCCCGGGCCGTGACCTACGCCGTGAAGGAGATCTTCTACACCTTGCAGGGTGAGGGCGCGCAGGCCGGGCGGGCTGCGGTCTTCTGCCGCTTTTCCGGGTGCAACCTGTGGACCGGTCGCGAAGCCGACCGGCCGGACGCCACCTGCCAGTTCTGCGACACGGACTTCGTCGGCACCGACGGCCCGGGTGGCGGGAAGTTCAGCACCGCAGACGCGCTGGCCGGAGCGGTGGCCGCACGATGGCCCGCCCACGCCAGCGGGGCGGCCTACGTCGTCTGCACCGGCGGCGAGCCCCTGCTGCAGCTCGACGCGCCACTGGTGGAGGCCCTGCATGCCCGCGGCTTCGAGGTCGCCGTGGAGACGAACGGGACCGTCGCGCCGCCGCCGGGGATCGACTGGACGTGCGTGAGCCCGAAGGCGGGCGCCCCGCTGGTGCTGCGTGCCGGCAACGAGCTCAAGCTGGTGTTTCCGCAGGCCGGCGCCGATCCCGAGGCGTTCGTGGCGCTCCCGTTCGACCACTTCTTCCTGCAGCCCATGGACGGGCCGATGCGCGAGGAGAACACCGCGGCGGCCCTGCACTATTGCCTGGCGCACCCGCGCTGGAGGATCAGCCTGCAGACCCACAAGCTCCTGGGCATCCCATGACCTGGGCCTATTCCGACCGGGTTCACCATGCCTTCGCCTTCGCGGCCAAGTACTACGTATCCCGCGCGCCGGCAGCGGGTGGGGCCGACTTCATCGCGCATCCCGGGAACCTTGCCGTCATCCTGAGCCGCTTCGGTGCCGACCAGGTGACGGTGGCTGCCGGGATCCTCCACCTCGTGCTCGAGGAAGCGCCGGCCGACCAGCAGGACACCCTGCAGCAGAAGATCGGCGACAAGTTCGGCCCGGTCGTGCTGGCCATTGCGCGCGGCGCGGCCGAGTCGCGCTACGACGTGCGGGGCCGGGAGCGGCCCTGGCGCACCTGCAAGCTCGACCACCTGGCCCAGCTGGCGGTGGCGGAACCCCGCGCCATTGACATCTGCGTGGCGGACGAGATTCACCTGGCGGGGCACTGCCTCACCGCGGTGCGCCGCCTGGGCGCCGAGTACGTGCGCGCGATCTCGTCCGCCACGTCCGACCAGGCGATCTGGTGGTATCGGTCGCTGCTGGAGGTGCTGGAGCGTCGCCCCGACTGGCAGCGCCCGGACATGATGGCGGAGCTGCGGGCACTCACCACCGACGTCGTGCGCGCGCTGCGCACCCACGAGGAGTGAACGGAACGCCATGACCTTCCTGCATCGCAGTATCGGGGTCCTGCTCCCGCTGGTGGCCGCCTGCACCGGCCTGCCCAAGGCGCCGGCACCGCCCAACCCGGTGCGGTTCCTGTCGATCAACGACACCTACACGATCGACACCCTGCCCGACGGCAACGGGGGCCTCGCCCGGATCGCGACCCTCAGGAAGCGCATCGCGTCCGAGGGCCCGGTGGTGTTCGTACTGGCGGGCGACTTCCTGAGCCCGAGCCTCCTCTCGCGCTACTACGACGGCCGCCAGATGGTCGAGGCGCTGAACGCCGCCGGCCTCGACTACGCCACCTTCGGCAACCACGAGTTCGACCTCCCGCGCGACGAGCTCCTCGCACGGATCGGGGAATCACGGTTCAAGTGGTTGTCCAGCAACTGCCGCCTCGCGGACGGGGCCCCCTTCCCCGGGGTGCTCCCCTGGGACACGCTCCGGGTGCAGGGGCGCAAGCTGGGGTTGTTCGCCCTCACGCTGCCGGGCGTCGACTATCCCGACTGGGTGGACTGCGCCCGGCCCGACAGCGCCGCCCGGGTTGTGGTGGACTCCCTCACAGCCCTGGGCGCGGACCTGATCATCGCCATCACCCACCAGCGACTGGATGCCGACGTGGCGCTGCTGCACAGTGAGGGTGAGGTCGCCCTGGTGCTGGGCGGGCATGAGCACGAGGCCCACACAGTCGCCGTGGGCGACCGCCATGTCCTCAAGGCAGATGCCGATGCGGTCTCGGCCCAGTTCGTGACCCTCTGGGGCCGCAAGGACCAGTGGCGCGAGGCGCCCCGCCTGCTCGATGTCCGGCCCAGCCTTGTGCTCGACTCGGCGGTCGAGGCCGTCGTGGCGCGCTGGCGCGACAGCCTCACGCGGCGCCTGGGGCCGCCCCGGGTGATAGGAACCATCGCGGAACCACTGGACGCCAGGAGCAGCAGCCTGCAGGCCGGCGAGACCAACTTCGGCAACATCGTGGCCGATGCCGTGCGCTTCGGCACCGGCGCCGACGTGGGCCTCATGAACAGCGGCGGCATCAGGGTGGATGCGATGCTCCCCCGCGGCCCGCTCACCACCTACACCATCGAGTCGGCCTTCCTGTTCGCCGACGAGACGCGCCTGGTGACCGTGACCCTGTCAGGCAGCCGGTTGCGCGAGCTGCTGGAAACCGGGGTATCCAGCCGGAACTACGGGGCGGGCGGGTTCCTGCAGGTGTCCGGCATCCGCTTCTCCATCGACCTCGCCCGTGCCGACGGGAGCCGGGTCGTGGGACCCGTCACGCGCGAGGACGCCAGCCTCATTACCCCGACCACCATGCTCCGCGTGAGCCTGCCTGAGTGGCTGGCCTGCCGCGGCGGGGACGGGTTCTCGGTCCCCGAGGCGCGCCTGGCCTGCAGCCAGCAACCGGTCGTGGGGCCGCGGGCAGCCGACCTCGTCATGCAGCATGTGCAGGTGCGGCTGGGGGGCCGGGTCACCGGCCCCCCCGGCTGGAGGATCGCACAGAGACTGGGGCGTTGACTCCCATTGCCCCGTCACCCGGACTATCTTCGGCCACCATGGGCGTAACCCCGTCCAACTCCCTGCTGTCCCACCTCCCCTCCGCCTTTGCCGCCGCGTGCCGAAGCGCGCGGACCGAGGCGGAGTTGTTCGAGCGCTGCCGGAACTTCCTGGTGCAGCGGTTCCTGTCCGAGCGCATCTGGTTCACCATCACCGGCCCCGCCGCCGCCCTGCCGCGGGTGGGCCCGGACGAGGGGTACGAGCAGGCGCAATCGGTGGCGACCATCACCAGCGGGGGCACGCAGGTGGCCGTCATGGCCGACCCCACCCTGGTGGCCGAGCTGCGCACCGTCGCCCTGCCGCTGGTGATGGCGCTCTCGATGGTCACGGAACTGCGCACCATCCTCATCGAGCGGCAGGCCGCCCTCGACGACGCCGGCTTCCAGCTCCGGGCCCTGCGCAACGTGGCGCGCCTCCTGAGTTCGGTGCACTCGACCGAGGAGACCGAGCAGCTGGTGCTCGACTTCATGGCCGAGGTGTTCTTTGCCTGGTGGGCCTGCCTGTTCCGCCCCGATGGCGCGCACTACCACCCGAGGGTCTACCGCTCGCTCAACGACCGGCGGCGCCCCTCGGCCATCGAGCGCACCGCCCTCGACAGCCAGGTGCCGGCGGGGAGTGCGGCGCTCCGCGCCGGCGAGGTCGGCGTGGCGCAGCTGGTGGGGCCTGGCGCCGAGCTGGTGGTGCCCCTCGACGCCGGCTCCGAGCGCATGGCGATGCTGGTGCTGGGACCCCGCATCAGCGACAAGCCCTATGGACGCCCGGAGCTGGAGCTGGCCGGCACCCTGTCGTTCGCCGCCGCGATCGCGCTCAAGAACAGCGAGCTGGTGGAGCAGCTGCAGAGTGCGGCCTCCACCGACGAACTCACGGGCCTCTACAACCGCCGGGCGCTCGAGGAGCGGCTGGCCGCCGAGTTCTCGCGGAGCCTGCGGCACCAGCTGCACTCGACGGCGCTGCTCGTGGACCTGGACCACTTCAAGAAGGTGAACGACGACCGGGGCCATGCCGCCGGCGACCGCATGCTGGTCGAGGTCGCCAAGGTGCTCAAGCGCGAATGCCGCACGCTGGACGTCGTGGGGCGCCTCGGGGGCGACGAGTTCCTGGTGATCCTCCCCATGACGCAGCCCGAGGAAGCCCTGGTGTTCGTCTCCCGCGTGCAGTCGGGCCTGGCCCGGCTGGAGGAGCAGCACCCCGAGATGGGGCGCTGCACCGCGAGCTTCGGCCTGGCGGAGTGCCCGCGGCACGGGTCGAGCGTGGCCAGCGTGCTCGCCGCCGCTGATGCGGCGCTGTACCAGGCCAAGCGCGGCGGCCGGAACGCCGTCTCCATCGCCGAGGCGTAGTCACGTGGGTGCCGCTTTCGTCCTCCTGGGCGATGCGCTCTGGCTCGACCTGCTCAACACGGCCCGTGGCCGGTCGCCGGAGCCCCGCGACCTCCTCCCCGACGAGGCGAGCTGGATGGCCTGGTGTGATGCGGTGCAGCTGCGCGGCACCGCCGCCGAGTTCCCCGCGGCCCTCGCGCTCCGCAAGCACCTGACCGACATCGCCACCGCCCTCGCCCGCGGCACGCCACCGCCGTCATCCGGCATCCGCGCACTCAACGAGCGGCTCGGCACGATCACCGGCACGCAGCAGCTCGTGCGCGTGGCCGGCCAGTGGCAGCTCCCCTTCATGCCGCAGGCACCGCCGGGGTGCCTTGCCAGCATCGCACGCTCCGCGGCCGAATCCCTGGCCCTGCCGGAGGCGCAGGTCCGGCTCTGTGCCGGGATGACGTGCTCCCTCTTCCTGCTTGACCGCTCTCCCCAGCTCACGCGCCAGTGGTGCAGCCCCGAGCATTGCGGTCGCGGCATGCGGGTGGAGCGCCGGCGACGCCAGCCGCGCTGACCATGACCCCCGAGATCGACGCCTTCGCCCTCGCCGAGCCGGCCCTGGGCGCCCGCTACCAGCTCGAGCGGGTGCTGGCCGCCAACAGCGAACGCGTCCTGTTCATTGGCCGGGACCGCGTCCTCAACCGGCGCGTCAGCCTCCGCGTGACCTTCTCGGGTGCGGGGCCCATGCGTGCATGGTTCCTCCGCGAGGCGGAAGCGCTGGCCCAGCTGGACCACCCGGCACTCCGGCACGTGTACGACGTGGGCGTGTCGGGCGAGGTGGCATACCGGGTCGGCAACTGGGTGGACGGCGAGAGCCTCGAGCAGGCAGCACAGCGTGCGCCACGGCTCTACCCGGTCGTGCATTCGCTGGCGCGCGACCTGCTGAGCGCCCTGGAGCACGCCCACACCCAGGGCATCCTGCTCCGGCGCGTCGTGCCCCAGAGCGTGATCCTGACCCATGCCGGCCGCGGGGTCGTGACCGACCTGCGCTTCAGCAGCTGGACGCTGCCAGCCGTGCCCGCCGACGTGCAGCCGACGGGCCTCGCCTTCATGGCGCCGGAGGTGCGGGACGGCGGGGTGGGTGAGCCCGCCAGCGACGTGTACACCGCCGGGGCGGTGCTCTACTTCGCGCTCACCGGTGAGCAGCCGGCAATGGATCCCTCGGCCATCCGCCGGCCGGCCGAGTTGCGCGCCACCACGCCGCGGGTGCTGGAGCGCGTGGTGCTCCGCGCGCTCTCAACCGAGCCCGATGACCGCTACCTGAGTGCCATGGAGATGCTGGAGGACTTCAACTCCGAGGCCGGTTCCCATGAGACGATCCCGGTGCGCCCGCCGAGCGCCCAGTCGGCGGGCGGGAACTCGGTACAGGACTGGGAGCGCCTCATCCGCCGTGCCCTCGGTGATGACTATGAGCTGCTCGACCTGATCGGCGCCGGCGGTTTCGGCCGGGTGTATCGCGCACGGGACCTGCACCTCGAGCGCGAGGTCGCGCTCAAGGTGCTGCACCCGGCGATGACACGGGACCCGGTGGGCGTGGAGCGGTTTCGCCGCGAGGCGCAGCATGCGGCGCGGCTCAGCCACCCCAACATCGTGGACATCTACGACATCCAGGGCCGCTCCGGCCTCCTCTGGTACACCATGGAGCTGGTGCGCGGCCCCAACCTGGCCGTGGCAGTGCGGGATGAAGGGCCCTTTCCCGTGGCCCGGGTGCTGCGGCTCATGCGCGAGGCACTGAGCGCCCTGGCCCACGCGCATGCCCAGGGCCTGGTCCACCGCGACATCAAGCCGGAGAACATGCTGCTGGCCCCGGGAGGCAGCCTCAAGATCACCGACTTCGGGCTGGCGCTCGCCCTCCGCGCCGGGCGGGTGAGTGGGATCACGAGCCAGAGCGGCACGCCCCAGTTCGCGAGCCCCGAGCAACTGCTGGGCGAGCGGGTCGATCCGCGCACCGACCTCTACAGCCTGACCGCGGTCGCCTACTTCGCCCTGCTGGGCTACCCGCCGTTCGTGGGGACCACCCCCGAGCAGATCCTTGCGCGCCAGACGACCGACCAGGCCCCTGTCCTCCGCGATGAACGGGATGACGTCTACCCCGAGCTCGCCCGTGTCCTCGGACGGGGACTCCGGGCCGATCCGGCCGCCCGGTTCGCCACCGCGGCGGACTACCAGCTTGCCCTGCGAGGGGCCAGCCGGAGGTCGATCTGGCAGCGGGGCATGGACCTGGCCCGCCGGTCGGCCGGGCAGGTCATCCGTGGGCGCCCGCCCTCTTGACTAACTCCGTACCGCGGCGAACTTTCGGGTGGTCGCAGCACTTTCCGTCCTGACTATCGAATCGACGTTCTCGGTTTTTCGGGGGTCATCCTCCGGCCCAACTTTCATCGCGCGAGATGGGCTCGCGTAGATGAGGACGCGGGCGCATGGCAAGGCTGCCATCCGCCCGTGGCGACACACACCAACGAGGTTGCAGAGATGGCTCGCGTGACTGGTACGGTCAAGTGGTTCAACGATGCGAAGGGTTACGGTTTCATCACCCCCGAGAACGGAGAGAAGGACTGCTTCGTCCATCACACCGCCATCCAGGCCGACGGCTTCCGGAGCCTGGCCGAGGGAGAGCGGGTGGAGTTCGAGATCGTCCAGGGACAGAAGGGCCCGGCAGCCGAGAAGGTGACGAAGGTCGGGTAGGACGTCAGGGCGTCAAGGCGTCAGGACGTCAGGACGTCAGGGCGTCAAGCAAGAGAGTGAAGGGGCCATCGCGCGAGCGACGGCCCCTTCGTTTGTTCCTGACGTCCTGACGTCCTGACGTCCTGACGCCCTGACGTCCCTACTTGTGCCGATAGATCACGCGGCCCCTGGTGAGGTCGTACGGCGAGAGCACCACGCTGACCCGGTCACCCTCGAGCACCCGGATCTTGAACTTGCTCATCTTGCCCGCGGCATAGGCCAGGATTTCGTGGCCGTTGTCGAGCAGGACCCGGTAGTTCCGGTCCGGCAGGACTTCGGTGACCACGCCCTCCATTTCGATGCCTTCTTCCTTGGCCATGCACGCTCCGTTCAGGTGTTCGGGAGTTCAGGCGGGCGCTTGGGCGTTCGGGCCACTGCAGCAATCGGAACGTCCGCCCCCCCGAATGCCCTCCGCGGCCGACAATCTTGCCGGTGCAGCGTGAAACCGCAACTCGCCACCCCGTCTATGCGGCCTCGGGGACCTGGCGCCGGAGTCGGTCGATCTCCTCCTCCACCAGCGCCACCAGCGCCCGGATGGTGGCCCCATCGAAGGCGAGGCGTGCCCCTGCCGCTGCGTAGATCTCGGGCAGGGGGCGGGTGGCGCCGAGGGCCAGTGCCGCCCGGTACCGCTCCACCGCACCCGCGTGGTCGTGCCGGCTGTTCCGCCAGACCTGGAGGGCGCCGAGCTGGGCGATCCCGTACTCGATGTAGTAGAACGGGTACAGGAAGATGTGCAGTTGGCGATACCAGCGCGCCAGGCGTTCGCGTTCGAGGCCGCCCCAGTCGGCACCGACATCGAACCGGCTGCGGATGCGGAGCCAGGCCTGGTCACGGGCCACGGAGTCGGCGCCGGCCGGGTCGGTGTAGATCCAGTGCTGGAAGGCATCGACCGACGCAACATGGGCCAGGACCGTGATCACGTCCTCGAGGTGCTCGAGCCGGGCCCGCCGATGGTCACCCGCCGAGAAGAATCCCGCCGGCCGGCGCAGCTCGGGCGCCGCCAGCAGTTCCATCGACATCGAGGCCAGCTCACAGGCCTCCGATCCCGGCTGCCGCTGCCACACCAACGGGTGGTGATGGGCCAGGAAGGCATGGAAGGCGTGCCCCGCCTCGTGCAGGAGCGTGTTGACATCGTCCACGATCCCGACCGCATTCATGAAGATGAATGGCCGGCCGGACCAGTGCAGCGTGTCGCAGTAGCCACCCGGGGCCTTGCCATCGCGGCTGTCCAGGTCGAGGAGTCCCTCCTTCAGCATGATGCCGAAGTCATTGCCAAAGCGCGGGTCCACCCGGGCCACCACCTCGCGCGCACGGGTGGCGAGTTCACTGCCCCCGGTGAACGGGCGAAGGGGCGCGGCCCCGTAGATGTCCAGCGCCACGTCCCACGGCCGGAGCGCCGCCAGCCCGAGCACCTGCCGGCGGTGCTCCATGAGGCGGGCATAGGCCGGCATCACGTGGGCCTCCACCGCATCATGGAAGCGCTCACAGTCGGCCGCGGTATAGTCGAACCGGAGCTTGGCGGCGAACGAGTAGTCGCGGTAGTTGGCAAAGTCGGCGTTGGCGGCCACCCGCTGCCTCAGCCCGTGCATCGTGTCAAAGAGCCCCGCCAGGGTGTCGCGGGCATCCACATAGGGCTTCACCGACGCCCGGAATGCAGCTTCGCGCACCGAGCGATCGGGGTCCTTGAGGAACGGTGCCACCTGCGGCAGCGGCAGGTCCCTGCCCTCCCAGCGCACGGTCATGCCACCCGTGATGCGCTGGTAGGTGGCACCGTGCTCCTCCAGCTCGCTCTGCAGTGGGACGTTCGCCTCGCGGAAGATCTCGATCGAGGTGCGGAAGGCGCGCAGGGTGGTCTCCAGGCCGGGGCGCTCATAGCCCGACGCCACCAGGCGCTTCCGCAGCGCTACGCCCTGCTCCTCCGCCTTGGGCAGGATGTCGGTGGAGAAGCGCAGGTGGTTCCGTTCCGCCTCGGCGTCACGCGTGTTCACGGTGTAGCGGATCATGGCGAGGCTTCCCGCCTCACCCAGCATCGCCTCGAACCGCGACCAGTCGTCGAGCCACGCGGCCACGGCCGCGTCGTCTGGCAGGGGGCGCGTGGCCAGGGCGTCGTAGAGCGGGGCGATGTCTGCCCATTCGGCCGAGGCCAGCGCTGCCGGCCCCGCAGGAAGCGTGAAGGTCATGGGGAGGAAGCTATCCGGCACGGGGGGTCGGGGACACCCGGAATGCCAGGATGGCGACCAGGCCCACCGTGGCCGCCGCCATGACGAAGGGCAACCCGGTGTGGAGCTCGAACGCAGCGGTCGCCACGAGCGGGGCCACCACCCTGGCGATGCCACCGAAGGTTTGCGCCACGCCCATCACCAGCCCCGTCTCCTCCCGGCTGCTGCTGGCGGAGAGGAGCGACGTGGTGGTGGGAAAGAGGAGTGCGGTGCCCAGGGGCACCAGCGGGATGATCGCCACCAGCCAGGGGATCGACGGGGCCGCAGGGTAGAGCAGGAAGCCCACGACCATGGTGAGGGTGCCCGCGCGCATCGCCCAGGTCTCGCCGATCCGGTCCACGATGGCCCCGAGCAGCAACGTGCGGATCACCACTGACAGGCCACCCACGTAGAAGAAGAAGTAGCCCACATTCCTCGCCGTGACGTTGAAGCGTGCCCCCAGGAACAGGGCCAGCACCGACGTCAGGGCCGAGAACGCCAGCATGCCAATGGCGTAGATCAGGATGAGCCGCGAGGTCGAGGTCCCCGGGTGGCGCACCACCTGCCACGCGGCATGCCAGATGGGTGTGCGGGGGCGCTCCCCAGCCGATGACCCGGGGACCCGCGATTCGGGGAGCCAGCGCCAGGCAAAGGCGAGGTTGCCCAGGCAGAGCACGGCCGCGACGATGCCTGGCATCGCCCTGCCGCCCAACTGGAAGGCGAAGGAGCCGATCACGGGCCCGATCATCACGCCGGCCGAGGTGGCCGCGGAGAGCCAGCCGAGCGCCCGGGCGCGGTTCGCCGGCTCGACAGTGTCGGCCACATAGGCATTCGCCACGCCGGTCGTTCCCCCGCCCGCACCCTGCACCAGCCGGGACACGAAGAGCAGGAGCAGGGTGTCGGCCACCGCGAACACGAGGTAGGCGATGGCCGCCGCGAACAGTCCGATCATGAGCGCGGGCCGCCGGCCGTACCGGTCGGACACGCGTCCCCAGAATGGCGCCGAGAGCAGCTGGGCGAGCGAGAAGGCCGCCATGATCACGCCGACCGCGAACGGGCTGCCCTGCAGGTCGAGGGTGTAGAAGGGCAGGATCGGCAGGATGATGGCAAACCCGATCATGTCCACGAAGCACGTGGCGATGAGCACGGAGAGCCGGCCCAGGTGTGCGCGTGCCGCGGCCCCGTTGGTCGCCGTCATGCGCGTCGCTCCCGCTCCGCCGCGAGCAGGAAGACCACGCTGCCCACCGCCATGAGCACCACGCCGTATGCCGCGGCGATGCCGAGGTCACCCTGTCGCAGGCTGCCCAGGATCTCGAGGGAGATGGGGCGCGTGTCCCAGGTGTAGAGCAGGACACTGGTGACGAAGTCGCCGAAGGCGGTCACGAACGCCAGCGTGGCACCGGCCATCAGGCTTGGCCCCAGGAGTGGCAGGACCACTCGCCCCATGGTCCGCAGCGTGCCGGCGCCGAGCGACGCGGCGGCCTCCTCGTAGGCCGGCTCGAGCCGGCGGTACCCTGCCACCAGCGCGCGCCCCGCGAGTGGCAGGTCGCGGATCAGGTACGCCAGTGGCAGGATGAGTGGCGTCCCGACAAGGATCACCCGCAGGGCCCACGGCTGGTGCACGCTGAACGCCGTTGCCAGCGCGATGGCGAAGACGGTGCCGGGAACGGCCCACGGGAGCGCCACCAGCAGCTCGAGCATGCTGCTGAGCGGGGTCCGGCGCCGCACCACCAGGCGTGCTGTCCAGAGCCCCAGCAGGATGGCAGCCCCCGTCGCCACCGCGGCCATCCAGAGGCTCGTGGCCAGCGGGCGAAAGCGCACGGGATCGGTCACCAACGTGGCATAGTTGCCGAGGGTGTACGCCGGCGGGAGGGCCTCGACAGTCCATGTGCCAAGCGGCACCAGTGAAACGAGCAGCAGCGTGGCGTGCGGCAGCAGGAGGAGCAGTGCCACGACGGACCCGCCGAGCGAGAGCAGCAGGCGGGCGCCGCGGCCCCGTACCGGCCGGGCAGCCGGCGGGGCCCCCTTCGATCCGCCCACCTGGCCCTCCGCGTCGACCCGCCGCACCAGCACCAGCGCCAGGAGGGCCACGGCCGTGAGGGCCAGCGTCTCGACCATGGCGAGGCGATCATCGCCGTTGAGGCGGGTACTCACGATCTGCGTCGTCATGACGCGAAAGCCGCCGCCAAAGAGGTACGGCGCGCTGAACGAGGCGAGCGAGGTGAGGAAGACCAGGAGGGCCGCACCCGCAAGGGCTGGCCGGAGGAGGGGCAGGACGACGCGAGCCAGGATGCGGGCGCGGCCGGCCCCGAGGCTCTCGGCGGCCTCGTACACCGAGCGGTCAATCCCGCGGAGTCCCGCGCGAACGAAGAGGTAGAAGTACACGTACATCGAGTACGCGTGGACCAGCAGGATGGCCCAGGCCCCCTGGAACCGCCACGGCGCATCCGTGCTGCCGGAGATGAGCTGCACCAGCCGGGCCGCGAAGCCGCTCTCACCGAACAGGAAGAGGAAGGCCAGGACACCCACCAGCGGCGGAAGGACCACGGGCAGCGCCACCAGCTGCGCCAGCCACCGGCGCCCGGGAAACTCGACCCACGAGAAGAAGAAGGCCAGCGGCACACCCACCGCCGCGGCGAACAGCACCGAGAGGAGTGAGACCCACACGCTGTTCCAGAGCGCGCCCCACTCGCGGTACTGCCCCAGGAAGTCGCGCATGCCGTCCAGCGTAAGGCCACCACCAGCGTCCCGAACGGCGCCGGAGGCCACGAGCAGGATGGGCCAGGGCACGAGCCAGGTGAGGAGGAGGGCGAGTGCCAGGCCCTGCAGCGGGGCGCGGGTCCGGCTCACGCGCCCACCGGGAAGAGGTGAAAGCCACCCCGGGCGCGCCGACTGGGCAGGATGCCCACCTGCGTGCCCACGCCGGCTGCCCCGACTGGTGCCGCGACCTCCACCTCGGTGCCATCCGCGAGTTGGACGCACACCAGGACCGATGAGCCGACGAACCGGAGTGCCGTGACCACGCCCGGCACGGCGCCCGCACCGGCGCCGAGCCGGAGCGCCTCCGGGCGCACCCAGAGTTCGGCTGGCCCTGGCCCGACGCCCGGGTGCATGTGGGGTGTCGCTGGCACCCACAGGCCGCCACCCACGCGAAGGCGAATCACGCCGGTGGGCCCCGACTCGACCTCCACATGCACCCGGCTGGCCCGGCCCAGGAACGAGGCAACGAACGGTGTCACCGGGTTGGCGTACAGGTCCGCGGGCGCCCCGACCTGCTCCAGCCGCCCCCGGCGGAGCAGGGCGATCCGGTCGCCCATCTCGAACGCCTCGTCCTGCTCATGCGTCACCAGCACGGTCGTGATGCCCACCCGCCGGATCACCTCGCGCAGCTCCCGCCGGGTGCGCTCGCGCAGGGCGGGGTCGAGGTTGGAGAGTGGCTCATCGAGCAGCAGCACGTGCGGTTCAGGAGCGAGCGCCCGGGCCAGCGCCACCCGCTGCTGCTGCCCGCCCGACAGCTCGGACACGCGCCGGCGATCGAGGCCCGCGAGGTCCACCTGTTCCAGCGCAGCGGCCACGCGGGCGCCCTGCTCGCGGGTGGGAACCGAACCGGCCAGGCCGAAGGCGACATTCCCCGCCACGTCGAGGTGGGGAAAGAGCGCATAGTGCTGGAAGACCATGCCGAAGCGGCGTCGCGCCGGCGGCTGCGCCGTCACGTCACGGCCGTCCACCAGGACGCGCCCGGTGTCGGGGACCTCGAACCCGGCCAGGAGGCGAAGGGCCGTGGTCTTCCCGCTGCCGCTCGGTCCCAGCAGGGCCAGGACCTCGCCTCGCGCGAGCTCGACGGTGAGGTCGTGCACAGCCTCCTGGTCCCCGAAGCGCTTGCCCAGCCCCTGGAGCTGGAGGAAGGCCCCGCTCACGAGCGCTCCTTCACGTACCGTCGTCCCGTGCCGCGCACATGGCGGTCCCACCACGCCATCCACGTGCTCCCCTGCTCGGCCAGCAGCGTCCAGTCCATCGGCGCCACGCGCATCTCCCGCTGCACCCCCTCGAGCCAGGCCGGGATCTCCTCCTGCAGCAGGTCGGTGCGGGCCGGGATCCGGAAGACCTCGCGCGCCGCCAGGACCTGCGCTTCCGGGCCGCCCACGAACTCGATGAAGGCCCGTGCCGCGTCGGGGTGGCGACTGCCGCGCACCAGCGCGATGGCGTCCTCGATCACGACCGTTCCACTCGCGGGGAAGACATAGCCGAAGGGCATCCCCTTCGCCTGGCTGATCAGGATATCGGGGAGGTCCCACAGGGTGATGGTGCCCTCCTGGCGGGCCAGCTTGGCATCGAGGATGGCCGGGTTCAGCGCATAGGCGCGGGTCTGCGCGTCGAGCCGGCGCAGCCATGCCATGCCGGTGGCCGTGTCGCCGGTGGCTGCGAGGCCGCGCTCGATGATGAGGCCCCAGATGGCGCGCATCGTCCCGCTCGCCATCGGGTCGCGGATCAGCACCTGGTCGGTCCAGCGGGGGTCGAGGACATCGTCCCAGTCACGAGGGGCCTCATCCGCCCGCACCGCCTTCGAGTTGTACGCAATGACGGCCGGGGTGCGATAGGCACTGTGGTAGAGGTCGCCAGGTCCGATGCCCTCCGGCGCCACGAACGCGGCCCAGCCCGGCCGGAACGGTGCCAGCAGCGAGTCGCGCAGGCCGCGATCGAACATGGTGCTCGGCCCGCCGAACCAGACATCCGCCTGCGGATTCACCCGCTCGAAGCGGAGGCGGTCGAGGATCTCCTGGCTCCCCATGTCGAGCCAGCGCACGTCCACGTCGGGATGGCGCCGCTCGAACTCGCGCTCGAGCAGCACGAGCTGGTCGCGTCCGTGGGGGGAGTACACCAGCAGTGGCGTGCGGGGATCGGGGGTGCAGCCCTGGGCGGACGGCATGGCGAGCGCGCAGAGGACGTACAGGGCCGATGGGATGGCGCGGTGCCAGGGGCGCATCACTTGCTTCCCACGGCGAGCAGGTTCGCGAACAGGCGGAACGCACCGGGTACCCCGGCCGGGAGCTGCCGGAAGAAACTCAACCCCGTGTAGGTGTAGGTCCCGTTGCCCACCCGAGCCACCAGCAACCCACCCTCGAGCGCACCCTCGCCCGGGTCACTGGTGCGAATCACGCTGCGGTACTCCGGGGCCCAGGCGCGGGCAAAGTACAGGCCCCGCTCCTGCACCCAGCCAGCCCAATCCTGCGGGGCAATGGAATTCGGATGGCGGAGCACCGGACTTGCGGGGTCCACCACGGCCACCGGCGCCGACTCGTCGGTGACGCGGTCGTGCCCGCCCATCAGGGCCGTGCCCACGATCGGAACGGACGTCAGTGCGGAGGTGACCGTGGGCGCGTCCCCCGTGCCCGGAGGACGGCTCGCCACGTAGAGCGGGTAGGGCGACAGGTGGTTGAAGAAGAACCCATACTGCTGGTACTGCACCACGACGCGACCGCCGCTCCGCACCCAGTCGAGCAGGCGGCTGTTGTGCTCGACGAGCGCTGAATCCACCTCGTAAGCCCGTGGGCCGATGACGATGACCCTGAAGCGCGACAGGCTGCCGGCCAGTGCCGCCCCGGGGATCACCTCGACATCGAATCCGGCGGCCTGGAGCGCCTCCGGCACCGCGTCGGCGGCCCCGCGCACATAGCCGATCCGCCCGAGCGCCGGCACCTGAAGGTCGACCACCGCCACGCGCGCGTCGGCGGGCACGAGGTATCCCCGCGCCCTGATGTGAGGGTACCGCACTTCGTGCCGCGCCTCACCCCAGGTCCTGCGCAGCCCGGCACCAGACGGTGGGGGGTCTTCCACGGCACGCACCGTGACGGTGAAGCTCGTGTCGGTGCTCCCCCGGGGGAGCGCCAGGGGCACCGCCAGGTGCGTGGCCGCGCCGGGCGCCAGCACGAACGGCACGGGCGCCACGGCGCGCCACCCCTCCGGGAGCGTGACGTGCACGGTACCGCGCACGGTATCGGCGCCGTTGGAGTGCAGCATGACCAGGAGCGCCTGCCGCCCTGCCCCGCCGCGGCGCAGCACCACCAGCGGGTTCGTCACGCGCACGTCCACGGTCGGCACGACCGCGACCGGCGCCCGCTGCTCACCGAGCGATTGGTCGTTCCAGCGGAAGGTCACCTCGCGGACGTGCTGCAACGCCGGCGCCGTGGAGCCACCCGCTGGGTGCACGACCACGACGAGCGGCGCGCGCTCGAAGGGGCGACCCAGCGCCGCGGGGTCGGCCGGCCAGCGATAGAGGTCTCCGGCACGATGGGCGCGCAGGTAGTACGGCGTGGTGGGCGCCATGTTACCCAGCATGACCTCGCCGCGAGTCACCGCGTACCCGGCACCGTCCGTGGTGCCAGCCGATGTGTCGGGCACGAAGGTCACGTGACCGTCCCGTGGTGCGAGCGCACAGCCGGGAAGCGCCACGCCGTGTCCCGCCCGTACCTCGCAGGTGAATCCCGCCCGGGTCCAGGGCGAGACCAGCGGCCGGTCGAGCCTGGCGTCCACCAGCACGCCGGCCGCCGCTCGCCACGCATCCACCAGGTGGCGGGACTGGTCAGCCAACTCCCCCGGGAGGTCGCCCGCCGCGGCGGCGCGCAGCACCGAATCGGCGGACTGCAGGGCACGGGCCTGGTCCGGGCCCGAGGCGGTGCGCGCCAGCTCGAGCTTCGTGAGGTACCCTGCCACGTCGAGGTGCACGGGAAGCCCCAGCCCCACGAGCGACCGCTGCAGGCCAACCATGGTGGTGTCGATGCCCGACCAGAGGCCCGTCTCCGGTGCGCCCGTGCGGGACGCCACCAGGCCAAGGCGCACCACGCTCGGGCGGATCGACTGCAACTGCCCCATGTCCTGCGAACGGTGCAGGCTCCGCCCGGCCATGGCTGCCTGCCGGTACGTCTTCCCCGTCGCCGGATCGATGGCGCCCCCGTCCAGCCGGAGCGTGGTCCCGGTGGTGTCGAAGCGGGTGCTCTGGTACAGCTTGAGCGCGGCCCAGGGCGGCAGCCCTTCCTCCCGGCGGAGTTCAGGGAAGGCGGTGCTGTCGCCCGCCACGCGGAATGCCTCGCGCGCCGCCCAGCCTGCTGCCATGTGCTGCCCGTGCCCGTCGCGCGGCGTCCCGGAGAACACCGAGACGATCACCTGCGGCCGGAAGGCGCGCACGATGCGGACGACGTCCTTCAGCACGGTGTCGCGGGGCCAGTGGGCCCAGGTGTCCTCGAGCGACTTGGAATACCCGAAGTCGTACGCCCGGGTGAAGAACTGCTGCGCCCCGTCGAGTCGTCGCGCCGACAGCAGCTCCTCGGTGCGGAGGATGCCGAGCGCCTCGCCCAGTTCCGGCCCGATCAGGTTCTGCCCCCCTTCGCCGCGGTTGAGCGAGAGGTATGCCGCCTCCGTCCCGCCCTGACGGGCCAGTACCGTCAGGAGCTCGGTGTCCTCGTCATCCGGGTGGGCGCCAATGACCAGGACGCGCTTGTAGTGGCCGGGGAAGCGAAGCGACTGCTCGAGAAGGACGGCCCCGCCGGAGGTGGGCGGCTGCAACTGGGCAATGAGCGGTGCGGGCACCAGGATCCAGGCCAGCCGCAGGGTCAGGCTCCACGCACGACAAGGCAGGCGGCAAGCTCCGGGAAAGGTGGGCGAGGGAAGCTAACCCGGCGATGCGCCCCACGACTGCGTCAGGAAAAGCGTCGGCTGGCGGCGATTCCGCGAAGGCGGATCATTGGTTCCGGGGCCGGTGCGAGGGTGAGGAAGGTGCGGGGAGGGCGACGATGCCGGAGGGCTCGAAGGAAGCTCGCCACGGCGATGAGGAGGAGCCCCTGGGCGACGGGGTAGCTCACCCCGTGGAGCAGGAAGAGCATCCCCAGGGACATGGCGACGGTGCCGACCCCGCGGAGGACCTCCTCCCGGCCCTGACACCGCCTCAGTCGACCCCACGGCAGTGCCCCAATCAGGCCCATAACTCCAAGGGCCAGAATGAAATACCAAGCACCGACCCAGAACTGCAGGCCGGGAATCGCCGGGCCGGACATGCTGGAAAGGGCCACCGGAGCCCCCTCGCGTTGGGGATGGATTGGCCCCAAGCTAGTACCGTGCAGGAAATTGCACCAGCCGTCCGGCCCTGCGAGGGTCATGGCGTTCAGGCGAGCCGCCTGAGGTGCTCCCAGGTGTAGATCCCCGCTGAGTGCCCGTCGCTCCAGGTCACCTTGAGTCCGTAGTTGCCGACCAGCTCCAACCCGAGCGGCGCGACGCCGACTGGCACCGTGTCCGGATCCAGCAGGGGACGGCTCGTCATCTCGTCAATGCAGCCCGCACACTGGCACGCCAGGCGTAGCGTACGGGCCGGGTATCGAACAGGTGGCTCGCCGGCGCGCCACTCGACGAGCAGCGCGTCGTTCCGTCGGCTGATGCGATGCGGTGGTGAAAGCATGTATCTTTGGGATCCTTTCGTCCCGAAACCTGTGCAGCGAAGCCTACCATGACTGGCACCTCGAAGAACCCGCTTGGTACCCGGACCACGCTCGACCTCGCCGGGTCGCCCACCACGATCTACAGCCTGCCTGCGCTCGAGCAGGGCGGCCACGGGTCCATGGCGCGCCTGCCCTTCTCGATCCGGGTGCTCCTCGAGAACGCGCTCCGGTTCGCCGGCCATGGCATCGTCACCGAACAGCACGTGCAGGCGCTGGCGAGGTGGGAACCGAAGGGCGTGCGGGGTGAGTTCCCCTTCATGCCCGCCCGCGTGGTCCTGCAGGACTTCACCGGCGTGCCCTGCGTGGTTGACCTGGTGGCAATGCGCGACGCGATGGCGGCCATGCACGGCGACCCGGGCCGCATCAACCCGGTGGTGCCCTGCGACCTCGTCATCGACCATTCGGTGCAGGTGGACTACTTCGGGTCGGACCGCGCCTTCGCCCGCAACGTGGAGCTGGAGTACGAGCGGAACCGCGAGCGCTACCAGCTGCTCAAGTTCGCCCAGCGGGCCTTCCAGGACTTCCGGGTGGTGCCACCGGGCACCGGCATCGTGCACCAGGTGAACCTCGAGTACCTGGCATCGGTGGTCCAGCGCCGCGACCAGCACGGCACCCTGACGGCGTACCCTGACACCGTCGTGGGCACCGACTCGCACACGACCATGGTGAACGGCCTGGGGGTGCTGGGCTGGGGGGTGGGTGGCATCGAGGCCGAGGCGGTGATGCTGGGCCAGCCCTACTTCATGCTGGTGCCGGACGTCGTCGGCGTGAAGCTGACCGGGACGCTGCCGCTGGGCACCACGGCCACCGACCTGGTCCTCACCATCACGCAACTGCTCCGCAAGAAGGGGGTGGTGGACAAGTTCGTGGAGTTCTTCGGCCCGGGCCTCTCGAGCCTCGGCCTGGCCGACCGGGCGACCATCGGCAACATGGCGCCGGAGTACGGAGCCACCATGGGCTTCTTCCCGGTTGATGCGGAAACGCTTCGCTACCTGGAGCGCACCGGCCGCGAGCCGGGCGCGGTGAAGCTGGTGGAGGCGTACAGCAAGGCGCAGGGGCTCTTCCGCACCGATGCCACGCCCGACCCCGAGTTCACCGACACGCTGGTGCTCGACCTCTCCACCGTGGCGCCGAGCCTCGCCGGTCCGCGGCGCCCGCAGGACCTGGTGCGCCTGGGCGAACTCAAGCGCAACTTCGCCGTGAGCCTGCCGTCGCTGATGGGACCGGTGGTGCCGACGGACCGGAAGGCCCACGCCGAGAAGCAGCTCCTCCGGTGGACCAACGAGGGCGGCATCCCGGCAACCGCCGCGCCGGCAATCGTCGAGGATGCCCCGGCCGTTGCCACGGGCACGCTGGATGGCGTGCCGATCGAGCTGCGCGACGGCAGCGTGGTGATTGCCGCCATCACGAGCTGCACCAACACCTCCAACCCATCGGTGATGATCGGTGCGGGCCTGCTGGCCAAGCGCGCGGTGGAAAAGGGCCTGGCCCGCAAGCCCTGGGTGAAGAGTTCCCTGGCGCCCGGCTCGCGCGTGGTGACCGACTATCTCGAGGGTTCGGGGCTGCAGCCGTACCTCGACCGCCTGGGCTTCCAGACCGTCGGGTACGGGTGCACCACCTGCATCGGCAACAGCGGCCCCCTGCCCGACGCCATCGGGAAGCTGGTGGAGGAACACGGGCTGGTGGTGGCGGCGGTGCTCTCCGGCAACCGGAACTTCGAGGCGCGGGTTCACCCACAGGTCCGTGCGAACTACCTGGCCTCGCCCCTGCTGGTGGTGGCCTTTGCGCTCGCGGGCCGCGTCGACCTCGACCTGGTCCGCGAGCCCCTGGGCCGCGGGCGGAACGGCGAGCCCGTCTTCCTGAAGGACATCTGGCCCTCCCCCGAGGAGGTGCAGGCCGCCATGAACCAGGCGCTCAATCCGGCGCTCTTCACGCGTCGCTACGGCGAGGTCTTCAAGGGCGATGCCACTTGGCAGGCGCTATCGGTGCCCGAGGGCAGCCGGTATGCCTGGGACACGGGCTCCACGTACGTGCAGAACCCGCCGTTCTTCCAGAAGCTTCCGAAGGTGCCGCCACCACTGCAGGACATCACCGGTGCGCGGGTCCTGGCGGCCCTGGGCGACTCGGTGACCACGGACCACATCTCGCCGGCCGGCGCCATCCCGAAGAACGGGCCCGCGGCGCGCTACCTGGTTGCCCACGGGGTGCAGCAGGCGGACTGGAACACGTTCGGCTCCCGTCGCGGCAACCACGAGGTGATGATGCGCGGCACGTTCGGCAACGTGCGCATCAAGAATGCACTGGTGCCCGACAAGGAGGGCAACTGGACGGTGCACTTCCCGTCAGGCGAGGTCATGTCCATCTACGACGCTGCCATGAAGTACCAGGCCGAGCGGACGCCGCTGGTGGTGCTCGTGGGCAAGGAGTACGGCACCGGCTCGAGCCGCGACTGGGCGGCCAAGGGCACCGCCCTCCTCGGCGTGAAGGCGGTGATCGCGGAGAGCTACGAGCGCATCCACCGGGGCAACCTGGTGGGCATGGGGGTGCTGCCCCTGGCCTACGAGGCGGGCACCACCCGCGACTCCCTCGGCCTCACGGGTCGCGAGACCATCAGCATCAGCGGGATCGCAACGGGTCTCGAGCCCGGTGGGCGGGTGACGGTGACCGCCGTGGCCGAGGACGGGCAGGCGACCACCTTCCCCGCCGTGGTCCGCCTCAACTCACCGGTGGAGCTCGACTACCTCCGCCACGGCGGGATCCTGCAGCGAGTGCTGCGCCAGTTCGCGGGGTGACCCGGCACGCGCTGCGATGACACGGGGCTACATTGCCCCGTGCTCATCTTCAGCGACGTCGACGGCACCTTCCTGCAGGACGACGGAACCCTGCCATTCCAGGCCGCGGAACTCGCGGCCATCGCACACGACCATGCCGTGGTGTTCGCCTCCAGCCGGACCGGGCGTGAACTCCAGGCGCTCCAGTACCGGGTGCACTGGCCTGGCTGGGCGGTCGCCGAGGATGGCGCGGTGCTGCTGGCCCCGGACGGCACGCTGGAGGTGACCGGCGCCCCGCTGCGCGAGCTGACGGGCGCCCTGGAAGCTCGCGGGCAGGGCGATGTACTGCGCCTCCTCCAGCGGGACGCCCCGGTGCAGGCCGACCGGATCGCGAGCCTCCTGCTGCCCCGGGCTGTCGCCGAGGCCCCGGAATGGGCCGGTTTTCGGGCTGCGGCCTTGTCGGCGGATCTTCGGTGTTCGGCCGGGGGGCGCTGGGCTACACTGACTCGGGGCGCGGACAAGGGCCGCGGGGCGCAGGTGGTGGCCCGACGGCTCGGACACGAGGTGGACGTGGCCATCGGCAACGATGCCAACGACGTGAGCCTCCTGGCCGCAGCGCGCCGCCCGTTCGTCATTCGCAATCCCCCGGGACACCACCCTGCCCTTGCACGGCTGCCCCGGGCTTTCCTGCTGGATGCTCCCGGCCCCCAGGGCTGGAAGGAGATGGTGCGCGCGCTCCAGGCCGAGCGCTGACTCGCCGAGGAGGTCGCCATGAGCCGCTGGACCATTACCGCCCTGACCATTCCCGGGCGGGAGGACTACCTCAGGAAACTCATCGAGTCGCTCGACGCCCAGGAGATCCCGGGCGGCGGACGGTTCGTCGTGGTGTTCAATCGCGCCATCCGCGAGGAACTGTCGCGGGTGGAGAAGCGGATCCAGTCCTGGGCCCGGCGGGTGCCAGTGGACGTGTTCTTCAACAACGGCGACCCCACCATCAGCGGTGGGCGCAACTACCAGCTGAACCTCGCCAAGAGCCCTCTGGTCTGCTTCGTGGACGACGACTGCACGGTCCACGACGACCTGATGGGCACGCTGGACGACGCGCTCCGGCGGGTGCCGGCGGGGCTGGTCGGCGTGCGGTCGTACGTCGAGGACACCGACACCATCTTCAAGCCGCGCGACACGACACCCCATGTCGAGACCCCGGAGTTCCGCTTCCAGCCGGTGCAGGGAATGCTCGTGGCGGGGTATACCAACCTGCTCCGCGACATTGGTGGCTTCAACCCGCGGCGGCGGTTCTGGGGGGAGTGGACCGAGCTCAACCTGCGCATGTGGCGTTCGGGCTTCCCGACCGGCCACGTGATGCGGGGCGGGTACCTGCGCCACTGGGAACAGGCCCCCGACTCACCCACGCGCAACATGGAAGGCCGGGCGCAGCAGGTCCTCTGGGGGCTGATCTGCACCGCGCTGGAGTACGACGCGATCGACATGACCCAGGCGACGGAGTCGTTCTGGCGGCTGGTGGAAGAGCGCTACCTGGCCTACAGCTTCGGGGACCAGCTCACCAACCAGGAACTGCTCCGTGCGGTGCTCGGCCTGGTTCCTGAGCTCTCGGCGGCCTGGCCCTCCATCACGGCCTTCCGCGATGAGGTCAGGGCGCACCCGTTCGACTTCAAGCCGTTCCAGCCCGTCACCGAGGCCGACCTCGTGAAGGTCCTGCCCCACGCACGCCGGCGCCTGCGCCACTACCGGTGGGACGCGTGGCCCAGGCGCAGCGTGGCACGGCAACTGGGGGCAGCCATTGCCCGTGTGATCGGGAGGCGCGAAGGCGCATCAAGGCGCCCCAACGAAAAGGCGTCCGGAGAACTTCTCCGAACGCCTGAACGCCCGAGCGCCTGAACGCCCCGGTTACGCGACCAGGTCGCGCAGCCGGTCGCCGGTCTCGCCCTCGCGGAGGCGAAGGAGCGCGCGGTCCCGCAACTGGCGGATGCGCTCACGGGTGACGCCCATCATGTGCCCGATCTCCTCCAGCGTCCGGCTGTTGCCGTCTTCCAGGCCGAAGTAGAGCCGGAGCACCTTGGCATCACGCGGCGGCAAGCTGGACAGGGCCAGCTCGATGTCGCTCGTCTGGCTGTTCTGGATCGTGGCCGAGTCGGTGCCTTCCGCGTCAGTGGCGGCGAAGCGCTCCATGCGCTCGTTGCCCTCGCCGTCGCGGGTGGGGTGGTCGAGCCGGACCGCTTCGGTGTTCAGCGCGCTCAAGCTGCGCACCGCCTCGAGCGTCAGGCCGGTGGCACGGGCCAGCTCCTCGGTAGTGGGCATCCGGCCCAGGCGATCCTTCAGCAGCGTCGTCGTGCGCCCGAGGCGGCTCAGGTCGGCGGTCCGGTTGAGGGGGACGCGCACCGGGCGGCCGTGCCGCGCGATCGCCGCCTGCACCGCCTGGCGAATCCACCACACGGCGTAGGAGATGAACTTGACCCCACGATCGGGATCGAACTTCCGCGCCGCCGTCATGAGACCCAGGTTGCCCTCGCCGATCAGGTCCACCAGCGGGACGCCGCGGTTCTGGAACTTCTTGGCCACCGACACCACGAAGCGCACGTTGTGCCGCGCCAGCTTCTCCTGGGCCGGGATGCTGCCCTTGAACGCCTTGCGTGCCAGCTCCATCTCCTCCTCACGATTGAGGAGGGGGACCCGGCTGATCTCGTCGAGGTAGAGGTCGAGGCTCTCGCGGCCTTCGTCGACCGCACGAGCAATCTGCGCCGGGCGCACTGCCCGCCGCTTCTTCCGCGTCTTGGATTCGCTGCCAGCCTTGTTCACGCGGGGCACTCTCCCAAAAGCGAAGTGACAAACCACGAAGCCGGGACTGGTGTGGAGATCCCGGGCCCGATGTGGACGGCGGTGAATATACGCGCTAAAGCTTGAAAAATCAATACTTTAGCTAAGATGCTGCCACGTCCCGACTTGGCCCGGATCTGCCACCGACCTGCCATTGTGGCGTGTCGATCGGACCGTGATACGGGTCACCGGATTGTCATACGCTGCAGCACCCAGGTTGTTGCAGGCAGGGAGACGGGCGAGGTGGGAAGAACCGCACGCCTACAGTTGCTTCATCTCGTTCACGAGGCGGGACAGCGTCGCCTTGGCATCGCCGTAAATCATCCGCGTCTTGTCCTCGAAGAACAGTGCGTTCTCGATGCCGGCGAATCCCTTGCCCTTGCCGCGCTTGAGCACGAAGACGGCCCGCGCCTTGTCCACGTCCAGGATGGGCATCCCGTAGATGGGACTCGAGGCATCGGTGCGTGCCGCGGGATTCACGACGTCGTTGGCCCCGATGACCACTGCCACGTCGGTCTCGGGAAACTGCGGGTTGATCTCCTCCATCTCCACCAGCTTCTCGTACGGGATATTGGCCTCGGCAAGGAGCACGTTCATGTGGCCCGGCATGCGTCCAGCCACCGGGTGAATGGCGTACCTCACCTCGCCGCCACGGCGTTCGACCTGGTCCGCCAGCTCGCGCACGACCTGCTGCGCCTGCGCCACCGCGAGCCCGTACCCCGGCACCACGATCACCCGGGGGGCATAGGCGAGTTGCATCGCCGCATCCTCCACGCTGATCTCCTTCATCTCCCCGCTGACCACCTGGCCTGACGTCGCCGCGGGGGCGCCGAACGCCCCGAACAGCACGTTGCCGAACGACCGGTTCATCGCCTTGCTCATGATGATCGAGAGGATGAAGCCGGAGGCGCCATCGAGTGCGCCGGCGATGATGAGCAGGCTGTTCCCGAGGGCGAAGCCCATCGCCGAGGCGGCGAGGCCCGCATAGGAGTTGAGGAGCGAGATCACCACCGGCATGTCGCCGCCGCCAATCGGCAGCACGAGGCTCACGCCGATCACGAAGGCCACGGCCGTCATCACGTAGAACACCGTCACGGAGCCGGGCTGGACGATGAGCCAGGCGAACATGGCCAGCGCCGCGCCGAACACCAGCAAGTTGACCGCATTCTGCCCCCGGTACGTCACCGGGCGGCTGGGCAGGATCTCCTGCAGCTTGCCGAAGGCCATGAAGCTCCCCGTGACCGTCAGCGACCCGAAGAGCACCTCGAACCCCAGGGCCGCCATGATGGGCCGCGGGATGGTCACGCCCTCGCGCGTGTAGGTGTAGTACTCGGCGACCCCGACCAGGGTGGCCGCGAGGGCGCCGAACATGTGGCTGATGGCGATGCGCTGGGGCATCGCCGTCATCGGGACGCGCGTGCCAAGGGGCCAGCCGATGATGCTGCCGATCACGAGGCCGGCGACGATCCAGCCGTACGAAACAATCTCCTGCTTGATCAGCGTGCCGATGATGGCGAGCAGCATGCCGAGGGCCGCCAGCTGCATGCCGCGGCGGGCCGACTCCGCCCGGGTGAGGCCCTTGAGCCCCAGGATGAAGAGGACGGACGCGACGAGGTAGGTGACGAGCGTCAGCGCCTCCCGCCCGAGCGAGGCCCCCTCCGCCGGCGAGGTGACGATCACGCCCGGCCTCCGGGTTCCCCGGTCCCTTCACCCGCGGCCCCGCGTGCGGGCCGATGCCCGAACATCCGGAGCATGCGGTCGGTGATGATGAAGCCGCCCACCACGTTGATCGTGGCGCAGATCACGGCAATGAAGCCCAGGATGGTGGCCACCTGGTTGTGCTCGCTGCCGGCCGCGACCAGGGCCCCGACGATGGAGATGGCCGAGATGGCGTTGGTGGCCGACATGAGCGGTGTGTGCAGGAGCGGTGGCACCCGGGTGATGACCAGGAACCCGACGAAACCCGCCAGCACGAACACGGCCAGCTTCAGGAAGGAATTGGCAAGGGCCAGGGACTCCAGCGACACCACGTCGAGCATGGTGAATCCTCCTCAGGCGAGGCCGAAGCGCACGGCCCCGGCATGGGTCACGGCCATCGGCCCGGTGATCTCGTCAGCGGTCTCGATGGCGAGTGCCCCCGACTGGGTGAGGTGCTGCAGCAGGGTCAGCACGTTCCGCCCGTACATCTGGCTGGCATGGAGCGGCAGCGACGCAGCCAGGTTGAGGGGGCCAAGGATGGTGACCCCATGGACCCGCACGGTCTCGCCAGCCCGCGTGGCCTCGCAGTTCCCGCCGCTCTCCGCCGCCAGGTCCACGATCACCGATCCCGGTGTCATGGTGGCGAGCATGTCGCCGGTGATGAGGCGCGGCGCGGGCTTCCCCGGCACCTGGGCCGTGGTGATCACGAGGTCGGAAGCAGGCAGCACCTTGCCCACGGCCTGCAGCACCTGCTGCTGCTGCTCCGCCGCGAGTTCACGGGCGTAGCCGCCGGCACCCTCGGCTGCGACCTGCTCCGCGGCAATGAACGTGGCACCGAGGCTCTGCACCTGCTCCTTCACGGCGGGGCGCACGTCGAAGGCCGAGACGATGGCCCCGAGGCGGCGCGCCGTGGCGATGGCCTGCAGGCCGGCCACACCGGCGCCGAGCACGAAGACCCGGCCCGGGGCCAGCGTGCCGGCGGCCGTGGTGAGCATGGGGAGGAGCCGCGTCAGGTGGGTCGCGCCAAGCAGCACGGCCTGGTAGCCGGCCACGGTGGCCTGGGAGGACAGGACGTCCATCGACTGCGCGCGGGTGATGCGGGGCACCAGCTCCATGGCAAGGCCGGTGACGCCCTGCGCCGCCAGCGCTTCGAGCAGGTCGCGATGCGCTGCCGGCTGCAACAGCGCCACCAGCACCGAACCGGCCGGGAGCGCCGACACCTCGGCCGACGAGGGACGCTGGACCTTGGCCACGACGGCCGCACCGGCCACCGTCGCGGCGAACCCGGAGGCGAGGGTCGCGCCGGCCTTCTCGAACTGGCCGTCGAGGATCCCCGCCGCGTCGCCTGCCCCACGCTCCACCACCACCTCATGCCCCGCCTTGACGAGCCTGGCGATGCCGTCAGGGACGAGGGCAACACGTCGCTCGCCGGGAGCGGTTTCCTTCGGCACCGCGATGCGCATGAACCAGCCGGGCGTTGGGGGGACGTGAATCGGGCACGTGGTGCACGGCTCGCCGGGATGTGGCGGCCCGCGCGACGGTTCAGACTACAGCAGGGACGCCCGGTGCGCCAGCGTGCGTAGACAATCGTGGGAGGCGTGCGTATCGTCGCGGTCTATGCCGCCACGCGCACATGCCGTCCAGGTCCACAAGTTTGGAGGGGCGTCCCTCGCCGATGGCGCCGCCATGCGCCATGCTGTCCAGGTCATCGGGTCGCAGTTGCAGCAACCGTCCATCCTGGTGGTCTCGGCCATGGCGGGAGTCACGGACCGTTTGCTCGCGGTGGCCACGGCCGCCGTGCGCGGCGACGCCGTGGACCGGGCGGCGGTGGCGCGGCTCCTCCAGCAGCACCTGGATGCGATCCGGCACGTGGTACCCCCGGGTCCGTCCCGTCGCCGGGCCACCGCCAGGGTGCGCGACGCCATGGCCGAGCTGGAGGCGCTCCTCGAAGGGCTGCGCGTGGTGCGGGAACTCACCCCGCGCACGAGCGACCACGTGGTGGCGCGCGGGGAGCGCCTGAGTGCCATGATCCTCGCCGCAGCACTGCGTGCCGGCCGCCGGAGGGTGGAGCTGGTGGATGCGCTCGAGTTGATCGTCACGGATGGACACTTCGGGGGCGCGGCCCCCGACTACCAGGCGACAGAGCGTCGGGTGCGTGCCCGCCTGGGCCCGCTCCTCAGGGAGGGCATTTCCCCGGTGGTGCCCGGCTTCCTGGGCGCCGGCCACGATGGCGAGCTCGTCACCCTGGGCCGTGGCGGCTCGGACCTCACGGCGACCCTCCTCGCGCGAAGCCTCCGGGCAGCGTCAGTTTCGCTCTGGAAGGACGTGCCCGGCTTCCTCACGGGCGACCCGAGGGTGGTGGTCAATGCGCGGGTCATCCCGCACCTGCATGCGCGCGAGGCCGCGGAGCTGGCCTACTATGGCGCCAAGGTGCTGCACCCCCGCGCGCTGGTGCCGCTGGCTCGCCGCCGCATCCCGGTGTACGTCCGGCCCTTCGCCGATCCGGCCCTTCCCGGCACCGAGGTGTCGGAGCAATCGCGCCGCGAGCGCTCGCCGGTACGGGCGGTGTCGGGCATCGGCGGCCAGGCACTCGTGACCGTGACGGGCACCGGCCTGCTTGGCGGGTCGGGTGTCGCCAGCCGGACGTTCGAGGCGCTGCACGCGGCCCGGCTGCCGGTCACGCTCGTGACCCAGGGCTCGTCGGAGAACTCCCTCACTTTCTCGGTCCCGGCCGGGGTGGCCGCAGCGGTCCGCAGCGCGCTGGCGCGCACGTTCCGGGACGACCTCGCCCGGCGGGACATCGAGGCCATCGAGGTGCGCACCGGGATGGCCATCATAGCGGTGGTCGGCCTGGGGATGGCGGGCGCCCGGGGCGTGGCGGCGAGGGTGTTCAGTGCGACAGCCCAGGCCGGCATCAACATCGTCGCCATCGCCCAGGGGTCGTCGGAGCTGAACATCTCCTTCGTGGTGGACGAGGCTGATGTCGCCCTGGCGCAGCGACAGATCCACCACGCCTTCCAGCTGGAGAAGATCGGCGGCGGTGCGGTGAATGCGCCCGAGCGCGTGGCGGTGGTGCTGCTCGGCTTCGGCAAGGTTGGCCGCATGCTGGCGCGGCAGATCCCGAAGGCCAGCCGGAGTGTCATCCGCCTCGAGGTGGCGGCGGTGATCGACCGCACCGGCTTCGTCTTCGACCCCGAGGGGCTGTCGGTGCGGCAGCTCAACCAGCTGGCCGATCGCAAGGCGCGAGGCGTGCCCCTCCGGCGCGCGCGCGGTGGCGTGGCGTCCCCGTCCACCGACGCCCTGGCGTTCATCGCCCGGCACGCACTGCCCCGGCCGGTGGTGGTGGACGTGACGGCCAACGACACGGCGGCCATCCTCCGCCATGTGCTCGACTCGGGGATGGACGTGGTGCTGGCCAACAAGCGCCCGCTCACCGAGCGACGGCACGATGCCGACCAGCTCGAGGCCGTGGCCCACCGGCACGGGCGGCACCTGATGTTCGAGGCCACGGTGGGCGCGGGACTCCCGATCATCGACACCGTCTTCAAGCTGGTGGAGAGCGGTGACCGGATCCGTCGCATCGAGGGCTGCCTCTCGGGGACGCTGGGGTTCCTGCTGAGTGAACTGGGCGACGGGCACCCGTTCAGCACCACCATGCGCGAGGCCATGCGGCGCGGCTACACCGAGCCTGACCCCAGGGAGGACCTCTCGGGGATGGACGTGGCGCGGAAGGCGCTGATCCTCGGGCGCCTGCTCGGCTTTCGCGGGGGGATTGAGCAGGTGGCGGTGGAATCACTGGTGCCGCGCCAGGCGCGGAGCGTGACGCCGGAAGCGTTCGTCGCGACCCTGGATCGGCATGACGCCGGCTGGCAGGCCAGGGGCGAACGGGCCAGGAACGAGGGCAAGGTGCTGCGCTACGTGGCGCGCGTGACACCTCGCCGGATCACGGTGGGGCTCGCGGCGGTACCGGCTGCGAGTGCGCTGGGGGCGCTCCGCGGCACCGACAACCAGGTAGTGTTCACCACCGACCGGTACCATGCCAATCCGCTTGTCATCACCGGGCCCGGTGCGGGGCTCGAGGTGACAGCCGCCGGCGTCATGAACGACATCATGCGCCTGGCCCCGATCTGATGCGGATCACAGCCTTTGCCCCGGGCTCGATCGGCAATGTCGGCCCCGGACTCGACGTGCTCGGCCTGGCGGTGGCCGGGGCCGGCGACTGGGTCACCGTCGAGCCGCTTGGCGTGCGCGGGCTCGAGCTCCGCGATCCCGGCCACCCCGAGCTGCCGGCCGACCCGGCGCGCCACGCGAGCGCCATGGCGGCGGAGGGCGTGCTCGCCCGGGCTGGCGCGCACCAGGGGTTGGCGCTCTGGGTGCACAAGGGGCTGCCGCTCTCCGGGGGCCAGGGCGGCAGTGCCGCGTCGGCCGTCGCCGGCGCCGTGGCCGCGAACGAGTGCCTCGGCCGGCCGCTGGGCGAGCTCGAGCTGCTGCAGGTGTGCCTGGAGGTGGAGGCCCGCGTGGCGGGGCGCCATGCCGACAACCTCGCCCCGTCCCTGCTGGGTGGTGCCGTGCTGGTGCGTGCCACCGACCCCCTCGACGTGATCACGCTGCCGGTGCCGGCGGGCCTGACCGCGGTGCTGGTGCACCCCGACCAGCGCCTCCGCACCGCCGATGCCCGGGCGGTGCTGCCCCGGACGGTCTCGCGCGAGGTGGCGATCCACCAGGCTGCTCAGGTCGCCGCCCTGGTGGCCGCCTTCTATCGTGGTGACCTCGACCTGCTCCGGCGCAGCGTAGACGATCGCATTGCGGAGCCGGCACGGGCGCCCCTCCTCCCGGGCTTTCCCGCGGCACGCCGGGCGGCGCTCGAGGCCGGGGCGCTCGGCGCGTCCATCTCGGGGGCGGGCCCCACCGCGTTTGCCCTCGCCGCCGATGCACCGCAGGGCGCGCGCATCGGCGCAGCGATGCACGCGGCCTATGCCGCCGCCGGCGTGGAGGCCACCGTGCGCGTGGCACCGGTGGACACGCAGGGCGCACGTGTGGTGCGCCAACCGGGAGCGTTCGCGTGAGCACAACACGGCAGCGATGCGATGGGTGCGGTCACGCCCTGGCCGAGACCGACCCGGCCACCCGGTGCCCCCGCTGCCAGGGGCTCCTGGCGGTGGAGCACCACAGTGTGCCGCCGGCCGCCGTGCTGCGCGCACGCTTCGCCGAGCGCCGCGCCGCCCCCGCGGGCCCGGCACGGTCAGGCGTGTGGCGCTACCAGGAACTGGTGCTGCCAACGGCAACGCATCCGGTGACGTGGCCCGAGGGAAACACGCCCCTGGTGGAGCGCGCCGCCGTGAACAGCTGGGCCGGCGTCGAGCGCCTGCTGCTGAAGCACGAGGGCATGAATCCCACCGGCTCGTTCAAGGACCGGGGCATGACCGTCGCCGTGACCCAGGCGCTGCGGCTGGGTGCACGTGCCGTGGCCTGCGCCTCGACCGGCAACACCTCCTCGTCGCTCGCCGCGTATGCCGCCCAGGCGGGGATCCCGGCGCTCGTGTTCATCCCCGAGGGGGCAGTCGCCCTGGGGAAGCTGAGCCAGTCCCTGGCCTATGGCGCGAGGACCCTCACGGTGCGGGGTGACTTCGACGCGTGCCTGGCACTGGCAGAGGCGTCGAGCCGGGAGCTGGGTGTGTACCTGGTGAACTCCATCAACCCGTTCCGGCTCGAGGGCCAGAAGACCATCATGCTGGAGCTGCTGGACCAGCTCGACTGGGATCCACCCGACTGGGTGGTCGTGCCGGCCGGGAACCTTGGCAACACGGCCGCGTTCGGGAAGGCCTTCCGGGAGGCCCTCGCCGCAGGCCTGATCTCGCGGATGCCCCGACTGGCAGCGGTCCAGGCGCTCGGCGCCTCCCCGTTCGCGCAGTCATTTGCCGGCGGCTTCGAGCAGCGGGTCACCGTGAAGGCGGAGACCGTCGCCACCGCCATCCGGATCGGGAACCCCGCGTCATGGGATCGCGCCGTGCGCGCGATCCGTGACACCAACGGCGTGGTGGTCCCGGTGAGCGACGAGGCCATCCTGGAGGCCAAGGGCGTGGTGGATGCTGCCGGGATCGGGTGCGAGCCCGCCAGTGCGGCCAGCGTGGCGGGTGTGCGCATGCTCAGGGCCAATGGGGTGATTGGTGCGGACGACCGGGTCGTGGCCGTGCTCACGGGCCACGTGCTCAAGGATCCCGACGCGAACATGCGCTCGGGTGCACGCCCGGTGGAGGTGGCGCCCGACGTGCGGGAGGTGGCACGGGTGATGGGGGGATAGGCGGATCGGGGGCGATCCTCAGTGCCCGTCCGGCCCGCCATGGCGTCGGGCTCCCACGATGGCCCGGCCCAGCGCCTCGTAGGCCGCCGGGTCAATCTCCCGGAATGGCGCCGCGACGTAGCTGATGCGGCCATCGGGTGCGATGACGAAGAGGGTACGATTGTCCACGCTGTACTTCGCGCTCCAGGCCCCATACTGCTTCCCCACCCTGCCCCCCGTGTCGCTCACGAAGGTGAACGGGTAGTTCCGCTCCCGGGCCCAGGCCGCCAGGGTCGTATCGGGGTCCACGCTGATCGCCACCAGCGTGACGTCCCTCCCCCCACGGAAGAGCTGCGCGTACTGATCACGGTACGCGTCCATTTGGACGGTTCAGCCGGAGGTCCGCGCCTTGTAGAAGAAGGCGAGCACCACGGTGCGGCCCCGATACGCCTCGAGGGAAAACGCGCGGGGCGGCGCACCACCGGTCGTGGCGGTCACTGCGGGAAACGCGGGAGCCACCGCGCCCACGGGGAGGGGCGTGCTCCCCTGGGCGGCAAGGATGCCCGGGAGGACCAACAGGCCGGCGAGGAGAATTCCGTGCTGGCGCATGGGGAGAAAGCTACGCCACCAGCCGGTTCCGGAGGTAGAGGGGACCCTCCTCCCGGCGGGGGGGACCGGTTCCCGAGGGGGAATCCCGGGTTTTCATGGGGAAAACCCTCTTGCCCCCGGGGAACAACTCACTACCTTGTCAAGCGTGTTTCGTGGCGCAGGTGGGAGTTCAACTCGCAGGACAACCTGTTTTCCTCTGGGAGAATCGCGATGGCCAAGAAAAAGGCTGCCAGGAAGCCCGCCAAGAAGAAGGCTGCGAAGAAGCCCGCGAAGAAGAAGGCCGCACGCAAGCCGAATGCAGCATTCATGAAGGCGATGAAGCCGAGCGCCGCGCTCGCCGAGGTGGTCGGCAGCAAGCCCCTCCCGCGCACCGAGGTCACGAAGAAGCTCTGGGCCTACATCAAGAAGAACAAGCTCCAGGACTCGAAGAACCGCCGGATGATCCATGCCAATGCGGCCCTGAAGCCGATCTTCAAGAAGGAGCAGGTGAACATGTTCGAGATGACCAAGCTGGTGAACAAGCACCTCAGCTAGGCCGTCCCGGACCTGCACGCCGAGGGCGCTCCCGCAGGGGCGCCCTTTGTGTTTGGCGTGGTTATCTTGTGCGCCTATGGCTGGCGAATACATCTTCACGATGCGCGACCTCCGGAAGGTCGTGCCCCCCTCCCGCGAGATCCTCAAGGGCATCCACCTCGCCTTCTACCCGGGCGCCAAGATCGGCGTCATCGGGAGCAATGGCGCGGGCAAGTCCACCCTCCTCCGCATCATGGCCGGGGTGGACACCGACTTCCTGGGGGAGGCGAAGCCGCTCGCGGGTACCCGCATCGGCTACCTGCCGCAGGAGCCGCAGCTCGACCCCGCGAAGGATGTGCGCGGCAACGTCGAGGACGGCGTGGCCCACCTGCGGAAGCTGCTCGACGACTTCAATGACATCGCCATGAAGTTCGCCGAGCCCATGGACGACGCGCAGATGGAGAAGCTGCTGGACCGGCAGGGCCGGCTGCAGGAGCAGATCGACCACCTCGGGCTCTGGGAGCTGGACCACAAGCTCGACATGGCCATGGACGCCCTGCGCCTCCCACCGGGCGACGCCGACGTGTCCACCCTCTCGGGCGGCGAGCGTCGCCGAGTGGCCCTGTGCCGGCTGCTCCTCTCCGAGCCGGACATGCTCCTGCTCGACGAGCCCACCAACCACCTGGACGCCGAGAGCGTGGCCTGGCTGGAGCGTTACCTCGAGGAGTTCCGGGGCACGGTCGTCGCCATCACCCACGACCGCTACTTCCTCGACAACGTGGCGAAGTGGATTTTGGAGCTGGACCGCGGAGCCGGGATTCCCTGGGAGGGGAACTACTCGAGCTGGCTGGAGCAGAAGCAGAAGCGGCTGGCCGTCGAGGAGAAGCAGGCCTCTGCCCGGCAGAAGACCCTGCAGCACGAGCTGGAGTGGGTGCGCATGTCGCCGCGGGCCCGCCAGGCCAAGAGCAAGGCACGCCTGGCACGGTACGAGGAACTCCGCGCCGAGGCGGAGCGGCAGGGTGAGGGCAGCGTGGAGATCCTGATCCCGGTGCCCGAGCGGCTGGGCGAGGAGGTCGTGGTCGCGAGGGGGCTCGGCAAGGGCTTCGGCGACCGGCTCCTGTTCGAGAACCTCGACTTCGCCCTGCCACGCGGCGGCATCGTCGGCGTCATCGGGCCGAACGGCGCCGGCAAGACCACGCTCTTCCGCATGATCACCGGGCAGGAGCCGCCCGACAGCGGCACCCTCACCGTGGGCAAGACGGTCAAGGTCGGCTACGTCGACCAGGGCCGCGACGCGCTGGACGGCAGCAAGACGGTGTACGAGGAGATCTCCGGCGGGCAGGATGAACTGCTCTTCGGGACGAGGCGGGTGAACGCACGGGCCTATTGTGCCGGCTTCAACTTCCGGGGTCCCGACCAGCAGAAGCGGGTGAAGGACCTGTCGGGCGGGGAGCGGAACCGGGTGCACATGGCCAGGCTGCTCAAGGGCGGCGGCAACCTCCTGCTGCTCGACGAACCCACCAACGACCTCGACGTGGACACGCTTCGCGCCCTGGAGGACGCCCTGCTCGGGTTTGCCGGCTGCGCCGTGGTCATCAGCCACGACCGCTGGTTCCTCGACCGGATCGCCACCCACATCCTGGCCTTCGAGGGTGACAGCCAGGCATACTGGTTCGAGGGGAACTACCAGGACTACGCCGCCGACTTCAAGCGGCGCACTGGCCAGGGGGTGGACCAGCCACACCGCATCCGCTACAAGAAACTGGTTCACTGACCTGCCGCCACCAGGGCCGCGCGACGGCGTCGCGCCGACCTGCGATTTCATTTCGAGGTATTGCTGCCCATGCACACGTCGTCTGCCGTCCCCTACCTCCCCGCCCGCATCGAGGGACTCGCCGGGCTTGCCCTGAACCTCTGGTGGAGCTGGAATCCCGGCGCACGCGCCCTGTTCGGGGAGATTGACGTCCGCCTGTGGCACCAGACGCGACACAACCCGCTGCTCCTGCTGCGGCAGGTGGACCCTGCCCGGGTGGCGGCCTGCGCCAGCGATGCCGGGTTCCTCCGTCGCTACGACGAGGTGATGGCCGACTTCCAGCACCACCTCACCACGCACGACACCTGGCTCGGCCGGCACCAGCCCACCCTGACCGACCGGCCCATCGCCTACTTCTGCGCGGAGTTCGGCCTGCACAACTCCGTGCCGATCTACTCCGGTGGCCTCGGTGTGCTGGCGGGCGACCACCTCAAGACCGCGTCGGACATGGGGATCCCCATGGTGGGCGTGGGGCTCTTCTACACCAACGGCTACTTCGACCAGAAGGTCGGGCTCGACGGCTGGCAGACCGACAGCGACGACGCCTACGACCTTACGGCCACGCCACTCCTCCCGGTGGAGGGCGCCGATGGCGCGCGCTGGCTCACCGTGGTGGAGACGAGTGGCCGGCCGGTGCGGGTGCGGGCCTGGAAGATGATGGTAGGGCGGGTACCCGTTTACCTGCTGGATACGAACCTCGAGGAGAACCACCCCGACGATCGCGGGCTCATGAACAAGCTCTACGCCGGCGGGCCGGCCCTGCGCATTCGGCAGGAGTGGATCCTGGGCGTGGGCGGTGTCCGGGTCCTGCGCGCCGTCAACATCAACCCGGCCGCCTGGCACGCCAATGAGGGGCACGCCGCGTTCATGTTCGTGGAGCGGCTAAGGGAGCAGGTGAAGGCCGGCGCGTCCCTCGACGATGCCGTGCGGACGGTGCGGGCCCACAGCGTGTTCACCACCCACACCCCGGTCCCGGCGGGCCACGACTTTTTCCCGCTGCAGGAGATCGCGGCGGTGGCAGGCCCGGAGTGGCAGGACCTGGGCGTCGAGCGCGACGCGTTCTTCCGCCTGGGCCTCCTCCCCGGTGACGAGGCCAACTTCCACATGACCGCCTGCGCCATTCGGCTCGCGGCCCGGGTGAACGGCGTGTCGCGCCGGCATGGGCAGGTGTCCAGGAACCTGTGGCGGACGCTCTGGCCCGACCGGCCGTGGGAGATGGTGCCGATCGGCCACGTGACCAACGGCGTGCACCTCCCCACCTGGATGGCAGCACCCATCCAGCAGCTCCTCACGGAGCACCTCGGCGCCGGCTGGCTGGAGCACCTGCGGGACAACGGCCTCTGGGACCAGGTGCTCTCGCTCGACCACCAGAAGCTCTGGATCGCGCACCGGCGACTCAAGAGCCTGCTCACGAACTTCATCCGGGAAGACACCCGGCACCGCTTTGCAACGCAGCTGAAGGAGGCCGCCGCGGTGGTGGGCGCCGGAACGCTGCTCGATCCCGACGTCCTGACAATCGGCTTCGCGCGCCGGTTTGCCACCTACAAGCGCGCCAACCTCATCTTCCGGGACATCGAGCGACTGCGCCGGCTGTGCACCAGTGCCACCCGCCCCGTGCAGGTCGTCTTCGCGGGCAAGGCGCACCCGGCAGACACGCCCGGCAAGGAAGTGCTGCAGGAGATCTACCGGCATACCCGCGATCCCCTCTTCCAGGGGCGCGTGGCCTTTGTGGAAGACTATGACATGCACATTGCCCACCTGCTGGTCCAGGGCGTGGACCTGTGGCTCAACCTCCCCCGCGTGCCGCATGAGGCGTCGGGCACGAGTGGGATGAAGGCGGCGCTCAACGGGGTACCCCAGCTCAGCACCCTCGACGGGTGGTGGCAGGAGGGGTACGATGGCCTGGGCGGCTGGGCGATTCCCTCCGGCCCCGAGGGCCAGGACAACGACGCGGAGGACGCCGGGCACTTCTACCGGCTGCTGGAGGAGCAGGTGGTGCCGCTGTACTACACTCGAGACAATCGCGGCATTCCGCTGGGCTGGGTCGAGCGCATGCGACACTCCCTCCGGCTCGGCGGGCGCCGGTTCACCACGGAACGGATGCTGGCCGACTACGTTCAGGAGTACTACCTGCCGGCCGTCCATGGCGACCTGGCCGGCGACGCCCCACCCACCGACTGACGGAGTCACCGAACGTGGCGAGCAGCAAGCCGGGCCGGGGAAACCTCCCAACTGTCGTGCACCTCGCTGCGGAGTACGTCCCCTATGCGAGGACCGGCGGGCTCGCAGAGGCCGTGAGCGGACTCGCCACCTTCCAGCAGCGCGCGGGTCACCGCGTGGTGGCCATCCTGCCCCTGTACCAGTCGGTGAGGAAGCTGGCCGGCGGGCTGGTGGCGGCGGGCGACCCGTTCCCGGTCCCGGTCGGGCCCACCGTGGAGATGGCGCAACTCTTCCGCATCACGGGGACGTCCGGCCCCGAGGTCTACGCCGTGGCGCACCCCCAGTTCTTCGACCGGCCCGGCATCTACGGCGACGCCGGCGGGGAGTACCAGGACAACGCACGGCGCTTCGCATTCCTGGTGCTGGCGGCGCTGGAGGCCCTTCCGCGCTTCGTCTCCGGCCCCACCATCCTGCATGCGCATGACTGGCACACGGCCCTGGCACCGCTCTACCTGCGCAGCACCCATGAACACCGGCCCTGGCGCCCCCTGGTGCGCACGGTGCTCGCGGTGCACAACCCGGGGTACCAGGGGCACTTCCCCGCCAGCATCGTCCCCGCGATCGGCCTCCCGTGGTGGGTGTACGAGTATCGCTGCCTCGAGTGGTACGATCGCGCCAACTTCCTGAAGGGCGGCATCACCACCGCGGACGCCGTGGTGACGGTGAGCGCGAAGCACGCCCAGGAGATCACCACGTCCGAGGGCGGCTTTGGCCTGCAGGAGAACTTCCGGCAGCTCGGGCGCCGGCTCTGGGGGATCACCAACGGGATCGACCAGTCGGTATGGAACCCCCGCACGGACAACCACATCACGGCACAGTTCTCCCGGGACGACCTCACCGGGAAGCAGCGCTGCAAGGCAGCGCTGCAGCGGGCATTCGGGTTGCCGCAGCGGAAGCGGACGCCGCTGTTCGCCTTCGCGGGCCGCATGACCCGCCAGAAGGGCCTGGACATCATCCTGCGGAGCGGCAGGCTCCTCGGCACCGAGTGCCAGTTCGTCTTCCTCGGGAGCGGCGAGCGGCGCTACGAGAACGCCCTGCTCGAGCTGCAGCGTGCCGTCCCCGACCGGATCGCCGTGGAGGTGCGCTTCTCCGACCGGGCGGAACATCGGCTCATGGCCGGCGCCGACCTGTTCATGATGCCGTCGGAGTACGAGCCCTGCGGGCTCACCCAGATGCGCGCCCAGCGCTACGGCACCATCCCGGTGGGGCGCCGCGTAGGCGGCATCGCCGACACCGTGCAGGACGGCGTGACCGGCTTCCTGTTCGAGACCTACGAACCGTGGGCGTTCGAGGAAGCGGCGTTCCGCGCGCTGGGCGCCTACCAGCAGCGCGACTACTGGACCGCGATGCAGCGCGAGGCGATGAGCCGCGACTTCGGGTGGGAGCGCGCCGCCGGGCGCTACCTCGACCTCTACCGGTCGGTCCTGGGCGCCGCGTGAGCATGGACTTCGTCCTCACGCTGCACAGCCACCTGCCGTGGGTGCTGAACCACGGTCGCTGGCCCCACGGGTCCGACTGGCTCACCGAGGCGGCCATCGACACCTACCTGCCGCTGCTCGAGTCCCTCCTGGCACTGGAGCAGGACCAGGTAAACGCGCCCGTCACCATCGGGATCACGCCGGTGCTGGCCAACATGCTGGTGCACCCCCTCTTCGGCCGCGAGCTCGAGAACTTCTTCGACCAGCGCCTCACCGCCTGCACGGAGGCGCCAGAATCGCTCAGGAGTACGGGCGACGGGCACCTGGTGCCCCTCGCCGCCTTCTGGCAGGAGCGGCTGACGCGCCTTCAGCGGCTCTTCGACGACATCGACGGCGACCTCGTGGCCGCATTCCGGGGCCTGCAGGAACGCGGCCGGCTTGAGATCCTGAGCTCCGCGGCCACCCATGGCTTCCTCCCCCTCCTGGCGCGCGACGAGAGTATCCGCCTGCAGCTCGCCGTTGGCGTGAGCGAGCATCGCCGGCTCTTCGGCCGCGCGCCGTCCGGCTGCTGGCTGCCGGAGTGCGCGTACCGGCCTCGCGATCGGTGGGCGCCGTGGCCGGGCGCCCCGGCGCAGGCCATCCGCCGCGGGATTGACGAGCACCTTGCCGATGCGGGCTACCGCTATTTCTTCGTCGACGCGCACCTGGTCACCGGCGCCCGTGCGCTGAGCATCGGACCGTACGGGGCTGTCGGCGACGACGAGGCGCTCAAGGCGGGCATCCTGGCGTCGGCACCGCGGGGGGAAGGGGCCGACGCCGCGGAGCGGACGCCCTACCGCACCTACAGGCTCTCGGGCGCAGGCGCAGGGCGCGACATCGCGATCTTCGCGCGGGACCCGCGCGCATCGGCCCAGGTGTGGAGCCGGCATGGCGGCTACCCCGGCGATGGCGCCTACCTGGAGTTCCACAAGATCCGCTGGCCCGGGGGACTCAAGTTCTGGCGGGTCACTGGTGGTGGGGTGGACCTGGGAGGCAAGGAGCCGTATGACCCCGCCGCGGCGGCGCACCATGCGGAATCGCACGCCGCCCATTTTGCGCGCCTGGTCGACCGCGTAGCCGCAGAGGATCCGGCACCTGGTGCCAGTGTCCTCACGGCACCGTTCGACACCGAGTTGTTCGGGCACTGGTGGTTCGAGGGGCCCCACTTCCTCGAGGCGGTGTACCGGGCGCTCCCGGAGTTCGGCGACGTGCACCCCGTCACCGCCGGTCGCCACCTCGCAACACATCCCCCGGCTGCGGCGCTTCGGCTTCCTGCAGGATCATGGGGCGCCAATGGCGACTTCAGCATGTGGCTCAACGACGGCACCGCGTGGACCTGGGAGCGCCTGTGGCCGCTGGAGGAGGCATTCTGGGACGTGGCGCCAGCCGCACTGGCCCGCCCCGAGTGGCGGCCGGTCCTGGCCCAGGCCACCCGGGAACTGCTGCTGGCGCAGTCGTCGGATTGGCAGTTCATCATCTCGACCGGCGCCGTGCCGGACTACGCCTTCACGCGGTTCAATGGGCATTGCGAGGCGGCAGAAGTCCTGGTGGCGGCGCTGCGTGCTGCCGACGGCGACAGCGACGCACTGTCATTGGAGGAGGCGCAGCGGCGCGCAGAGGAGTACCGCCGGCTGGACGACCTTTTCCCCGATCCACTCCCGGCGGTGGAGGCTGCCCTGGCCGGGTCGCGCGCCCTGATTGTCGGCTGACGTGGCACCGCTCCGCTTCATCCTCGGGCTGCACCTGCACCAGCCGGTCGGGAACTTCGACCACGTCTTCCAGCAGCATGTGGACGACGTCTACCAGCCCCTCCTCGACACCCTCGAACGCTCGCGACTGCTCCCGGCGGTATTGCATGTCTCGGGGCCCCTGCTGGACTGGCTCGACCAGCACGAGCCGGCGTGGCTCGATCGCATCGCCCGCCTGGCGCAGGCTGGCCAGCTCGAGCTCCTCCTCTCGGGCTACTACGAGCCGATCCTGGCATCCCTGCCCCGGCAGGACCGGGTGGAGCAGGTGGCGTGGATGCGCGACGCGATTCGGCGGCGGTTCGGCGTCGAGGCCGCGACCCTGTGGCTCACGGAGCGGGTCTGGGAACCCGAACTCGCCGCCGACCTCCACGACGCCGGCGTGCAGGCGGTGCTGGTGGACGACCGCCACTTCCTGGTCGCGGGGTTCGACCGCGCGGCACTCCACGGGTGGTACCGCACCGAGAGTGACGGAAAGGGTGTGGGTGTCTTCCCCATCGATGAGAAGCTCCGCTACCTCATTCCCTTCCGCCCGCCGGAGGAGACGGCAGCGTACCTCCGCGAGCTGCATGCGGCGGGGCAGCCCCTCGCGATCCTGGCGGACGACGGCGAGAAGTTCGGCGGGTGGCCGGGCACGAAGGCATGGGTGTACGAGAAGGGCTGGTTCACCCGGTTTGGCGAGGCGATGCAGGAGCTTGTCGCCGCGGGGACGGTCGTGTTCAGCACCTTCCGTGATGCCCAGGCCGCCCTGCCCTGCCGTGGCCTCGCCTACCTGCCCACGGCGTCCTACCGCGAGATGGAGGGATGGTCCCTTCCCCCCGTGCCGCAGCGCGCCCTCACGAGACTCGAGCATGAGCTGGGTGAGGTTCGCCTGGCCGGGCCGGATGGCGGGCTGGTGCGTGGGTCGCACTGGCGGAACTTCCTGGTGAAGTACGCCGAGGCGAACCGCTTGCAGAAGCTGATGTGTGCGCTGTCGCGGGAGTGCCGGGCGGCCGGTGATCCCCCAGCGGCCCGGCGCGCCATCGCGAAGGCCCAGTGCAACGACGCCTACTGGCACGGGGTGTTTGGCGGGCTGTACCTGCCGCACCTCCGGACGGCGCTGTGGCACGAACTGGCGACGGCGGAGGCAGAGCTGCAGGCGGGATGGCGGGACGGCGAGACGGCGGGACGGCGAGACGGCGAGACGGCGGGACGGCGGGACGGCGAGACGGCGGGACGCCGGGATGCTGGTGACCTGGAGGTGCAGTCCCTGGACCTGGATGAGGATGGCGCCCCGGAGATCTGGGTCAGGGGGACACAGGTTTCGCTGGTGATTGCGCCGTCCCGCGGCGGGGCGATCGAGGTGCTGCTCGACCTCGTGAACGGGCGCAACCTGGCGGATACGCTGACGCGGCGGCGTGAGGCATACCACCTGACGGCGGGACGGAGGGACGGCGAGGAACAGGACGGCGAGACGGCGGGACGGCGAGACGGCGAGGCGGCTGGGGGGACACCCAGCATTCACGACATCGAAGCCTCGATGCGGCTCGATGCGCTGCCACCCATCGATCCTGACGTACGGGCGATCGGCGTAGATCGGCTGCTGCCGCCCAATGCGAGCACAACGGCGCTGGAAAGCGGCACCCAGGCCGCCATCCGGTCCTGGGCAACGGAGCGGATGCACGCCACCTGGGCGGTGGGAGGGACGGTGGCAATCGCCCTCCGGGCAGGGGATGGCTCGCTGGAAAAGAACATCCGCGTTTCGCCGGACGGAACCATCACGTGGTCGTGGCGCTGGACGCCGGCGGACGGGTGGTTTGCCACCGAGCTGTCCTTGGCTGGCTTCGCGACGGTAACGCCCGAGGGCGACGGGAAGGTGATCCGCTACCCCATCGAGACGGTGTCCAAGTCCGAAAAGGGCTTCGACCGCACGGTGCAGGGCGAGTCGGTGGTGATACTGTGGCCCGCGCGCGCAGGGGCGGGAGGGGTGGTACTGGGCGTACGGGCGAACGTCCGACCCCCTGAACGCCCGAACGCCTGAACGCCTGAACGTCCCTTACGGCATCGCCGCTCCCGCCTGCGGCTCCAGTCGCATGATCCACAACCCGGTGTTGATGTCCGGCACGTAGATCGTCCCGTCCTTCACCACCGCACCCCACGCAAAGGTGGCCCGCGGCCGGTTCCCCAGGGCGTCGGCCGTGAGGAGCCAGCTGATCTCACGGCCCTGCCGCAGCAGGTCACCCTTCAGTTCTCCCGAAATGTCGAGTGCCCGGGCACCACCCTGGTAGGTGCCCATGTAGAGGGTATCACCCGCCACCCAGATGTTGTGCACCCCCGCATCCGTGGGCTCGTACCACGCCACCACCTTCGGATCGTCATAGTTGCTGACGTCGATGACCGTCAGGCGGCCAAAGGTGAGGTTGTTCCCGTCCGTGAGCCCCGTTGGCATCTTCGCCCCATACACCTCGTCACCCACGAAGACGTACTTGCCATGGCGCCACGCGGTATGCGTGCCCCGGGCGGCCAGGCCGTAGTACTGGTCCACCCTGGAGTAGAGTTCCTGCAGGTCGTACTTGGCCTGGGAAACCTTCACCGGCCGCTCCGGGCTCCCGCCCTTGATGCCATTCCCCACGTCCAGGATGACGAGTCCGTCATTCCAGTACGAGAGGTAGGCCAGCCCATCCTGCACCGCGATATCATGCAGGTACCGGCCCTCCTCGACCTGGTCAGTCTGCCAGCGGCCCACCTCCCGCGGGGCGTGCGGGTCACGGATGTCGATCACCCGCATCGAGCCGGTGGCGTCATCGGTGAGGTACACATGCCCCCGGTACACGAACGCCGAGTGCACGCCGCCCGACACGGTCTCGGTGTACTCGGCGATCGGCTTCGGGTGGCAGGGGTCGCTCGCCTCGAAGATCACGATGCCGTTCTTGCGGTTGGAGGCCCCCTCGCGGGAGAACACGCCGTACCGCCCATCCTCGGTCGTCATGACGTCGTTCACGAGCCGCGCATCGGTGAGCATCGAGTCCACAATGGCCGGGCTCGATGTATTGGCCACGTTGATGACGTAGACCCGGTCTGCGATGGTGCTGAGGTAGGCGCACTGGCCGGACGGGTGCACCCACACCTCGGCCGACGAGAACTTCACCGGGACCCGCCCCAGCACCTCGAAGGGCCGACCCACCCGCCGCTTCGTGACCTCGACGACCGCCTCCCCGGTGGCACCCCCGGCCGTCGCCGTGATGGTGTACTTCCCGGGCGTCTCGGCCACGAACGAGCCATCGTCGTCAATCCGCGCCATCTGCTCACCCGAGAGGCCATCCACGGCCCAGCGCACCGCCACGTCGCCCAACGCCCGGCCCCCACCTCCCCGTACGTCAGCGCGGAAGCGTACCACGTCCCCGGTGAGTGCCGCCCTGGTATCCGGGGTCAGGATGACCCGGGTGGCCGGGCCACTCACCACCTGGATTGCCATCGTGGAAGTGGCAGTCCCGGCTTTCGCGGTGATGGTGGCCGAGCCGGGGGCCATGGCCGCCACCCTGCCGTCGGGCATGGCCTGCAACACCTTCGGGTTGCTGGACGTGAAGGTCACGGCATCGTAGCGCCGGTCCTGTTCCGCACTGTAGGGCACCCCGGTGAGTGCGAGGCGCGTCCCCACCACCATCCGCGCGGGCGCCGGAGAGATGGCCACCCGAACCGGCGCCGATGGAAGGATCGTGATGTCGGCATGGCCGAAGGCGTTCCGGCTCCCCTCCACCGAGGCCACCGCGGTGATCCTGGCCGTGCCGCGGAAGCCGCCGCGCACCATGCCCGCCTCGCTGACGCTGGCCTGGTCCCCGTCACTGAAGTACTGGAACCGTGCCCCCGGCAGCGGCCGTCCGGTGCTGTCGATCGCACGGGCAACCAGTTGCACGGTCTCGCCAACCCGCAGCTCGGCGCTGGCGGGCGTCACCTCGACCCGCTGGATGAGCCTGGGTGGACCTGCCGGCCTGGGCGGCGGAAGCGGGGTCTGCTGCAGGAGTGCCAGGAGGATGAGCATGGGTTCCCCGGAGTGGTGGCGCGTGGACGGTGAATGCGACAAGTGTACAGCCACGGACCGGTCCATGCCGCGCAGAGCTTCCCTGTTGTGGGTCCCCCCTTCCCCGTATCTTTTGCGCCCATGGCAACCAAGCGCATCGTGAACCTGGGGCTGGTGCAGCAGCGCGTCTCGCCCGACCCCGCGAAGAACCTCGCACACGCCATGGCGGGCATTCGTGACGCGGCCGCGCGCGGGGCGCAGGTGATCTGCCTGCAGGAACTCTTCCGGGGCCCATACTTCTGCCAGACGGAAGACCACGCATGCTTCGCCCTGGCCGAGTCGATCCCGGGCCCGTCCACCGAGGCGCTGGGCGCAGTGGCGCACGAGCTGGGTGTGGTCATCGTGGCAAGCCTCTTCGAGAGGCGGGCCGAGGGGCTCTACCACAACACCGCGGCCATCATCGATGCGGACGGCCGTTACATGGGGAAGTACCGGAAGATGCACATCCCGGACGATCCCCAGTTCATGGAGAAGTTCTACTTTGCCCCCGGCGACCTGGGCTTCCGGGTGTGGCACACCCGGCATGCGCGCATCGGCGTGCTGGTCTGCTGGGACCAGTGGTACCCGGAGGCGGCGAGGCTCACCGCGCTCCGCGGCGCCGAGATCCTGTTCTATCCCACGGCGATCGGCTGGCTGGTGCCGGAGAAGGCGGAGTTCGGGGAGCAGCAGGCCAGTGCGTGGGAGACGATGCAGCGGAGCCATGCCATCGCCAATGGTGTGTATGTATGCGCCGTGAACCGCGTGGGGCTCGAGGACGGGCCCAACGGGGGCATCGAGTTCTGGGGGCGGAGTTTCGTGGCCGACCCCGGCGGGCGGGTCCTCGCCAGGGCCGGCGGGGATGAGGAAACGCTGGTGGTGCCGTGCGACCTGGCCCGGATCGACGTGCAGCGGACACACTGGCCCTTCCTGCGCGACCGGCGCATTGACGCGTACGGCGACATGACGCGCCGCTACATCGACGATTGAGTCACGGCGCGTTCACCCGGCTCCACCTCACCCTGACAGACGACATGCCTGACACGCCTGCAGCACTCGGCTACACCATGCCGGCGGAGTGGGCGCCGCATCGCGGCACCTGGCTCAGCTGGCCGCACAAGGAGGCCAGCTGGCCGGGGAAGTTCGCCCCGGTGCCGCCCATCTTTGCGCGCATGGTGCACTACCTCGCCGAGGGCGAGGAGGTGCACATCAATGTCCTGGACGACGCGATGGCCGCCGACGTCCATGCCCGCCTCGCCGCGGAGGGCGTGAACCTCCACAACGTCTTCCTGCACCGCTTCCCCACCAATGACGCCTGGTGCCGGGACCATGGGCCCATCTTCGTGCAGCGGCGGGGACCGCAGGGCACCGAGGAAGCCATCATCGACTGGGACTACAACGCCTGGGGCAACAAGTATCCGCCGTACGACCTCGACGACGTGATCCCCACGCTGGTTGGGAGGGAGTTCGGGATCCCGGTGTTCCACCCCGGCATCGTGATGGAGGGCGGTTCGATCGAGGTGAACGGGGCCGGCACGCTCCTCACCACCGAGGCGTGCCTCCTCAACCCCAACCGGAACCCTCACCTGTCGAAGCCCGAGGTCGAGCAGTACCTCAAGGATTACCTTGGGGTGCGGCACATCCTGTGGCTGGGGGACGGCATCGAGGGCGACGACACCGACGGGCACGTGGACGACCTCACCCGCTTCGTGAGTCCGACCACGGTGGTGACGGTCGTGGAAACCAACCAGGCCGATGCCAATTACGAGCCGCTCCGCGACAACCTGAAGCGCCTTCGCACCATGAGCGACCAGGACGGCCGCGCACTGGAGGTCGTGACCCTGCCCATGCCGCGCCGGCTGGAGCACGAGGGCCAGCGCCTTCCGGCGAGCTACGCCAACTTCTATATCGGCAACCGGGTGGTGCTGGTGCCGACCTACGACCCGAAGACCGACGGGCAGGCGCTGGACACGCTCCAGCGGCTCTTCCCCACCCGCCGCGTCATCGGCATCAACTGCATCGACCTGGTCTGGGGCCTTGGCGCCTTCCACTGCGTCAGCCAGCAGTGGCCGGCGCCGACCCCCTGATGCGTCAGCTCTTCGTCCAGGTCCCCACCAGGACCGCGTGCCGTGCGGTACATGGGTCGGAGCTGCCGCCCGAGATGGTCATGGTGTTGCCGGAGGTTGCGATGGCATACTTGGGCGCGGCCTCCTTGCAGGCACTCGGGCCGGTGTCGCCCTGCAGGGTGAGGCTGTCGCCAACCATGCGGACCCGTGTCTCGAAGTCCACGTCGGCGGGCCAGCGCCCGTCGGGCAGGTGGAACCTCGCGCGTCCCCCCTGCACCACCATCTTGAGGTCGCCCTCCCCGGACATGGGCTTGGTCCAGGTACCCGCCAGCCCGCCGGATCCCCCGCAAGCCGCCACCACGATCGTGCCCACCACCAGTGCGCCAATGTGCCATTGCCGAGTCATGCTTACCTCCCGTAAGGACCCGAACCCGCCGCGTCACCGCGCGGCGGGGCCAACGCTGAGAGTTACTGGCGGCGGCGGGCAGGCGCCAGAGGCGGCATCAGGACCGGGCGGCGAAGCCCCGCAGGACGTGCCACACAGTGAGGGCGGCCAGTCGCGCGGTCTGGCCATCGCGATCGTGCACCGGGTTGAGTTCCGCCAGGTCCACCGAGCGCACGGCCACGTGGCGGCCTGCCTGGTACGCGGCCGAGAGCCACTCGGGCACGGTGAACCCGCCGGTGGTGGGCGCACTCACGCCGGGCGCTGACGACTGGTCCACGGCATCGATGTCGAGGGACACCATCGCGGGCGCCGCCAGCTGCGCATACAGCTCGCGCATCATGGTGGGCGTGACGTCATCGCGAAAGACGGCCCGGCCGTGCCGGCGCACATACTCCAGGTGGCTGGCGGCGACCGCGTGCGGCTGGAGCCCGGCAACGGTGTAGCGGCGAGCCGCCCGCGAGGCATGCTCCAGCGCCTGCCGGAAGGGCGACCCCGAATGGGCCAGGCGGTCCCGCAGCGGGCGCACATCGGGGTGTGCATCCCAGCTCAGGATCTCCGGGCAAAGCCCCGCCGCGACATAGCCGAGGAAGTGACCGAACGCCACCTCCTGCCCTCCGCCCAGGACGATGACAAACCGCCCGAGCTCGAGCAGCCCGCCCACCACCTCGCCCAGGGCGGCCTGGTCGGCGTCGAGGTTCCCGGTGAGCGCCACGTCACCCAGGTCGGCGGTGTGTTCCAGCAAGGTGGTGAAGCGCACCGGGTCGCGTGCATCAGGGGTGAGCCGGTTGAGCCAGCGACGGATCTCGGCCGGGGCATGCGCTGCACCCGGCCGCCCCCCATTGCGCCGCACTCCTTCGTCGGTGGGAAAGCCGACGAGCACCACGCGGGGGGCCTCGCCCGCGCGCACCGCGCGACCGAGGATGGACTCGACCCTGGGATCATCCCGCCCCTGCAGTCCTAGGTGCTCCAAACCGTCCGGCCCCCGATCACGGTGCTGGTGCAGCTGTTGTCGCGGAGGAAGTAGAGCCACTCGGTGACATCGGCGGCGTCAATGACCGCCCAGTCTGCCAGCTTGCCGGGTTCCAGTGAGCCCACCTGATTCGCCCGCCCCACCGCCCGGGCGGCGACGATGGTGGCCCCCATGAGCACCTCCGCGGGCGTCATGCGCTGCAGGTTGCACGCCAGCGTCATCGCCATGGGCAGGTGAAAGCTCGGGGCCGAGCCGGGGTTGAAGTCGGTGGCCACGGCCACTGGCACGCCGGCCTCGAGGAGCCGGCGCGCCGGAAGGGGCCGCTTGTCGAGGTAGAGGGTCGCGACCGGGAGGCTCACCGCCACGACCCCGGCGCGCGCGAGGGCGGCGATCCCGGCCTCGCTCACATGTTCGAGGTGGTCCGCCGAAAGGGCGCCAACCTCGGCCGCCAGGGCGGCGCCGCCGCAGTCACTCAGCTGGTCCGCGTGCACCTTGGCGCCGAGCCCATGCGCCCGCGCCGCCATGAGGACGCGGCGGCCCTCCGCAGCGGTGAAGGCAGACTGCTCGACGAACACATCGCAGCACTCCGCCAGCCGCTCCTGCGCAATGCGCGGGATCATCTCGTCGACCATGAGCGCGAGGTAGGCCTCGCGGCGGTCGCGATACTCAGGGGGAACGACGTGGGCGCCGAGGTAGGTCGCCACGATCCGGGTCGGCCCGTCCGCCCTGAGGTGGCGATAGACATCGAGCAGCCTGAGTTCGGTCTCCCGGTCAAGGCCATAGCCGCTCTTGCACTCGACTGTCGTGATCCCGAGCCGTCGCATCGCGGCCAGCCAGCCTGCCGCCCGGGCATGCAGGAATTCCGCCGATGCCGCACGCGTCTGCCCCACCGTGGACATGATGCCGCCGCCCTGCGCCGCAATCTCGAGGTACGATGCGCCGGCGATGCGCTGCTCGAACTCACCAGCGCGCCAGCCGCCAAAGGCGAGGTGGGTATGGCACTCGACGAGGCCCGGCACCACCGTGCGCCCGCCTGCATCGTGCTCCGGCTGGCTGGCCAGGGCGGGCGGCAGGTCACGCTCGGCGCCGACCCAGGCAATGCGGTCGCCCTCCCAGGCCAGTGCCGCGCCGCGAATGATGCCGGCGTCGTGCTGGGGCCCGGGACGGCAGGTGGCAAGGCAGCCAATGTTCCGGAGGATGGGCATGGGGGTGAAACGTAAGGTGGTTCGCCCTCAGGTCATCGGCAGGTCGATCCCACGCTCCCTTGCCGTGGCGATGGCCTCGTCATAGCCCGCATCGGCGTGTCGCATGACCCCGGTGCCGGGATCGGCGGTGAGGACACGCTGGAGCCGCGCGGCGCCCGTGTCGGTGCCGTCGGCCACGATCACCATCCCGCTGTGGATGGAGTACCCGATCCCGACACCCCCGCCGTGGTGCAGGGACACCCAGCTCGCACCGCAGGCAGTGTTGAGCATGGCATTGAGCAGGGGCCAGTCCGCAATGGCATCGGAGCCGTCCTTCATCGCCTCGGTCTCGCGGTTGGGTGAGGCCACCGACCCCGTGTCGAGGTGGTCGCGCCCAATGACGAGCGGTGCCTTGACCTTGCCGTGCTTGACCAGCCAGTTGAACCGCGCCCCCATCTCGGCACGCTCGCCGTACTCCAGCCAGCAGATCCGGGCCGGCAGGCCCTGGAAGTGCACTTTCTGGCGCGCCGCGGTGATCCAGCGCGTGAGGTCGGGCTTGTCGGGGAAGGTCTCGAGCACGGCATCGTCGGTCACGGCGATGTCGTTGGGATCACCCGAGAGCGCGGCCCAGCGAAAGGGGCCTGACCCCCGGCAGAAGAGCGGCCGGATGAACTCGGGCACGAAGCCAGGTATGCGGAAGGCATCGGTAAGGCCGCGGTGGTCGGCCACCTGCCCCCGGAGGTTGTTCCCGTAGTCGAACACCACCGCCCCGCGCGCCTGCAGGGCCAGCATCGCCTGCACGTGGGCCGACATCGAGTCGAGCACCGCCGACTCGTAGCCCGCGGCATCGCGCTCACGGAAGTCGGCGGCGGCGGCCAGGTCATACCCCGAGGGGATGTACCCGAGCCGGAGGTCGTGCGCGGACGTCTGGTCGGTGACAACATCGGGCGTGACACCGAGCCGCACCAGTTCGGGCAGCACGTCGGCGATGTTGGCCACGAGACCCACGGAAAGCGCTGTGCCCCGGGCCCGCGCGTCCATGAGCAGGTGCAGGGCACGATCGAGGCTGGTCTCGACCCGGTCGCAGTACCCCGTGTCCACCCGCCGCTGGATGCGGGTCGGGTCAACATCGACGCCCAGGATGGCGGCCCCGTTCAGCGTGGCCGCCAGCGGCTGCGCGCCGCCCATCCCACCGAGCCCGCCCGTCACGACGAAGCGGCCGGCGAGGCTGCCCCCGAAGTGTTTCCTGGCGCACTCGGCGAAGGTTTCGTAGGTGCCCTGGAGGATGCCCTGCGTGCCGATGTAGATCCAGCTCCCCGCCGTCATCTGGCCATACATGGTGAGGCCCAGCGCCTCCAGGCGCCGGAACTCGCCCCACGTGGCCCATCGGGGCACCAGGTGCGAATTGGCCAGCAGGACGCGCGGAGCCTGGTCATGGGTGCGGAAGACGCCCACGGGCTTGCCGCTCTGGACCAGGAGGGTCTCGTCGTTGCGGAGGCGCCTGAGGGTGGCCACGATGGCCTCGAAGCATTCCCAGTTCCGGGCTGCCTTCCCGCTGCCGCCGTACACCACGAGGTCCTCGGGGCGCTCGGCCACCGCCGGATCGAGGTTGTTGTGCAGCATGCGGAGCGCCGCCTCCTGGTGCCAGCCGAGGCACTGGAGTGACGTACCGGTGGGTGCGTGCAGGGCCGGGTGCACTGCGGTCATACGCTGCAGCACCGGGTTCCGCAGGTGAACCACGTTCCCTCGTCCTGCGCCTGCCATGTCCAGCGCGCCGCGCTGCGGGTATACCGGCCCGGATGCGGCTCGTCGGACTTGAACGGGCGGTCGGTGAGCGAGGCCTTTTCACGCGCCGGACTGGAGGAGACAAAGCGCGCCTGCCAGCCAGCGTCGGTCTCCCGGACCCACACATACGTGGTGTCGAGTGCGCCCAGGTTGAGCTTGTCGTAGTCGCCCGGTCCCTTGCTGATCATGCGGCCCACGATGCGACCCTTCCTGAAGTCCTGGTCCGGCACGGCCACGGCCCCCACCTCGGGCTGGATCTGCGCCAATGGGCCGTAGCGACACTCCTCCGGACACAGCGCCCCGTCCCGGTTGGCCACCGCCAGGGCCTGCTCGTCACTCACGCCCACATGGGCGGCATACTCGAGGCCCCGCGCGTAGCGAAGCACTTCGTCCAGCGTGGCCTTGTCGATGTCGAAGGGAGGCGCGGGCGTGGGGCGCGGCGTGGAATCCACGCCGTGTGCCGGGAGACCCGCCGTGGGCCGTTCCGGGGCGGGACAGGCCGCTGCAAGGAACAGGAGCGCCACCGGCCAGGCGGCCGGACGCCAGGGGAATCGGGACATCATGGCTACCTCGGTGCGAGGGGATCAGTGCCGGTGCTGTCGGCTGTCAGGAAGGTACGCATGCGCTCAACCATGGGTTGCAGCTCGGGGTCGGCGGTGCGCCAGAGCTGCGTGACGACGCGCGCCCAGCGCCGGGCCGTCTCCATGTCGGCGTCACGCCGCGCGAGCTCGGCGCGGAGGGCCATGAGCTGGGGCAGCGCCGCCATCTGCGGAAGGGAGCCCTCGATGTCGGTGCCGAGGAGGTCACTTCCGTAGGCGGCGAACGAGGCCAGGACCTGGCTGGTGCGCCGCACCACGGTCGCCGTGTCGCCGAGGCGCAACCGGAGCTGGGCAAGGGTGAGCTCGCCGTCAATGCTGGCCGAACTCGGCCGCCACCACGCATCCGCCTCCGCGATCCGGCTGAGCCCGGCATCCCGGCCAATGGTGTTGCCCCGTGACTGGGCCAGCTGGATCTGCGCCATGAGCGAGCGGGGCTCCGCCATGGTGTGCCCGGGGCCCAGTCCGCGCGCGCTCCACGCCAGCGTGGCCGGGCGCTCGAACACCATGGTTCGCACCACCGGCAGGTCGCCAGTCCCGACGTACCCCGGGAGCATCTCGTCCAGCCGGCGCTCGAGCACGCGCACGCTGTCCACCATGCCGAACGCGGCATAGGTGAGCAGGGCAAACGCCGAGGCGCTGGGCGGCCCAGGCAGCACGAACGTCCGGCCATCACTGGAGAGGCGACGGTAGTCCAGGGTACCGATCGACGAGAGGTGTACCGCACGCGCCACGTGGCCAGTGAGGGCCGCCACCGATGCCAGCTGCCGCACCACGGCCGTGTCCCGGCTCTGCACCGCTGCGAGCAGCGAGTCAGCCAGTTTCGCCACCGCCTCGAAGTCACCCCCCTTGAGCAGGAGGCGCAAGCGCGTCATCGCCGCCGTGGCGGCCAGGCCGGGCGTCGACGCCAATCGCTGTGCGGTGGCGGCGTAATTGATGACCTCGGCCCAGCCCGTCTCGAGGCCCCCCTCGCGAAGGGACTCCAGCGCCTCGGCACGCGCCAGGTGCGCGCTGGCGCTCTCGGGAAACTTCCGCACCCAGTTCTCGGTCATCCCGGCCAGCCGGGAACGGTTCCTGAGGAGGGCGCGCCACTGGTTTGGTGCACGCGTCCAGGGCTCGAACCGCATCGCCTCCTGGAACGGCCACGGTCGGAACAGGAGGGTGTCGCGCTCCAGGTCGGGCCAGGCCGCAAAGGCGAGGGAATCCACGCCCCCCGCTCCCCGCTCGAGGTATCCGCCCCGAGCCTGGTACTCGTCCACGTAGAACAGCTTCCGGACACGATCATAGGCGCGCTCGCCGAACGCCCGGTGCGCCACCGGGGCGATCTCGAGCGCGTGCTCGAAGCTGCGGATGGCTGCCTCGACGCTCGAGCGGAAGCGCCACCCGGAGCGGCTGTGCGGATCACGCACCACGATCCTGTCGCGCTGGAGGCACTCGCCACGACCGTACCAGGCCGAGAAGTCGGCGGAATCCCGCGCAATGAGGGCGTCGAACTCCTGGCACGCGTCCGGGTTCCGGCCATCCGCCAGGGCAACGAGCGCCCTGGCCCGGCTCCCCTCCCGCGGTCCCAGTTCGTCGCTGAGCCGCGCGGCCTCGGCGGCGTGCTGCCGCCACGCATCGTCCGGCCGGCCGGCCCACATGCGCACCTCGGCCAGGTTGAGCCGAGCACGCGCAAATGACGGATCCTCGTCCACCGCCGCGCCCAGCAGGCTGTCGGCGCGAGCGAGGTTCCACTCGCCATACGCCATCATGCCGCTGGCAAAGTTCAGGTAGGCGGAGAGGCTCCCGGTGCCGGGCGGGCGGCCATCGTGATAGCCCGTCTCGCGCACCAGCTGGCGACGCATGGCCTCGCCCAGGGCAGCCTCGCACTCGCCGGCACGAACCGCGGAGCAATGCACCATCTCGACCGCCGGTGCGACAGCATCCCCGCCCGCCAGCGGGTACACCGTCACCGAAAAGGCGAGCGAGTCGCCTCCCGCCGCTCCCCGGTCCAGGCGAACCAGGCGATCGGCCCGTACCCGCCTGGCGATGCGGCGAAGGGAGCCTGCATCGCTGGGCACCCCGTAGCGGTTTACCGCCTCGAGGATCTCGTACCCTTCGACCACTGTTGCCGGGGCAAACCGCTGCAACTCGCCGGCAAGGGCCGCAACGTAGCGCGAATCCTGTCCGGCGAGCGAGCCAGTCGTCATGACGGCAAAGCGATTGGCGATCGGCGCCGGGTCTCGCGTGCCGGCCCAGACCACGCCGGCGAGGACCGCCGCGGCCAGGGCTCCACCGGCCAGGGCCCGCCGCTTCACGATCCGTCGCGCCGGTCGCGGACCCACCAGCACCCTGGGCGTCGGCCGGTGCATCGGGGAGGGAAGGCCGTCCACCAGTTGCTGCGCCGTGACGAACCGATCGGCTGGCTGCTTGGCGAGGAGCCGATCCACCACCTCCACCAGTTCGGGGCTCACCTTGCGCTGGCTGTCGCGCAACGAGGGCGCCGGCTGGGTGACGTGCTGCAGGCGGAGCAACTCGGCAGTGGGTCCGGTGAAGGGCGGGACCCCGGCAATCATCTCATACAGCACACAGCCCAGCGAGTACAGGTCACTCCGCCGGTCCACCCGCGCCGACCCGGTGAACTGTTCCGGGCTCATGTAGAGGGGTGTGCCGAAGAGTTCGCCGGGGCGCTCGGCCTCGTCGTCGTTGGCCGCAGCGCTGATGGCGCGCGCCACGCCAAAATCAGAGACGATGGCCCGACCACCCCAGAACAGGATGTTGCCGGGCTTGATGTCGCGATGCACGATGCCGAGGCTGTGGGCATAGCCCAGCGCGCCGGCAACATCGCGCACGATGTCCAGCGCCTCGTCAACCTGGAGCTGGTGCTCGTGGGCCAGGCGCTGGCGCAGCGACTCCCCGGGCATGTAGGGCATGACGAACCACGGCAAGCCGCCCGTTTCGCCCGAATCGAAGAGGGGGAGGATATGCGGATGGCTCAACTGAGCCACCGTCTCGATCTCGCGGATGAAGCGGTCGGCCCCTGCGTCGGCAGCCACCTCGGGCCGGAGTACCTTGATGGCCACCTGGCGGTGGTGCCTGAGGTCTTCGGCCAGATATACGACGGCCGCCGACCCCTGCCCCAGTTCCCCATGGAAGTGGTAGCGGTCCTGCAGCGCAACTCGTATCCGTTCAAGGAGATCGGTCATTCCCCACCTTCCCCTGGCCGCGGCACCCTTCGCAGTCTAGCGCCTCCGGGGACGGCTGGCCAGATGGGACAGGCGACCCATGGCCGCGGCGTGCAACCTTTCGGGCACGAGCCGGGTCGAAGGGGACGTCAGGACGTCAGGACGTCAGGACGTCAGGACGTCAGGATGTCAGGTGAGCGAGGGCCAACAGCCGGCATGACGTGACCGAGCGCACATCCCTGGACCGAACCGCCCTGGCGGTGGAGGTGGCCCTGGCGCAAAGCGGGGACGCCCGGGCCTTCGAGCGCCTGTACCACGCCCATGTGGCCCGGGTGCACTCGCTGGCACGCCGGATGGTGCCGGATGCCGATGCGGACGAGCTGACGCAGGACGTGTTCGTCCGCGCCTGGCAGAAGCTGGACGGCTTTCGCGGTGAGGCGGCCTTCGGGACGTGGCTGCACCGGCTTGCGGTGAACCTGTGCCTCGAGGCCCGCGGCCAGAAGGCCCGGATGCGGGCCAGGCTTGCCGGTGACGATGCACTGCCGGACCTCCCCGCCCGCCGGGTGACGCGGGACGAACGAATGGACCTGGAGGACGCCATGCAGGGACTGCCAGCCGGGATGCGCCAGGTCTTCGTGCTGCACGATGTCGAGGGGTACCGACACGAGGAGATCGGCGAGATGCTGGGAATTTCGCCCGGCACCTCGAAGTCGCAGTTGCACCGCGCGAGGATGGCGTTGCGCATGAGCCTGGAGCGGTAGCCGTGACCCACCACGAGACGCAGGACCAGTTGTCAGCCTGGCTGGACGGGGAGCTGGACCAGGATGCGGCGCGCGCCATCGAGGCGCACCTCGCTGCCTGCCCTGACTGCCGGGCGGCGGCCGACGGACTGCAGCGCATCGTCCAGGTGGCCTCGGCACTGCAGCCGGCACCGCCGACCCGGAACCTCTGGCCTGGTATCGAGGCCCGGATCCGCAACCCGCAGGTGGCGCCGTTGGCCCCGCCGGCGCAGCGCCGGGCGGCGGTCGCTTGGGCCGGCCTCGTGGCCGCCGGGCTCCTGGTTGGCGTGATCCTGGGCCGCAGCACGGGTGCGCCGGCCCGGCGGGGACTCGACACCGCCACGATGCCTCCCCCTGCGACGGCGTCCAGCGTGGGCGCCGCCGGACGGCCCTCGACCCTCGATGTGGCGTTGCTCAGCCGGAGCACGGGGACGGCCGTGGGCCAGCTCGAGCAACTTCTCCGCACCCGTGGCGAGCAACTCGACACCAGCACCGTACGGGTGCTGGCCCGGAACCTCGCCCGGATTGACAGTGCCATTGCCGATGCCGAGCGAGCCCTGGCGGCCGACCCTTCGAGCCCCTGGCTCAGCCAGCACCTCGCGACGGCTACCAAGCGCAAGGTGGACCTCCTGCGACGCGTGGCCGTGCTGACCCAGCCCCAATCATGAGGATGACACCGTGTACCTGACCCTGTTGCTCACCACACTCCTGGCGCCGCCGCCAGACACCACCTTCGCCGTGCGCCAGGGACAGCGCCTGGCGGTGTCAGCACGCAGGGGGAGCATCACGATCAAGGCGTGGCCGCGCGACGAGGTCCGGGTGACCAGCGACGCGGAGCACGCCGATGCCGTGCGAGTCGAGGCGAGCGGCTCGCAGGTGACCGTGTCGGCCGGCGGCCGCGGGAGCCCCGCGGTGGACATTGTCCTCTGGATGCCTGCCTGGATGCCGGTGGCGGCCTCCGGCGCACAGGCCGACATTACCGTGGACGGATGCGCCTGCCCGATCCAGGCCGAGACGGTGAGCGGCGACATCCTGGTGCGCGGCGGGAAGGGCAATGTCGACCTCCAGGCCGTCGAGGGCGGGATCACGGCCACGGACATCACGGGACGGGTCAATGCGCAGACCGTCAACGACGACGTGCACCTCAGCCGGATCACCGGCGAGGTGCGCGCCGAGACGGTGAATGGTGACGTGACGCTGGCGGGCGTCCAGTCGGGCAGCGTGCGGGCCAGCACGGTGGACGGGGACGTCCGCTATGCGGGCTCGATCCAGGACCAGGGCGTGTACGAGCTGGCCACGCACAACGGGGATATCCTGGTGACCATGGGCGAGTCGACGAACGCGGCGGTCACGGTGAATACCTTCAGCGGGTCGTTCGAATCGGAGTTCCCGGTGACGGTCGCCGGGCGGTCGGCGAGCAAGTTCACGTTCACGCTCGGGAAGGGCAGCGCCCGGGTGACGCTGGAGTCGTTTGCCGGCGACATCCGCCTGGTGCGCCCGGGCTCGAGTTCGGCACTGTCCAGTGACCATGGAGATGACGACGAATGACACATCGCATTGCTGGAGCCGCTGTGGCGGCGCTGGTGCTCGCCCCCGCCGCGCTCGCGGCACAGAAGGAAGTGCCCTTCTCCTGGAGCGGCACGCTGGCGGCCGGTCGTGAGCTGGAGGTGAGGGGCGTCAACGGGGACATCGACGTGACCGGCGTGAGCGGGCGCACGGTGACCGTGAAGGCCGTGAAGCGGGGCGTGAAGCATGATCCCGCCACGGTCGAGATCCGCGTCGTCCCTGATGGGGACGGCCTTGCGGTCTGTGCCGTCTATCCCGGCGACCAGGGCACCGGGTGCGACACGAAGGGCTCGGCAAAGGGCGACAACGACGTCACGGTCCACTTCACCGTGCAGGTCCCGCAGGACGTGGAGCTCGAGGCCCGGACCGTGAACGGCGCGGTGCACGCACGCGGGCTCCAGGCCGACGCCGAGGTGAGCAGCGTGAATGGCGACGTCAGGGTGTCCACCGGCGGCGTGGCCGAGGCGACCACCGTGAACGGGGACGTCCTGCTCGAGTTGGGCCGCGCCACGTGGACCGGTGACATCGAGGCGAAGACGGTGAACGGGTCGGTGACGGTGGTGATGCCCGAGCCGGCGAACCTGACCATCAGTGCCAGTACGCTCAACGGCGGGTTCGAGAGCGACTTTCCCATCACGATGAGCGGCAAGGTCACGCGCAACAAGGTGCGCGGCACCATTGGCCAGGGCGGCCCGGAAATGGAGCTTTCGTCGGTGAATGGCGCCATCGCGCTGCGGCGCGCGAAGTAGCGGGCAGGTGCAAGGCACGAAGGCGGCGGCCCCTCCCGGGACCGCCGCCTTCGTGCGTCATCGGGACGGCGGGATTTGAACCCGCGACCCCTGCAACCCCATTGCAGTGCGCTACCGGACTGCGCTACGTCCCGTCGATCCCAGCACAACGCCCCTGCGTTGCCGCCACCATCTTACCCGCAGGCCCACCCCTTTATCAAGCAGGTGCCAGGCCGCCCTGGGCGGCACGTCACGCGCCTAGCCCAGGAAGCCACGCCGCTGGGCGTGGGTCACCGCTTCCAGGCGGTTGTGGGTGCGCAACTTCCGGTTGATGTGATGCAGGTGATTGCGAAGGGTCTGGGCCGAGATGTTCAGGCGGCGGGCTATGGTCTTGGCGTTGCTCCCACTGGCGAAGAGCTTGAGGATCCGCCGCTCCTGCCCGGAGAGCGGCTCGGTCTGGGCGAGTTGCGACGCATCGCCCGCCTGCGCCACGAGCTGCCGGGCGGCCTCCAGCATCCGGAGCTGCAACTCGGCGTTGCGGTGCTGCTGGCTGATGTCACGCGCGAGGCGCACGAACAGCCGGCGCCCGGTATGCCGGTTGTCGAAGACGATGGTGGACACATTGACCCAGAGGCGCGTCCCCGAGGCCGTGCGTACGTCGAGGTCGAAGTTGGGGGGGCCGCCTTCGGTGCCGTCCCAGTGGCGCACGGACGCCTGGCTGCCGCCGGCGAGGGGCACTGTACCGAGGCCATCAAACGCATCCAGCACCGCTTCCACGTGGCGCCCGAGGACGTCACGTGCCTCGTAGCCGAACAATCGCCGCGCCGACCCGTTCCAGGAGCACACCTTCCCGTCCTCGGCCACGGTGAAGGCCGCGTCGGCCGTCTGCTCCAGCAACGCGAACAACTCCGGCTCGAGCATGCTTCGCCCCCCAGGCGACGTCCGGCACACCGGTTTCCGGCGGAATCTACACGACTTGGCAGTATCAGGCAGGACGTCCGTCTCGCCGCACAGTACAAATGCTTCATTGCCGCGGACACACCCGGCAGCAACCATTCGTGCACGCGTGAGTCTTTCACGACACCAATGGCTTGATGAGGAGATGCACGTATGACATCGCGCCTGCTGTCCGCCGCTGCGGCCCTGGTCGGGGCCGCACTTTTCATGTCCCTGCCACCGGCCGCGCTCGCGCAAGCGACGGCGCCTCCCGGCGGCGCGTACAGGAAGGTCAGCACCCTCGTGGCGCTCCCCGACTTCCTGCCGGGGCTCGGCACGCTGTATGTCGACCCGGCCACGCTGCCCGCCGGGCCGTTTCTGGCGTATGACCACCAGGGGAAGCTGGTGAGTTCGATCTACATGATCCCGCTCAAGGCCATGAACGCACAGCAGGCGTTTGCGGGGCTCAAGGCCGGCCATGAGCCGGTCGATCACGTGGACATCGTCTACAATGCGGGCCACCCCGGGGTGGCCGAGCCGCACTACCACATGATCGTGTGGTACATCACGGCGCAGCGCGCGGCCCAGCTCGCCAAGTGACAAGGCCGACGCGTCGCGCGTTCCTGGCGGCCGGCGGCCTGGCGCTCGCTGGCGGGGCCCTGCGTGGCCAGCACCGGCCGGTGGCAGGGCTCATGACGATGGTGCGCGCGCCAGGTGCCCCCGTGGTGATCGAGATGCGCAGCAACCTGGCCGGTTCGCGGGTGTGGTTCGATCCCATCGGCGTGTTCGTGACACCCGGCACCACGGTGCGCTGGATCGTACGGCAGAACGTGCACACGACGACGGCGTACCACCCGAACAATGCCCACCATTCCCTCCGCATCCCGGAGTCGGCGGCGGCATGGGATTCGGGGTTTCTCGTGAACCCCGGCGACCACTTCGACGTCACCCTCACGACGCCCGGCGTGTACGACTACTACTGCATGCCGCACGAGGCAGCCGGGATGGTGGGCCGGATCGTGGTGGGCGCGGCGGGCGGCCCGGGAGCCCGGTCATTCGACTACTGGGTGGGCAAGCCCGGGACCAGGGACTGGCTCGACGTACCGGCGGCAGCCCGCCAGGCCTTTCCGAGCATTGCACAGGTCGTTGCAGAGCACCGGGTGCACCTGCCCGCACAGGAGAACTGAATGATCCGGTTGAAGCGAGCCTACGAGCCGGCGGCAGCGAGCGATGGACGGCGGGTCCTGGTCGAGCGGTTGTGGCCCCGCGGCGTGAGCAAGGCAGAGCTCCGTCTGGATGACTGGCTCAAGGATGTGGCACCGAGTGCAGGCCTGCGCCGCTGGTTCGGCCACGACCCGGCGCGGTGGCGCGAGTTCCGGCGCCGCTACTTCGCCGAGCTGCGCGCGGAACCATCAGCATGGCAGCCGCTGCTGGCCCGGGCCCGACGCGGGCGCGTCACGCTGGTCTACGCGGCGCACGACCTGGAGCACAACGGTGCGCTGGCACTGAAGGCGTTCCTGGACCGCCGGCTCTGACCGCCGGCACGGTCCCTGAACCTGTTACCGACCTGGAGGCACACCATGAGGTTCGATCGATCGACGCGAGGCTGTACCGGCCTGGCCTTCACCGCCACGTTGCTGGCAGCGGCCACCTGGGCAGCCCCGGCAGGCGCACAGCAGTATGTCGCGCACCTGTCGCCCCTCAACGCCGCGGCGGCGGGCGGGTCGGCAACTGGCGAGGCCCGGTTCATCGTCACGGGTGACAGCCTGACCATCACCGTCAATGCCAGCGGGCTGCCGAAGGGCATCACGCACTGGCAGCACTTCCACGGCTTCGCCGACGGCAAGCAGGCCGCCTGCCCCGCCGCAGCGGCAGATGCAAACCATGACGGGATCATCGATGTGGTCGAGACAGGACCTTCCGCCGGGACCACCATGGTGCCGTTCACCAGCAACCCGGTCAGCATGGACGTACCCGGCGGGGCGTACCCCAAGGCATCGGCGACGGGAACGCTGCAGTACCGGGAGACCGTTTCGCTGAAGGCCCTGCAGGCAGCGTTCGCGAAGGCGTTCCCCGGGCAGCAGCTGGACCTCACCCGGCGGGTCGTGTTCATCCACGGCGTTGCGGACGCGAGCACGCTCAAGCCTTCGGTCGCTTCGCTGGGGACGATCCCGGCGCACGTGACGCTACCCATCGCGTGCGGCCCGATCATGCGCGTCAGGTAGCGGGTGGGGAACCTGGGGGAAGTTCGAATGATCCGGAGGCTGGAGAGAGCCGGTGGACGGGATCGAACCGTCGACCGCCCGATTACGAATCGGGTGCTCTACCGCTGAGCTACACCGGCCTGCCCTCCGGCAGTGCCTCACGGAAAGAGCCGGAAGGCCGCCTTGCGGCTCCCGGCTCATGCCCTGGCGCGGATTCGAACCGCGACGCCTTTCGGCACTACCCCCTCAAGATAGCGTGTCTACCAGTTTCACCACCAGGGCGGCGGGGACGAACTTACCGGGCCGCGTGTCCCGGGGTCAACCCTTGGCCCGGGCCTGCAAGGGCAAGCATGGCCGCCAGATACCGCCCCGCTCAGCGCGTCTGGAAACCGAGGCTCATGCCCACGCTCAACACGCGCTCCTTGAAGTCGGCGTTGCCCGCTCCGCCATCGTACCACTGCTGGTAGAAGGCCACTTCCGGCGTCAGGAAGACGGTCCGGCCAATCGGGATCTCCCAGCCCAGGCCCGCCATGGCGCCAAAGCCATTGATGCCGGAACTGAAGCTGTTCGATTGGTCATTGAACGTGACCCCGCTCCAGGCCCATCCCGCGCCACCCTTGAGGTGGAGCCCGGTGCACTTCGCCGGGTAGAGCATCAGGATCGGCATCACCTGCACCAGCGCCTCGGTGATGTTGTTGTCGGGGTCGGGGTTCACCCAGGTGAAGGCCTCCAGGCCGATGCGGGCGCCCTGGCCCAGGGTACCCCCCAGGCGAAGGTTGACCGTCGGCCGCCAGAGCGCCGGGTCGTAGGCGGGTTCGCCCTCGAGGTGCAGGCGCTCCATCCCTGCGCCAGCACCGAAGCTGAGCCAGAAACCGCCCCGCTGGTGCCCTGTCTCGGCAGGGGCAACCTCGGCGATGCCCTTTCGCGCCTGGGCATGCAGGGACGACGAGAGGAGGAAGGGGGCGGCAGCGGCGCACCCCACCACGCGCGTGATGACCTGAATCGCGATCGGCATGTCCAGGACCCTGTAGGAGACCAGATGGCCAGTGAGCGTCCTGGTGAAGGGCAAGCCCGGTACCAGTCGTGCCTGCCCGACTAGATTCGGTTTCACCCCATTTTCGTGCCGCCCATGGGACACTGTTCCCGGCGGTTGTCCTCCGGCCCAGACAGCCATGTCCCCACGCGCCCGTCTTGCCTTCCTGGTCGCCGCCCTTGCCGCAGCGGCCGTCTTCGCCCGGCTGGGACTCTGGCAGCGGTCGCGGCTCGCCGAGCGGCGCGCCGCCAACGCAGCCATCGTGGAGGCCAGGGGCCTGCCTCCCGTTGCGCTCCGCGACCAGCGCGGGAAGCTCCTGGAGCAGCAGCGCGTCAGCGCGCGCGGGACCTACGATCACGCGCATGAGGTCGTGATCCGGCACCAGGTCGTGGGTGGTGTTCCGGGCGTTGTGGTCGTGACCCCACTGCTGGGCGGGCCCACCGACTCTGCCGTGCTGGTATATCGGGGTTTCGTCCCGTCGGCCGACGGGGTGCATGCACCGATCCTGGATTCGCTCAGGGAACCCGGCGTGCACGAGATCAGTGGGTACGCCGAGCGACTGGTGCCGCGGCGGGACGGTGGGGCGCCGCTCGAGCGCGACGGAATGGTGACCTGGAAGGCCCTGGACATCGGGTCGCTGCGGAAGCGGCTTCCCTACCCCGTCAGCGGGTGGGCCATCCGCCAGGCGCCCGACCCTGCCCTGGGCAGTTTCCCTCGCCGCCAGGAGCCCGCGCCCCCGGATGAAGGGGCGCACTGGAGCTACATGATGCAGTGGTTCGCGTTTGCGGCCGTGGCGGTGGTCACCGGGGCGCTGGTCTACTCCCGCCACTCATCGGCTGGATGGACTGACCCGACGGTGGGAACCCGCCCGCCTTCCGAAGGCTAGGTCCCGCTATCCAGCTGCTGGATCGTCCGCACCGATGGCGGCCCCTCTGACTGGAGGCGCTTCGCCACCTGCTCCGCCTGCGTGAGGACGCGCAGGATATTGCCGCGGGAGAGCTTCTTCAGGTCGGCATCGCTCCAGCCGCGACGGATGAGTTCGGCGAAGAGCGCCGGGAAGGTGGAGACGTCCTCCAGGCCCACCGGCGTCGTGTCGATCCCGTCGAAGTCACTGCCAATCCCGACGTGGTCAATCCCCGCCACCTTCCTGACGTGGTCGATGTGGTCCGCCACGTCCTGGAGGGTCGCCTTGGGCTCGGGGTTCTGGGCGAGCCACTCGCGCCGCTGCCGGCGAGCCTCGGCGGTGTCACCCTCGGCCACGTTCACCGGCCGCCAGTTCCGCAACTTCCGCTCCCACTCCAGGTGCTTCGGCGAGACGAATGCGGGAACGAACGTCACCATCACGACCCCACCGTTCTTCGGCAAGCGGGCAAGGATCGAGTCGGGCACGTCCCGGGGGTGGTCCACCAGGGCCCGGGCCGACGAGTGCGAGAAGATGACCGGGGCCTGCGTGACATCGAGAGCGTCACTCATGGTGCCAGGGGACACGTGCGAGAGGTCCACCAGCATGCCGAGCCGGTTCATCTCCCGCACCACTTCCCGCCCGAAGGGCGTGAGCCCCCCGTGCCGCGCCTGGTCACTCGCGGCGTCGGCCCAGTCCAGCGTGACGTTGTGGGTGAGGGTCATGTAGCGCGCACCGAGCGCGTAGTAGGACCGGAGCGCACCGAGCGAGTTCTCGATGACGTGACCACCCTCCATCCCGAGGAGGCTCGCGATCTTCCCCTCCTTGCGGGCCCGCTCGATGTCCGCTGCCGACTCGGCGAACATGAGTTGGTCGGGATACTTCGCGATCATGCGCCGCGCGATGTCGAACTGCTCGAGCTGGAACTTCGCGTATCCGCTGTCGGCCACCTCTCCCGGAACGTAGATGGACCAGAACTGCCCCCCGACGCCGCCGGCCCGCAGGCGCGCCAGGTCGGTGTGTCCCCTGGTGTGCGTGCGCAGGTCATAGGCATCGACGTCCATGGGGGCGACCTTGTTGGCCCGGATCTCCCATGGCAGGTCATTGTGGCCGTCAATGAGCGGCGCCACGCGGAGGATCCGGCGCGCATGCTCGAGGTTGGGATCGGTGCCTTGGGCGGAAGCCGGGGTCATGGAGAAGAGGGAGAGGGCGGAGAAGCCGACGAACGCCGACGCAATCGCCATCCGGCGTGCATCGTGGGCTGGGCGCTGGTGCATCAGTGCGAATCCCCGGATCGGGTCAGGTGCCTGCCCAGCGTCGCGTACTCGGGATGGAGCACGAACTCGGGGCAGATGGACTGGTCAAACTCGTACGGGCCGCCGGTCTCCGCGTCCCGCCAGGGAAAGCCGCGGCAGACGGCAGGATAATATGGCGCGGCGTGAATGCGGCAACCACCGTCCTGGAAGAGCACACAGCGCCCCTTGCGTACGCGGGTGCGCAACTCCCCCCAGCGGGTGCGGTACACGACGTCCGGCCCATGGGCAGCGGCAATGGCGACGGCCTCCTCTTCGCTCACCGTGGCGCCGTAGGCGCAGCAGGCCGCGTTGTGGGGGCAGGGATAGCACGGGAGGCTGGGAAGGGTCATGGGCGGACCAGCACCTCACGGAGCGGCTTCCCCGTGACAGGCTCGGTGGGGCGCACGCCGGCCAGCGCCGCGAAGGTGGGGCCGATGTCCTCGCTCGTGACGCGCCGCGTCACCCGTGCGGACGGGATGCCGGGAACCAGGAAGATGAGCGGAATGTGCATGTCGAGCACCGATGTCGCCCCGTGCTCGGCGTCCTCGCCACTGGTGGCCCAGATCCAGCCCGGCTTGAGCGATGCCGCTGCCAGCCACTCCAGGTCGCCCGGCAGGGCGCGCCGCCAGAGCCGTGCATCATTGCTGGATCGTGCCCGACGAGTGAGATCGACAGGGGTGTATACCGTGGCCACCCCGGGAAGGGCAGCCACCTGCCGCGCGATGGCCGCGCCGAGGCTGTCCACGTCCACGCCACGGCTCCGGAGCGCCGGCAGGTCGGCATACACGAGGCCGGACGACATGCCGAACGCAAACCGGGTGTGATAGCGCCTGCCGTACCCGTCATTCAAGTCCTTCACCAGCGGTGCCAGGTTGACCCTGCCCCCCGTGCCGGTGGCCTCGGGGTACGGGGTCATGCCGTGGTCGGCGGCCAGCGCCACAACCGTGCGCCCCGGAGGCACCATCGTGCCGAGCGAGTCGAGGAACTGGCCCAACCAGCGATCGAGCCGGAGCAGCTGGTCATGGATCTCGCGCGACTGCGGTCCGTACCGGTGCCCCACTTCGTCGGTCCCCGACAGCGAGACCACGAGGAGGTCGACGTGCCCGCGGGCGCCGTGGCCCGTGGCCCGCACGCCCTCGAGCGCCACGTCGAGGGTGAGCGAGTCTGTCCAGGGTGTGTGGATGAGCTCATACAGGAACGTGGATGTATCGGTTGGCAGGCGATGCGGAAAGGTGACGTCCCGGCCCCCGTGCTCGTACGGCACCGAATCCGGCTCAGGGTAGCGCTCCGTCCCGAACAGGGGGTTCCACTCCATCCCGAGGAGCCGGAGAGCGCCCTGCCTGGCATTCCAGGCCTCGAGCCATGGCGGCAGTTCCTTCCGGTACCATGTGCTGGTCGTGTAACGCCCGCCCCGAAACCAGTAGACGTCGCTGCCCGCGCGCCCCACCGGAAGGATGGCCGCGCGGTCCTTGGTGGAGAACGACAGGACGGACGAGGCGCTGTCCGCAGCGAGGAGCCAGTCGTGGAGGGCAGTTCCGCGGAACCGCGCGGGCGAGGCACCCGTGGCCGTCGAACCCACGAGCTTCCAGGCGCGGTCGACCACCCCGAGGTTGTTCGACACGATGCCGGTGGAGGCAGGTGGTCGCCCCGAGAGCAGGGTCGAGTGGCCGGGTGCCGTCTCGGTGATGGCGTGATCCTGCCGGGCATCGGTGAAGACCACCCCGTTCCGGTAGAGTCGGCCGAGGCCACCGGTGAACTCTGCGGCATAGCGGTCGAAGTAGGCGGGCGTCATCTGGTCCACCGCAATGAGGACCAGGAGGCTGGGTCGTTCGTGCCGGGTTGCGGCCTGGCCTGTTGCAGCCACCGTGATCGTGGCCGCCAGGCCCAACGCGAGGGTGGGGATGCGCATGCGGCAATGTACTTGTGCTACGGGCCGCGCAGGAGCCTTACGGGAGCCTCTCGCTCACGCCCTGGACACCATCCGACCAGGTCACGTCAAGCGCCGTGGCTGGTGCCGCCAGGGTCATGTCGCCGCCGCGCGCAAAGGCAAGGATGGCGCCGGTGACCGCGTCACGCACCACCGCCATGGGCCACGCCGAGTCGTCCCACCGCAGTCGTGCCGCCCCGGGCGCCGCACGCTCCAGGCTCCGTCCGACGGGTGCTCGCATCATGGCGACGCCGGCGGCCCCGCTCCGCAGCGCGGTGGCGCTCGTCCGCTCCGCGATGGCCGTGGCGCCAGGACCGCGGACCCGAAGGCGGGCAACCTGCACCCGCTGCGCACTGGTGAGGGGCAGGACCACCGCGAAGTGCTGGTCGTCTCCCGGAACATCTGCCACGACCGAGGCGTCGAATGCCTGCTGCGCCATCAGGCGCCCGGCGGCATCGACGGCCTGGGCCACGTACCGCCCACTGGCGGGGCCCGGGGCCACGGCCACCGGGAAGGCTGGCTCGAGCACGATGCGTCCGTCGACCACCCGGCCCCAGACGAGCAGGCCTTCCGCCAGGGCACCTGCCCGCATTGCCTGGGGGTTGCCGCTGCGATAGTTGAACGCCCGGAGGTAGTGATACTCGCTGATCCACTGCGTGCCGCCGCAGTAGCCCATCAGGTCCTTCGCCGTGGGCGGCTTCAGAGTCATGGTGCCAAGGTCGAGGCCGTAGGCTCCGGTACTCCCGTCAGGCCGGGGGAACGCAGGGTCGGGGTTGGACACCCCACCGCAGGGCGCGTGGCTCAGGGACAGGTTGTGCCCGAACTCATGGGCCATGATGCCATCGCCGCTCGGCAACCGATCCCATCCGATGGCGGCGCGACCCGGCACGTAGCCGATCCCGGCGATGCCCGAGTTGTAGTTCGTGTGCACAACCCCGTAGTAGTACCCCGCCCAGCCATCGGCGGTCCGGAGGGCGTTGACCTCGCTCAGGACCTGGCCCCATTCCCCGGAGCTGCCGGACTGCAGGGCGGGTGCAGCCGAGGTGAACGGCTGGCTCCGCACGTCCACGTTCACGGTCCGGAGCGGGAACACCTTTCGCATCATCGCCGTGAAGTCATCCACGTTGGCGGGCGTGACGCCACCGGCACTCCCCTGCACCACCACCGACACGAAGCGCAGGCTCAGTGGGTTCGCGGCCCGTACCGCGAGCGGCTTCGCCGTCCCCGAGAGGGGGAAGGTGTTGTCGGTCTCGTCGCTCTCCCCGAACCCGTTGCCGGGATCCACGTCGGCCAGGATGCGCGCATCCGGCAGCAGCAGCGCCCCGGGGACGAGCAGGTTCCAGGAACTGGCGAGCGTCCCTTCGCTTATCGCGACGGGCACGCTCGGCCCCGGAGCCGGGATCGTCCATTCCTCGACCGGGGCCGGGTTGGCCCCGTTGTAGAGCCGAACGCGAACATTCGGCGCCACGGTGTTGGGCTGGTCGGCCCGCACGAACACCCGCAGGAGGGCATCCCGGCCACTCACCAGGGGGATGGTGTCGGTGTACGACTGGACCGACTGGGTGAGGTTCATGCCGTCAATGCGCAGGTTCACCGAACCGGGCACGAAGACGGCATAGGTCACGGTGGCGGCCGCGGCCACGTTGGCGACCACCTGCACCGACTGGCTCTGCGGTGCCGCGGCCCAGGTGGATGGTCCGGCGGTGATGTTGCTCGCGGTCACCGTGTAGGTGCCGGCCACGAGGCCTTCCAGCGTGTCCGTGACCGGCACCACCGCGGTGTAGCCAGCCGCGCCGGTGACCGTGACCGCGGCGTCGGTGCCCGCCGGAAGGCCAGCGACGGTCACGACCAGGCTCCCGATGGACACGCCATAGGTGACTGCTGCTGGCACCCGACTGGCCGATGCCGGGACATCCACAACCTGCGTCGCCGGCGCGGGCAGCCAGGTGCTCCCGTTGGCCGTGACGGGCGATGCGCTGATGCTGTACTGCCCGGGCACAAGGCCATCGAGGGTGGTCGACGATGAGACCGCCTGCGAGTACCCGCCGGGACCGGCCACCTGGATGGCGCCGGCACCGCCAGCGGGCAACCCGGACACCGAGAGGGCAATGCCGCCGAGCGTCGGTGGCGCGAGGGGGTCGCCACCCGAGCTGCATGCGGCGAGGGCCTGGAGCATGATCACGACGCCGAGCGCCAGGCGGCGGGCGGACATGGTGCGGGTCATCCCGCATGGGAGGAGCAACGCCGGTGCCGGGCGCCGACGAGGGGTGTGGCCACGCCCAGCCCCGTGCGGGGCCTTGGCTTACCGCATCGGCTGCAAGCAGGTGCAGCGGGGGCCCGAGGCTGGTATTCTGGTGTCGTGCACGAGGACGGGGCGGAGAGCCCCACGACCACACGGAGGGATCCTGACCGCTGCTTCACCCCACCTGATGCGACGGGCGGCGTTGGGACTGGCCCTCGGGCTGCAGACCCTGGCCTGGCCCGCCGCAGCGCAGGTCAAGCTGCCAACTCCGCTTGCGCCGCAGGCAAGCCCCAGCGCCGATTCGACCCAGGGCACCAATGGCGCCACCCCAGCCACGGCGTCGGAGGCCGCGAAGCAGGTGGAACCGGGGTCACCTCGCTGGTCGATGGACCAGTTCTTCCGCCTCGCCAACGACGGCAAGTGGGTGTCGGCATCCGAGTTCCTGGCCCTGCCGGCCGGCACCGACTCGGCGCGCGCCGTCCAGTTGACGGAGCGCCTCAAGACGGTGCTCGACCGCTACTTGTGGATCGAGTTGAACGAGCTGTCTCCCAGCGTCGCGGGTGACACGGCAGATGGCCTTGCGGAGAATGTCGAGCAACTGGGCGTCATCGCACGACCCAACGGGGTCTACGACCCCGTGCGGCTCATCCGGGCGGCGCGTGGCGGCGAGCCTCGCTGGGTGTTCTCGGCGCCGACGATCCGGCGCATGGACGCGCTGTACGATGGCCTGGGCGACAACTGGATCCGGGAACTCTTTCCCGACGCGCTGAGGCGGTCAGGACCCTTGCGCGTCCAGTGGTGGCAGTGGCTGGCGCTCCTCCTCGCCGTTCCCGTGGTGATCCTGCTGGGCGTGGTCCTCGAGCGGTTCCTGATGCTGCTGCTCCGCGCCATCGTCAGGAACACGGCACCGAGCTGGGACAACGACCTGGTGGAGGGGCTGCGGGCCCCATTGCTGCTCGCCTGCACGGCGATCTTCGTGGGCCCGGTCATCAACCGGATCGGGCTCAATGCGTCGGTCCAGGGTTTCCTGGGCGACCTCATCAAGGCGATGGTGACCGCGGCACTGTTCTGGACCGTGTTGCGCGCACTGGACGTGGTGCAGCGCCGCGTGATCGCCTCGGCCTGGGCCGGCCAGCGCGCCGATGTGCTCTCCCTGGCGCCGCTGGGCGGCCGCCTCGCGAGAGTGTTCGTCGCATTCCTCGGGACCACGGCGGTCCTGGCCCAGTTCCACATCCCGGTCGGCACGCTCCTCGCCGGCCTGGGCATCGGCGGCATTGCGATCGCGCTGGGTGCGCAAAAGACCCTGGAGAACGTGATCGGGTCGCTCGCCATCGTAAGCGACAAGCCCTTCCAGGTGGGTGACTGGGTGAAGGTCGAGGACGTCGAGGGCACGGTGGAGTCGGTGCGGCTGCGCTCGACGCAGATCCGCACCTTCGAGCGGTCGCTGGTGACCTATCCCAACGGACGGCTCGCTGACATGCGGCTCGAGTCCTTCGCGGCGCGAGACCGCTTCCGGCTCAGTACGAGGCTGGGCCTGGTGTACGGCACCACCCGGGCGCAGCTGGAGGCCATCACCCGGGAGATCGAGGCCTGGCTGCGCGCCCAGCCACAGGTGTGGCCCGACCTGGTGATCTGCAAGTTGGCGGGGTTCGGGGACTACACCCTCAACGTCGAGGTTGCGGCCTGGTTCATCGTCCCCGACATGAACGCGTTCCGCGCCGTACGGCAGGAAGCCCTGTTCGCCATGATGGAAATCGTGGAGCGGAACGGGAGCGAGCTGGCCTTCCCCACGACGACGATCCTGACCCCAGGCATCCAGGGCCCGGTGGGCGGGAAGGCCGTGAACCCGGGCACCTGAACCCGAAGCGCTAGTCGGCCACCCAGGCCAGCCCCACCGTGTGCACAGCCACGGAGCCGGCCTTCGGCTTCACGACCACCGGTTCCAGGGACTCTGCCTGGGCGTCGGTGCCGGCTTCGAGGCGTGCAATCTCGTCCTGCACCGACTGCTCCAGCTCGGCCAGGCGGGTACGACTCGCCTCCACCGATTCATCGGCACGCTGCACGTCGCCCGCCTCCTTCTGCATCCGGCCAACACCACGCGCCGCCGTGCCCACGCGCGATGCCGTCGTGGCGCTCAGCTTTTTCCGGCCCAGCAGCGCCCCAATGACCGCCGTGCCGAAGGAGACCGCCGTCTGCACCTTCTGCGCGCCGGCCTCCTGCTGCTCCCGCCCCAGGCGCTGCTCCGCCAGGCGCAGCTTCTCCTGCAGTGCCGCCACCCTGGGTGCATACTTCTCGCGGAGGGCCGCGATGCGCGCATCGCGGTGCTCCCGAGCCTGCTGCTGCAGGCGAATGCGGAAGTCGCGCTCGCTCTCGCCTGCGGTCGACGTGAGTTTGAACACCGTGCTGCGGAAGAGGGTCAGCGCCTGTGCCGTCCTGAGCCACCGGGCATAACCCTTCGACCACTCGGCGTAGCTCTTCGGGTTGAGCGCTGGCCCGGGCACCTCGTCGTACTGTCCCGACGCGGGCGGCCCCTCCTTCACCCGGTCGACCGGGATGCCCGCGGGTTGCGCCAGCGCCCAGTCCACGGCCACCGGTCCCTCGCCAAACGGGAGGAGGTGCACGACCCGCTCGGTGAGGTCCACGCCGAGCTTCGCGTTGCTGTAGCTGACGTCGGCCACGCCGAGGAGCTGCGGCACCCAGCGCGGCTCCCCGGCGGCACCGGGCACATGGTACTGCGAGATACCTGGCGGCACGGTGGGTGGCATGGTGTACACCTCGCCGCCGCCCGGACGCTGGGTCGGCGACGGCGCCATGGGAGCCTGGGGCGCGCCGGCCGACAGCCTCCGCACCTGCTCTCGTGAGAACGGACCGGCGAGGTAGGACATCGTCCAGCGGGTCTGGAAGAGCACGTCTTCGTCTTCGTGCACGTTGTGCAGGAGGAAGACGCGCTTGCCGAGCCCGGCAATCAGGGCCTCCGTGGCAGCCCGGTCGAAGCGGCCGCCAGAGGCGCCTTCCAGTCCCTCCATGACCCGGGCCTTGTCCCGCTCGGCCTGCAGCCGGCCAATGAACCAGGTCCCGGCATTGGAGAGCGCCTTGTAGTCGAGGTCCACGGGGTTCTGGGTGGCCACCACCACGCCCAGTCCGTAGGCACGGGCCTGCTTGAAGAGGGTCAGGAAGAGCTGCTTGGCAGGCGGGTTCCGGACCGGGGGCATGTACCCGAAGATCTCGTCCATGTAGAGCAGCGCACGCAGCGTCCCGGTGCCCGGTTGCTGACGCATCCAGCCGATGAGCTCGTTCAACAGCATGGTCACGAAGAACATCCGCTCCGCATCGCCCAGGTGGGCGATGGAGATGACCGACACCCGCGGCTTGCCGCTCGGCCCGTAGAGGAACTGCGAGGCATCGAGCGGGACGCCTTCCATCCAGGCCTCGAAACCCGGCGCCGCCAGGAGGTTGTTGAGCTGCATGGCGAGCGTCATCCGGTCCTTCGGCGGGAAGACCTGGTCCACCTCCATCACACCGATCTTCTGGAAGGGCGGCGACTGGATCTGCCCGATGAGCTGCGCGAGGTCGAGTGCCTTGCCGTCGGTCCACACACGCTGCAGCACGTTGGCAATGAGGATGTGCTCGCGGCTGGTGATGGGATCGGCATCGATGCCCAGCAGGGCCAGGACGCTCGTTGCGGTAGTCTGGATCCGCTCCCTGAAGAGGTCGCGATCGTCGCGAACGGCCTCGGGAGGTACCGCAAAGGAGCGCAGCACGGAAATCGGCGTCCCGGCCGTGCTGCCCGGTGTGTAGATGGCAAAGTCGGCCGCGTCCCGGAGCCGGGCAATGCGCGCTCCATCCTCGCCCCAGTCTGCCAGCCCCTTCTTCCACGTCTCGGCCTGCTGTGCGGCATATGCCGCCACTCCCAGGCCCTTCGCCTCGGCCTCCTGGCGATTCACCCACGGCTCGAAGTCGGGCCCGGCCAGGTTGGGGAACGTGAGGAGGATGTTGCCGAGATCGCCCTTGGGATCGATGGCGATGACGGGGACGTGGTCCAGCGCCGCTTCCTCGATGAGGCCGATGCCGAGGCCGGTCTTGCCGCTCCCGGTCATGCCGATAATGACGCCATGGGTGGTGAGGTCCTTGGCGTCGTAGAGGACGAGGCTGGGCGTGGGCTCCTGGCTGGCCGGGTCGATTCGGCGACCGAGGTAGAAGGCGCCGAGTTTTTCGAAGTCTTGCATGGCGGGAATATGCGCGATTCGGGGCGGCTGACCCAAGGGGACCGTGGAATCAACCTCGGCGTTGCGTCATGGCCTATTTAGCCATATTATTGTTGCCACAATACACCGACTATATCACCTAGCCATCAATAGCTATAAAGGCCATATCATGAGATATGAATCTATCTCCAATGCCAAGAACAACTTATCGATGCTGATCCGCGAGGTGCAGCAAGGGGAGAGCATCGTGATCACCGATCGCGGTACCCCGGTTGCCAGGCTCGAGCCGGTTGCCGACTTGGACGACCTGACCGTGCAGCTCAAGGGCCTGGTTGAGCGCGGCCTGGTGGCGCTGCCCCGGAAGCACCCCGGGGCTTCGATCCTCAAGCTTCCCATGCCGAAGGTTGGTCCCGGGCCGAGTGCGGTGGACTACCTGCTGGAGGAGCGGGAGTCGGGCCGATGAGGTTCTGGGATAGTTCTGCGGTCCTTCCGCTGCTGGTGCCGGAGCCGGAGACCCGACAACTGACCGGCCTGCTGGAGGCCGATGCGTCGGTCATGGTGTGGTGGGGCACGCGGCTCGAGTGCGCGTCGGCCCTGGCGCGCCTGGAGCGCGAAGGGCGACTCCCCGCCCGCGAAAGTGTGCTGGCCTGGACGCGCCTGACGACGCTGGGTGACGGGTGGGTGGAAGTATCCCCGACATTCGCGGTGCGCGACGACGCGGAGCGCCTGCTGCGGGCGCACCTGCTCCGCGCGGCGGACGCCCTGCAGCTGGCCGCTGCATCGACCGGATCGAACCACCGTCGCGGCAGCCTCGAGTTCGTGACCCTGGATCAGCGGCTGGCCGACGCGGCTCGGCGGGAGGGGTTCGTCGTGAAGCCCTAGGAGGCAACCCTGCTGGCAGTCCCTGAAAGCAGGAACGACCGGCGTGAGCCCGGTCGTCATGAGAATGCGGCGCGTAGGAATCGAACCTACAACCTAGTGATTAAGAGTCACTTGCTCTGCCAATT
>CAZWXD010000012.1:0-95296 GCA_964638035.1 uncultured Gemmatimonadaceae bacterium | reverse complement strand
CAGCGCAGCGCATGGCAGAACGACAGTGAACAACGTCTTCATCATCTACACCTAGCGGGAGCCCGCGCATGGAGATCGGCATCTACACCTTCGCCGAGCGCACACGGGATGCCCGCACCGGGCATCTCGTGAGCGAGGAGGAGCGGCTGCGCCGCCTGCTGGAGGAGGTCGAGCTGGCCGACCAGGTGGGCCTCGACGTCTTCGGCGTCGGCGAGCACCACCGGGCCGACTACATCGTATCGTCCCCCGCCGTGGTGCTGGCCGCGGCCGCGATGCGCACCCGGCGCATCCGGCTCACCAGCGCCGTCACCGTCCTGAGCTCGGACGACCCCGTGCGGGTCTTCCAGGATTTTGCGACACTCGACCTGCTCTCAGGCGGCCGGGCGGAGGTCATGGCGGGCCGCGGCTCGTTCACCGAGTCCTTCCCGCTCTTCGGGTACTCGCTCGACGACTACGACGAACTCTTCACCGAGCGACTGGACCTGCTGCTGCGAATCCGCGCCCAGGAGCGGGTGACCTGGTCCGGGCGCCACCGCGCTCCCATTGAGGGACGCGAAGTGCACCCCCGGCCGGTGCAGGCAGAGCTCCCGGTGTGGGTCGCCGTCGGCGGGACGCCGCAATCCGTCGTGCGTGCAGCGACCCTGGGCCTCCCGATGGCGCTGGCCATCATTGGCGGGATGCCGGAGCGCTTCGTGCCGCTGGTGGAGCTGTACCGCGAGACGGCCTCGCGTGCTGGCCATGACCCCTCGCGGACGAAGGTGGGCATCAACTCGCACGGCTTCATCGCCGAATCGTCGGCGGAGGCCACCGAGCTGGCCTGGCCGCCCTACGCCGACGTCATGGGGCGCATCGGCCGGGAACGCGGATGGCCGCCGGTTTCCAGGCAGCGCTTCGACGCCGAACGTGGCCCCCGCGGTGCCCTGCTGGTGGGCAGCCCGCAGGAGGTGATCGACAAGATCCTCCTCGAGCACGAGCTGTTCCGGCATGACCGCTTCCTCCTGCAGCTCAGCGTGGGAACCATGCCCCATCGCGAGTTGCTCCGGGCCATCGAACTCCTGGGTACCCGGGTGGCCCCGGTTGTCCGCCGGGAGGTGGCCCCCCAGGCCAGCGTAGCCGGGGAGGGGCCTGCAGGTACGCCGTGAGCCCTGGCGACCGGAAATGGCGCGTTGGTGACTGGGCGTGCATCTTCCGAATATCCCTGCCAGGAGCTACTTCATGACCCGCGTCACCCTCGGGATCGCTGCTGCGGCGGCGATCCTCCTTGCTGCCTGCAGCAGCGACGACAACGACAACGGCCCAGGCGACGGCCGCACCGATGAGTACATCTCCGCGGTGTCCGCCACGGTGGACGCGGACGTCCCCGTCGTCAGGCGACTCCCCCCCGAGCTCATCAACGGCCGCTGGGTGAAGGCTCCCTTCCAGCGGCTGGCATCAGCATTCGCCATGGTGCCGGTGCAGGTCACCGCTGTGTACCACGACGGTGCCCCCCCGGTGGCGACCGGCGGGCTGGATCCCCAGGGCGCGCTCATCAGTTCGCCGCTGGTGGGCCAGCCCTTCCGCTATGCCGTCCAGGCCTCAGGTGCCTTCTCGATCGTCTACCTGATGGTGGAAGGGATGGACGGCTACTACCAGCTCACCCTCCCCGACGGGGTGGCGCAGCTGGACCTGGCCGTGACCCTGGCCAACACGCCGCCGTCCCAGCAATTCAACATGCAGACCCTGCTGGGCTATGACGGTGGCGTGACCCAGCCGCTGGTGGTGAACCTGAATCCCGGTGACCTGGCTGCCGCCGACGTGGCGGTGATGCTCACCTGGGTCGGCCGGAGCGACGTGGACCTGCATGTGACCGACGGACTGGGCCAGCACGTGTTTTACGGGGACACGTCAACGCCCGAGGGTGGCTCGCTCGACCTCGACTCCAACCCGGCATGCGACATCGATGATGTGAACCAGGAGATCATCTCCTGGCCCGCCGGCACGGCCCCCGATGGCGAGTACACCGTGGAAGTACACCTGTACGCCGACTGCGGCGTCACCACGAACCCGTGGACCGTGCGAGTCTCACGGCAGGGACACGAAACCCAGACCTTCGAGGGAACCCTGACAGGCGCGACAGGCATCCCGCCCGTCACCGTCACCACCTTCACGATGCCCTGAACGCCCCAGCCCGCAACCGAAATGCCGACGGCGGCCCGGGAGCAACCCCGAGCCGCCGTCTCGCTTCGCTTCCCTGTCACCTGTTGGCAGGTTGTCCCAACCCTACGCGCCCCCCATCAACCGAGTGTCAACCAGCGGCGCGGGTGCTCTCCCCGTAGGGGGGCCCGTCGGCCCGCCGATTGGCCTGGCGCACCAGGAGGACCGTCGGCGCACCCGGTCCGGTCCGCTGCTGGATGGCCGGCGACCGCACGAGTCCCAGCACCCGGCCGCAGGAATCGTGGAGCAGGTGAACGTGGATGCCCTGCGCTGGGGTGTGTGCCATGACGGTCTCCTCGCTTTCACCTGCTTGGATGCATCCCGGCGGCCAAGGGTTGCGTAGGAGCATCCGGGTTGCCGCGGCGCCGCTCTGGGGAGACGTCCGCGCAACCCTTTCCAGACACCCGTTGTCTACGGGCTGTCGCAGCCAGCAACCAGCGCCCGGGAGCCAGGTGGACCAGCAGGCACTGATCACACGGATCCGGGCGGGTGACCCGGCAGCGGAGCGGGCGCTCTACGATGCGCATGCGGACCGCCTGTACCGGCTTACCTACCGGTACCTCGGCGACCGCGACGCGGCCGAGGACTGCCTGCAGGAGACGTTCATCCGCGCGTTCGAGCGGATCGGCGACTTCCGGGGCGAGTCGGGGATCGGGAGCTGGCTCGGGGCCATTGCAGTCACCACCGCGCTCAACGCCCTGCGACGGCGCAAGCGACGCGGCGTGGCGGGCACCCTGGAGGAAGCCGGGGACGTGCCCGCCCCGATGCGACGGGAGGTGGAGCCCGACCTGCGGGACCGGCTGCACCGGGAGATCGACAACCTCCCCGAGGGATACCGGATGGTGTTCCTGCTGCACGACGTGGAGGGCTACACCCACGAGGAGATCGGGCAGATGCTCGGGGTGCAGGGCGGCACATCGAAGGCGCAGCTCTTCCGGGCCCGGGCCCGGCTCCGGGAGCGCCTGGCGGACTTTGTGAGGGATTGAGCCATGGATGAACTCGACGACAAGCTGCAGGCAATGGCCCGTGAGTACCAGGAGCCGCCACCCTTCGACCGGGAGCGCGTCTGGAACGCGATCGCGGCGCAGCGCCGGGCAGCCACGACCGGGGCACCGAGGCCCGGTGTGGTGCGACTGGCGCCAGGGCGTCGCGCGCTGGCACGCCGGGCTGCCGCCTGGGGCAGCGCCATCGCAGCGGTGCTCGCGATCGGGTTCGTCCTGGGGCGCCGCGCCACCCCGGCAGGCGAGTTGTCCCGGCCGGCCAGCGTTGCATCCACCCCGGCGGATCCTGCGACGGCCCTCTCGGTTGCGGCCGCAGGGCATATCCGGCAGGCCGAGACATACCTCACGCTCTTCAGGGCGTCGGCTCGCAGGGGCACGCCGGACACCACGGCCATCCCGGTGGCCCGCGAACTCCTCGCGACCAACCGGCTCCTCGCCAGCGCACCGGGAACCGATCCCGGGCTTCGCCAGCTCCTGCTCGACCTCGAGTTCGTGCTGGTGCAGATCACGCAGCTCGAGGGACGGGCGCACCCGGGCGACGTACAGCTCATCACGGACGGGCTCGAGCATTCCGGCACGCTGACGCGCCTCCGGACGGCGACCCCGCGCATCCCCGTGTCACTCTCCACCGGAGTCAGCTGATGCATACCCCACTCATCCGGCTCGTTCCCGGCCTCCTCCTGCTGGGCGCCGTGGCGCCCGGTGCCCGCTCCCAGGTCGCCACCCCCGCTCCTGCTGCACCAACAGTCGCGGCCAGGGCCACGGTGCTGGCCCGCGCACCCGGCCAGGTGCAGGGCTCCCTGCCCCGCCTCACCCTGCAGGGCGATCCGGCCGATTCGGTCTATCGCGCCGCGCGCGAGGCGATGACGCGCGGGCGGTTTCGCGAGGCCGCCGACCTGATGCGCGACCTCCGGCGGCGCTTCCCCAGGTCGGGCTACGTGCCGGACTCCTATTACTGGGAGGCGTACGCGGTGTCCCGGGGAGGGAGCACGGCGGACCTGCGCCGCGCCATCGCCGCCCTCGATGAGCAGGCCAGCAAGCACCCCTCCGCGGCGAGCAATGGCGATGCGCGCGCGCTTCGCGCGTCACTCACGGCGTCGCTCGCGCGCCAGGGTGACGCTGCCGCCGCCGAGGATGTTGCCCGCACCGCTGCGGCGGCAACCATGCCGGCACGACCGGCATCGCCCGTCGCTCCCACCGCCCCGCGCAACACCGCGAGGGCGCCCCGCGCACCCACCGCGCCGCGCGGCCCCGGGGCCGGCACATCCGGTGATGCCTGCGAGGAGGAGGACGATGTCCAGACCGCAGCGCTCACGGGCCTCATGCAGATGGACCCGTCGCGGGCGCTGCCGGTGCTCGAGAAGGTGCTCGCGCGGCGCGATGCGGGTTCTGCATGCCTGCGGCGCCGGGCGGTGTTCATCGTGGCCCAGCAGGCGCCGAATGCCGCCCCGATCCTGCTGCGGACCGCACGGACCGACCCCGACGCCGAGGTGCGGGGCCAGGCCGTGTTCTGGCTCTCACAGGTGAACTCGCCCGAGGCGGTGGCGGCGCTCGACTCGATCCTCAGGCAGTCCACCGATCGCGAACTGCAGGAGAGGGCCGTCTTCGCCATGTCGCAGCAGGATGCTCCCCGGGCGCTGCAGTCGCTCAAGGACCTGGCGGCGAACGAGGGTGCATCGCCGGAGCTCCGGGAACGGGCAGTGTTCTGGCTGGGCCAGAAGGATGACGCGGCGACCCGCACCTTCCTCCGGGACCTCTACGGGCGCACCAGGGATGAGGATCTGAAGGCGAAGATCATCTTCGGCGTGGCCCAGTCGGACGACCCCGCCGGCCGCACCTGGCTGCAGGGCATCGCGCGCGACCCGAAGGAGCCGGTCGAGGCACGCAAGAAGGTGCTGTTCTGGCTGGGACAGCAGGACGGCAGTGCCGCGACCCTCGCGGCGCTGTATGGCTCGCTGCAGGATCCCGAGATGCGTGAGCAGGTGGTCTTCGCCCTCTCGCAGAGCAACGAACCGGCGGCGACGGACAAGCTGATCGAGATCGCCCGGAGCGACAAGGACCAGGAGCTCAGGAAGAAGGCCATCTTCTGGCTGGGCCAGTCGGACGACCCGCGCGTGACCCAGGTGCTGGAGCAGATCCTGACGGGGGCGAAGTGAGGGCGGCCGGGGCGGTCGCCGCAACCGTGGCGCTCCTTGCGCTCGGGAGTGCGTGCCACGCGCAGTCCCTGGAGCAGCGGGTGCTGGGGATGAAGGATGCCACGGTGCGGCTGACCTTCGCCACGCGGCCAGGTGTCTGCGGGAGCGGCGAGGGCAACATCACCATCCGCGATGACGGGTCGGGTGACTGGACGCGGGACTGCAAGCCGGGACCGGCACATGTCACCATTCGCGTGGCGGGCGGTGAGGCGACCGGGATCACCACCCGGGTGGGCGGACGCTGGCTCGCACGAAGCGACGTCACCGACCTGGGGGCCGTGCCCGCGCGGGATGCCGCGCAACTTTTCCTCTCCCTCGCCCGTCGGAACAGTGGGGCGGCAGACGACGCCGTCTTCGCCGCAACCATTGCCGACAGTGTCGAGGTGTGGCCCGGCCTCCTGAAGTTGGCCCGGGACGCTGCGGCCCGGACCGATGCGCGCAAGGCGGCCGTCTTCTGGGTGGGCCAGGAGGCTGCGGACGCCGCCACCCGGGGGCTGCGGGAGGTGGTGGGGGATGCGGCGGTCGATCGTGAGGTCCGTGAATCGGCGGTGTTCGCCCTGTCCCAGCGGCCGGGGGACGAGGGTGTGCCGGCGCTGATCCAGGTGGCACGAACCAGCGACGACCCCACGCTCCGGAAGCGCGCCATCTTCTGGCTGGGACAGAGCGGCGACCCGCGGGCGCTGGCGTACTTCGAGGAAGTGCTGGTCCGGGACCAGGGCCCCTGATGCAACCTTGAGGCCGCTGGTGGCATCCAAGGACGTGCAACCACCCCTGCCGCCAGCCACCCGCACCACACGGGGACGTACGCGTGCTCCTGGTCACCGCGATGTTGCTCCAGGTTGTCTCCGCCGAGCGTCCGCTGCGGAGTGCTGGAGCCCTCCCCGGAGAATCGTTGCGGCCGGCGGCGGCGGCAGCCTACGCCGCCACCCGCACCCGCGCCCCCATCCGGATTGACGGGATCCTCACCGATAGCGCGTGGGGCCTCGCCGCGCCCATTACCAGCTTCACCCAGCGCGAGCCAGACGAGAACGCGCCCCCCACCCAGCGGACGGTGGTGCGGGTCGCCTTCGATGACCGCGCCCTCTTCATCTCGGCCGAGCTGTTCGACACGGCCCCCGATTCGATCGTCTCGCAACTCGCCCGGCGCGACAACTGGGTGACCTCCGACCGCTTCATGGTGTTCCTGGACCCCTACCGCGACAGGCGCACCGGCTACTACTTCGGCCTCAACGTGGCCGGCACCCAGTACGACGGAACGCTGCTCAACGACGACTGGGATGACGACACCTGGGACGGCGTCTGGCAGGGCGTCACGAGGCGGACACCGCAGGGCTGGGTGGCGGAGATGCGCATTCCCTACTCCCAGCTCCGCTTCCGGCCCGGCGCCGACCAGGTGTGGGGGATCAACTTCCGGCGGGACATCGCCCGCCGGAACGAGCGCGTGTACCTCGTGTTCACCCCCACCAACGGCAGTGGGTTTGTCTCGCGCTTCCCGGAGCTCGTCGGACTCGACGAGCTGAAGCCACCCAGGCGGCTGGAACTCCTGCCCTACGCCACGGCCCGCGCCTCGTACCTGCGGCACAACGTGGAGGACCCCTTCAACGACGGGTCGGAGTACGAGGCCGGGCTCGGCGCCGACTTCCGGGTGGGGCTGGGCTCGAACCTCACCCTGAATGGCACCGTCAACCCCGACTTCGGCCAGGTGGAGCTCGACCCGGCGGTGGTGAACCTGAGCGACGTGGAGGTGTTCTTCCCGGAACGACGGCCCTTCTTCGTGGAAGGCGCCGACCTCTACAACAATTTCGGGTCGGGCGGGTCGAACAACTTCTGGGGGTTCAACTGGGCGCAGCACACCTTCGTGTACACCCGACGCATCGGCCGCCGGCCCGAAGGGGGCACCCCCGAGGCAGACTACGTGGACGTTCCGGGCGGCACGCGGCTGCTGGGTGCGGCAAAGCTTGCCGGACGCGCCGGCGGCACCAACATCGGCCTCATGAGCTCACTCACGCGGCGCGAGTACGCCCGCTTGCAGACATCGGGCGTGGAGTCCCGCTCCCAGGTGGAGCCGCTCACCAGCTGGAACGCGCTCCGCCTGCAGCGGGACTTCGACGGGGGTCGCCACGCGATCGGCCTTCTCTCGACGGTGACGCAGCGCTTCTTCAATGACGACCTCCTCCCCAGCGAGATGAACCGCGGCGCCTACACCGCCGGGTTGGATGGTTGGACCTTCCTCGATGCGAACAAGGTGTGGGTGGTGACCGGATGGGCCGGGGGCAGCCTGGTGACCGGGACGCCCGAGCGCCTTCGCAGCCTGCAGGAGGGCAGCACGCACTACTTCCAGCGGCCCGATGCCACGCACGTGCGGGTGGATTCCGCAGCCACCTCCCTGGCCGGCTGGGCCGGGCGGGTGCTGGTGAACAAGCAGAAGGGCCCGGTGCAGGTGAATGCGTCGTTCGGGATGATCAATCCCGGGCTCGAGCTGAACGACCAGGGCTTTGCGCCCCGCTCCGACATCATCAACAGCCACGTGCTCACCGGCTACCGGTGGATGCAGCCCACCAGCTGGTACCAGTCCGCCCGGGTCAACCTCGCCGCCTTCTCGGCGTGGGACTTTGGGGGCAACCACACCGGCGCCGGGCTGTTCCACAACGGCAACATCCGGTTCCGGAACTTCTCGGGCATATACTGGCGGCTGGAGGGAAACCCCGAGACCACCAACATCCGGCTCACCCGCGGCGGGCCGGCGATGCTGAATCCCGCGGGGTTCACCGGAGCGATCGGGTTCGACTCCGACGACCGCCACCGGGTCGCCTACGGCCTCTTTGTCTTCGGGAACCGGTACCAGCAGGGCGCCGACAACAGCTGGGGCATCGAGTCCTACGTGGAGTGGCGGCCGATGCAGCAGCTGCAGGTGGCCCTGGGCCCGCAGCTCTACCGCAACCTCGACGGGGCCCAGTACGTGGGCACCTTCGACGACCCGCTGGCCGTGAACACCTACGGCAAGCGCTATGTCTTTGCCGACCTCGCCCAGTGGACGCTCTCGGCAGACATACGGCTCAACTGGATCTTCACCCCGCGGCTCAGCCTCGAACTCTTCATGCAGCCGTTCATCTCCAGCGGCGACTACCGCCAGTTGAAGGAGCTGGCGGCGCCGCGGACCTTCGATTTCCTCCGCTACGGCGTCGATGGTGGCTCCACCTGGGACCAGGAGGCCGGTGTGGTGGACCCCGACGGCGACGGCCCCGCCGCGCCGATTGACGTGGGCCTGCCTGACTTCACCATCGGGTCGCTGCGAGGGAATGCGGTGCTCCGCTGGGAGTGGTCACCCGGTTCCACCCTGTTCCTGGTGTGGACCCACAACCGCGACAACGCCAATGGCTCTCCGGAGTTCGACCCGGGGCAGAGCTTCAACTCGCTGTTCCAGTCCCCTGGCAACAACGTGCTGCAGGTGAAGGCCACGTGGTGGATCAATCCATAGGCGTATATTCCCCGCGGTATGCGTGCCCTGCTCCTGCTCCTCGCCACCCTGGCCGCGTGCGGCCCCAAGGCGCCGCCCGTGCCCGAGGTCACGCTCGCCCCGCAGGGCGACTCGGTGCTGGTGCCCTTTGCCGAGGTGACCGATGCGGCGTGGATCGCCGGATCACGCTGGGCCGTCCTGGTACCGGGCGGGCCTGAAGCCGACATCGTCGACCCGGGTGCGGGCACGCGGCACACCCTCGCGCACCCGGGGCAGGGCCAGCCGTTCAACCTCTTTCGTGCGGGCGACACGCTCTACACCGGCGAGCCCCTCTCCCGGCGCACGGCACTCTGGACGCTTGATGGCGCAGCGGTTCGCACCGAGCCGGTCTCCGACCGGGTACGGGGTGCCCTCCCGCAGGCGCGCGACCCCGGGGGCCGCTTCCTGGTCGAGATGCGCCCCCCGGCCGGATCGGACGGCAGCGGCAACCGCGACTCGGCGTCGGTGCTGCGCGTCGGCGCGTCGGTGGACACGGTGGCGCGCCTGGCGCCGCTCGACCTCGCCACGATCGAGACCGCCAGTGGCCCGCGCTTCGAGCGCCGCGTGTTCAGTGGCGTGGATCGCTGGGGCGTGCTGGATGACGGAACCATCTGGGTGGCGCGGGTCTACCACAACCGGGTGGACCACCGCGGGCCGGATGGGCGTGAGGCCCGTGGCCAGCCGCTGCCGGATCGCGTGCTCGAGGTGACCCGGGCAGACCGCGAACAGTTCGTCAGCAAGTTCCCCGAGGAGCTCCGGCGTTCGGCGGAGCAGCTACCCTTCGCCCCCATCAAGGCAGCCTTCACCGCGGCGTTCGCCGACGCATCGGGCCGGGTGTGGTTGGAGCGGAGCCGGGCCGTGAGCGACACGGTGCAGTCGTACCACGTGGTCGGCCGGGACGGCCGCCTCGCCTTCATTGCCGTGGTGCCCTGGAACCACCAGGTCCTGGCTGCCAGCGCGAGCCATGCCCTCGTTGCCCGTCCCGGGCGCGATGGCATCTACCTTCGTCAGGCCCCCATTCCCGGAACGCCCTAGCATGCGCACGATGCTCCTGTGGCTCCCCGCCCTTGCCCTGGCCGGGTGCGGCCGCTCCACGGTGCCGGTCTCCCACCTCACCGTTGAGCACACGCTGGCCCCGTCGTTCGGGTCCATCGGTGACGTCGTGGAACTTCGCGACGGCCGGGTGGCGTTCACTGACCCGCGTGGGAGGCACTTCCTGGTGGGTGACTTTGCGGCGGGCACGGTGGACACCGTGGGCACGCCGGTGGATTCACTCGCGCCGGGCGCGCCGCCGTCCAGCTTCCGCATGCCTGGCTGGGTGGCCCGCCTCGGGGGCGACAGCATCGCCCTCGTGGACTTTGCCGCCATCCGCACCACGGTGTGGGCGCCCGGCGGGTTTGTGCGCGCCGTGGCGTTCCCCGAGGCCGGCGGCCCCACGCCCGTGCTGGTGTACGACACGACGGGCCACGGCTACAAGATCGACTTCCGTACCGTGATGGGCGGGGCCGAGCCGGGGACCGCCATGTTCACCGACAGCCTGGTCGTGCTCAGGGTGGCGCTCGACGGGGCCACCGTGGACACCGTCGCACGGGTCAGCCCGCCCGAGTACGGCGAGGCGACCATCGGGGAGGCATCCCAGAAGGTGGCGCAGATCTACGGGCCGGCTGATGCCTTCGGCGTGCTGCCCGACGGCAGCATCTGGGTGGCGCGCGCCCGGACGCACTCGGTGGACTGGCGCTCACCCGATGGCACCTGGACCCGTGGCGTGCCGCATGACTGGGAGCGCGTGCCGGTGACCGACCACGACCGCGAGCAGGTCATGAGTCGCCTGCGCGAGCGCGGCCTGCCGCAGGGCGTGCAGGTCACGTACCCGTTCGCCGAGCACAAGCCGTCCTTCGAGCAAGCGCTCACCCGCGAGGCGGGCGAGGCGTGGCTGCTGTACAGCCGCCCCAGCGCCGATGCGCCCGCGCGCTACGCGGTCTTCAGCCGCGATGGCACGCTGCAGCGCGAGGTCGAGCTGCCGGCGGGCGTGGTGCTGAGCGGGTTCGGGCGCGGCACCTACGCCTACGGGTCCCAGAAGCAGGCCGACGGGACCCGCAAGGTCGTCAGGCTGGTGGTGGAGTAGCGTCGTCCTTCCGGCGGCCACCGAGCCGGCCCGCCTCGTACCAGCGGCGCGTGAGCTCACCGGCGAGCTCACGGTTGCCCAGCCCGAACGCCAGCCCGACCGCCAGCGCCACGGCTCCCAGCACGAGCGTGAATCCCGCCGTGAGCATCTCTTCCGGCACCCCCACCTGCTGCAGCGCCATGGCCACCGCAATGAGCACCACCGCCCCCTTGGCGATCTTGGCCAGCGTGGGGACTCCGGATACGGTGCCGACGGACACCAGGATCACGGCGCGCACGAACTCACCCAGCACCATGCCCAGGATGACGATGATGATGGCGGCGAGGATGGCGGGCAGGAGGGCGAGGATCTGCCCGAGGATGAGGTTCACGCTGTCGAGCCCCAGCGCGGCGCTCGCCAGCAGGATCACCACGAGCATCACCAGCCAGAAGAGCAGGCCGGCGACGGTGCGCACGGGGTCGAGTCGCGATCCCGTGCGCGTCATCACCTCATCGAGGCCGCGCTCATGGGCCAGGCGGTTGAAGTCCACCTGCTGCAGCGTGCGATCGGCCCACCGCTGGAGCTGCCGGGCCAGGAAGTAGCCGGCCAGGAAGATCAGCGAGGCGGCGAGGATCGCCGGCACGATCGCCGCCACCTGGGACAGCCCGTACTGCAGTCGCTCCCACACCTCGTACACGATCAGCCTCCCTCGTGGGTTCCCGGTGCCACCTGCACCACGACCTTGCCTGCCTGCGCCCCCGACTCGAGTCGCCTGAACGCCTCGATGGCGCGGTCGAACGGCACCACCAGGTCCACCCGGGGCCAGAGCCGCCCCGCCGCCGCCTGCTCGACGATCGCCGCGTAGTCGGCATGGCTGCCCATCGTGCTGCCCAGCAGGGACCACTGGTGCCAGAAGAGCTTGCGGATGTCGAGCGTGACGTGCGGCCCGCCGGTGGCGCCGCAGGTGACCAGGCGCCCCCCGCGGGTGAGCACGCGGAGCGAACGCGGCCAGGTCGGCTCACCCACCGAGTCGATGATGACGTCGGCGCCGCGGTTGGCCGTGAGGGCACGCACCCGGGCCACGACGTCCTCCGTCGAGTGGTTGATGACCTCATGTGCGCCCAGGCTGCGCGCCACCTCGAGCTTGGCGGCGTCGCCGCTCGCCGCGACCACCCGCGCCCCGCGCAGGGCCGCAACCTGGATCGCCGCCTGCGCCACGCCACCGCCCGCACCCCAGACCAGCACCGTCTCGTCCGGCGCCACCGAGGCGCGGGTGACGAGCATCCGCCACGCCGTGAGCGTGGCCAGCGAGAACGCCGCGGCCTGGGGATCGGGCATGGACGGTGGTACGGCGGCCAGGTTGGCCTCGGGCACCACCACGTACTCCGCCAGCGTGCCCGGCCGGTGCTCGCCCAGCACCTGGAACGCCGGGCAGAGCGACTCCTCCCCGCGGGCGCACTGGGGGCAGGTACCGCAGGAGATGCCCGGGTTGATCATCACCCGGTCCCCCGGTCGAACACTCTGCACGGCGCTGCCGACCACGTCCACCACGCCGGTGCCGTCGGTGCCGCTGATGTGCGGGAAGCGGTAGGCGACCCCGGGAAGGCCGTCCGCCACGAACAGGTCCAGGCGGTTCAGGGCCGCGGCCAGGACCCGTACCCGAACTTCATGTGGGGAACGGACTTCCGGGACCGGAACGTCGGCCTGGACCAGCTGGTCCAGGCCGCCGGTGCCGGTCAGGGTGAGGGCCCGCATCAGGAAGCCCGAACGAGCAATACCCACGTCGTAAGCGTCCCGGTGGTGTCGAGGGGATGGTGACTCAAACATATGCTGTGTGCCGGTGCTTGCAGAGCGGGTGAGTTTGTGCATCTTAGGTGTCAGCGCGGGTCCTGCATCACGTTTCACGCGCGGCGCAAACGCCGCCTTCCTGTGACAAGAGGAGCAGACCGATGGCCGAGCTCGAGTCGAGTTGGCAGAGCGCAGGGTGGATGGATGAGTTTCCCGGTTCGTCGGAGCCGGCCACGCCCCCGCCTCCGCCCCCGCCGCCAACCCCTTCGCCTGCGGCCGCGTTCGGCGCCTTCGCCGCGTCGGTCAAGAAGGCGGTGAGTGAGCTGGGTGAGGACGTCATGGCGGCCGAGAAGAAGGCGACCCGGGCAGTCAAGAAGCAGGTACGCAAGGCCAGGCGAACCCTCGTGCGCGCGCAGAAGTCGGCCAAGCGCACGGAGAAGCGCGCCGTGCGCACGGCCAAGCGGCAGGTCAAGAAGGCACGGAAGCAGGTGACGAAGGCGAAGAAGGCGGTTTCCACGGCGCGCAAGGCAGGGAAGAAGAGTGCCTCCTCGGCCCGCGCGCGTGTCGCGAAGAAGTCAGCCCGCAAGGCGCGGCGTGCAACCGCCAAGGCGTCGCGCACCGCGAAGCGTTCGGTGCGGAACGCGAAGCGGACGGTGAAGCGTTCGGCCGGCAAGGCCAGGCGAACCGTGCGGCGTACTGCCAGGAAGGCCAAGCGCTCGACTCGGCGCTAGGCTTTCATGCTCTTCAGGGCGCCCCGGTTACCACACCGGGGCGCTCGTGCGTTCCGGCCCGGCAACGTCATCCTGGCGCCCAGCAGTCGCCGGGCTCGCCCTCGCTCTGTGCCAGCCGGGGCCGCAGCTTGCCGGTGGCTCCGGTTCGCCAAGCCCCCGATTCGGTCGATCACGAGCGGGCTAGTGGCGGCCCGATATGTGCTATATCGTGACAGCATCACGACTTCCGCCAAGGTCACTCCCTGATGATCGCACCACCGATCCGTGCCAGCCTCGCCCTCCTGGCTGTCCTGCTGGGGACCGGCTGCAACCGGCCCCCGCCGGACGGCATTGCCCTGATCGGCGCCACCGTCATCGACGGGATCAGTGACCGGCCGCAGCCGGGCATGGTCGTCCTGATCAGCAAGGACCGGATCGCTGCCGTTGGTACGCCGGATGAAGTCAGCATCCCGCGCCGGATGCGGACGCTCGACCTGGCCGGCAAGTTCGTGATCCCGGGACTCATCGACGCACACGTGCATGCAGCGCCGTGGACACTCGACCGTTTCCTGGCGTCCGGGGTCACCAGTGTGCGCGACATGCATGGCACGCTCGATTCGATCCTGGCCCTCCGCGAGCGCACCAACCTCAATGCCGTCACCGGCCCGCGCATCTTCAGCGCCGGTGCCATGATCGATGGCAACCCGTCGATCTACACCGACGCGCTGGCGGTGGGGAGCACCAACGACGCCCGGCGTGCGGTGGACCAGCTGGCCGTCAAGGGCGTGGACTACGTGAAGGTGTACACGAGGATCACGCCCGAACTACTGCGCGCGATCGCCGATGAAGCCAACACGTTCGGCCTCCGGATCGCGGCACACCTGGGCTACGTGGACGCCCTGACGGCGGCCGACCTCGGGGTGAAGAGCATCGAGCACATGACCGGCATCCCCGAGGCCGCCATGGCGGGCAGTGCAGCCCTGATGCAGGCGCACCGGAGCAGTTACTTCGCGGGGTGGACCGCCTTCGAGAAGGCGTGGGCCGGGCTGGACTCGGCCGCGATGGCGCGGGTCGCCACCCGCCTGGTGGACGCCAGGGTGACGCTGGTGCCGACCCTGGTGCTGCATGAGACGCTCAGCCGGTTGGATGATCCCGCGCTGGCCAGCGCCGAGGCGCTGGCCGGGGTGCCGCAGGAGGAGGTGGCCGCGTGGAACGTGCCCGACATGATTGCCCGCGCGAAGTGGGCGGCGGCAGATTTCGAGGCATTCAGGCTGTCGCGTCCCAGCCAGGACCGGTTCGTGAGGATGTTCCGCGCCGCGGGAGGGCGGGTGGTGGCGGGCAGCGATGCGGGCACCCCCATGCTCGTGCCGGGCGAGAGCCTGGTGCGTGAGCTCGAGTTGCTGGTCCGCCTGGGCTTCACGCCGGCGCAGGCGCTGCATGCGGCGACGCGCGATGCCGCGCTCCTCCTTGGCGCTGACTCCCTCGGTGCCCTCGTCCCCGGGCGAAAGGCAGACCTCGTGATCCTGGGCGCCGATCCCATGGACAACATTGCCAACCTGCGGCAGGTCGAGCAGGTGATGGTGCGCGGACACCTGATGCCGGTCGACTCCCTCCGGCGTCGCTGGTAGGTGTCGCTCACCCGGGTCATCCTCGGCTGGCTGGCGGTCACCGCCTGGTTTGCCATTGCCGATGCCGTCCTGAACACGCTGCGCGGCAGCAACGCACCCCGCGGGGCCCGGCCCTGGTGGCTTCCCCTCATCGAGGGCCTGTTCTTCACGCTCTTCGCCGCACTCTGGTTCGGGAGCATGGGCAAGGGCGGCTGGTTGCTGCTCTTCCTCATGCTCGGCCTGCTGCTCGAACTCCCGCCGCGGCTCCGTGACTCCACCCAGCGCGCCCATCCGACGGGCCTGGCGATGGCCACCGGTGTGGGGCTCGTGCGAACGCTGGCGGCCGCCGGGCTGTTGAGCCTCGTCATGTAGTGACCGGACCGCTCCGGTTGGAGCCGGTCAGTTCACACGGAGAAGCGGAGGAACGGAGGTTCAGGGGGGGACTCGTCGCAATCGACCATCGATTCCATACCCACGAAGGCAACTGATTGATGTGTGGGTGCGGAATCGGCGCCTCGGGTGTGCTGGGCGCCCTCCGTGAACCTCCGTTCCTCCGTTTCTCCGTGTGAACATTCCTCCGTGTGAACGTTCCTCCATGTGAACAGCGAGAGATTATCTTGGCCGACGTGACCCGCCTCACGTCGTTCTCGCATGGCGCCGGCTGCGCCTGCAAGCTCGGCCTCGCTGACCTGGCCGAGGTGCTGCGCGCCATACCCGGCGTGGCCGACCCGGCGGTCCTGGTCGATGCCTCCACCCGCGACGACGCTGCCGTATATCGCCTCTCCGACGACCGCGCCCTCGTCGCCACCGTGGATTTCTTCACCCCCATCGTGGACGACGCACGCGACTGGGGCGCCATCGCCGCCGCCAATGCGCTGAGTGACGTTTACGCCATGGGCGGCACGCCCCTCTTCGCCCTCAACATCACGGGCTGGCCCCGCGAGTCCCTGCCGCTGGCACTCCTCGGCGAGGTCCTCGCCGGGGCGGCCGCGGTGTGCGCCGAGGCCCGCTGCGCCGTGGTGGGCGGACACAGCATCGATGACCGCGAACCCAAGTTCGGCCTGGCCGTTGTGGGCGAGGTCCATCCGGCTCGCGTGTGGTCCAATGCCGGGGCCCGCCCGGGCGACGCGCTGGTCCTCACCAAGCCCCTCGGCACCGGCGCGATCACCACGGCCCTCAAGCGTGGCCTGGTGGACCAGGCTGGAGCCGCAGGGGCCGTGGCCAGCATGCGGACGCTCAACGCCGCTGCTGCCGCTGCCGGCCGCACCGTCGACGTGCATGCCGCCACTGACGTCACGGGATTCGGCCTGCTCGGCCACCTGCGCAACATCCTCAACGCCAGCGGCGTGTCAGCGCGGGTGCGGGCGCACGCAGTGCCCGTCATGCCTGGCGTCCACGCCCTGGTGAGGGCAGGTGCCGTTGCTGGCGGGTCCCGGCGCAACCTGGAGGCCATGGACAACGTGGCCTGGGGCGATGGCCTGGCCGACAGTGATCGCATCGTCCTCACCGACGCCCAGACTTCCGGAGGGCTCCTCTTCTCGGTGCCCCCGCACAGCGTGGAGCCGTTGCTCCGTGCGCTCGAAGCGGCGGCCACGCCAGCCGCCGCGCTCATTGGCACCATCGAAGCGGGCCCGCGCGGCGCGATCCGGGTCGAGGCCTGACCATGTCGCTCCGCCTCACACCCCAGTTGATGGACCGCCTGGAGAGGGCCGTGCGCACCTCCCAGCGTGTCAGCCTGTCGCGCCGGGGCACCGAGTACATCGTCACCGCCCGCCGGCTCACCCAGGTCGGCCGGTCGGAGGCGCTGGTCGGGTTCCTGCCCATGACCGGCGAGGAACTCATCTTCCGGCTCGACGAACTCGAGCACCTCGAGGTCATCGAGTGACCCGCCCCTTCGCCCTGGTCCACCTGGACGAGAGCTGCCTGGGCAACGGGCGCGAGGGCGAGAACCCCGGCGGGGCGGGAGCGCTCATCGAGGTTCGCGTGCGCGGCGCAATCGAGCGGCGGGATGTCTTCCTCTCGGCGCCGGCATCCACCAACAATCGCATGGCCCTGGCTGGTGCCACCGCCGTGCTCGACGTCCTGGCAGGCAAGGGGCGACGGTGCCGCGTGACCCTGGTGTCCGACTCGCAGTACCTGGTGCGAGGCATCACCGAGTGGGTTCCCGGCTGGCAGGCGCGCGGCTGGCGGCGGAAGACGGGCGCCATCGAGAACCTGGAGCTGTGGCAGGCGCTGGTGCTGCAGGCAGGGCGCCACGACACCACGTGGCTCTGGGTACGGGGCCATGCGGGCCACCCGAAGAACGAGTACGCCAACGACCTCGCCATCAAGGCGGCGCGGGAGCTGGGCGATTCCGCGGGGGCAGCGCCATCCGGGTTCGCGGAATGGCTGGCAACGAAGCAGGCCCGCAAGCTCTACGTGGGATACGATCCCGACGCAGCGTTTGCGGACCTGGAACGTCGCGAGTGAGGCGCTACTCGGCGACCCACTCCCGCACTGGCAGCACCCCGCACCCGGTCCACGTCACCTTCGCATAGCCCCCGCTCGCCAGCGCATAGTGCACCTCGCCCGCCGTGATGCGCGGGGCGCTCGTGCAGGCCGCGTCGAAGCGGAGCGGCGTCACGGTCTGCACCTGGAACGTGCGGGTCGTACCGTGCCGGCTGAAGGTCACCTGCCCCGCCTTCGTCACGTACCCGCTGGGCAGCGGCTCGCCCACCTGGAGCGCAGTACCTGCATCGGGCGTGAACACGAGCTGGGTGTTGTGTGCGACGGTCGCCTCGCCCCGGACCGGAAAGGTGCGAACCACGGAGACCTGGTTGCTGAGCGTGAGCTGCGCCGCGGTTGCCGTGAGGGTGCGCAACCCGTTTCGCACGGCCGACCAGGTCCGGCCTGCATCGGGCGAGGTGAAGGCCCAGCGGAAGTCATCGTAGCCGACCTGGAAGGCAAAGCTCGGCGCGGGATCGGGGTCGCTCACCGTGATGCTGCCGGTGAGCTCCACCACGCCGCCATGCCATCCCTCGAAGGTGCAAGCGGGGAGCGCATAGGTATAGGTAGCGTTGTCGCGCACATGGTCGCCGTCGCTGTCGTCCGTCGAGCTCACCGTGGCGCAGAGTGGCCGGGGGACCCAGCGAAACGCCGGGATGCCGGCCCGGGATTCACTCGTGCCGAGCGACAGGGCGAACGGCACGCCATTCAGTGCCTCGGTGCCCAGCTCGGTCTCGTCTGCACCGGCCTGCGCGGCGTCGAGCGCCGCTGACTCAACCAGCGAGGGATCATTGTCCACCGGATCGCCGCCATTGCACGCCCCGAGGACCGCAAGACCTGCGACCAGCGCCAGCTTGCGCAGGTGACGTGAATCACCAGGCATCACAACCTCCCCATGTTTGGTGTCCGAAGGGTGCCCACGGGGCATCTCCCACGCCGTGCGCCCCGGCACATGCTTCCTTGCCTGTACCCAGCCCAGCCGACGCCGGAACCGGCCGGGCGTTAACCGGTGCAGGCCTGGCGGGAAGGAGGCTAGTTTCTGGACGCCCCCAGGACCGTGACAGGGAGGACGCGTGAACGACCTCGAACGCCTTTACCGACAACTCGTTGCCACCATGAACACGAACGGCGCCCGCTGGCAGGATCCGGTGCGGCTTGCCGACCTGATGAACGCCCTGCCGTACCGGTCGGCCCGCCGCATCCTCAACATCGATTCGAGCGAGGAGTTCGAGCTGCTCATCCTGCGGCTGGCGGGCGGCGAGGGGGGCTACATGTCCACCGAGCCCGAGGCGGTCGGCCAGCGGTTTGCCATGGAGGCCGTGAGCACCAACCCGGAGCTTGCGGTGCTCCGTGAGTTCAAGGATTCCTGCCTGATGTTCGTCCCCGGGCCACTGATGAAGGTGCTCTCGGGCGCCAGCGCCGACGAGGAGTGGGCCCCACCGGGCGCACGCACCCCGGTGCCGGCACCTCCGCCTCCGCCCGCTGCCGCCCAGGAGGTACGTGCACCGTCGAGGCCGCAACCGCAGGCGCCGGATCCCGGCGCGAGCACACCGGTCGCAGCACCCAGGCCCGCGGCACGGGCCAGCGTGGCTCCACCTTCGCCGGCCGCACCCCCCTCGGCGCCCCCGCTTCGATGCGCCTCCTGCAGCCGCAGCCTGCCGGCCGGGCGACGCGTGAGCTTCTGCCCCCACTGCGGCCAGGGCCAGGCAGTCGGCCACTGCGCTCGCTGCGGTGCGGACGCCGACCTCTCCTGGCAGTTCTGCGCCGACTGCGGCGTGGGGTTGCCGTGGGGCACCTACCGTTGAGCGACACCCTCGCCCTGCTGCGGAACGCCCTGAAGGACCGCTATGCCGTGGATCGCCTGCTGGGTGAGGGCGGCATGGCCTTCGTCTACCGCGCGGAGGACCTGAAGCACCATCGCCCCGTGGCGATCAAGGTGCTCAAGCCCGAGTTGTCCGCGAACATTGGCGCGGAGCGCTTCCTTCGGGAGGTCGAGCTCGCCGCCCAGTTGCAGCATCCGCACGTGGTGCCGGTATACGACTCGGGTGCCGTGGGGCCGGCGCTGTACTACGTGATGCCGCTGATCGAGGGTGAGTCGCTGCATGACCGGCTGCGTCGCGAGGGCACCATCCCGCTGGCCGAGTCCCTGCGCCTGGTGCGGGAGGTGGCGAGTGCGCTGCACTATGCGCACGAGCACGGCATCGTGCACCGCGACGTGAAGCCCGAGAACATCATGCTCACCGGCGGCCACGCCGTGGTGACTGACTTCGGGATCGCACGGGCCGCCGCCCGTGGCATCGAGGCGGAGCGGCTCACCGGCATGGGCATGGTGATTGGCACGCCAGCCTACATGAGCCCGGAGCAGGCCACCGCCGACGAGGTGGATGCGCGTTCCGACCAGTACAGCCTGGCCTGCGTCTTCTACGAGATGGTGACGGGGCGCCAGCCCTTCAGCGGCAAGACGGTGCAGGCGTTGATCGCAAGCCACCTCACCGGTCCGCGCCCGAAGCTCGCCGAGGCGCCGGGAGCACCGGTGCCCGCGGCGATCTCGGCATCCATCGACACCGTCCTGGCCCGCGCCCTGGCCACCGACCGGAGCGTTCGCTATCCCGACGTGATGCAGTTCGCCAGCGCCCTGGAGCAGGCCGCCCATCACGCGGCACCCCAGCCGTCCCGCTGGTGGATGGTGGCGGCCGCACTGCTCATCGCGGTGGCCGCCGGGAGCGCTGCCTGGCTCGTGCGCGGCACCCGAAGCGGGCTCAAGTCCGGCGCCGAGCGGATCGCGATCCTCCCCTTCACCGTGACGGGAGGCGCCGACGCCACGCTGGGCGAGGGCATGGTGAACCTGCTCAACACCAACCTTGGCGTGATCGAGCGGATCCAGACGGTGGACCCGCGCACCGTTTTTGTGCAGTGGCGCAAGCATGGCGGGCCGGCCGGTATCGACCTGGCCGGCGCGCTCGAGGTGGCGCGCGCATCGGGGGCCACCGCCGCACTCACGGGCAGCATCACCAACGCCGGGCCTCGCGTGCGCCTGGCTGCGACGCTCTATGGCCTGGACGGCGCCTCCCTCGGGAGCGTGAGCACCGAGGGTGCCTCCGACAGCGTCCTCACCCTGGTGGACGACCTGAGTGCGCGGCTCGTGCGCGAGATCTGGAAGTCCCGCGAGCCGGTGCCTTCACTGAACGTGGCGGGCGTGACCACCACGTCACTGCCCGCGCTGCGCGAGTACCTGGTGGGAGAGCAGGCGTACCGGCGGGGCCTCTGGGATTCTGCGCAAGCCGCCTTCGGGCGGGCCACCCTGGCTGACAGCACCTTTGCCCTGGCCCAGTACCGCCTCGCAATGGCATACGGCTGGAGCGGGGGGTACAATAACGAGGCGGCCTCGCACGCCAGCGCGCTTGCCCTCCGGTACAGCGACCGCCTGCCCCCGCGGGAACGCACCCTGGTTCGGGCCTACCGCCTCTACCAGCAGGGAAACGTGGCTGCTGCCGATACCATGCGCGCCTTCCTGGCCCAGCACCCGGGTGATCCCGACGCACTCTACCTGCTGGGGGAGTCGATGTACCACGGGCGCGAGGTGCGGCCCTACCCGCCCGACTCCCTGGCTCGACCGTTCGAGCAGGTCCTCGCGGTGGACTCGACGCTGACGGCAGCACTCATCCACCCCCTCGAACTCGCCATCGCCTACGGCGACTCGGCCCGGTTCGAGCGCTACCTCCGGCTCCTTGGCGTGGCGGCCACTCCTGCCACCGTGCACATGTGGCACCTGGTGGGCACCATGGCATGGAGCGACTCGGCCGTCGTGCCCGATTCAACCCTCCGGCAGTGGCTCAGCGGGTTCACCGGGGTGGCCGCGCTGGCGCAGGGCCTCCTGCGAAACCCGCACGCGACGCCGGAGGGCATCCTCCAGTTCTGGCAGCGCGCAGCGTCGGTGTCGACCAGCGCGAACGACCCCCGGTTGCGTGAGGTGCCGTTCATGTACGGTGCCGCCATGGTGACCCTGGGCCGGCTGGATGCCGCGCGTACGTACGCCCGCTCGCTCATGGGCACCGAGCCCGACAATGCCTACGTGCTGCAGGTGCTGCCGTACGTCTCCGGATATGCAGGCCCCGAGGCAACACGCACGTTCCTGGCCCGGGCTCCAGCCGTGCTCAAGCGTGAGGGAAGCAATCCCTTCCCGGCTTCCATCGTGGCGACGGCGGCGCTGAACGCCGGAGACCCGGCAACAGCACGACGGGTGCTCCAGCCCTGGCTTGGTCGGGATACGGCGGGCCTCAAGCCTCACGAACGCACCATCACCCGGCTCATGCAGGCCCAGGCGGGCTGGGCCCAGATCGAGGAGGGCGATACCCTCCCCGGCCTCAGGCGGATGGAGCGGGCACTCGGCGGGCTGGTGAACCAGGCCGGCTACCTGCTCAAGGACCCGGTGCGCTTTGCCTACGCCCGCACCCTGGCGTCGGTGCCCGCCTCACGCCAGCGCGGCATCGCGATGCTCGACTACGGCTTCGAGTTCCCGCTCATGCTGCCGGCGACGTGGCTCGCGCTCGGGAGGATCTACGAACAGGAGGGCCAGAGGGACAAGGCCATCCAGGCCTACCAGCGCATCACGCGCCTCTGGGCCGGTGCCGACTCCACGCTGCAGCCCCAGGTCCGGGAAGCGCGCGATGCCATCGCCCGCCTCACGGCCGAGCAGCCTGCGGCGACGCCGTAGGTGCGCCAGGCTCCATCACGCTGCCACAACCCGTCGCGGACATCGAGTCCAGCTGGACCGCGCTGGTCCACCCGAACGCCTCGCCCGACATGCTGTCCTGGCACGGGACCCGGGTCAGGCGGAGCATCAGCGTGTGCCCCCCGGCCGACACGGTCCACTCGTGGGACGCGCTGTCGCTCACCGGCGCCGCGGGCGGAAAGCGGAGCCCGTCGGGCAGGTTGTCCGGGGTGAGCCAGGTGATCCCCTCCGGGGTCACGTCCACCCCCCAGAAGGGTTCGTTCCCCCGCGCCTTCGCGCTGGTCAGGGTGGCGGCGGCGGAGACTGTGGGCGGAGGCGGAGGCGCCTCCCTGCGACACGCTGCCAACCCGACCAGGCCGCATAGCGCCACCAGGCCCATCCTGGCCGGCGCGAGGCCGGCGACACCTGACAATGACATGCACCGCTCCGTGGATGTTTGCCCAGACGAAGGGTAGCACCACGCGGGCCTGAACCAGCCGCTGACGGTATCTTTCGGCATGGCCTCCCACGACCTCGTCTTCCTGAGTGCCGTGCGCACCGGGTTCGGCTCCTTCGGCGGCGCCCTCAAGTCCCATTCCGCCACCGACCTTGCCGCCCTGGTCGGCACCGCTGCCATCGAGCGCAGCGGCCTCACGGCGGGCGACATCGACCACGTCGTCATGGGCAATGCCCAGCAGACCTCCTCCGATGCCATCTACCTGGCCCGGCACGCCGGCCTCCGCGCCGGCTGCCGGATCGAGACGCCGGCGCTCACGGTCAACCGGCTCTGCGGCTCCGGCTTCGAGGCCGTGGTCCAGGCTGCGCACCAGGTGGCGCTGGGCGAGTCGCGTGCCGTGCTCGCGGGCGGCACCGAGTCCATGAGCCAGGCGCCGCACGTGGTGCGGGGCGCACGGTGGGGCCTCCGCCTGGGGCAGGAGACGGCCTTCGAGGACTCGCTCTGGAATGGGTTGCGCGACAGCTTCTGCGACACCGCGATGGGCGAGACCGCGGAGAACCTGGCGCAGCAGTACGGGATCAGCCGTGCCGCCGTGGACGAGTATGCCCTGGGCAGCCAGCAGCGCGCCGCCGCGGCGTGGGCCCGCGGCGCCTTCGCGGACGAGGTGATCCCGGTGCAGGTCACCGACCCCCGGACCCGCGCCCCGGTGGCATGGGCCACCGATGAGCACATGCGCCCTGCGACCACCATCGAGGGCCTCGCGAAGCTCGCACCGGTGTTCCGGAAGGACGGGACCGTCACCGCGGGCAATGCATCCGGCATTGCCGACGGTGCTGCCGCGATGGTCGTGTGTGCCGGCCACCTGGCCAGCGAGCGCGGATTGAAACCCCTGGGACGCCTGGTGTCGTATGCCGTGGCGGGCGTCGAGCCGCGCACCATGGGCATTGGCCCGGCCCCGGCGGCGCGTGCCGCCCTGGCCCGGGCCGGGCTCGCCCTGAGCGACATGAGTCTGGTCGAGGTCAATGAGGCCTTCGGGTCGCAGTACCTGGCCGTGGAGAATGAGCTTGGCCTGGACCGGGCACGCACCAACGTGGATGGCGGCGCCATTGCCCTGGGCCATCCCCTCGGTGCCAGCGGAGCCCGCATTACGGTGCACCTGCTCCACGCGCTCCGGCAGCGCGGCGGCCGCTTCGGGCTCGGCAGTGCCTGCATCGGCGGGGGTCAGGGCATCGCCGTCATCATCGAGTCACTGGAGTGATGCCCGTGGAGGGATTCGTGTCCTTGCTGCCAATGGCCCTGCTGGCCGTGGTCGCCTACTGCTTCGGCAGCCTCAAGGTGCTCAAGCAGTACGAGCGCGGCGTGGCCTTCTTCCTCGGGAAGTACTGGGGCACCAAGGGGCCTGGCCTGGCCTTCGTGCCGATGGGCTTCGCCCACCTCAAGCGGGTCTCGCTCCGCACGGTCGCGGTGGACATCCCGCCGCAGGACGTGATCACCCGGGACAACGTCACCGTGAAGGTGAACGCCGTGCTGTACATGAGCGTCCGCGACCCCGCGCGCGCCATCATCGAGATCGAGGACTACCTCTACGCCACGAGCCAGCTCTCCCAGACCACGCTGCGGTCGGTGCTGGGCGAGGTGGAGCTCGACGAGCTCCTCGCCGACCGCGAGAAGATCAATGCCGTGCTCAAGCGGATCATCGACGAGCGCAGCGACCCCTGGGGCATCGAGGTCTCGGCGGTGGAGGTGAAGGACGTGGACCTTCCCGACCAGCTCAAGCGCGCCATGGCCCGGCAGGCCGAGGCCGAGCGGGAGCGGCGGGCGAAGGTGATCGCGGCACAGGGCGAGTTGCAGGCCTCCGAAACGCTGGCCCAGGCCGCACGCACGCTGGCGACCGAGCCGGTCTCGCTGCAGCTCCGCTACCTGCAAACCGTGACCGAGATCGCCGCGGAGAACAACTCCACCACGATCTTCCCGCTGCCAATGGAGCTGCTCAAGCCGTTCATCTCGATGGCGGAACGGGCGGAGAAGGCATCGCCAGCAGCCCTTCCCGCCCCCGGCAGTGGCGACCCCATGCCGGCGCACCACCTGAGCGAGCTCATGGCGCGGCTGCGTGCCGAGTCCGGGGGTGGCAGCGGGAATGGCTGACGATCCGCGGAACCGGTTCGACTCGGTGGCGCTGGAGCGCGTGCTCAAGCGCGCCGCGGAGTTGCAGACGGCGGAGCGGGACCTGAGCGGCGCGCTGAGCGGCGACGATGTCCTGGCCCTGGGCCGGGACGTGGGCATTCCGGAGCGCTACCTCAAGCAGGCCATGCTCGAGGTGAGCATGACGAGCCGGCCCCCCACCGAGCCGGAATCGCTGATGGACCAGTTCGTCGGGGTGGAGGAGGTGGCCAGCAGCCGCGTCGTCCGGGGCGACGTGCGCACGGTGGAGGAGGCGCTGGTCCGGTACATGGACGAGGAGGAGGCCTTCCGCGTCCTGCGGCGCCTCGACGGCCACATCTCGTGGGAACCGCTGGGCGGTTGGCAGGGTATGATGCGCAGGGTGGGGGGCCGGGCCTTCATGCTCCGCGACACCGATCGCATCGTGACCACCATCAGCCCGCTGGAACAGGGGTTCGTGCACGTGGACCTGCGCGCGGGACTCCGCAAGCAGCGAAACGCCTATGCCGGCGGTGCTGCGGGCGTGGTCTCGACGGGCCTGGCGGGCACCATCGTCATGGCGGCACTCAGCGCCTTCTGGGCGGTGGCCGCGCTCCCTGTCACGGCGTCACTCGCCGTTGGCTGGGTGGTCACGCGGCAGTACCGGAACGTGGTCGAGCGGGCCCAACTCGGGCTCGAGTGTGCCCTGGACTTTGTCGAACGGGGCTCCCACCCCGCCGTGCCCCAGGGCCCCAGGGCCCTGGGCCTGCTCCAGAGCATCGTGCGCGACCTGACCCCGAAGACCCCTCACCCGTGAGGACCGTGGCGGTGGTGGGCGCCGGCCTCATGGGCGCAGGAATTGCCCAGGTGTCCGCCTGCGCCGGCTGCGAGACCATCCTCCGTGACGTGGACCAGCGGGTGCTCGACAAGGCACGGGCCGGGATCGAGAAGTCCACGGGCAAGCTGGTGGAGAAGGGCCAACTCACTGCGGAGGTCCGGGCCGCGGCGCTGGGGCGTCTCCGCACTACGACCGCACTGGCCGACCTGGCCGGTGCATCGCTCGTGATCGAGGCCATCACCGAGGATGCGGCGGCCAAGGCGGCCCTCTTCCGCGAGCTCGACGGCCTGCTTGCCCGCGACGCCATCCTGGCCAGCAACACCTCGAGCCTCAGCATTGCCGACCTCGCAGCGGGCAGCGGCCGCGCCGACCGCTTCGTCGGCCTCCATTTCTTCAACCCCGTCCCCCTGATGCCCCTGGTGGAGGCGGTGCGATCCGTCACCACCAGCGAGGCGACCTGGCAGGCGGCCCTCGCGTTTGCCCGGTCGCTGGGCAAGGAGGTAGTCGAGGCGAGGGATGTCCCGGGATTCGTGGTGAACCTCCTGCTGGTGCCGTTCCTGCTCGACGCCGCCCGGGCCCGTGAGCGGCGCGTGGCGAGCACCACCGACATCGACCGCGGCATGAAGCTGGGCTGTGGCCATCCCATGGGCCCGCTGGCCCTGCTGGACTATGTCGGCCTCGACACCGTGGTGCGGATCGGCGACATCATGTTCGCCGAGTACCGGGAGGCGAGGTACGCACCGCCACCGCTGCTCCGGCGCATGGTGGCCTCGGGGTGGCTGGGCCGGAAGTCGGGGCGTGGGTTCTACGACTACACCGGGCCGGAGCCGATGGAGGTCGCACTCTGAGGGTGTGGGCCGCAGGCATGGGCACGGCCTTCGCCATCGTCGCGTGCTCCCCAGTCACGACGCGCTCCCGCATCGCGCCCTTCCCCGAGGCAGCCTCCGTCGAGGTTCGCGCCCCGGTCCCCGAGGCCACCGAGCGGCTGCTCGCCGTCCTCGCCGCCGACAGTATTCCGGTGGCTCGCTACTCCCTCCGGGATGGCTGGTTCGAGACCGCCTGGCTCGACACCACCACCATGCATCCCACGACGGTGCGCCCGCAGGGCGAGGGCATCGTCCGGCTCAGGGGCTGGGTGAACCCGGGGCGGATCGGCTACTCTGTAGTGACCGTTGAGGGCGCCTGGCGGGTCATGAACGACCCCTCGGTTCCCGAGCGGGAGCTGGAGCAGCCCCTCCGGCCCAACCACTCCGTCCGGATGCGGATCGATACCCTCGTCGCCCGCATCCCCACTGGCCGCTGAGCCGGCCACGCCTCCACCATCCCTCAACGCAGGGGACAATGAGCGCAACACCTGAGCGGGGCCTCGTCCGCGGGATCGGCCTCTGGACCGCCATCGCGATCGTGATCGGGTCGACCATCGGCTCCGGCATCTTCCGCTCCCCCGCCGGTATCGCGAACCGGCTCCCCGGCCCCGCGCCGATGCTCGCGGTGTGGGTGCTGGGTGGCGTCTTTGCCCTTTGCGGTGCGCTCACCCTGGCCGAACTGGCGAGTGCCATCCCGGAAACCGGCGGGTTGTACGCCTTCCTCAAGCGCGGCTGGGGACGGCTCTACGGCTTCCTCTTCGGCTGGGCCCAGCTGCTCATCATCCGTGCGGCATCGCTCGGCGCCATCTCCATCACCTTCTCCGAGTATTTCTGGCGGGTGCTGGGCCATGACCCGTCGGTGCAGCCCTACACCCAGTACTCCCACTACACGGCCGCGGCTGCCATCCTCGTCACCGCCGGCTTCAACATCATCGGCGTGCGCTGGGGCGGCATGGTCACCAGTGCCACGACCCTCGCCAAGTTCGGTGGCCTGCTCTTCATCGTGGTGGTGGCGCTGTTGCTCGGCCTTCCCCGCACCGGCGGCTACTTCACCCCGGCCGTGCCGGCCGGGAGCTTTACCATCCCCGCTTTCGGGCTCGCCCTGGTCTCGGTGCTCTGGGCCTACGATGGCTGGGCCGACCTGAGCTACACCGCGGGCGAGGTCAAGGATCCCCAGCGCAACCTGCCCCGCGCCTTCATCCTCGGCACCCTCCTCGTGATCGGCATCTACGTCCTGGCCAACGTGGCCTACCTGAGCGTGCTGCCGGTGGAGCAGATCCGGACCTCCCGCCAGGTGGCGGCCGACGTGGCGGAGCAGCTCATTGGCCGGAGCGGGGTGGTCTTTGTCTCGGTGACGGTGATGATCTCGACCTTCGGGACACTGAGCGCCGTGCTGCTCACGAGCCCCCGGATCATCTTTGCCATGGCCGATGACCGCCTCTTCTTCCAGAAGGTGGCAGCGGTGCACCCCACCTTCCGGACCCCGTGGGTCGCCATCACCCTGATCGCGCTGATGGGCATCGCGCTGGTGCTCTTCCTTCCCTTCGAGCGCCTGGCCGACACCTACGTGATCGCGGTGCTCCCGTTCTACGCCCTGGGCGTGGCCGCCGTCTTCAGGCTCCGGAAGCTGGAGTGGTACAAGCCGACTTTCCGGACACCGCTGTACCCGCTGGTGCCCGCGCTGTTCATCGTCTCAACGCTGATGCTCCTGGTGAACTCGTTCCTGGACCCCGCCACGAAGTGGTGGACGGTGGGGATCCTGGTGGTGGTGCTGCTGGGGGTGCCGTTCTACCGGGTGTGGTTCAAGGCGTCAGGGCGTCAGGGCGTCAAGACGTCATGAAGCCCATCCTCACATCCTCACATCCTGACGTCCTGACGTCCTGACGTCCTGACGTCCTGACGTCAGTTCGCCACGTACGACTTCACCCACTCCTCGAGCTTGTCGAGGTCGAGGAGTGCGTCCTTGCAGGGCCCCGCCGGCAGGGTCATCGTGAGGCCCAGCACCGGCACCTTCCCCGCCACGTCATGCAGGCCGCTCACCATGTCCCGCTCGCAGGCCACCGCCACCACGGCGCGCGGGCGGCGCTCGCGGATGACCCGCCGGGCCAGTTGGCCCCGCGTGGCGACGAAGACCGGCACGTCGTACTTCCCGGCCACGTCGAGCACCCCGTCGAGGGTTGTGCGCGAGAGGCAGCGGGGAATGAGGAGGAGCAGCTCCCCGTGGTTCACGCGGCGGTGCCGCACCCGTGCCAGTTCATTGTAGACCTTGACCGCGGCGTTCTCGACCCAGTCGCGCCTGCCCGCGAGGTTCGCCACCCGTGACGTGAGCCGCATCAGCCGGAGGAAGGGCCCGCGCTCCGCGAGCCCGCCCGGCAGCAGGGGCCGGCGGACCAGGTAGGACAGCAGCACGATCCCCCACCAGAGCCAGAGCACGAGCGCCACGATGCCCAGGGCAACCCACGTGACCCGGGGTACGCCGGCGCCCAAGCGGGCCAGGTGCGGGGCCAGGAGGGCCACGCCGAGCGCCACCACGCCAAGGGCCAGGCCCAGGGCAATCGCCGACCAGAGGAAGTAGAGCGATGGCGGGGAGTCGTAGTTCCCGTTGTTGGGAAGGGGCTTGCCGTCCCACTCGTCCCATTCATGGCCGAGCCGACGGTCCACATCTATATGTATGAGCTGGCCACGGCCACTGTCTGACATAGGCTGCAAAGATACCTTCCATGCCCATGACCCACACCCCGCCGCCCCTTCGGGGATCGTACCGGACCGACCAGCGCGCGCGTGAGGCCTACAGCGAGGGCGCCGGCATCTTCCGGATCGTGCCGTCCGCCGTGGCCTGCCCCCGCGACGCCGACGACGTGCAGGTGCTGGTGCGGTGGGCCACGGAGACGGCGCACGCGCTGGTGCCGCGCGGCGCCGGGAGTGCCATGGGCGGCGGCAACGTGGGCGCCGGGATCGTGGTGGACCTGGCCGGGCTCGCCATGCCACCAGCGCTCGATGTCGTGGCGCGAACCGTGACGGTCGGCGCGGGCGTGGCGCTCGGCCTGGTGGAGGACCTCGCCGCCCGCTCGGGACTTCGCCTCCCTCCCGATCCGTCCAGCCTGCGCTGGGCCACGGCCGGTGGTGCCTTCGCCACCAATGCGGCAGGTCCGCGTTCCCTCCGCTACGGCGCCATGCGCCGGTGGGTCGAGGGCGCCACGGTGGTGACGGGCACCGGTGAGGTCGTGCGCCTGGCGCGCGGCCAGGCATCGCCGGGAGGAACTGCGGCAGGCGAAGCAGCCGGGGTGGTGGGGAAGTTTGGGCGGGACGTGGCGCCCGCACTCGAGGCGGCGGCAGCACTCATCACCCAGCGATTCCCCCACACTGCGAAGAACTCCTCGGGCCTGGCCCTCGACGCCTGGCTCGCCTCGCGCGACCTGCTCGACCTCTTCATCGGGTCCGAGGGCATCCTGGGCATCGCCACTGAGGTGGTGCTCCGGCTTGACCCGGTCCCGGCGACTGGCGCGTCGCTCCGGGTCATCCTGCCCGACCTCGCACGCCTCGGCGCGGCGGTGCAGGTGCTGGTCGCCACCGGTCCCTCCACCTGCGAGCTCCTGGACCAGACGTTCCTCGACTTCGTGCGTAGTGCCGGCCGGCACGACATCCCGGCATGCGAGGGCGTGCTGCTGGTCGAGTACGAGGGCGACTCGCCGGCTGCGCTTGCGCGCCAGGCGGCGCGCACGCGCACCCTCCTCCGCAACATCGGCCTCGACGCCACGATTGCCGACACGCCGCAAAGTGCCGCAGAACTCTGGGACGTGCGGCATGCTGCGAGCCCCATCCTCGCAGCCTTGCCCCCGGAGACACGTTCACTGCAGGTGGTGGAAGACGGCTGCGTCCCCATCGAACGCCTTGCCGAATACGTGACGCTCCTGCGGAATGCGGCGCATTCGCGCGGCCTCCGCATCGTGCTCTTCGGCCACGCGGGGAGCGGTCACCTCCACGCCAACCTCCTCGTGGACGTCAATCGCCCCGGCTTCGAGCGCACGCTGGCAGAGATCCTGGCTGAGGTAAGCGATGGAGTGGCCCGACTCGGGGGAACACTGGCGGGCGAGCACGGCGACGGACGACTCCGGGCGCCGATGCTGGAGCGAACCTATGGCACCGACGTCCTGTCGCTCTTCCGCCAGGTGAAGGACTGCTTCGACCCGAAGGGAATCCTCAACCCCGGGGTCATCCTCCCCACGCGAGGCGCTCCCACTGCCCTGGGCCCGCTCAAGGTTGGGGGCGCCGCCCCGCCGATCGCTCCCGATCTCGCCGCGGCCCTGCGTGCGCTCGAGCGCGATGCCGGCTACGCCACCCCGCGCCTGACCCTCGCCGAGCATCCCCGACCCGCCTGACCGCTATCGGAGGCCAGCGCGCATCGTTACCGTTCGCCGTTCACGATACCGGCTCCCCGTTCCCGTCCTGGTCCCATGCACATCCTCCGAGCACCCACGGTCACCCTGATCGCCCAGCCCCGGTTCACCGAACCCGCCCACCTGCCCGTGGCGTGGAAGGGTTCCTCGAGTGACGGCGAGCGCCTGGCAGAGTTCGCCGGCCGCCTCTGCTACATGAGCCAGGAGAACCCCGCGGGCCGGACCACCGCGGAGTACCTCGGGAACATCCTGGTGCAGGGGCATGGCTCCGTCTTCGAGCATGCCACCTACGTCCTGCTGCTGGAGGGTGTCTCCCGCTCCCTCACCCATGAGCTGGTCCGCCACCGGGCCGGGTTCGGCTACTCCCAGCTCTCCCAGCGGTACGTGGACGAGTCGGAAGCCAACTTCGTCATGCCTCCCGCCATCCAGGGCATGCCGGCCCTCGAGGCCGAATGGGAGCGGCAGGTGACCGAGGCGCAGGCGGCGTACGTCCGCCAGGTCGAGGGGCTGATGGAGAAGTACGCCCACGTGGAGAGCCGGGTCCACCGGCGGAAGATGGCGCGCGAGGCGGCACGGAGCCTCCTCCCCAATGCCACCGAGACGAAGATCGTCGTGAGCGGGAATGTCCGCGCCTGGCGGACGATGCTCGAACTCCGCCTCGGCGAGGGCGCCGAGTTGGAGATCCGCCGCCTCTCGGTGAGGATCCTCGAGGTGCTGCGTGGTGTGGCGCCCTCGCTCTTCGGTGATTTCGAGGTCTACGCGACGGCGGATGGGAGCCAGGCGGGGCGGGTGAAGTACCACAAGGTGTAGGAAAGTCCGGGAAAACTCCGACAAAACTATTGTGCAAAGGGATTTCCTTTCTTACCTTAGATTCGCGCCCCGCAAGAAATGCGCATTGCTCGCCTAGGTCGTGAGGTTCGCTCGTCCGGCATCGGACGACTTTTTTTGAGAGGACTGATTGGCAGTTCGGATCGGACTCGCCTTCAACCTCAAGCCTGAGGCGCCGGCAACCATCGCCGGGGCAGACTCGCCCTCCCCCTCCTCTCCCGACACCAGCACTGCCGCTACACCGTCGGCACTCCGGGTCCTGCGCACCGACCTCGAGCAACCAGATCTCTACGCCGAGTGGGATGAGCCCGCGACCATCGATGCGGTCGAGGCCGCCCTGGCCGGGGTCGGCACCGTCATCCGGCTCGAGGCCAACGAGTCCTTCCCCGAGCGGCTTCGCGCCGAGCGGCCCGACTTCGTGTTCAACATCGCCGAGGGGTTGTACGGTCCCAACCGCGAGGGGCACGTCCCGGCCATCTGCGAGTTCTACGGGATTCCCTGCCACGCGTCCGACCCGCTGACCCTCTCGCTCTGCCTCCACAAGGGCCGGACGAAGGAGCTGCTCGCCCATCATGGGGTGCCCACGGCGCCCTTTGTGATCGCCCGCACACGGGACGACGCCCGGAACGTCTCCCTCCCCTTTCCCCTCTTTGCGAAGCCGTGCTTCGAGGGATCGGGCAAGGGCGTCACGGTCCGGAGCCTCTGCCACAACCGGGCGGAGCTGGTGTCGCGGACCGAGGAGCTGCTCGCAACCTACCGGCAGCCGGTGCTCATCGAGAGCTACCTGCCGGGCGCCGAGTTCACCGTCGCGATCCTGGGAAATGGCAATGAGGCACGCTGCTTGCCCGTTGTCGGCCTCCGGTTCGACATGCTGCCGGCTGGTGCGCCGCCCGTGTACGGCTACGAAGCGAAGTGGCTCTGGGACACGGTGGCCAACCCCCTCGACCTGTTCGAGTGTCCGGCCCGGGTGCCGGATGTGCTCCGGCAGGAGATCGAGGCAGCGGCGCTCGCCGCCTACCGTGCCCTCGACTGCCGCGACTGGTGCCGGATCGATGTCCGCTGCGATGGCGGCGGGCACCCTATGGTGGTGGAACTGAACCCGCTCCCGGGCATCCTGCCCGACCCGCGGGACAACTCCTGCTTCCCGAAGGCGGCCCGTGCTGCAGGCATGACCTACGACGAGTTGATCCAATCGGTGGCGGATATCGCCTGGCGTCGCATCAGCGGGCGGTCGCTCCTGGCGGCGGTCGCATGATGCGCACGGTCATCATCTACGATGGCGGCAGCGAGACCTGGTCCGCCGAGGACGTGGCGGCGGTACTGGGCAATGTCCGCGAGGTGCGGAAGGTCCTCCGCCGTGCCGGCCACGACGTCATGCTGGTCCCGGTTCGGCTGGGCGACTTCCGCTGGCTCAACCAGGCCCGGAAGGCCGACCTGGTCTTCAACCTCTGCGAGGGGGTGGGCGGCCAGGCGCACTACGAGGACTTCGTGGTGGGGACGCTCGAGCTGGCTGGCGTGCCCTTCACCGGGTGCCGGCACTGGCCCATCAGCATCTGCCACCGGAAGTACCAGGCGAACACCCTGCTGCAGGCCGAAGGCGTGCCGATCCCGGTGTTCACCCTGGCCCGGGGCAACAAGCTCCCGGCCGACTTCCCGCTCCCGGCCATCGTGAAGCCCAATGCCGAGGATGCGAGCGTCGGGATCGACCGCGACGCCGTCTGCACCACGCGCCGGGCCCTCCGGAAGCGGGTGGCCACCATGCTGGAGCACCACGACGACGTCCTGGTGCAGCAGTACGTGGGCGGGCGCGAGTTCAACGTCGGGTTCGTGGGGCACCGGATGCTTCCCATCTCCGAGATCCGGTTCGACACCATGCCCCCGGGCTGCTGGCCAATTGTCACCTACGCCGCCAAGTGGCACACCGGGAGCGACGAAGACCTCGGCACCCGGCCGCAGTGCCCGGCGCAGGTACCGCCGGAGCTTGGCCGCCGGATCGGACAGGTGGCCCAGCACGCCTGGGTCGCCATGGCGCAGGGCGAGGGTTATGGACGGGTGGACCTCCGGGTCGATGAGGCGGGACAGCCGTGGGTGCTGGAGGTGAACCCCTGCCCCGACCTCTCCAGTGACGCAGGCCTGGCGCGGATGGGGCGGGCCGCAGGCTGGAACTACGACGAGCTCGTGCTCCACATCGTCGAGGAGACGCTGACCCGAAGCCGGAGCGCGGCGGCCGCGGCGGCGGCCCAGGCCTCGAGCGTCCCGGCGGCATGAGCGTCGCTACGCGGCTGGCCATCCGGCCCCTCGTCCCCGGCGATCGCGAGTCGGTTCGCGAGATGACCCGGGCTACCGGCCTCTTCCGGCCCGACGAAGTCGAGATCGCGGCCGAGGTCTTCGATGGCGCGCAGCAGGCGGTGACCGATGCCGAGTACGGCGCGGTGGGCGCCGAGGTGGGTGGCCGGCTCGTGGGGTGGGTGGCGTGGGGTGCCACCCCCGGAACGGTGGGGACCTGGCACTGCTACTGGATCGTGGTCGATCCCGCCCACCAGGGCGAGGGCATCGGCTCCGCCCTGCTGGACGAGATGGAGCGCCGGCTCGAGGGCCGCGCGCGGCTCATCGTGGTCGAGACCTCGGGCCGGCATGACTACGGCCCAACCCGTGCCTTCTACACCCGGCGGGGCTACGAGGCCCGGTCACGCATCCCCGATTTCTACGCCCCGGGCGACGATCAGGTCGTCTTTGTGAAGTATCCCGGCAGCACCGTTCGATCCTGAGGAGGACGGGTAGCGTCATGGAGACCTGGCAGGAAGTCCTGCGCAAGAACTCAATCGCCTCGCTGGAGACGCTCTCCGCGCGCTTCGGCGCCGAGAACTTCCCCGAGCTTGACCGGCTGCGCCTCGCGGCGGAGAACTTCGAGTTCCGCATCTCTCCCGCGATGGTGGACCTGATCAAGGAGCCCAACGACCCGATCTGGCGCCAGTACGTGCCGTCGGTGGATGAGCTCGAGGTGGTGGACGGCATCGTGGACTCGCTCAACGAGGACGCCGACAGCCCCGTCCCCAACATCACCCACCGCTACCCCGACCGGGCGCTCTTCCTGGTCTCGCCGGTCTGCGCCTCGTACTGCCGCTTCTGCACCCGGCGGCGCAAGGTGGGCGATCCCGAGAAGATCCCGATGTCGCAGTTCGAGTCTGCCTTCCAGTACCTGGAACAGCACACCGAGATCCGCGACGTGATCATGTCGGGCGGCGACCCGCTCCTCATGAACGACCGGCGCCTGGACATGATCCTGGCCCGGCTCCGGGCCATCAAGCACCTCCAGATCATCCGCATCGGGAGCCGGGTGCCGTGCCACCTCCCCGAGCGGATCACCCCGGAGCTGTGCGACACGATCCGGAAGTACCACCCGGTCTGGATCAACACGCACTTCAACCACCCCGACGAGCTGACCCCTGCGGCGGTGAAGGGCCTGGGGATGCTGGCCGACGCCGGCATCCCGCTGGGCTGCCAGACGGTGCTGCTCAAGGGCGTGAACGACGACCCCGAAACGATGAAGCAGCTCATGCACCGGCTCATGATGGCGCGGGTCCGGCCCTACTACATCTACATGGCCGACCAGGTGGCAGGCGCCGAGCACTTCCGGACCACCGTCCAGAAGGGCCTCGAGATCATGCACGCGCTGCGCGGATGGACCAGCGGCCTCGCCAACCCCTACTTCGTCATCGACGCCCCCGGCGGCGGCGGGAAGATCCCGCTCCTCCCCGAGTACGTGGAGAGCATGGGCGAGGACGAAGTGGTGCTGCGGAACTTCCGGGGCGAGCGGTTCGTGTACAAGCAGGCCCGCGAAGAGGTGGGCGCGGGTGCCGGCAGCGATCCCGAGTACCTCTTCCAGCCCACCCTGCAGCTCAAGAAGGGGCGGAAGCGGACCACGGCCAGCTCGGCGACGAAGAAGCGGAAGACGGCGTAAGGCGTCAGGGCGTCAAGGCGTCAGGGCGTCAGGACGTCAGGACGTCAGGACCTGCGGGAGAAAAGGAAAGGGGCGGCCATTTGGTCGCCCCTTCGGCTTCCCTGACGCCCTGACGCCCTGACGCCCTGACGCCCTGACGCCCGCCCCGTCCTACTCCGCAAACCTCACTTCCGCCCCGCCACCTGCCACGTACAGCACCTGGAGGGAGTTGTCCGGCCGGGTCACCATGACCGGCGAGCGCACCACACCGGCGTTCGCCTGCACCTCGCCGAACCGCCACCGGTTGGACTGGGTGCAGGTGCCGACGCAGGTCCCGTAGCGCAGTGCAGTGATGCCGTCGTCCGCGAAGATGACCTGGCGCCGGTTGCGTGCGTTCACGCTGATCTGGCTCGCCTGGCCGACCAGCCCATCGGTGGCGAGGGCGGTCAGCGTCCAGTTGGTTGGTACCTCGCAGGCCGTGGTGCACTCCCCGTACATGAGGTCGCCGGTGGCCCGCGCGTAGTAGGTGAGAAAGAGCGCCCCGTTGCTCCCCTGGGCCAGCGCCGGCTCCTGCCCCCGGTCTCCCGATGAAATCTCGCTCAGCACCCAGGCGTTCACGGCCGTGCACGACGTCGCGCACACCGCATAGCGGAGCCGCCCGTTCAGGCTGTCGGAATAGGCCACCTGCCTGAGCCCGGCCTGGTTCACCACCAGCGAGCTCGTTTCGCCCACGAACGGCCCATTGTCGATCGTCCCGACACTCCAGTTCGAGTCCAGGGCACAATCGGCCGCATCGCACTCGGCATAGCGCAGGAAGGCCGAGACGAAGTCATAGTAGGTGATGTTGACCGAACCGTCCTGGCCCACGATGATGGACGGATGGATCCCCACGCCGAGGCTCGTCTGGTCGATGGTGGCGAAACGGAAGCTGGTGAGGTCGGCACAGGGGGCCAGGCAGGTGGCGTAGCGCAGCCGCGGCAGCGTCTGGTGGTCGTCCCGGTAGGTGATGTGCACCCGGTTGTCGCTGCCCACGGCAATCGAGCTGGAGGAGCCGATGTTGCCCAGGGTATCGAGCGCCACCAGCCGCCAGGAAGCGGCGGCAGCACAGTTGGACGGGCAGGTCACGTAGAAGAGGTCGCCCGCCAGCGAATCGGCGTACACCGCGTGCAGCCCCCCGGTGTTGTCGCGCGCCAGGCCCAGGTCCCCCGCGTAGCGGGCGCTCGTGGCGGCGAGGGCAAAGGTCTGGAAGGGCCGGGTCGTGAAGGTCCAGGTGTAGGGCGTGCCGAGCATGGCGCCGGTGGTGGCCTGCAGGCTGCTCGCCAGCGTGCCGCGGTAGGTCGTGGCCGGGACCAGCGCCGCCGACATCTCCAGCAGCATCCCGTTGTTGGAGACGAGGATGGAGCGCGGTACGTCCGTTCCCGCCGGCTCCAGCGCGAGCACCACGCTCGTGACCGTGGCACTCGATGCGCGCAGCGCGATGCTCGGCGTCGCGGTCACCGGTGAACTGAACTCCGCCGTGGTTGCCCCGTTCGTTGGGGAGGTCGCCGTGATGGTGAGACTGCCACCCCCGCCGCCGGTCCCGCCGCTGGGAGGCGGGATCTCGGTCGGCTCATCGCACGCCCCCAGGACGGCGGTCAGGGCCAGGGCAACCGCAGGCAGACGGAGTCGCTTCAGGGCCACGAACATCACAAGCCTCCTCGCAGATTACCCCGGCCGACACCTCCCGATCGGCGTCCTGGCCGGACCTAAGCCCATATCAGCAAAAGCCGTTCTGGATCGGAGTGCAAGTTATTGCACTCAGGCCTGCGGTGCCGCCCGCTTCGTGCCGAGCGGGAGCCGGGAATCACCGCCTGATGACCCACCCCTCCACGCCGTCAAGCCAACTCCAGGGGTTGATCGCGACTCCCTCCAGTCGCTGCGACAGGACCGCCATGTGCTCCGGCGCGTAGAGAAAGATCGCCGGCGGGTCGGCATCGAGGGAATCGAGCGCCTCGCGCCAGAGCGACCGTGCCAGCGGAGGCACCGGCGTCCGCGCTGCCTCGTGCATCAGCGAGTCGACATGGCGATTGGCGTACTGTCCGTAGTTCAGCGCGGCGAAGCCGGCGCGCGTCCACTGCTCGATGAGGCCTCGTGGGCTCGGCTCATCAAGGTAGGCGCCAACGTACACGTCGAACTTTCCCTGGATGAGCCGCTGCTGGAAGATGGGGAAGTCCACCGCATCCACCTGGGCATCCACCCCGAGACCCCGCCACGTTTCCTGCAGCACCTGGGCCGCAAGCCGGCGACTGGAACTCGTGCCCGGGACCAGGATCCCGAACGCGAGGGGGATGCCCTCACGGCGACGCACGCCGGCGCCATCGCGCTTCCAACCGGCCTGGTCCAGGAGGGCAGCGGCCCCGGCAGAATCCGGTGCGAGCGCCTGCACCCGGTCCACCGCGATCCAGGCGAGGCGGGATACCGGCCCCGACGGCACGCTCGTCCCGGGACCCAGGATGGCATGCGCCAGTGCGACGCGGTCCACGGCGTCCGTGAGCGCTTGCCGGACGCGCCGGTCGCCAAAGGGGGTAGCACGCCCGCCCCGCTCGCGAACGCGAAAGGCTGCGAACCCGTAGACCGCTGACGGGTACCGCACGAGCCGGAGCGAACTGTCCCCTTGCACGCGAGCCACTGCCGCCGGGCCTCCGGCGTGCTCGAGCAGGTCTCCCTGGCCGGCGAGCATGAGGTTGAGCGCCTGGTCCGGGTCGGGCACGAAGCGCCACACCAGCCTGGTGGGATGGGGCGCCGCGACGCGGGTCGTGTCCGCCCGCAGGACGAGCGACTGTCCCCGCCGCCACGCCTCGATCCGGTACGGGCCGCTGCCAACCAATCGGGCGATCGACGTGTCGTGCGCCCACTCTGCGGGCGGAAGGTCTGCCCAGGTGTGCTGCGGCAGGATCCGCACGTGCCAGGTCGCGTCGTAGAGTTGCTCGGCAGAGGGCACGGGGAACCGCACCAGCACGGTGGAGTCATCTTCCGCCCTGGCCTCCACGCCGCGCAGGCCAGCCATGCTGCCGACCAGGGCAGTGTCGGTAAACGCGCCGAAGGAGAAGACCACGTCGCGAGCCGTGACCGGCTGCCCATCGTGCCACGCTGCCTTCGCCAGGTGGAAGCGCCAGGTGAGCGAATCCACCCGCTCCCATCGCGTCGCGAGCTCCGGGCGGAAGGCGGCAGGATCAATGGTGGCACCGCCAGGCCGGAGCACCGCGAGTCGCTGGTAGATGCGATCACCGATGTCGCGGCCTACCGTCTCTCCCACCAGGGGCGGGAAGACGGACGACGGCTCACGGATCGCCACGATCGTGATCGAGCCGCAGTCCACGCACGCCGTCGAGGGTGCCGCCCGGCAGCCCGACCAAATGAGGACCATGGTTGCCAGCCACCACTGGCGCATCGGTACCTGCCTCGCCATGATGCACATGGAACAGAACGTTACAGCCTGCCAGGGATCGGTGTCGGCGTAGCTTGCCCGTAACCTAGTGAGCTATCATCACTTAACAAGTGGTCATGCGGTCGGAACAGCGCCTGCAAGGCGGGGTGGGTCACCCGGCGGCACTTGCCGCCACCTTGATCGCACCTGCCACTCATAGAGGTACCAATGCGTGCTCCCGTCCTTGGCGCCGTATCCATCGCAGTCCTGGCTGCGGCCTGCAACAGTGACCAGTCGGGCCCGGCCAACACGGCCACCGTCGCGTTCAGCGTGGCTACGCGTGCCGTCCCCGGCTCGAACCTGCTCCTCTCGGGGGCACCCGATACGCTGACTGACGGGACGAACGTGCTGGTGATCGACACCGCGCAACTCGTCATTCGCGAGATCGAGCTGGAGCTGGTCGAGAACAGCGTGACGTGCCCGGACGATGACGACCAGGACGACATCCGGTCGGGACAGGGCGCGCAGGGGGTCGCCCATGCATCCGACGACGATGACAGCGATGATTGCGATGAGGTGCACGTCGGGCCCTACCTGCTTGACCTCCCCCTGGGCTCGGGCGCAGCCCGGCAGTTCACGCTCGAGGTGCCGGCCGGCACCTACCATGAGGTGGACTTCAAGGTGCACAAGCCCGGCGAGAGCGATGCGGGCTTCCTGGCGGCACATCCCGAGTACCGGGGCCGGAGCGTGCGCGTGGTCGGCACCTGGAACGGAACCCCGTTCGTGTATACCGGCGACGCCAGCAGCGAGCAGGAAGCGGACTTCAACCCGCCACTCGACGTGACGGAGGGATCCGGCACCGAGCTCACGCTCTTCGTCGACCTCTCGACGTGGTTCCGCGTGAACGGTTCGCTGGTGGACCCGGCACTCGCCAACGACGGGGGCCAGTGGGAAGATGCGGTGGATCGCAACATCAGGGCATCCATTCGGGCGTTCGAGGACGAGGACCATGACGGCTGCGACGACAGCGACGACGACTGACCCTGCGGCCACCGGGTGACCTGGAGCGTCATCGTGGTGTCCCTCAGCGAGAGCTTCCGGACCAGTGTAGACACCCTGCTCCGGGAGCTCGACGCGGTTGTGGTGCCGTGGTCCCCCGACGAGGGCCCGCCGGCGGCCGGCCAGGCGGTGCTCGTGCTCGCAGGGGGCGCCGAGGGCGCGGCCGGCGACCTCGCTGGTGCCCTGGGCCGCGACCCGGAACGGCGGGTCTTCATTGCGGGCGCGTCGCTTGATCACCGCTTGAGCGCATCGCTCGTCCGGGCCGGGGCCGACGACTACTTCGCGCTCCCCGATGACATGGAGGCGCTGAAGCGCGCCCTGGAGCAGGAGGCCCGTCGCCAGCTCACCCGCGCACAGGCGGCGCAGTTCGCCCGGGAGGAGCAAGCCGCATCCGGGTTCGCCGCCATCATCGGCGAGAGTCCTGCGCTCCGCCGCACCCTCGAGCAGGCACGGCGGGTGGCCCGGCACGGTGACGTCACGGTGCTCCTCGGCGGGGAAACGGGCACCGGCAAGGAACTCCTCGCGCGGGCCATTCACTACGAGGGCCCGCGCGCCACCGGGCCCTTCGTGGAGGTCAACTGTGCCGCCATCCCGGGCACGCTGCTGGAAAGCGAGCTCTTCGGCCACGAGAAGGGCGCCTTCACCGGTGCGCTGGCACAGAAGCCGGGCCTGTTCGAGCTGGCCCACGGCGGGACCCTCTTCCTGGACGAGGTGGGCACGCTGCCCCTGGAGCTCCAGGCCAAGATCCTCCGGGCACTCGAGACCCTGGTGATCCGCCGGGTGGGTGGGCAGCGCACCATGCAGGTGGATACCCGCGTCATCGCCGCAACCCACGCGGACCTGCGCGCGGCCATCGTGCGTGGCGAGTTTCGGGAGGACCTCTTCTACCGGCTCAACGTCGTCACCCTGGCCCTGCCGCCGCTCAGGGAGCGCGCACGGGATGTGGAGCTCCTGGCCCATGCCTTCCTGGCGCGCCTCGCGCACCGGTACGGCCTCCCGGTGCCTCCCATCACGCCGGCCCTGGCAGCTGCCCTGCAGGCGCACCCCTGGCCCGGCAACGTGCGCGAACTCCGCAACAGCATCGAACGGGCGCTGGTCCTCTCGCCCCCGGGAACCCTCGATGCGGGCGTGCTCTTCCCCGAGCGCACCGCGCGGAGCCCGGGATCATCCGGGACCTCCCTGCCGTTCCCGGCCGACCTCGATACGATCACCCGGAATGCCGCCCAGGCGATGCTGGAACTCACCGGCGGCAACAAGAGCGAGACCGCACGCCGGCTCGGCATCTCCCGACCGCGACTCAACCGCATCCTCGATGAACTGCACTGACACCGGCTCCTGCCGGAGGGAATCCCCCATGCCCCGCAACCGTTCCCCGCTCCCATGGCTCGGCGTCATCGCATTGGCGCTGGTCGCTTCATGCACCTCCGACAGCACCGCGCCACCACCCGATCAACCCGGCACCGAGCGACCGGCCGATGAACTCCAGGTGGTGCGCCTTCGCCCGGATGCCCCTCCACTCGAGGCCGACAGTGTGTCGTTCTGGGCGTTCCGTGGTACGCAGGCCGAGGCGGGAATCTTCTTCCAGGCCGAGGGCGGGGGGCGTGGGGAGGAGTTCCTGGCGCTCGAGCTGGAGGATGAGTCGCTGGATCGCTATCCGGACGGCACGCCGTTCACGGAAGGCGACTCGGTGCTCATCACGATCAAGGTGGTGGATCCGGCCCTCATGCTGTTTGAGTTCGCGCCGTCGGGGCTCCAGTTCTCCGCGGACGACCCGGCCCGCCTGAGGATCCGGTATGCCGAGGCCGATGACGACTTCAATGACGATGGTGAGCACGATGAGGAGGACGAGGACATCGAGCTTCGCCTCGGCATCTGGAGGCAGGCACGCGTGGGCGACCCGTTTGTCCGGCTGGGCACCCTCCGGGGTGACTTCGACGACCTCGAGGCTGACCTCGACGGCTTCAGCCGCTACGCCATCGCGTACTGAGCGCACCAGTGACCGGATCGGCGTCCGCCCTGCTGCAGTCCGCCACCAGCGCGCTCAGGCGAGGGGATATTCGCCTGGCGGCGGACGCGGGCGCGCGCGCCGCCGAGTCGTTCGGGAAGCGTGGCGACGCGGACGGACGGATGCGTGCCCTCAACCTCCTGGGGGCCGTGGCGTTCGAGTCCGGCGCGCTCGACCGGGCGCGGGAGCACTTCGAGGCTGCCCTCGCCCTGGCAGGCCGGCAGGGTGATCGCCTGGTGGTGGCGCGTGCCCGGAACAACCTCGCGTCGGTTGCCGACCTCCAGGGTGCTCCGCTCGAGGCCCTGAGCCTCTACCGGGCGGCCCTCCTCGACTATCAGGCCCTGGGCGACCGCCGCGGCGCCGGGGAGACCTGCCACAACCTGTCCCTGGTCTTCCGCGCGATCGACGCACCAACCGACGCCGAGGCCGCCAGCGAGCAGGCCCTCCACCATGCTGAAGTGGCGGGCGACCGGCAGTTGCTCGCCCTGACGGTGCTGGGCCGGGCAGAGCTGGACCTGGGGGCGGGCAACCTGGGTGTGGCGCGTCGCGGGATCGAGCGGGGTCGCGCCCTGATGGTCGAGGTTGATGATGCAGTTGGCGTGCTCGAGGCTGCGCGGCTGGATGCGCGCCTCTGCCTCAGCGAGCGACGACTGGATGAGGCCGTGGCAACCGCCAGCCAGGCGGCCGATCGGGCCGCCGACCTGGGGTCACGACTGGTCGAGGCGGAACTGGCCGCGCTGGCGAGCCTGGCACTCCGGCAACTCGGACAGGCCGACCCGGCTGCCCGGCGCCGCGACCAGGCCCTTGCGGGCTTCCAGCGGCTGGGGGCATCACGCCTGCGGGAACGCTACGAAGCGGAGTGGGCGGCGATCACGCGAACCGCTCCCGGACCCGGCGAACCGTCAGGGTGAGGGGCACGGCCAGGATCGTCCCCACCGGCCCCAGCACCCAGCCCCAGAAGAGCAGCGAGAAGAACACCTCGAGGATGGATATCTCGAAGCCTTCCTGCATGAAGCGCGGCTTGATGATGTTGTCCACCACGAAGTTGATGATGAGGTACCCGCCCACCACCATCATGGCACGGGCAGGGCCATGCTCCAGCAGGGCAATGCACGCCGGCGGGAGCAACGCCATGAAGAACCCCACCACCGGCACGAAGCTCAGGAAGAAGCTGAACGCGGCCCACGTGATGGCGAAGTCCACCCGGAGCGCCTCGAGCACCACCAGGTTGGCCGTGGCAGCGATGAGGCCGACGATCCCGGTGATGCGCACATAGCTCCGGATGTCGCCCCCGAAGTGCTCAGCCTCGCGCATCCAGTGGAGCCCCGGGTGGTGCTCGTCGCGGGCGCCTCGCAGCAGCGCCAGGTCGATCATCATGAAGGCGACGAGCAGGAGGATCAGCAGGGCGTGGCCCATCGTCCCCGCCAGGCCCTGCACAAAGGCCGTCGCGAGGCCCACGATGCGCCCCGGGCTCAGGACATCAGAGGAGAAGACCTGCCCGGCGTCGATATTGAACCGCTGCAGGAGGGCGATCCCGCGGTCCCGGAGCCCGACCAGTCCAGCCTCGTAATGCGGGAGCTGCGCCACCAGGCGGGAAAGCGACGTGCCGAGGAGCCCGATCACGGTCACGCCAACGACCAGGACCAGCACCACGCTGATGAGCGCAGCCCAGACAGGCTTCAGTCCGCGCCGTGCCAGGATATCCGCGAGGGGCGAGAGGCTCTGGGCAATCACCAGGGCCAGCAGGAAGACATTGAGCACCGGGGCCGCCGCCCGAAGCCCGGCAATGATGACGACGAGGCAGGCTCCGGCGAGCAGGATCCGGAGTTGCGGCGTGAAGACCCTGACGGCCGGGGGCACCGGCGCAGCCGGTGCCTCCGGCTCCGGGATCATGCGACCGTGATCTCCCTGGCCAGGTAGACATCCTGGATGGTGTTCAGGAGCTTGACCCCCTCTGCCATCGGGCGCTGGAAGGCCTTCCGCCCCGAGATGAGGCCCATGCCGCCCGCCCGCTTGTTGATCACGGCGGTCTTCGCCGCCTCGGCAAAGTCATTCTCTCCCGATGCGCCGCCGGAGTTGATCAGTCCCGCACGGCCCATGTAGCAGTTGGCCACCTGGTAGCGCGTGAGGTCAATAGGGTGGTCGGTGGTGAGCTTTTCGTACACCCGCTTGTCGGTCTTGCCGTACGGGTTCTCCTTCGTGTTCAGGGCATTGTAGCCCCCGTTGTTCTCCGGCAGCTTCTGCTTGATGATGTCGGCCTGGATGGTGACGCCCAGGTGGTTGGCCTGGCCGCTGAGGTCGGCAGAGACGTGGTAGTCCTTGTCCTGCTTGAACGCAGGGTTCCGGAGGTAGCACCAGAGGACCGTCGCCATCCCGAGGTCGTGCGCCACCTCGAAGGCGTGCGCCACCTCGACGATCTGCCGCCCCGACTGCTCCGACCCGAAGTAGATGGTGGCCCCCACCGCCACGCAGCCCATCTCCCGAGCCTGCTTCATGCTCGCGAAGAAGATCTGGTCGAACTTGTTGGGGTAGGTGAGGAACTCGTTGTGGTTGAACTTGAGGATGAACGGAATGCGGTGCGCGTACCGCCGGGCCGAGGCGCCGAGGACGCCCAGGGTGGACGCGACCGCGTTGCAGCCCCCCTCCATCGCCAGCTTGACGATGTTGTCGGGGTCGAAGTACGCCGGGTTCTTCGCGAATGACGCGCCTGCCGAGTGCTCGATCCCCTGGTCCACCGGGAGGATGGACAGGTAGCCCGTACCACTCAGGCGGCCAGCGTCGAACAGGGACTGCAGGCTCCGCAGGACGGGAGTCGGCCGGTCGGAATCCCGGTGCATCCGGTCCACCCAATCCGGCCCCGGCAGGTGCAGTGTCGAGGCGGGAATGCCGGTGCTCCGGTGCTCGAGGAGGGCCTTGGCGTCCTTGCCCAGCAATTCGGTGATGGCGGCGAACGACATTATGTCCTTTCTGGCGGGGCGTGTTGCCCCCGGAGAAGGTGGGTGGCCCGGATGGCCCACAACGGGTTTATCCTACGCCCGACGCGCCCGGGACGCCACCGCCCGGTGCAACTCGACAAAACCATGTCGTCCCCTGCATTTTCAACCCCGGTTTCGGGCCCTAATCCACCTTCAGGAGTCATCTTTATCATGCACCGTGCCCTTGTTCGCACCGCAGCGGCAGCGCTGCTCCTGGCCATGCCGGCCATGGCTCATGCGCAGGGAGCGCGCACCACCGGCACTTTCGGCGGCCCGTACTTCCAGGTGACGCCGTTCCTCGGCTACGTCTGGGGTGGCGGCTTCCCCACGTCCGGGATCTCCGGCGTGCCCGATGGCAGCATCCGGGCCGATGACTCCATGGGCTGGGGCGTCGAACTGGGCTGGAGTCCGGGCGGGTCTTCCTGGGTCACCGGCACCTACCTCAGGCAGGACACCAAGGCGGCCTTCTACCCAACCGGAACCAATACCGCATCGCAGAAGCAGGACTTCGCCATCAACTATATCCATGTGGGCGGCCGGCAGCTCTTCGGGCATGCCAAGGTCCAGCCTTACATTGGCGGCGGGTTGGGCCTCGTCGTGTACGACCCCAAGGAACAGGTCGGCACGAACACCCAGTTCTCCATGTCGCTGGAGGGCGGGGCGCAGTACATGTTCGGCCGCGCCGAAAAGGTCGGCCTCCGCGCGCACCTTCGCGGGTGGTGGGGCTTCGTGCCCAACGGGCAGGTGGTGATCTGGTGTGATTGGTGGGGATTCTGTGCGGCTGGCCAGGGCACCTCGACCGTGGGCCAGGGTGAAGTCTCCATCGGTACGGTGATCCGCTTCTAGGCTGCTCCCTTCACGAAGCGAGCGACCACACGCCGCCCCCGGCCTTACGAGGCCGGGGGCGGTATGCGTTCTGCCGCCCGCTGCTGGGCCAGCATCCGCTCCGCGAAATCCAGCCGTTCCTCCAGCTCCTGGACCCGCTCCGGGAGGGTGCGCATCGCCGCCACCTCTGCACGCAACTCGTCAACCTCGACCGGCGACACGCCCTCGGCCCGACGCGCATACCCCTTGGCCAGCGTGACGATCGCGGCGCCAATGGCGGGGATGCCGGTGACGATCAGCATGAAGAGGCCGAACTTCAGCAGCCCATCCATGTGGCTAGCGCTGGCCCGGTTCGCCGCTGAGCTTCGCCAGGCGCTGCTTCACGTCCCTGACCTGCGGCTGCATGGCCGGGTCGGCGTGACTCCAGTTGGCGAGGACGCGGGTGTACGTCTCGATGGCACCGGCCTTGTCGCCCTGCTCCTCCTGCAGCTCCCCGAGGCGCACCAGCGAGGGCGTGAGCATCGGGCCGTCCGCCCGCCCTCGTTCGATCGGGCCTCCCGGCACGGCCACCGCCCTGTAGGCGGCAACGGCCGAATCAGGCAGGCCCATTGCCTCCCACGCCCGGGCCTCGAAGTACTTCGCACACACACCACAGCCCCCCTCGGCGCCAAACGCCCGGAACTGGTCGAGGGCCTCACGCGGCTTCCCCTCGGCCAGGGCAATGTTTCCGCGGGCAAGGGGGACTCCATCATCGCCGGCGCGCGATTCCGCCGGGACTTCGCGTGTGTACTCCGCCAGCAACTGTGACGCCCGTGCAGGCTGGCCAAGCATGGCGTAGGCAAGCGCCAGCGTGGGGTAGGGCCGGTCATTCGCGGGAATCCCCGAGAGGGGACGCGCTGCCAATGCCGAATCGAGTGCCTTGAGCGCCGGCCCGACCTCCCCATACTGCATCACGCGCGAGATCGCATCAACGGCATCAACCACCAGCACGTTGCCCCCCTGCCCCCGCCGGTCCACCAGGGCCCGCCACCGCTGCCGCTCGGCCTCGGCTTCATGCATCCGCCCCTTCATGGTCAGCACCGACCCGAGCATGGCGTGCAGCGACTGCTCGGTGCTGACCGGGAGGTTCTCCCGCAGCGCGGAGCGGAGCGTGGCCTCGGCGCTATCCAGGCGACCGGACACGATGAGGACGCTCGATCGCTGCACGGCATTCTCGGGTGTGCCCGGCAGCCTGGCATCCATGGTGTCGATAATGGCCAGCGCCTCGTCGTTCCGGTACTGCTGCAGCAGGGTGGCAGCGAGGTTGTTGTAGAAGGTGGTGCCCTGGAGCCGGAGATCCACGGCATGCCGCACCAGCTGTTCGGCCTCTACGGCCTTCCCCTCGCGCATCAGCTGGATGGAGAGGTTGTTGAGGGCCACCGGGTCGTCCGGGTCAATCTGGAGCACGGCCCGGTAGGCCGAGATCACCTTCTCGGGCTGGTAGTTGGCCGTGTAGAAGTAGAAGGCATCGGCCAGGTACCGCTCCTTCTCCGGGAGCCGGTCCCGCAGCTGGTAGGCACGCGTGGACGCCGCATTCGTCTCGGTCTGGGAGGCCCGGGTGTTGTTGAGGGCCACCGCAAGCTTGCGCCACGCCATGGCGAAGTTGCTGTCGGCCGCGATGGCCTGCCGCATCAGGCCCATGGCGTCGTCGTAGTCACCCCGCTCGAAGGATCGCTCACCCTGCGTGTAGAGCCGCAGGGCCTCGAGGGAGCTGGTGGTCACCTGCTCCAGCGGCTCGGTGTTCCGGAGCCGCTTGAGCGACTCACCGAACCGCTCCCGCATCCCCTTGGAGAGCCGGTCGATCGCCTCGAGGACCTTGCCCTCGTCCGCCGCCGTCTCCCGCAGCGCCACGAGCTCGGTGCCGTCACTGGCCGAGAGCAGCCGCGCCGAGAGGACCATGCCCTTCCCGATCGGGCTGATCTCGCCCACCACCACCGCCTTCGCGTTCTCCCGCACTGCCACCTCGCGCGCGGTGGCGCCGTCCAGGAACACGGCCGTCGGCTTGCCCATCCGGGCGAGCGCGTCATTGACGTTGGCCGCCGGGACGACCTTCACCACCGGCGACTGCGCCAGGTCGATGCGGAACGCCTCGGTCACCGACGTCCCCAGCGTGGAGTCACTGGTGCGGTTCTCGAAGTCCGCCACCACGATCCGGTCGCTCGCGGAGAGCTTGCCCGACGCCACCAGCGTGCCCACGGGGCCGATGCCGGAAAGGCGCATGACGAGGTAGCCGATGACGACCACCGCCAGCGCACTGAAGGCGAGCACACCGCCCCGAACCGACTGCTTCCACGTGAGGCGGCGCAGTCCCGTCTCGGCGCTCGCGTGGAACATCCCCGTGGCCTGGGCCACGGCACGGCGCCGCTCGACCACTCCGGTCGCGAGCATGATCGGGAGCCCAATGGCCAGCAACCCGACGGCGCCAGGCATCACCCAGGTGGGCAGCCCCACTTCCTTCGTGAGGAACCAGACCAGGGCCAGCACCACGGCGGACGCCAGGGCAAAGAGCGCTCCCACCCGCACGGGATGTCCATACCACTTGTCGGGCATGGGCACCGCGCGCACTGGCGCCGTGGACGCCGGCGTGGAAGAGGCGCTGGCGGTGGCGTGGGGCTCGAGCGCGGCCAGCAGCTCGTCTGCCGTCTGGAAGCGATCGGCGGGGCGCTTGGCGAGGCAGCGCATGATCGCCTGTGCCAGGCCTGGCGGCAGGTTGGCTCGGTGGTTGAGGAGCGGCTCCGGCTCCTGGGTGACCTGCGCCATGAGCACCTGCTGCGGTGACCCGCCGGTGAACGGCGGCCGTCCGGCCAGCAGTTCGTACGCCATGGCCCCGATGGCGTAGATGTCGGCCCGGTGGTCCACGTGGGGATCGGCCGCCGCCTGCTCTGGCGACATGTACGCCGGGGTGCCCAGGGCCATCCCCACCGACGTGGCCTGATGGTCGCTACCATGCGCCTCGGTGACGGCCTTGGCGACGCCAAAGTCGGTGACCAGGGCGTGTCGTTCCGCGATCATGACGTTGTCGGGCTTCATGTCCCGGTGCACCACGCCGCGCCGGTGGGCGTGCGCCAGCGCATCGGTGATCTCGCAGAGCAGCCGCACTGCCTCGCCCACGGGCAACTCGCCCGACCGGGCCAGGCGCTGCCGCAGGGACTCGCCTTCCACGAAGGGCATGACGTAGTAGGGACTGTCTTCCGGTCCCCCTGCGGTGCTGGCAAAGGCGCCCGAGTCGAGGAGGCCCACAATGTTGGGGTGCTGGAGGCCGGCGGCGATCTGGATCTCGCGGAGGAACCGTTGCGCGCCGAGCGACGCGGCAAGCTCCGGGCGGAGCACCTTCACGGCCACGCGCCGCCGGTGCTTCACGTCTTCGGCCAGGAAGACCGTGGCCATGCCACCCGCGCCGGCCTCCCCGAGGATCCGGTACCGGTCGCCCAGTGCTTCGCTGAGCCGTGCGTTCGGGTCGGTCATCCAGCCCCTGGCTGCGGCGGACCTGCGGACACTGCCGTCGTGCCGTTCCTGCAGGGGAAGTAATGTACAGTGACGCCCGTCACGCCGCACGGATCCGATTTGACGACCTGCCCCTGCTCACCGTATGCTCACATGTTGCGTCGTACCATCGTCCCCATCGCACCTCGCAGAGGTTGGCATGACAGACCCCAAGGACTTCCCCGATTTCTCCGACGTCGAGAGCGGCAGCTCGTCCCAGGCTGCCACCCCAGGGTCCCAGGAGGCACCGAAGACCTACGAGGTGCGCTCCGGCGACAGCCTCTCGAAGATCGCCAAGCGCGTCTACGGCGATGCCGGCAAGTGGCGCCAGATCTTCGAGGCCAACACCGACAAGCTCAAGGACCCGGACAGGATCTTCCCCGGCCAGGTCCTGGTCATTCCACCCCAGTGAACGCACAGCGAGGATTCCCGATGCGATCGCACCGTACCCTGCTCGCCGTGGCCCTGATGGCGGTTCCCCTCATTGGCGCCTGCAAGAAAAAGGAAGCCGCGCCCCCGCCGGCTGCTGCCGCCCCCACGCCCCCGCCGCCCCCGGCGCCCACGGCCAGGGTGGAATTGGGCAGCACCTCGGGGCCGGATGGCCGTGTCCTCGCGGCACGCACCACCTTCGGCACGAAGGACAGCATCATCGCGTCCGTGTACACCGAGAACACGACGGCCAACTCCACCCTGACGGCCAAGTGGACCTTCCAGACCGGCCAGACGGTGGATTCAACCGCCCAGGCGGTCGCCGGTGCACCGGCCACCACGAAGTTCTTCATCGTGAAGAAGAGCGGTTGGCCCGTCGGGAAGTACAAGGTGGACATCTCCCTCAATGGGAGCCCGATCGCGAGCCAGGATTTCGAGGTGGCCAAGTAGGGACGGCGGGACGGCGGGACGGCGCGCCATCCGGCGATCGGGAACCCATGCCTGCATCAATCGAGTCCCTGCGCGCGCAGTTCCTCGGCCCCTCCGCCGAGAACGCCGACCTGATGGAGCGCCTCGTCACCGAGGCGCTCCGCGACCACGTCTTCTGGCGGCGCAACTACCGCCCCGAGGACGGCATCGTGATCCGGGAGCAGGAGAAGCGCGCCCCGGGCTATGAGGATGCGGTGGCCCGGCTCACGCAGGAGTTGATGAGCCTGCTCGCCGCCCTGAAGCGCGACGTGCCCTTCTTCAGTGGGCGCTACAAGGGGCACATGGTGCCCGAGCCCACCATCGCGGCCCAGGTGGGCTACTTCGCCGCGATGCTCTACAACCCCAACAACGTCACGACCGAGGTGGCCCCGGTCACCACCCGCCTCGAACTCGAGGTGGCCGAGCAGCTTGCGGCCATGGTCGGGTATGCGGCGGGCACGACCTGGGGGCACCTCACCTCGGGCGGTACCATCGCCAACTTCGAGGCGCTCTGGATTGCCCGGAGCGTCTTCTACTATCCGGTGGCCCTGGCCCTGGCCGCACGCGAGGCCGGCATCGCGCCGATGGCCGAACTGCCCTCGGGCCGACGCGCCAGGCTCACCGAACTGCCACTCTACCAGCTGCTCAACCTTCGAGGTTCCGCCGTCCTCGACCTGCGACAGGCAGTCCTCGATGCCCTCGTATCGGCTGGCGCCACCCCCCTGGCCGCGACCGCGGCGCTCGACCGGTTCTCCCTCGCCCACACCGGCTACCAGGAGTACACCCGGCTGCTCCAGCGCTCCTTCGGTGATCCCCTGGGCGAAAGCGTCGTGCTCGTCCCCGCCACGGCGCACTACAGCTGGGAGAAGGTGGTGCGCGCCCTGGGCATCGGGTCGCGCCAGCTGGTCCTGTTGCCGGTCGATACCACCTGCCGCATGGACCCGGATGCACTCTGGGAGTCCATTCGCGACCATCACGCACGCCGGGTCCCGATCCTTGCCTGCGTGGGAGTCTGCGGCACCACCGAGGAGAGCGCGGTTGACCGCCTCGACCTCATCGCCGCGGTGCGACGCCGCGCCGAGCAGGAGCTCGACATCACCTTCCACATCCACGCCGATGCCTGCTACGGAGGCTATGCGGCATCCGTGTTCCGCAGCGCCGACAGTTCGGGCCGCACGGCGGCGGTGATCCGGCGGGGCAACGGGAGTCCCTGGCCATCGGACGCGCTGGAGGCGTCGTTCGCGGCCCTCGGCGAGATGGACTCCGTCGCCATCGACCCGCACAAGCTGGGCTACGTGCCGTATCCTGCCGGGGCGATCCTGGTGCGTGACCGGCGCGCACGCAGCCTGGTGGCGGTGCACCCCCCCTACCTCGAACCCGCGGCAGCGGCTGATGCCGAGGAGTACCTGGGCCGCTTCATCCTCGAGGGGTCGAAGCCTGGTGCCGCAGCGGCAGCGGTGTGGCTGGGACACCATGTGCTCCCGCTCGATGAACGGGGGTATGGCTACCTCATCGAGCGCACGGCGCTCGGCGCCCTGCGGCTCTACCATGCGCTGGAGGCCCTGCACGAGGACGGGCTCCGGGTGGTCCTCTTCCCGGAGCCCGACCTGAACATCGTGTGCTTCGTCGTGCACCATCCGTCGTGCCCCACCCTGGCCGACCTCAACCGCCTCAACGACCACATCTTCGGTCGCATGAGCCTCGGTCACGGGGAACGGGAGCCCGAGTACCTCATCACCCGGACCCGCCTGCAGAGTCCGCAGTACGACGGCGCGGTGCCCCCGATCCTGGCGCGGCTCGGCGTGCCCCTGCCCACCTGGAAGGCCGAGCCTGCGGGCCTCACCGTGCTGCGGGCCACCGTCATGGACCCCTTCCTCCTGGGTGACACCGCCGGGCCCGACCATGTGACCGGCTTCGTCGCGGCGCTGCGACGCGCGGCGTCCTGACGTCAGGACGTCAGGACGTCAGGGCGTCAGGACGTGAGGGAGCGTCACGCATGTGCAAGTTCCTCCGTCCGCTCCCGCGACTCCGCCGCCACCTTCGCCGTCACCTCGGCCGGAACCTCGGCGTACCCGTGGTGCTTCTCCTGGTGGGTGCCCCGTCCGTGGGTGATCGAGTGCAATGCGGTTGAGTACCGGTACATCTCGGCCTCGGGCACGATCGCGCGCACGCGCGTGAGCCGGCCCTCGCGGTCAGTGCCGAGGATCTGGCCCCGGCGCGCGCTCAGGTCGCCCATCACGTCGCCCAGGGTTTCCTCCGGCGTCCAGGTCTCCACCTCGAGGAGCGGCTCGAGCAGCACGGGACGGCACTGCGGCGCCACGTTCCGGAAGGCCAGGATCCCGGCCATCTTGAACGACATCTCGTTCGAGTCCACGTCGTGGTAGCCCCCATCGAAGCACTCCACCTCGAAGTCCACCACCGGATAGCCTGCGATCACGCCGCGCGCGGCTGATTCCTGCACGCCCCGGTCCACCGCCGGGATGTACTTGCCCGGAATGACGCCGCCCACGATGGCATCCACGAAGCGGTACCCCTCGCCCCGCTTGAGTGGCCGGATGCGGATCCAGCAGTCGCCAAACTGGCCGCGCCCCCCGGTCTGCTTCTTGTGCTTGCCCTGGCCCTCGCCCTTCCCACGGAACGTTTCGCGGTAGGCCACGTGCGGACGCGCAAGCTCGGCATGCACGCCATAGCGCTTGCCGATCCGCCCCAGGATGGTCTCGAAGTGACGCTCGCCCAGGCCGTGGATGAGCGTCTGGCCCAGCTCCGAGCTGTACTCGAAGTGGAAGCTCGGGTCTTCCTCGTGCAGCCGGTGCAGGGCCGCGGCGAGCTTGTCCTCCTCGCCGCGCTTCGACACCAGCGCCGCCGTGGCCACGGCCGCCGGGAACTCGAGGGGCGGCAGGTGCACCGGCATGCTGCGAGCACAGAAGGTGTCGCCGGTGTGGGTGTCGCGCAGCTTGGCAACGCACCCGATGTCGCCGGCCTCGATGCGATCCACCTCGAGCCGGTCCTTGCCGAGGGGCACCGACAGGTGGTTGACCTTCTCGCCCACCTGGTGCTCCGCGTTCCAGACCTCCTCGCCATTCCTGATGGTGCCCCGGTAGAGCCGGAAGTACGTGACATCACCCACGTGGGGCTCCGAAACAGTCTTGAACACCCGCCCAAGGAGCGGGATGGCCGCCCCGGGCCGCCCGGCACCGCCGTCATCCGCCTCGACCGCCGGCACCGGGGCCTCGCTGGCCGCCGGAAGCAGCTCCACGATCTCCTTCAACAGGGTGCGCGTGCCGAACGTGAGGTCGGAGCTGCAGCAGAAGAGCGGCACCACGGCCCCGCTCACCACCGCGGCCTTCATGGCCCTGGTGAACTCGGCCCGCGGGATCTCCTCGCCTCCGAGGTACCGCTCGATGAGGCCATCGTCGGTCGCGGCAACGGCCTCCAGGAGCTGGTCGCTGTAGCCCTTCACCTCGGCCTCGAGCCCGGCCGGCACCTTCACCACGTCGTACTCACCCTTCGTGCCCGGCTTGTACTCGTGGCAGTGCCCCGAGAACAGGTTCACGATCCCGTGGAACCCCCGGCCATCGCCCACCGGCACCTCCACCGGCACCACCCGCGGGGTGAGGTGGGCGCGCACGTCCTCGTACACCCGGGCGAAGTTCGCATTGTCCTTGTCCATGGCCGACACCACCAGCAGGCGCGGCAGGTGGAAGTGGTCGCAGAGCTCCCAGGCCTTCTCGGTTCCCACCTCCACGCCTGCTGTCGCACTCAGCACCACCAGCGCCGAGTCGGCCACGCTGAGGGCTGCGACCACGTCGCCCAGGTACTCCAGGTAACCCGGGGTGTCGAGCAGGTTGACCTTCGTGTCGAGCCATTCCGCACAGGCGCATGCGAGGCTGATGGAGTGCTGTCGTTCGATCTCGTCGGGGGATGTGTCAGTGAGGGTGCTGCCGTCCTTGATGCGCCCATGGCGCCGGCTGGTGCCGGACACGAAGGCGAGCGCGTCCACCAGGCTGGTCTTCCCGCTGCCGCCGTGCCCGACGACGGCCACGTTCCTGATGGCCTGTGGGCCATAGACCTTCATGGCCACCACCTCCTCGGAAGGGTTCCCCGGTAGCATGCAGGTGATGGGCGGTGCTGTCAAATCGGGACGAACGGCGAGGTGGCACGCAGGCGTCCATGGCGGCTCAGCGCCAGCGATACACCCCCAGCACCGGCTGGTGGTCCGACCCGAACGCCGGGAGTACCCGCGCCTTCACCACGGTCAGGTCAGGCGTGGCCAGGATGTGGTCGATGCGGACCCGGATCCACCCGTTGTTCTTGCTGAAGCCGAAGCCGTTCCCCCCGCCCTCCCACGCATCCTCGAGGTCGCCCCAGGAGGCGCGGAAGATGGCGCTCTCGACCGGGAGGTTGAAGTCGCCCAGCACCAGGCGTGGCCCGGTGGTGGAATCCACCCAGCGCCGGACCACGCGTGACTCGGTCTGGCGGAGGAGGGTGTTGGCCTCGATCTCCCGCGGGGCGCGGGCCGGGTCGCTCAGCAGGTACTGCACGCCGTGCCGCGGCGTCTCGAGGTGCACGTTGAACACGGTGAGGAGGCCACCCGGTGTCCGGATGCGGTACCGTGCCGCGGAGGCGGCGCCACCCGCGTCGCGAAACACCTCCGCCGGCATGACGCGCACCGCGGTGTCGAGCGGAAAGCGGCTCAGGAGGCAGAGTGCAGGTCCCGTGGTGTCGATCACCGTCCACTCACGGAGCTTCACCAGCTCGGCCCGGATGCTCGACTGGCACTCCTGGAAGCCGGCGATGTCGGGCCCTGCATCGCGCAGCAAGGCGTCCAGGTTGAACGCCACCACGTCGCCGCCCTCCACGTTGAAGGTGAGCACGCGAAGCCATGGCGTGGCCTCCGGTCGCGCCACCAGGGGCCGCAGGCTCACCGCGCCGCCCATGACAGGGCCCAGGATGAGCAGCGTGGCAACGCCAAGGGGCAGCAGCATCGAGCGCCGCCAGGCCAGGGCCACCGGCAGCAGGACCAGCGGCAGGAGCAGCCAGGGCCACCGGCCCGAGAAGATGAGTGCCGTGCCCCACCAGGTGGTGTCGCCTGCCGAACGATAGAGCAGTGCCAGGCCGGCGGCGAACACCACCAGCAACCAGGCGAGCCCGTCGAGCGGTGCCAGCACCACCTGGCCCATGCGGAGGCGGGACCGCGGCGCCTGTCCCCGGAGCCAGAGCCAGGCGCGCGCCAGCCACCGGCCATCGACCGGCGCCTTGCAGGTGGGGCAGCGGGCGCGCGACCAGAAGCGGGCGGGGTCCACCGCCACGCGGTGGCCCTTCCGGCAGGTGAGGATGTAGCGATGCGATGCCATGGGAGGATGGAACGGTAGGTCACCGCGACCCGACATGCCACCCTGCGCGGTCCTGCCTTACCTTCCCGGCATGACCACGCCACGAACTGCCCTCGTCACCGGCGCCACCGCCGGTATTGGCCGCGCACTCGCCTTCGCCCTGGGGCGAGCCGGCTTCCAGGTGGGGGTGTGTGCCCGTTCCGAGCCCAATGTGGCCCAGCTGCTCCGCGACCTTGAAGCCGCCGGGATTCGTGCGGCGGGCCGGTCGTGTGACGTGGCCAGCGAGCCGATGGTCAATGCGCTCGTGGCCCATGTGACGGAAACGCTGGGCCCGGTGCACACCCTCATCAACAACGCCGGCGTGCTCACCGCGCGGCCCGTGCTCGAGCTGGCGCTGGACGAATGGGACCGGATGTTCGCGGTGAACGTGCGCAGCTTGTTCCTCACCTGCCGGGCCGTGCTCCCCGGCATGCGCGAGCGGGGTGAGGGCGACATCGTGAATGTCGCGAGCCTGGCCGGGAAGAACGGCTTTGCCGGCGGCACCGGGTACACCGCCACCAAGCATGCCGTGCTTGGCTTCAGCAAGTCGCTCATGATGGAAGTAAGGAAGAGCGGCATCCGGGTGATGGCGGTGTGCCCGGGTTCGGTGGCCACCACCATGCTGGCCGACCAACCCATGCTCCCCGTGAACGCCGAGCGCATCCTGCGGCCGGAGGACGTGGCCGACACCATCGTCGCCGCCCTCACCCTCCCGGGCCGCGCCCTGGTGAGCGAACTCGACATCAGGCCCACCAACCCGTGAGCGGGATCCCCGAGACCCTCGGCGTCACCCGGTGCGTGTGCCAGCGCATGTCGTTCGCGACCCTGCGGCAGCTCGCGCTGTCGCACCGCTGGACCCTGGAGGACCTGATCCGGGAAACGGGGTGCGGCGCCCAGTGCGGCCTCTGCCGGCCATACATCGCGCGCATGATGGACACGGGCCAGACGGCCTTTCCTGCCTGATCGGTTAGCTTTCACCCATGCGTTCCACGTCCCCCGTCCGCGTGCTGCTCGCAGCGCTCCTGGTGCTCTTCAGCGCACCAGCCGTTGCCTTCGCGGACGCCGTGCTGTTCCACGGGGGCGCGGCGACGCCGCTCGGGATGGCCGTGCAGGCACCCGACGCGCCGGCGGCGCATGGCGACTCCTGCCAGCTGGCTTCACACCAGGGACATGCGACAACCGAGGCCACGCTCGCGATCGTAGCGGGGCATCCCTTCCTCGTCGCCGTCTGGGCGCCAGCACCGGCCCATCTGCTGTCGTCGTACCGTCCCGAGCTCCCCTCCGCGCGCGCACCACCCCCCGCCTGACCAGCATCCGGTCCTTCCGGTAACCCGAACCCACCCCTGCCGAGGCGGGGGAGGACACGGCAAGCCGGACCCAGTGCCACAACCAGGTTGTTGAATCGCGCGGGCCGCGCTGGCGGCGCGCCGGGGTGTTGCGACATGAAGCTGTGCACGTGTGTTTCCGTGGTTGCCTTCCTGTGCGTGGGTGCGTCCCTGCACGCCCAGGGCGTCGCTCCGCGCCGGCTGCACGGCACGGTGACCGACTCGGCGACTGGGCGGCCCATTGCCGGCGCACGGGTCCAGGCCGCCGATCCGTTCCGGACCGCCGCCACCTCGGCCGATGGTCACTACGAACTGACTGCCCTTCCCGCGGCGCCAATCACGGTGAGCGTCGCCGCCATCGGATACGCGCCCATGGTGCGCCGTGCCGACCTCGACCAGGGCGAGGGCACCCTCGACTTCCGCATGGTTGCCCGTGTCATCCAGCTCGAGGAGATCACCGTCACCGACTCGGCCCAGGTCCAGCTCCGCGATGCCGTCGCCAGCACCACCCTCCGTGCAGGCGACGTCTCTGCCATGCGGGGCCAGACCCTGGGCGAGACCATCAAGGAACTCCCGGGCGTGGCCGTGATCCAGTACGGGCCGGCGCAGGCCAAGCCGGTGATCCGCGGGCTGTCGTCCCAGCGCGTGCTGCTCATGAACAGCGGGGTGCGACAGGAGGGCCAGCAGTGGGGCTCCGACCACGCCCCCGAGGTGGACAGCTTCGAAGCCGACGAGATCAGCGTCGTGCGTGGCACCGGGGCCGTGCTCTATGGCCCCGATGCCCTGGGCGGCGTCATCAGGGTGGAGCGCCCACCCGTGCCGGTGACGGGCGGTGCGCGCGGGACACTCGCCATGAACCTCTTCTCCAACAACCTGCAGGGGGCGATGTCAGGGATGCTCGAGGGCACCGCACCCCTGCCCCTCCTGGGCCAGTCAGGGTACCGGCTGCGCCTCACCGGCCGCACCGCCAACGACGTGGCAACACCGGGCTACTTCCTCCCCAACACCGGCTTCCGCGAGCTGAACGGCAGCGTGGCGCTGGGCGTGAACCGGCAAGCCTGGCGCAGCGAGGCGCTCTACTCGCTCTTCAACACCGACATCGGCGTCTACAGCGGCTCGCATGTGGGCAACCTCGCCGACCTCGAGCGGGCCATGGAGGACCCGATCGTGTCAAGCACGCGGCAGGACAGCATCGGCCGGCCCAACCAGCGGGTGATTCACCACCTCGCCACCTGGCGCACCACCTGGGACCTCCCCCGCGATGCCCGCTTCGACCTCAACCTCGGGTTCCAGTACAACTGGCGCCGGGAGTACGACAACAACGGGCCCCTCCGGAACCGTGACGTCCCCGCCTTCGACCTGCGCCTCACCACCCTGAGCGTCGATGGCCGCTATCACCACCGTCCCCTGGGGCAGGTCACCGGCACCTGGGGTGCCACCGCGATGTACCAGTGGAACTTCACGGTGGGCAAGGGATTCCTGATCCCGTCCTACCAGCTCGGCATGGCCTCACTCTTCGCCCAGGAGAACCTCGCGCTCTCCCGGTGGACGCTGAGCGCCGGCCTGCGGGGCGACTACATCGGCCAGGAGACCGAGGCCTACGACGACATGGGCATCGTGAGTCCCGCCGAGCGCCGGCACTGGGGCAACGTCGCGGCGTCGGCAAGTGCCTCGTACCTGCTCGGCCGGGACTGGTCGGCCGCAGTGCGGATTGCCCGGGGATGGCGTGCGCCCAACGTGAACGAGCGCTTCGCCCAGGGGGTGCACCACGGCGCCGCGCAGTTCGAGCTGGGGGACACCTCGCTGGTTCCGGAAAGGAAGCTCGGCGGCGAGCTGACGCTCCGGCACCAGGGCGCCGAGGTGCAGCTCGAGCTCACCGGCTACTACAACCGGATCGCCAACTTCATCTACCTGCGGCCCATCCCGCCGCGGCAGACCATTCGCGGCGCGTTTCCCGCCTACCAGTACTCCCAGGCCAACGCCACCATGGCCGGCCTCGAGGCGCAGGCCAGCTGGTACCCCACGCCGTGGCTGGCCCTGCAGGGAAGCGTCAACGCGGTGCGGGGCACCGATCGCACCACCGGGGAGTACCTCTTCGACATGCCAGCCGACCGCGCCAACGTCTCGGCGCGGTACATCGGCCGCGGCAGTGGCGCCCTGCACCAGTGGCACGTGGAGCTTGGCGCCGTCCTGGTGCGGCAGCAGGACAGGGTTCCGCCCGGCACCATCTACAGCCTCCCGACCGACGCGTACCAGCTGGTCAACGCCGAGGCCGGGCTCACCGAGTTGCACGCGCTGGGCACCACCCTCGACGCGGTGCTCGCCGTCCAGAACCTCTTCAACGTGGCCTATCGTGACTACCTGAGCCGCTTCCGGCTCTTCGTGGACGACCCCGGCCGCAACATCGTCCTCCGGCTCACCCTGCCCTTCGGCATGGCAAGCCGGCCTTCATGACTGCCACCACCGGAGTGATGTCGATGCTGACCGCCCGACCCCTCGGCGTGCTCGCCACGGCCGCGATCCTGCTCCCCGCCATCGGCTGCGGCAACGTGGAGCGGAGCGGCGCCGGCGAGGAGGAGCTGATCACCCAGGTGACGCTGACGCTCGCACCCGATTCGGGAGGCGATCCGGTGAGCGCCACCATCACCGACGACCTCAACGGGACGGTGACGCAGGACCACCCATTGCTGCTCCAGCCCGGGACCTACCGCGGCAGCATCACCCTCACCAACGGCACGGTTGAGCCCCCGCTCGACATCACCCAGGAGGTGATCGCCGAGTCGGATGAGCACCGGTTCTTCTACACCATTGTGCCGGAAGGGGCGGGGCTCGGCGTGGACGACCTCGACCTCGACAGCAACGGCGTGGTGTTCGGGCAGCAGTTCCGGCTTGTCGTGTCTGGGGCCTTCAGCGAGGGAGGGATCAACGTCGTCCTGACCCACTTCGACGAGATGCCCAAGGGCGACGGCTCGGTCCCCGGCAACGAGACCGACGTGGACGTGACCTTCAGTGCGACGGCGGCTCCCTGACCGTGAAGTGCTGCGGCCCGCTCCCGCGGACGAAGTAGAGCGCTTGCCGCTCGCCCCCGGGAAGGAAGAGCGCCTGCACCATGTTCTGCTGGGCCGGGAACATCTCGAACATGATGCCGTTCTGTACCTCGAGCTGCCGGACTGGCGCCGTGACCGGGTAGCGGAGGAGGACCCAGGTCACCTCCCAGTTCCCCTCATCACGATCTCGCCCCACCTGCAGCACCCGGCCGGCGAGCCTGGTCCCGTTGGCCGTCAGCACCAGCGTCCGGGCCAGGTACGGCGCCACCAGGGAGTCGAGCCTGGGGTTGCTGGCGATGCTGGCGGAGTCGCTGCCGTGGAACCGGGCGAGAGCATGCTCCAGGTCGTCACGGAACATCCGCACCCGGGCAGTGATGGCCGAGTCCTCGACCACCATCCGCGTCATGGAGACGTGCGTGTCGTGCCGGGTGCGCGGCGCACCCTCCGCAACCGGGCCGCCGGCACCGTGGGCCGGCGGCATGGACAGCAGCAGGCCAACGGCCGCGACGGCCCGACGCGTCACGAGACCCCGGCGCCTGCCGCGTTCCAGGTGTTGTTGCTCCGGTCGATGTCCGCGAACACTTCGTCGGGGTCCAGTTCCACCCGGGTCAGCACCTTGTTGGTGAACACCCCGAAGGTGTGGGCCTTCTCGTTCACCTGCCACGCCTCTGCCGGCACCTTCACCATCTCGCTCGTCCCGTCGCTGAAGGTGAGCCGGGCATGGATCGGCATGAGGATCCCCCCGTGGTTCTCCACCGAGATGCGCACGTAGTGCTTCCCGCGAGCGGAGTTGCCGAACAGCGAGTCAGTGGGCACCACCTGCACGCCGGCCAGGGCCTGGTCATTGGGGAAGGTGGTGTAGAACCAGCCGCGCCAGAACCAGCTCAGCTTGTCACCGCCACCCTCCTCCATGGTGCGGAAGAAGTCGGCCGGCTGCGGGTGCTTGAACTTCCACTTGGCCGAGTACTCCTGGAACGCCTGGTCGAAGAGCTTCGTGCCGAGCACCTGCTCCCGGAGGATCACGAGGCCCGCCGCCGGCTTGCCGTACCCGTTGTTGCCGAAGGCGCGGTGGATCGCGTCCGACTCGGTCATGATTGGTACCTGGTCGCCCTGCTTCATGTAATCCACGATCTTCGGCGCGGGGCCGCGCCGGCTGGGAAAGCCCTTCTCCCAGTCCTGCTCGGCGTAGTACTGCAGGAAGCTGTTCACCCCCTCGTCCATCCAGGTCCACTTCCGCTCGTCGGTGGCCACGATCATCGGGAACCAGTTGTGGCCCACCTCGTGGATGGTCACCGAGATCAGCGCCCGCTCCAGCTCGGGGGTGAACTTCCCGTCCGGGTCGGGCCGCGCCCCGCAGAAGGCGACCATGGGGTACTCCATGCCCCACACCGCCCCATGGACGTTCACGGCCTTGGGATACGGGTACTCGAATGCCATCCGCCCGTACGTCTTCATGGTCTGGGCAATGGCCCTCGTGCTCACCTTGTCCCAGAGCGGCATGGCATCGCGCGGGTAGAGTGAGTGCATCTGGATGGGCGCCTTGCTGTCCGGGTAGCGGAAGCCTGCCGCATCCCAGGCGTACGCCCGGGACGACACCCAGGCAAAGTCCCGGACGTTCTCCGCCACGAAGCGCCAGGTGAGCGGGCCACTGCCGGCCGGGCGCGACGCCGGCGTGCCCACCTCGTCGGCGCGGACGATGAACACCGGTGCCTCGGATTGCCAGGCCTGGGCCAGGCGGCGGCGTTGCGTGGCCGTGAGCACCGCCTCGGGGTTCTGCAGCACGCCCGTGGCCTCGACGATATGGTCGCGGGGCACCGTCAGCGAGACGTCGTAGTTGCCGAAGTTGAGGTAGAACTCGCCCTGGCCCATGAACTGGTCGGTCTGCCAGCCATTCACGTCGTCATACACCGATGCACGCGGGAACCACTGCGCCACCTCGTACATCCAGCCGTCCTTCACCTTCTCGCGCACGCCACGCCCATTGTGCCGGCTCTCCTCCGGCAGGATGAAGCTCCAGTCGATGTCCACCACGGCGACGCGGCCTGCCGGGAGGGGCACCGGGAGCGGCACCTTGAGCAGGGTCCCGTTCACCACGTAGGCCACGTCGGTGAGTCGCGGTGCGCTGCGGCCGCCCGTCGGCACGGCCGCCTGCACCCGCGCCAGCCGGTAGCCGCCCTCGAACCGGTCGGGGACGAGGAAGGCCGCAGCCTCCTTCGTCACGTCGGCGGGCAGCGCCGGCTCCGACATGATCGCGCGACTGGTGGCGGGATCCTCGATGTTCTGGTCCAGCTGGAACCAGAGGTAGCGAAGCTCGTCCGGCGAGTTGTTGTGGTAGGTGACGCGCTCACTGCCGGTGATGCGGTGCGTCACGGTGTCGAGCGAGGCCTTGATGACGTAGTCCACCCGCTGCTGCCAGTACTTCGGGCCCGGCGAGCCCGCGGCCGTTCGTCGGTCGTTGGGCGTGGGCCAGTCCTCCAGGGCCCGGAAACTGGATTGGTTCACCCGCCTGGAGGTGTCGGCGTTGAGCCACTGCTGGGCCTGCGCCGGGACGAGGGGGGCGACGAACAGCACCATGGCCAACCGGAGGACTCGCATGCACGACTCACTTGAGGAAGCGGACTCCCCACCTACGGAAAGGCGGGACCGGGAGTTTACTGGCAGGGGCCTGCGGCGCCTATCCCGGGGCCCGGAGCCGCTCCAGGATCATGGTGAGGGCGATGCCCAGCGTGCCGCCGCAGAGCATGAGCACCCAGTCCCGGCGGGTCACTGCGAAGGCCCGCTCGACGGCCCAGCCAAGGGCCAGCACCACCAGCACGATGCCCACCTGCCCGATCTCGAGCCCGATGTTGAAGGCCAGCAGCGGGACCACGATCGACTCCTCCGCCCCGAGGAGGCTCCGGAGGAAGCTGGAAAAGCCGAGGCCGTGGATCAGCCCGAAGCACGCCGCGACGGCGTACTGGAGGTGCGCGGCGCGACGCGCGCTGTCGCTGGTGGCCTCGCCGCCTCGCCGCGCCGCCCGGATGGCGATGATGCTGGTGGCCACAATGGTGACCGGGATGAGCAATTCCACCCACCAGCGGCTGGCATGCACCAGGCCCAGGGTGGCGAGCGCCAGCGTGACCGAGTGACCCAGCGTGAAGGCCGTCACCAGCCACACCAGCCGCCGCCACGCGGACGCCGGGAAGGTGGCCGTGAGCGCTGCCACGAACAGGATGTGATCGTAGGCCATCGGGTCGGCGATATGGCCGAACCCGAGGCGCAGGTACGCCTCGAACTCAGGCAGTCGGGGTTCCTCCGGCCGTCACCATCAGGGATTCGGGCCGTAGCCCACGCCGTCGGGCGACTCCCCGACGCCGATGGTGCGCACGACCTTGCGGGCGGCGAGGTCCACCACACCCACCGACGGACCGCCGGCGAGGGTCACGAAGGCAGTGGCACCGTCGGCGGCAAAGATGACGCCGCGGGGTGATGCCAGCCCATCAAGCTTCCACGAGGTGCGGGTGGCCACGTCAATGATGTGGATCGCGCCGGCCTCGGGATCACAGGCGATCGCCGTGGCCCCATCAGGCGAAATGGCGAGGCGATAGGGCAGCCGGAAGCCCGTGAGGGTGTCGACCACCGTGCCACTCCTCGTGTCGATGACGCTCACCGTCCCGTTGGTGTTGCTGCCCGCGAGGACGAACCGGCCATCCGGCGTCACCGCGATCCCCTCCACCCGCGGGGCCACGGGAATCGTACGCACCAGCGCGCGGTGCTCGAGGTCCAGCTCCGACACGCTGCCCGAGCCGACGTTGGACGTGAATGCCCGCTTCCCGTCGCCGGTGATGGCCACCATGTGGGAACCCTGTGCTCCCGTCGGGATCACGCCTTCCACTGTGCCGGTGCCCAGGTTCACCAGCACGAGGTGCTTCGTGGACTCCGAGGTCACGGCCAGCCGGCCCTCGTCCTGCGGCATGAACATGACACCATGGGGCCGGGTGTACTCGCCAAGGGAGATGCTGCGCACCACCGTCCCCGATTGCATGTCGATCACGGCGAGTTCGTTGCCGGGCACCTGGGCGCCGTAGATCGTCACGACCCCCACCCGGCCGCTGGGCGCGACCATGGCTTCGTGCGGCCCCACGCCAACCGGGATGAACCGCATGCTGTCCGTGCGAAGGTCGACCAGCGACGCACTGGCTGACTGCTGGTTGGCCACGAGCAGGGCCCCTGTCCTGGCGCCCTGGGCCGACAGGGCTGCAGGGGCCAGGGCCAGGCCGAGCAACAGCGCGCGACGGGCGAGTGGGTCGGTCATGATGGCTCCAGAGCGGGGGTTGGGCGGCGGCCCCGGTGGCCTCCGTAGTCCTCCCTATTGCCGATAAGGCTGATCGCAAATATCCTCGTGCGCCAGACTTGCCGGTACCCGGTCCCTACGGAGATGAGCCATGCCGCGTTCCCAGTGTACCTCCCGCGAGGTCCTCGCAGAGGGCGGCGCCGTGTCGGTGGAACGCTGTGCCTGCGGCTCGGTGCACCTGTCGATCGGGGCCACGACGCTGCACCTGTCTGATGACGGACTGCGCCTGGCGTCGTCGATCCTGGCCGACGCGACCGACGTGCTCGACCGGCGGGAGCAGGTGATCAACGAGTTGATGGGCCTTCGCGGCCCCGGACCCGATACTGGAGCAGCATCGTGAACCTTCGCGGACCCAAGGGCAAGGTGGCACGCGCCCTCGGCATTGCCCTGTCACCCAAGACGGCACGGGTACTCGAGCGCCGCCCCAGCCGGCCCGGCCAGCATGGCGCCAGCCAGCCCCGCTCCCGCAGCGTGTCGAACTACAAGCGCCAGCTCCTCGAGAAGCAGCGCCTCCGCGCCCAGTACAACGTCAGCGAACGGCAGCTGGCCAACGCCTTTGAGCGTGCCGTTCGCTCGGGCGGCAACGCCGGCGAGGCCCTGGTGCAGTTGCTCGAGACGCGGCTCGACGCGGTCGTCTACCGTGCGGGCCTGGCGCCCACGATCTTCGCGGCACGCCAGCTCGTGGCGCATGGGCATGTCAGCGTGAACGGCCGCCGCTGCGACATCCCTTCCCGGCAGCTCAAGCAGGGTGACGAGGTGAAGCTGGGACAGCGCGGTGCCGCCATCCCGGCTGTCATCACTGCCGTCGAGAACTCGCGGCCCCCTGCCTACCTCGAACTCGACCGCTCCCGCAGCGCTGCGGTGCTGCGTGAGGTGCCTGCGGGCAGCCAGGTTCCGGTCACCTGCCAGCTGTCGCTGGTGGTGGAGTACTACTCGCGCTGACGCTGAGGGAGCGTGCCAGGTCAGAGCACGCCCCAGGCGATCCTCCCGGCATCAACCCCCACCCGCCATCCGCCATCCCTGAGCCCAAGGGCCAGGTCCACGCGGAGCAGGTCGAACACCGCACTGAAGGCCACGCCCACTGAAGGGAAGCACCCGCTCGTCTCGGTGAATGCCTCCCCGGTCGCGACGGGCGACCCCACGCAGGTGAGGTGCGCGTACGGCGCCAGTGTGGCCTGCTTCGGGCTCCGGCCGTAGCCCATCAGGGGAAGCGACACGAACGGCACTGGGACGCGAAGTTCCGCCCGCTGCGACAGGGCGACGCGACCGGCAAAGCGGTGAAAGGCGTAGCCCGGCCCCGTGATCATCCCGCCCAGGCGCACGAGTTCCTGCTGTGGCACGTCGCGGCCCGCCACCCCACCCGCATGCGTCTCCAGGTGCAGCAGCGGCGCACCCAACGCACGCTGCACCACCAGTCCGGCGGCCAGCCGCGACGCGACGCGCGTGTCGTGCGCTCCCTCCGCGCGGTACACGGTGACCCGCGCGCCCCCGGTCCAGGCGATGCGCGTGCCCTCCGGGTCCCCGCGCAGCGCCCGCGTCACCGCCAGGTTGAGGCGGACCGCATCCAGTTCGAGGGCGGGGATCGTGGGACGGTAGCTTCCGCTCCACGGCGTGGCGTGCACCTCGAGTGCGTCCTGGTGCTCCACCGAGAGCGTGCCATCGAGGGTGCGGCCATGTTCCAGGTCGCTGGCGAGGTGGAGCCCGCCGCCCCAGGTGTCGAAGGGGTTGGTGTTGTCGTCTCCGAATGCCTGCGCCGAGATGGTGTTCCGCACCCCGGAGACTTCCTGCACGTCACCTGCCTCGCGATACTGCCGCTCCGCGTACAACCCGAGCGAGGTGCGCGCGCCGAGGCGCCGGCGCAGCTCCACCCGCCCCTTGGCCTCCCGGTCGCTGAAGCCGAAGCCCGCGCGGGCATGGAGGGACAAGGTCGGGCCCAGCGAGACCTTTCCACCCAGCCCAGCGGCGGCACCCTCGACCCGGTTCACATGGAAGAAATCGGAGATCCCGTTCCCGCCCAGCGAGGCCCGCTGCACGCGGTCCACGACGCCGGCCTGCACCAGGCCCTCCGCCTGTCGCTGCACCGCGGCCACGTCCCCTGCGCCCACGCCCAGTTCCCCCTCGCCCAGCGCCGCCGTGATGGGATCGGGCCACTGGTGCAGCGCGCGCTCGTCGGCCGGGGCCAGCTGGATGCGATTGCCCGGAATGCTCACCAGCACCCGCCCGCCAGGCGGGAGGGGTGCAGGAAGCGGCGCCATTGGGTCGGCCACCGCGGCGTGGTCATGCAGCACCCAGCGTGCCCGCACGATCCCGCGCGTGGGAAAGTCGAGCCAGGTCGCCACGCGCGAGACCTCCACCTCCTGCCGGTTGGGCAGCCACCACTGGCCATCAACCAGCAGGTTCTCGAGGAGCAGCGTGAGCCGCTCGATGCGCTGGTCGAGGACCGCCTTCCGGGTGAACAGCACCGCCATCCGCACCACGTCGCCGGTGGCGCGGTCGATGTACAGGCTGCCCACCATCCCGGGGGCGTCCGCCGGGATGGGCCGGAGCAGGAGCTCATACACCTCCACGCGCCGCCCGGGCACGGTGAGCGAGAGGGAATCGGCGATGGCGAACGCGTATCCCGGGCGCCCCGCGCGGGAGAGTGGGTGGGGGAGGTCGCGCACGTCGCGGCCGTCCCCCAGGCGGATGAGGTCGCCGAGGTTGTTGGTGATCACGCCGTAGCGATCGCTGTAGAAGCCGGCATCGCCGGGGAAGAACATCGTGTCGCGGCGCCCCACGATCCGCTGTACTGCGCTGCCCGGCCGCTCCCACCGTACGTCACTGGCCAGTTGCTCCAGCTTCACCACCCGCGGCGGGAGCACGCTCCCGTTGCCCAGTTCCACCAGGAACTCGAGCACCCCGTCGGCGCGGGCCGTCCAGGCCCGGAGCGTGGTGTCCACCTGCACCCGGCGGGCAACCGCGAGCGCGACGATGGAATCAGCCCGGGGTGAATTCCAGTCCTGTGCCGCCAGCGGCGCCGGGGCCAGGGCGAGGAAACCTGCCAGGGTCATCCAGGCCCGGCCGACCCCCCTCCGCAAGAATACGGATTGCCTGCCTTGAGCCCGGCGGTATCCTTGGGGCCCGAACGTGCTGGTCAACCCCAAGCCCTGCCGAGCCTTACGTGCCTGTCCTGCATCGTGTTGCCTCCCTGACCCTTGGCCTTGCCACGGTTGCCTGCGGCGGCAACTCCCAGGTCGCCTCGATGGCTGTTTCTGCCCCGGCTACCGCGGCACCAGCCGCGCCGGCCAGGCCGATTGCGCCGCCGCCGTCGATCACGCCCGAGGCAGGCGAGGTCCACCTGCGCAACATCCGCCAGCTCACGTCGGGCGGCAACAGCGCGGAGGCGTACTTCTCGCGCAACAACAAGATGCTCATCTTCCAGCGCCAGGAGCACGTGGACGAGGGCTGCGATCAGCAGTACATCATGAACGTGGACGGCACCGGGATGCGGCGCGTGTCGAACGGGAAGGGCCGCACCACCTGCGGGTTCTTCTACGATGGCGACCGGCGCATCCTCTACAGCTCGTCCTTCCAGCACGATAGCGCCTGCCCTGCGCCGCCCGACCGGTCACAGGGCTATGTATGGCCGCTCAACCACCTCGAGATCTACACGTCGAAGCTGGACGGGAGCGACCTGCGGCAGCTCACGAAGAACGGCACCTACAACGCCGAGACGACCCTCTCGCCCGACGGGAAGCGGCTGATCTTCACCAGCACCATGGACGGTGACATCGAGTTGTATACGATGAACATTGACGGGACCGGCCTGCGGCGCATCACCCACCGGGTGGGGTACGACGGCGGGGCGTGGTTCTCGCCCGATGGCCGGCAGATCGTGTGGCGCGCGGCCTACCCGAAGACGGCCGCGGACACCGCCGACTACCAGCGCCTCCTGGGCCAGCGCATGGTGCGGCCGGCCCGGACCGAGGTCTTCGTGGCCAACGTGGACGGCACCAACCAGCGGCAGGTGACGAACCTGGGTGGCGCCAACTTTGCCCCGGTGTTCACGCCCGACGGGAAGAAGATCATCTTCTCGTCCAACTACGAGCACCCGCGAAGCGGCAACTTCGACCTCTTCCTCATCAACACCGATGGCACGGGGCTCGAGAAGGTCACCACCCACGCCGACTTCGACTCCTTCCCGATGTTCAGCTACGACGGCAAGTTGCTGGTCTGGGCCTCGAACCGGAACCAGAAGGAACCCGGCGAGACCAACCTGTTCGTCGCCGACTGGGTCAACTAGCTTCCGGCATGCCAACGTACACCTACGAGACGCTCTCCCCCACGCCACGCCGCTTCGAGGTGCGCCAGGCCTTTGCCGACCCGCCGCTCGAGCAGGATCCGGAGACGGGCGAGCCGGTGCGCCGCGTGATCAGCGGCGGCCAGGCCCTCCTCACCAGCAGGGAATCGGCGAAGGTGGGCGAGCCGGCGGCCGGTGGTTGCGGCAGCAGCTGCGGCTGTGGGCACTGACCCACGGCAGCCGTTCCCGGTGCGGGCGCTCCTGGCGGGCGCCCTTCTGTTTGTGGTGGCCCTCGTCCTCGACAAGTGGGGATGGGACACGCTGCGGCGCGACGGCGTCTACGACACCGACTGGGGCCGGCTCTTCCGCATCATCGGTTACTGGCCCACCTGGCTCGCCGGCGGCATCGCCGTGGCCCTGTACGACCGGGGCCTCACGCCCCCGCCGGCTCCGTGCCGCTGGCGCCGTGGCCTCCTCCTGGCCGGTGCCCCGTTCGCGGCGGGCTTCCTCTCCGAGGCCCTGAAGCTGGTGCTTCGCCGCGAGCGCCCGGGCGCGCACGATGGCGCCCATGTCTTCCGCGCCTTCAGTGACCAGACGTGGAGCACGAAGGGCCTCGGCCTGCCCAGCGGACATGCCATCACCTCGTTCGCCGCGGCCGCCATGCTGGGCTACATGTTCCCGCGGACCTGGCCGGTGTGGTGGTTCCTGGCCATCGCCAACAGCTATACCCGCGTGGCGGCTGGCGCACACTTCCTGAGTGACGTCGTGCTCGCGGCATTCCTGGGGTGGCTGGTGTCCTGGTTCCTCTGGACGCGGCTTGGCCCGCGTCCGGCCGCGACACCTGGTGCACCCCGCGATAGCTTTCCCCCCGTTCCCAACGCCGTGTCCTGATCACCGAGGATTGTCCCGTGCGTACCCGCTGGCTCCTGACCCTGGTCACCCTCGTCACTGCCCTTCCCCTCGCCGCACAGCAGGCCCCCGCCGAATATCCCGGCCTCGAGACCGGCAAGATGTGGCAGCTCGACGTGCCGCCCCTCGACTACTGGAAGGCGCGCTTCGACTTCACGCCCCCGGCGGGATGGATGGAGCACGCACGCCTCGGTGCGCTCCGGTACGGCAACGGCTGCTCAGCCTCGTTCGTGTCACCCGACGGGCTGGTGATGACCAACCATCACTGCGCCCGTGCCTGCATCGAAAGCGCCGCGAAGGCGGGCGAGGACTTCCTCAGCAACGGGTTCCTCGCCCCGAAGCGGGAGGATGAGCGGCCGTGCGAGGGCCTCTTCCTCGACCAGCTCCAGGAGATCACCGACGTGACGTCGCGGGTGCATGATGCGGTCGGCAACGCGCGGCCTGGCGAAGCGGCCACGCGACGTGGCGAGGCCATCGAGGCCGTCGAGAAGGCGTGCATGGCGGCTGGCGGCGACACGCACTGCCAGGTGGTGACGCTCTATCGCGGGGGCCAGTACAAGCTCTACCGCTTCCGTCGCTTCCGCGACGTGCGCCTGGTCATGGCACCCGAGGCGCAGATGGCGTTCTTCGGCGGCGACCCCGACAACTTTACCTACCCGCGACACGACCTCGACATGTCGTTCGTGCGGGCATACGTGGACGGCAAGCCCGCCGCCATCACGCACTACTTCAAGTGGAGCAAGGCCGGCGCGCGGGAAGGCGAGCTCACCTTCGTGCTGGGCAACCCGGGCTCCACCGGCCGCCTCAACACCGTGGCCCAGCTCGAGTACCTGCGCGATGTCACCTATCCGGCGTCGCTGGCCGCGCTCGATCGCAACATTGCCGCAGTGCAGCGATTGTCGGCGCTCGACACCACGCGCGGGCTCGCCCTCCGGAACACCCTCTTCGGGCTGCAGAACTCGCGGAAGGCCATTGGCGGGTACCAGTCGGGGTTGCTCGACCCGGTGCTGATGCAGCACAAGCGTGCCTGGGAGGCCGACTTCCGGAAGCGCGTCGATGCCGACCCGGCGCTCAAGCGCAGGTACGGGGGCGCCTGGGCCGAGATTGCGAAGGTGCAGCAGGAGCTCGGGGCCGTCGCCGTCAAGCGGCGCTACTACCGGATGGCAGCCGATCGGAGCCAGCTGCTTCCCATTGCAGGCAACCTGGTGCGCTACAACACCGAGATCACGAAGCCCGATTCGGCGCGGCTGGCGCCGTTCCGTGAGGGCCGCATCCGGCAGACCGAGCTGCACATTGTACAGGCCTCGGGCTTCGACAGCACGTCGGAGCGTGAGTACCTCACTGGCTGGCTCACCGCCATGCAGGCAGAGCTCGGCAACGCCGACCCGCTCGTGAAGGCGGCGCTCAAGGGCCGCACCCCGGCCGCTGCGGCAGCGGAGATGGTGCGCACCACCGAGCTGGCCACGGCCGACGGGCGGCGGGCGCTCTTCGAGTCCCCCGCGAAGCTGGCGGCCTCGAAGGACCCGTTCATCGAGCTCGCCCGGATCATTGACCCGCAGGACCGGGCGTATGACCGGCAGCTCGATGCGCTGGCGAGCCGGGAGAGTGCCGCGAGCGAGCAGATCGCGCAGGCACTGCTGGCGGTGTACGGCAACTCGGTGGCGCCCGATGCCACCTTCTCGCTCCGCATCAGCGACGGGCAGGTGCTCCGCTACCCGATGAACGGCACCGTGGCACAGCCCTTCACCACCTTCCACGGCCTGCTGGACCGGAACATCGGGTTCAGCAACGAGGCGCCGTGGAACCTCCCGAAGCGCTGGGAGGAGCGGAAGGACCGCCTGGCCCTGGCCACGCCGCTCAATGCGGTGAGCACCAACGACATCATCGGCGGGAACTCGGGGAGCCCGATGGTGAACCGGGACCTGGAGGTGGTCGGGCTCATCTTCGACGGCAACATCGAGATGCTCCCCAACCGGTTCCTCTACACCGAGCGCGTGGCCCGGACCGTGTACGTGGATTCCCGCGCCATCGTCGAGGCGCTCCGGAACGTCTACGACGCCACGGCCCTGGCTGACGAGCTTACGGGGGTGAGGCAGTAGGGCGGTTCACACGGAGGCATGGCGAGCGTTTCACACGGAGGAACGGAGGAAAGCGGAGGTTCACGGAGGTATTCCGGTACGACGCGAGCTATTCGGGTACCGGATGCCTGGGCGTTGGGTGGTACGTTGCCGGGGATGACCCTCCTGCACGTGCCAACCCAACCGCTGATCGCGAGCATCATCGGGGCGGCCATTGAGGTACACCGGCGGCTTGGCCCGGGCCTCCTCGAATCAGCATACCAGCGGTGCCTGGCAAGGGAACTTTGGCTGAGGGGACTTGAGTTCAGGGAGCAGGTCGCCCTTACGCTCGACTACAAGGGCCTCGCGGTCACCGACGCATTCCGGATCGACCTTGTCGTTGGCAGGACGGTGCTGGTCGAGATCAAGTCGGTGGAAACACTACTGCCCGTGCATAGCGCCCAGATGATCACCTACCTGAAGCTGACCGGGGTCGGGGCTGGGCTGCTCATCAACTTCAATGTCCCTGTCCTGCGGCAGGGCATCCGGCGCCTGCTGAATGACTCCGTGAACCTCCGTTCCCTTCGTTCCTCCGTGTGAACCGGCACGATCCTAGAGCCGCATGCTGAGCCCGTCCGCCAGGGTGTTCCGGTAGGCCTTCCACGCCGGCACCAGGCCCACCACGAATCCCGCCACGATCACGCCGCCCACGTAGAGCCACTCCACCATCCCCGGGGGATGCAGCGCCAGGTGCATCCCGAAGCGCGCCTCGATGGGCGCCCGGAGCAGGACGATGAGCCCGTAGGCCATCGCCACGCCGAGTGCTGCGCCAAGCGCCGCCAGCAGCGCCGACTCCAGCACGAGCAGGGAGACGATCGCCCCCGGCCCTGCCCCCACGGCGCGCAGGATCGCCATCTCCCGCCGCCGCTCGTTGAGCGACGTGTAGAGCGACACCAGCATCCCCAGGAGTCCCACCAGCAGCACCGCCAGCGACACTACGCGGAGCCCCTGCTCGGCGTACCCCAGGTTCCGCCACAACTCCCCCAGCGACACCGCGGGGATGATGGCCGTGAGCGGCTCCTGCAGGTCCACGTTCATCTCGCGCTGCAGCTGCAGCGTCTCGAACCGGTTCTTCGCCCCCACCAGGAAGCTGGTGACCTGGGTCGGAGGGTGCGGCCCGGTCGCGGCGGCGGAATCCTCGTGCATCGCCTCGATCCCCTCGAGCGGCACGTACACCGAGCGGTCAATGGGCGTGAAGGTCCGGGCCAGGACGCCCACCACCGTGAAGGGATCCCGTTCGTGGTGCGTGAACCCCGCGAGCCCGTGCGTCAGCACCACCTGCTGCCCGGGACGGTAGCCCAGCTCGCGCGCCACCTCGAACCCGATCACGGCATCGTGCTCGCCCTCCAGCGCGCGCCCGGCGGCGATCCGCACCGAGTCGCCCCGGCCGTAGCGGTAGTGCTGGAAGAACGACCCGTTCGTCCCCACGACGCGGAAGCCGCGGTGGCTGTCCCCCAGGGCATACGGGATCGTCCAACTGACCGCGGGGTGCTGCGCCCAGCGCTGATACGTGGCATACGACACGTTCACCGATGGCGCCCCGATGCCGAACACCGTGAAGAGCAGCGTCTGGAGGGAGCCCCCGCGCGCGCCCACGATGAGGTCGGTGCCGCGGATGGTGTCGATGAAGCCCTGCTTCACCCCGGAGCGCACGCTCTCCACTCCCACCAGCAACGCCACCGAGAGGGCGATCGAGAGCACCGTGAGCATCGTGGTGAGCAGCCGGTTCCGGAGTGACCGGAACGCCAGCCCCACGACGAACCTCATGCGCCCACGCCCGACGTCGTGCGTGGTCCCTGAACCCGGTTGAGCGTGGGCAGCGACACCGAGCGGTCGAACAGGGTGGCCAGGCTGCGGTCGTGGCTCACGAACACCACCGTGGAGCCTGCCTCGCGCGCCTGCCCGAAGAGGAGCCGGATGAACTGCTCCCGCAGGTCGGTGTCGAGCGCCGAGGTGGGCTCATCGGCGATCACCAGCGGCGGCCGCCCCATGAGCGCCCGCGCCGCCGCCACCCGTTGCTGCTGCCCGACGCTCAGCTCCGTCACCGGGCGGTGGAACAGCGCGTCGATTTCGAGCCCGCGGGCCAGCCGCAGCGCGGCGTCGCCCATCGCCTCGCCGCCCAGCCCCTCCCGTCGCCGCAGGCTCAGCCGGCAGGGCAGCGTGATGTTCTCGGCAACGCTGAGGTAGGGAATCAGGTTGAAGAGCTGGAACAGGTAGCCAATGCGCTCGCCACGAAACGCATCGCGCTCCCGGGGCCGGAGGGCGGCGATGTCCACGCCATCAACCTCGATCTGCCCGGCGTCGGGCGACAGGACCCCGGTGAGGAGGCCCAGCAGCGTGGTCTTGCCGCTCCCGCTCGGCCCGAAGAGAAAGAGTCGCTCCCCGCGTGCCACGGAGAACGACTCGATGTCCACCACCGGTGTCCCGGGCCGATAGGAGAACCGGAGGCCCGAGACCTGGATCATCTACTGCTGGTACGGCGTGATCTTCATCCCGATCACCTGGAATCCAGCCACCCCGTACACGCTCTCGGTGTTCTCGATCTTCAGGATCCCCTCCACCCACACGGGGTCCCACCAACCCACCTTCACGTTCTTCCCGCCGTCCATCCTGATGTACACCGTCTGGTTGGGTGGCGGCGGCGGCGTGTGCACGCAGGCGCCAAAGTAGGGCACCAGCAGGAACTCCGACACGTCGGTGGCGAAGTCCTCCAGCGGCACCATGAAGCCGGGCACCTTCACCAACTTGCCGTCCAGTGCCCTGAGCTTCTCCGAGCGCTCACCGGTCTTGTAGTCGAGGCCCGCCAGCACCTGCCAGTCGATTGCCGTGGCCTCGTCGGCGCGGACGGCGGCGAACGTGCCCGGCAGGTCGCGCCCCGCGAAGCTGGGCGTCGTCCCGGCGGCGATGACCACCAGCGCCGGGGCGAGCCGGCGCGTGAGGCGTGCTGCGAATGTCATGCGGGGAAATCTAGCGCGCCGGGCCCGGGGCCAGTAGGTGAGCGCCAGGTGCGGCACGAACGGGCCCGGCTTGCAGCTCCAGCCATGGCGCCACCATGTCGGCCACTTGCTGTGCCAGCGCCAGGTGGGTCCGGGTCACGGCGTCCACGGCGGCCAGTGTCAGGAGCAGGGCGCCGATCACGCGGCCGGTCACGCGCAGCGGGAGCACCAGTTCAACCTCGATCCCCCCGCCCATCACCCCATGGGGCACTTCTCCCGCCAGCACCTGTGCCACCAGGGCCGTGGCCGGCGTGGATGCAATGTCCCGGATCGCGCGCGCATCGCCGGGGATGAGCATGATCACGCGCGATGGGTCTGGGGTCCCGAGCGCCAGTCGCGCTCGGTGCAGCGGCAGGATCGCCGTGGACTCGGCGAAGTACTCCTGGAGCGCCGTATCCATCCGGGTCGCCGTCGCGAGGATGGTGGACATCCGCCGGAACTGGTTCGGGACGGCATTCGCGGCACCAAGCTGGGTCCGGATCACGCGGAGCTGGTGTGATTGGACCAATCCCTCCACTCGTGCCGCGATGGCCGGCGCCATGCGGCCAATCAGCTCCGCGTCGTGCGCATCGTAGACCCCGACGAGGCCCGATCCGACCAGCAGGTACCCCGCCGTGCGCCCGCCCGACACGAGCGGGGTCGCCATGGTGGACCGCATCGGCACACCGCGCCCACTGGCAGACCACCCCCGCCACCCTGGCGCCGCCGCCGCATCGTCCACCAGCAGGGGCCTCTGCCCCGAGCTCGCCCCCGCCGTCCTCCCAGCCCCATCCGCCTCCTCCACCTGCCCTGAGAGTATCGCCGCGTCCCACAGGTCCCGCGGCACCACCAGCGACGCGTCGCTCCAGAGCGCGCCCTGTTCATGCCGGCTCAGCCGGTAGCACTGCTCCGGGGACGCACCCGGGATGAGGATCTCGAGCCGGTCGTGCGGCACCAGCCGATCGATCGCTTCCGACAGGCCGCGAGCAAACCCGGCCGGCGTCTGCGCCACCTCCATGGCGGAGCCCAGGCCATCCAGCAGGCGCGCCTCGGCACTCGGAAGGGTTTCGGGGGCGTCGGGATCGGCGAGCCGCGCCAGCGTCGGGCTGATCCGCCGCGCGATGCGCCGCACTTTCTCGCGCCCCACCGCGTCATATTGGTCAGGCGCAAAGGACGCGAGCAGGACCAGGCCGATGTCGTCGCGCTCGGTGCGCGCCGCAACACACACCACCGACCCATACCCCGCGTCGAGGATGATCTCCTCCAGCAGGTCGAGTTGCGGCCGGCTGATCCGGGGAGACGGCAGCGGCACCTGCAGGTCGTCCTCGGCGAGCGCCGCCGGTCCCACGAGTGAGGCGCCGCCGAATGCCGGATAGAACCACACCGCGAGGAGATCGTGCGGGAGTTCCATCCCGACCACGTTGCTCATCGCCGCATGCCAGGTGCTGAGAAGCGCCGGCTCCCGGAGGGATTCCTCGGGGCCGGGAATGGGGATGAGCAGGGTGTCGTGCGCGTGCATGACCCCGTTGATCGCATGGGTCGTGCCCCGTCGTGGTATCAGGCAACCCATTATGCGACATGTGGTTACAGTGAGTGGACGTTCGCGGCCGTCCCGGCGGGGACGCATTCTACCGGTTGCACGCCGTTCTCCGGCGCCGTCGCAGCGGCTCTCACGGACAGGGTACCCAAACAGTATCTTCAGCGTCCCCAATCCACGCACCACCCCTGGAGCCCCCAGCATGACTCCTCGCGCCTTGCTGCTCTGCGCCCTCGGCATCTCCGCCACCGCGTGCAGCAAGCCCAAGCCGCCGCCCCCGCCGCCCATGCAGGTGGAGGTAGCGGCGGTGTCCACGCGTACGGTTCCGCTGGTAGTGGAGTACACGGGCGAGGTGCGCGGCGCCGAGGATGTGCAGGTCATGGCGCGCGTGCCGGGCTTCCTCCAGGAACAGGCCTACCGCGAAGGTGACGTCGTGAAGAAGGGCGACCTGCTCTTCGTGATCGACCCGCGCCAGTACGTCGCCAACGTGACGAATGCGCGCGCTGAGGTGGCGCGGCAGCAGGCCCTCTACGACCGGGCGGTGGTGCAGGTTGACCGCCTTGCCCCGCTGGCCGCGAAGAATGCCGTCAGCAAGCAGGACCTCGACAATGCCGAGGCCAATGCGGCAGCCACCAAGGCCGCCGTCGAGGGCGCAAACGCCGTCCTCGATCAGGCCGAGCTCGACCTCAGCTACACCCGTGTCACCAGTCCCATCACCGGCGTTGCCGGTCTCCGGCAAATCGACCTTGGCACCTACGTGGGCGCGCCCCAACCCACGGTACTCACCGTGGTGTCGCGACTCGACCCGGTGCGCTTCGACTTCGGCGTGGCCGAGGCGGCGTACCTGGACTATGTCCGCGGCATCTCCGCCGCTGACCGCCAGGCCAACCGCGACCGGGCGGTGGCCGAGCTGGTGCTCGCCGATGGCTCGGTGCACCCGTACAAGGGTCGCATCGCCGTGCTGGGCCGCGGGGTTGACCCGGCGACCGGGACGCTCCCGATCCAGGCCATCTTCCCCAACCCGCAGGGGATACTGCGTCCGGGGCAGTTCGCCCGCATCCGGATCCCGATCAGGTTGCAGAAGGACGCGATCGTGATCCCGCAGCGCGCCGTGCAGGAACTGCAGGGAACCTTCAATGTGGCCGTGGTGCACCCTGACAGCACCATCGAGATCCGCCCGGTCGAGGTCTCGCACCAGGTGGGGCGCGACTACGTGGTGAGCAAGGGGCTCACCCCTGGTGAAGTCATCGTGGTCGAGGGGCTGCAGAAGGTGCGGCAGGGGGCGAAGGTACGGCCCGTCGCCGTCGCGCCGGACAGCGCGGCCGCTGCCGACACCGCCCCGGCGAACTGAGCGATGGCCGATTTCTTCATCCGGCGGCCCATCGTCGCGATCGTCATTGCGATCGTCCTGACCATGCTGGGCGGCTTCACCGCCCGCAAGCTCGCCATCGAGCAGTACCCCGAGCTCGCCCCCGCCAACATCCGCGTCGAGGCCAACTATCCCGGCGCCTCGGCCATCGCGGTGGAGCAATCCGTCGCCACGCCCATCGAGCAGCAGGTGAACGGCGTGGAGAAGATGATCTACATGAAGTCGCTCAACACGAGCGACGGACGCATGCTGCTCGACGTGTTCTTCGAGGTGGGCACCGACCGCGACATGGCCAACGTGCTCACCCAGAACCGTGTCTCGCAGGCGCAGAGCCGGTTGCCGCAGGAGGTGATCCAGCAGGGCGTCACGGTCAAGAAGCTCAACCCGAGCATCCTGATGGTGGTGTCACTCTATTCGCCCGGTGGTTCGCGCGACGCGCGCTTCCTCGCCAACTATGCCATGATCAACGTCCGGGACCAGATGCTCCGGGTACCCGGCGTGGCGCAGGTGGACCTCTTCGGTGCAGCCGAGTACGGCATGCGCATCTGGCTCCGGCCCGACCGCCTCACCGCCCTGCGCCTCACGCCATCGGACGTCATCGCGGCCATCCGGGAGCAGAACCTCCAGGCGCCGGCGGGCCAGGTGGGGGCAGCGCCCTCCCTGCCCACCCAGGAGTTCACCTGGACAGTCCAGGCGCCGGGACGCTTCACCACGCCGGAGGAGTTCGGCAGCATCATCGTCCGCCAGGACCAGGCGGGTGCCATCGTGCGGGTGCGGGACGTGGGCCGGGTGGAGCTCGGCGCCGAGAACTACCGCGCCTTCGGCCAGGCTATCGTGCGCGACTCCACGGGCGCGTGGCAGGGCGGTCCTGCCGCATCACTGGCCCTGTACCTGCTGCCGGGCGCCAACCAGCTCGAAACGGCGGAGGGGATCTACCGGACCCTGGAGGAACTCAAGGGCTTCTTCCCGCCCGACCTGGAGTACGAGATCGTGTACGACACGACGCCTGCCATCGAGGCGTCGATGCACGAGATCGTGAAGACCCTGGTCGAGGCCTTCATCCTGGTCTCGCTGGTGGTATTCATCTTCCTGCAGAACGTGCGCGCCACGATCATCCCGCTCATCACCGTGCCGGTGTCGCTCGTGGGCACCTTCCTGTTCTTCCCGATGCTGGGCTTCTCGCTCAACACCCTCACCATGTTCGGCCTGGTGCTGGCCATCGGCATCGTGGTGGACGATGCCATCGTGGTGGTGGAAGCCGTGGTGCACCACATGGAGCACGGGAAGACGCCCCATGACGCCACCGTGCAGGCCATGAAGGAGGTCTCCGGCCCGGTCGTGGCCATCGCCCTCATCCTGTCAGCGGTGTTCGTGCCCGTGGCCCTGCTCGGCGGCCTCACCGGCCGGCTCTACCAGCAGTTCGCCCTCACCATCGCCATCTCGGTGCTGCTCTCGGCCTTCCTGGCCCTCACCCTGGCGCCAGCGCTCTGTGCCAAGGTGCTCAAGCCCCACAGGGAGATGAAGGGCCCGCTCGGAGCCTTCTTCCGCGGCTTCAACAAGGCCTTCGAGAAGGTGACCGGCGGGTACGTGGGCATCACCCGCATCTTCGTGCGGCGGGCGCTGCTGGCCCTGCTGGCCGTCGTCATCGCCTCGGTGGCCGCAGGCGGGCTCCTGAAGCTCCTGCCCGCCGGCTTCGTGCCCGACGAGGACATGGGCATCTTCATGGTGAACGTGCAACTTCCGCCCGCCTCGTCGGCCGAGCGCACCCGGCTGGTGGTGAAGCAGGTGGAGGACGTGCTGAAGGGCGTGGACCAGGTGCGCGCCTGCACCGCCGTGGGCGGCCTCGGCATGCTCACCAACAGCTTCTCGCCCGAGTATGCCACCTTCTTCTGCAAGCTCGACGACTGGGAGGAGCGGCACGACAAGGCGCTCCACGTGAAGGCGCTGACCCAGCGCATCGGCGGTGAACTCCGCCAGCTGCCGGCCGCGATCATCTTCCCCTTCACCCCGCCCACCATCCCCGGCTTCGGTGCCGCGGGCGGCTTCAACCTGCTGCTGCAGGACCGGAGCGGAACCCTCACGGTGGAGCAGCTCGGTGCACAGGCGGCCAACTTCATCGCTGCCGCGCGGCAGCGACCCGAACTGGCCAACCTCTTCACGGCCTTCAACCCCGTCTCGCCCCAGGTGAAGGTGGAGCTCGATCGCGAGCGGGCCCGAACCCTGGGCGTCCCCATCAGCGACGTCTTCGCGGCGCTCTCGGCGGCCATGGGGTCGAGTTACGTGAACGACTTCAACCGGTTCGGCCGGCTCTACCGCGTGTTCGTGCAGGCCGACGCCCCCTTCCGCCAGCGCCCCGAGGACATCGGCCTGATCCACGTGCGCAGCCAGACCACCGGGCAGATGATCCCCCTCTCCGCGCTGGTGGACGTGACCCAGTCGGCCGGCACCGAGCTCACCGTGCGGTTCAACCTCCTGCGCTCGGTGGAGATCACCGGCCAGCCAGCCCCCGGATACACCTCGGGCCAGGCCATGGCGGCACTCGAGCAGGTGGCCGACTCCGTGCTCCCGGCCGAGATGCGCTATGCCTACGCCGGCCTCTCCTACCAGGAGAAGACGGCGCCGCCCTCGGGCCCGACGTTCGTGCTGGCCATTGTCTTCGTCTTCCTCCTGCTCGCGGCACTCTACGAGAGCTGGAAGCTCCCGTGGGCCGTGTTGCTGGAAACCCCGCTCGTGGCGCTGGGCGCCTTCTTCGGCGTGTGGCTCGCCGGGTTCGACAACAACGTCTTCGTGCAGGTGGGCCTCATCATGCTCGTGGGCCTCGCGGCCAAGAACGCCATCCTGATCGTGGAGTTCGCCAAGGCCCAGCACGAGGGCGGGAAGCCGGTCGCCGACGCGGCGCTCGAGTCGGCGCGGCTCCGCTTCCGCCCCATCCTGATGACCGCCTTCGCCTTCATCCTGGGCGTGGTGCCGCTCATGCGCGCCAGCGGTGCCGGTGCGGCAGCGCAGAACCGCATGGGCACCGCCGTGTTCTGGGGCATGCTCGTCGCCACGGTGCTCGGCGTCTTCCTGGTGCCCGGCCTCTTTGCCCTGATGGAGTCATTCGGGAAGAAGAAGGGCAACGAGGCAGAGCCTCCCGCAGCAGCGGCACCGGCCAGTGGAGGACACCACTGATGCGCCGCTCGCTCCTGCTTCGCGCACTCCCGGTGACGGCGCTCCTCACGGCCTGCATGATGGGCCCCAACTACGAGCAGCCGCAGAACATCCCGCCGCCGGTGGGGTGGCGCGACACGACGGCAGCCCTGCGCGACTCATCGTACGCCAACCTCCCGTGGTGGGAGGTCTACCACGACACCACGCTGCAGGCGCTGATTCGCGTGGGCCTGCGGGAGAACCGCGACATCCGCGTGGCGATTGCACGGGTCAACGAGGCCCGGGCCCTGCTGGGCATCGCGCGGATCGAGTTCCTGCCCCAGATCGACATCACCGGCACCTTCCGCCGCGCCGAGGGGCTCGACTCGCTCCTGCCCAGCGCGCAGAGCTCGCGGGAGCTGGGGTTCCTCGGCGCATCGCTGTCCTGGGAGATTGACCTCTGGGGCCGCATCCGGCGCCTCAACGAGGGTGCCAGGGCCAGCCTCCTCTCCACCGAGTACGGGCGTCGGGGGGCCATCCTCACGGTGGTGGGCGAGGTGGCCCGGGCCTACCTCGAGTTGAGGGACCTCGACAACCAGGTCGCGCTGGCGGAGCAGCAGGTCGGCATCCGGCAGGCATCGCTCCAGCTCGCCAGGGACCGGTTCGAGGGTGGGCTCACCTCGGAGCTCGACGTACGTCAGGGCGAGTCGGCCCTGGCCAGCGCCGAGGGAGTGGTGGCCTCGCTCAAGCGGCAGCAGGCCCAGAAGGAGAACGAACTCAGCGTGCTCCTTGGTCACATGCCGCAGGACCTCCCACGCGGGGCGGCGCTGTTTGACCAGCCCTTCCCCGACGAGGTGCCGGCCGGCATTCCATCCGATCTGCTGCGTCGGTTGCCAGCCATCAGGCAGTCGGAGGAGGAACTGAAGGCTGCCAACGCACAGATCGGCGTGGCAGTGGCGTCGCTCTTCCCCACCATCAGCCTCACGGCCCGGGGCGGCACGGCAAGCTCCGACCTGGGCAACCTCTTCAGCGGCGGGACCGGCTTCCTCTCCCTGGCCACCAACCTGGTCATGCCCCTCATCAACCGGGGGCGGAACCTGAAGCAGGTGGAGGCGGAGCGGGCGCGCACCGAGGCCGCCGTGGCGCGCTACGAGCAGGTGGTGCTCTCCGCCTTCCGGGACGTGGAAGACGGCCTGGTGGCGGTGCAGCGGACCCGGGAAGAGGCTGAGGCCGGGCTCAGGGCGGTGGCGGCGGCGCGGCGCACCCTCGAACTCGCCACACTCCGGTACGAGGGCGGCGTGGACAACTTCCTCAACCTCCTCGATGCACAGCGGGTGCTCCTCGAGAGCGAGCTGCAGACCTCCAGCGCCGTGCGCCGCCAGAAGGTGGCCGTGGTGCAACTGTACAAGGCGCTGGGCGGCGGCTGGGACATGGTGACCGACACGCTGGCACTGCCGTTGAACAACGGGCAATCTCCCGGGCGGGAGGCGAACAGCCAGGACCAGAAGGACGAATCTCGCTGATTCACACGGAGGCGATTCACACGGAGGAACGTTCACACGGAGGAACCGAGGGGAACGGAGGGCCACGGAGGGACTCGTCGCAATCGACCATCGAATCCACACCCACAAAAGCAACTGATTGATGTGTGGGCGCGGGATCGGCGCTTCGGGTGCGCTGGGCGCCCTCCGTGCACCTCCGTTCCTCCGTTTCTCCGTGTGAATGGCGCGAAGACCGGAACCGATGGCGCCGCCCTGCCGTATGGACATCAACCCCAGCCGGGGCATCCTGATGCGTACAGTCGCTGTCGTCGCCACCCTGCTGGCCAGCGCCCCGGGCCTCGTGGCCCAGGAGGCCCGGCCGGTCACCAGCGCCCCAGGTCCTGTGACGAGCGTTGACCCCCGCATCCTCCACCAGCTGGAAGCCATTCGGGACACCGCCTGGCGGGCCTGGTTCGGCAACGACGAGCCGACCATGCAGCGCATCCTCCCGGCCAACTTCATCGGCATCGGCTGGGGCGGCGACCCCTGGATGGACAAGGCGGCCGCCATGGCGGGCGCCGCGGCCTTCGTGAAGGACGGCGGCAGGCTCGCCTCGCTCCGCTTCCCCACCACCAGGGTGCACCTCTTCGGCAACGTCGCGGTGGTGTACAGCAACTATGAGGTGGACTTCGACATGGGCGGGACGGTCACCCACCAGGCCGGTCGCTCCACCGAGGTTTTCACCAGGCAGACGGACGGCTCCTGGCACCATCCGTCCTGGCACCTCGACTCCGGGAAATAGTTCACATTTCACACGAAGGAACGGAGGGGAACGGAGGGCGCTTTGTGGGTGTGGATTCGATGGTCGATTGCGACGAGTCCCTCCGAGTCCCTCCGTTTCCTTCGTTCCTCCGTGTGAACCCCCTCCCCCCTACCCATTTATACCCCCTCCCCCTATATTGGGGGTCATGACCAACCTCACCCTTCATATCACCGGCATGTCCTGCGGCCACTGCCTCAATGCGGTCCGCCAGGCCCTCGAGTCCGTCCCCGGCGTCAGGCTCTCCTCCGTCATCATTGGCCGGGCCGACCTCGCCTTCGACGAATCCCTGACCTCGGCCGATGCAATAGCGGCCGCAGTGACCCGTGCCGGCTACACCGCCGTGAGTGCCCCATGACCACGCCCACCCGTGAACGCCTCGAGATCACCGGCATGACCTGCACCGCGTGCAGCTCCCGGGTGCAGCGCGCCCTGGAACAGTCGGACGGTGTGTCGCACGCTGTGGTGAACCTGATGACCAACTCGGCGGCGGTGGACTACGACCCCGCGCTCACGTCGCCCGACGCGCTGGTCGCAACCGTGCAGCGAACCGGATACGAGGCGCGCGTCGCCCCGCCGGTCTTTGCGGCCCCTCACAGCCACCATGCGGCCGGTCACACCATGGCGGGCCACGCAATGGCGGGCCACGCGGCGGATGCAGGCGACGCCGCACCGGCAACGAGGGAACACGCCGAGCACACCCACGACCACGCCACCGGGCGCCCGGGGCTCAAGGCCATCGTGTCGCTCGCGATCTTCCTGGTGAGCATGGTCATCAGTGCCCTGCTCGACCACGCGCCCGGCGCCGCCGAGCATCGCGTGGCTGATCCCCTGATGTGGCTCATGGAGCCCATCGCGCGCGGGATGACGGCGCTGGTCCCGGCACTGGCCACCGTGCCGGCACCCACCTGGCGCTGGATCCTGCTGGGGCTGACGCTGCCGGTGATCCTCTGGGCCGGGCGGCACTATTACGTGCGCGCCTGGGGTGCCCTCCGCCACGGTGGCGCCGACATGAACACGCTGATCGCGGTCGGCACCGGTGCAGCGTTCATCTTCAGCTTCGCAATGACCGTCGCCGGCCCGTGGTTTGCCGCCCGCGGCATCCCGCCGGTGGTCTACTACGAGGCGGCGAGCGGCATCATCTCCCTCGTGCTGGCCGGTGCGTGGCTGGAGGAGCGTGCCAAGGGACGTGCCTCCGAGGCGCTCGACAAGCTCCTCGCCCTTCGGCCCCGCACGGTGCGCGTCATTCGCGCCGGTGAGGAGCGCGAGATCGCGAGCGACGAGCTGGTGGTGGGTGACGAGTTCCGGGTGCGGCCCGGCGAGTCCATCGCAGCCGACGGTGTCGTGCTCGAGGGCCAGTCCACGGTTGATGAATCCATGCTCACCGGCGAGCCCGTCCCGGTGTCGCGCGCCACGGGCGACGCCGTGGTGGGCGGCACGGTGAACCGCACTGGTGCCCTCACGGTGCGGGTCACCCGCCTGGGCGGCGACAGCGTGCTCGCCCGGATCGTGACCTTGGTGCAGGAGGCGCAGGAGACCCGGGCGCCCATCCAGCGCCTGGCTGACAAGGTCACCGGCATCTTCGTGCCCGCCGTGGTGGTCGTGGCGCTCATCACCGCGGCGCTCTGGCTCGCCTTCGGCCCGCCACCGGCCTACCTGCATGCCCTCGCGGCGGCCGTCACAGTGCTCATCATCGCCTGCCCCTGCGCCATGGGGCTTGCCGTGCCAATGGCCGTGATGGTCGGCACCGGGCGTGGCGCCGAGCTGGGCATCCTCATCCGGGGTGGCGATGCCCTGCAGCGGGGCGATGGCGTGGACGTGGTGCTCCTCGACAAGACCGGGACGGTCACCGAGGGGCGGCCGCGCGTCACCGCCGTCGAGGCGGTGAACAGCATGGGTCGCGACGAGCTCCTGGCCCTGGCAGCGTCAGTCGAGCTTGCCTCGGAGCACCCGCTGGCCGACGCGGTCGTCTCAGCGGTGCCTGCCGGGGTGACGCTGCCACGTGCAAGCGGCATCGACGTTCGGGTTGGCAAGGGCGTGGCGGGGAGTGTAAACGGCCGGCACGTGGTGATCGGCAACGAGGCCATGCTTCGCGACATGGGCATCGTGCCCGAGCAGCTCGTCGCCATTGCAGTTGGGCTGGCCTCGCCGCAAGCCACCCGCATCTTCGTCGCGGTGGATGGCGCACCCGCAGGCGTGATCGCCATCGAGGATGCCATCCGGCCCACCAGCGCGGCAGCCGTTCGCCGCTTCCGCGACATGGGCATCGAGCCCGTCCTCCTCACCGGCGACCGGGCCGACACCGCCGCCGCCGTGGCACACCAGGTGGGCATCTCGCAGGTGGAGGCACAGGTGAGCCCCGAGCGGAAGCTCGAGGTGGTGCGGCAGTGGCAGCAGAAGGGCCACAAGGTGGCGATGGTGGGTGATGGGCTCAACGATGCCCCCGCCCTGGCCCAGGCCGACCTGGGCATCGCCATGGGAAGCGGCACCGACGTGGCGCTCGAGACCGCGGGCGTGACCCTGCTCCGGAACGACCTGAACGGCGCCGTGGACGCCCTCGCCCTGACCCGGAGCACCATGAAGGTGATCCGGCAGAACCTCTTCTGGGCGTTCGCCTACAACGTCATCTGCATCCCGATCGCGGCCGGCGCGCTCTTCCCGACCCTCGGGCTCCTGCTCACGCCGGCCCTCGCAGCGGGCGCCATGGCATTCAGCGACGTCACGGTGCTGGGCAACAGCCTGCGCCTCAAGGCCTGGAGGGCCGCATGACCACACACGAGCACCACGACCACCACGCCCTCGCCATTGTGCCCGAGGTCAAGCGCTCGGTGCTGAACCGCCTGCGGCGGATCGAGGGCCAGGTGCGTGGCCTGCAGAAGATGGTGGAGGAGGAACGGTACTGCGCCGACGTCCTCACCCAGGTGAGCTCGGTGCAGGAGGCCCTGCGTTCCGTGGGCCGCGAGCTGCTGGAAAACCACCTCCGGCACTGCACCACGGCCGCCCTGCGCTCCGGTGACCAGGCCGAGGCCGAGGCGATGTACCAGGAGCTGCTGGAGCTGGCGTACCGCAGCGCCCGCTGAGCCGGCGCGAGTTCACCAAAGGTTTCATGGACAAGCGGGGCCTGGGGGCGTAAGTCTGGGGATCACCTTCACAGGCCCCTCCCATGAAGCGCCCTGCGCTGGACAACCCTGTTCCCCCGCGCTGGCGCCTCCCGCTCCTGGTGGCGGCAGGCAGCCTGGCGCTCTACACGGTCGCGGGATTCCTGGTGGTTCCGTGGATCATAGGCCATCAGGTGGTGCGGCGGGCCCAGTTGAACCTGCACCGTCAAGCCACCATCCAGAAGGTCCGCAACAACCCCTTCCGCTTCGAGACACGGCTCATCGGCTTCGAGTTGCTGGATCGCGACTCGACGCCCCTCCTCACCTTCGACACGATGGTGGTGAACGTCTCCGCCGCGTCGCTGCTGCGCCGGGCCCTCGTGCTCGACGAGTACCGGCTGGTGCGTCCCACGGCCACGGCGCGCATCCTGGAGAACGGCAGCCTCGCCATTGCCGACATCCTGAAGCCTGATTCCGCCACCCGGGCAGCACCTCCCAGTACGACACACCGGCCGCCGCCGCGGGTCGAGGTGCGGCACCTGTCGGTGCAGCAGGGCCAGGTCACCTACGTGGACCAGGCCGCCGATCCCGACTACCAGGAGCACTTCACCGACCTGGGGCTCATGGTGGACGGGCTCTCCACCCTTCCCAACGAGCAGGGCGACCACGTCCTCACCGTGTCATTCAGCGGCGGGGCCCAGGTTCGGTGGACCGGCACCAACACCATCGAGCCCCTCAACCTGCAGGGCGCGTTCCAGCTCACCGGGGTCCGCCTCTGGAAGCTCGCCGAGGTCCTTGGCCGCCGGCACCTGCCCATGCGCCTCACCGAGGGCACCGGCGCCGCCACGATTCGCTATGCCCTGACCCAGCCCGTGGGCCAGGGACTGTCATTCCGGGTGCCTGCCGCCGAGCTGCACCTGACCGGCCTTGCCGTCCGCCCACCGGGCATCGAGGCCGACTGGCTCAAGGTGCCCAGCATCGATGTGGAGGGGATCACCGTCGAATGGCCGGAACGGAGGGCAGCGATCGAGAAAATGATGATCGTCGAGCCCTGGGTCTCGGCGGAACGACTTGCGGATGGGAACCTCAACTGGCAGCAGTACCTCACGCGAACGGCGGCGGACTCCACCCCGACAGCACCGGAGGCTCCCACGGCGCCACCGCCCTGGCAGTGGTCGGTCAAGGTGTTGACGCTCGCACAGGGCTCGGCCACGATCACGGACCATGTCGCACGGCCTGCCGCGCGGCACGACGTCGCCGGGGTTGATGTCACGCTCTCGCCCCTGGGCAGCGATTCCACCGTGCCCACCTCCATCGAGGCCGCCGCCACCATCGACAAGCGCGCCACGATCAGCGCCAGGGGAGCCGCCACGCGAGCGCCCTTCGCGGCAGACCTCGCCGTGAAGGCCGCGAACCTCGACCTCCGGCTCCTCTCGCCGTACCTCGACCCCGGCAGCACGGTGCGCCTGGTGAGCGGCGTGGCCTCCATGGACGGAAAGGTCAGGGCACGCGCCACCCGGCCGCGGATGGCCTTCGATGGCTCGGCGGCCATCACCCGCTTCGCCCTGGCCGACAGCGCCGGCGACTCCCTCCTCACGTGGCAGGCAATGCGGGTCCAGGGCATCCGCTACACCGCAGGGCCCGACCTGGCCCGCATCCGCAAGGTCACCCTCGAGCGCCCCTTCGCCCGGATCGCGGTGAACAAAGACAAGACGGTGAACCTCATGGAACTCAGCACCATGATGCCCACCGACACCACGAAGCCGCCCTTCCCCTATGAGGTGCTCGAGGTGGTCATCGATGACGGCCGCATCGACTTCTCCGATGCGGGCCTCATCATCCCGTTCCGGACCACGATCGACTCGGCCCAGGGCTCCATCAAGGATGTCGCCAGCTTCGGCGGCACGCCGGGCACCCTCGAACTCGAGGGCAAGGTGGAGGAGTATGGCCTTGCCCGGGCCAACGGGACGCTCCGGCTCGACGACCCCTACGCCGCCACCAACATCAAGGCCGACTTCCGCAACATCAACATGGTGTCGCTCACCCCCTACAGCGCCACCTTTGCAGGGTACAGCATCACCAGTGGCACGCTCGACGTGGACATGGACTACGTCATCCGCGACCGGCAGCTCACGGCGGGCCATCGTATCGTGGCCTCCAACCTCAAGCTGGGCGACAAGGTGGAGGGGGGCGAGTCACCCGGGTTCCTCGTCAAGCTTGCCGTCTCCCTGATGAAGGACAAGGAAGGGCGCATCAAGCTCGACGTTCCGGTCGAGGGAACGGTGGACGACCCCCAGTTCAGCTACAAGGGCGTGGTCTGGCAGGCCGTGAAGCAGATGCTCGGCAAGGTGGCCACCGCCCCGTTCCGCTTCCTCGGCAAGCTGCTGGGAATCGGGGGCGACGACGTGGAGTTGGTGGACTTCGATCCCGGCCACACCGATGTCATCCCCCCGGAGCGGCAGAAGCTCGATTCCCTCGCCGCCGAGATGGGGCGGAAGCCGGAGCTCGTGCTGTCGATCGAGGGGCGCTATGACAGCATCTCCGACGCTCGTGCCCTCCGCGCCCTCAAGCTCGAGCACCGCATCAGCGCGCAGCGCGACAGCATGGGGAAGAAGGCCCAGGCCGACACCAGCACTTCGCGGCTCGCGCGAATCCTCGAGCGGCTGTACACGTCCGACCACGGCGAGCAGACCTTCGACAGCCTCCGTACTACCTTTCGCGAGGCCGCCCGGGCTGACACCACACGGCGTGGTTCCCGGAGGGACGAGACGGCCTTCTGGACCGCGGTCCGGGAACAGCTCGAGCAGGCGGAGGTCGTCGGTCCCGGCGAGCTTGAGCAGCTCGCCCGGGACCGGTCCCAGGCCGTCGTGGCGGCCATGACGGCGAGCGGGACGATCGAGGCTGCGCGGGTCACGGCCACCGATCCCGCTCCCGTCAAGAGGAAGAAGGCCGGTTCGTCCCGCGTGCCATCGGAACTCAAGCTCGACGCCAGGTGACCCCCATGCACCCGTTCATCCAGGCCCTCCGCGATGCTGTCCATGACTGGCGTGCGTACCTCGGCACCGGCCTGGTCTACCGCCTCATCGGCGTGGCGGTCCTCTCACCCCTGGTGGGCCTCTTCACCCGGTATGTGATCACGCGCAGCGGGAGCGCCGCACTCACCGACGTGGACATCGCCCGGTTCCTCCTGGCTACGCCCGCAGGGGCCCTTGGCCTCATCATCTTCGCCGCGATCACGATCACCATCCTGGCGCTGGAGCAGAAGGCGTTCATGGCGATCGGGATGGGCAACCTGCAGGGCCAGCAGGTCCGGAAGCGGGATGCGATCACCTTTGCCGCGAGCAAGGCCTGGCCGACCCTGCGCCTGGCCGCGCTGCTCACGCTCCGCATCGTCGTCCTCGTGCTGCCGTTCGCGGCCCTCCTCGGTGTGGTGTACTGGTTGTTCCTCCGGGCCCACGACATCAACTACTACCTCGCGGCACGCCCGCGCGAGTTCTGGATCGCCCTGGGCCTGGGCACCGTCATCCTCGGCGCACTCGCGGTCATCCTCGCCCGGCGAGTGGCGAGCTGGCTCCTGGCACTGCCCCTGGTTGCCTTCGAGGGCGTGGCGCCGCGGACGGCCTTCACCGAGAGCGATCGCCGGATGACCGGGCGCCGCAAGGAGGCTGCGGTGTCGCTGCTGCTCCTCGTGGCGACCTGGGCCGTGGCAAGCATGGCCTCGGCCGGCGCGCTCATGCCCGCGGCCCGGTGGGCGGCGCCGCTCTTCGGTGGTTCCGTGGCGCGCATGCTCCTCTTCACCGGCCTGCTCCTCGTGGCGTGGACACTGCTCGGGCTCTTCCTGGCAATTGCAACAGCAAGCGTGCTGGCACAGCTCGTCGTGCGGCACTATGCGGAGAGTGCCCCTGCCCCCGTGGCCATCGGTGACAGCTCGCCCCACCTCAGCACCGGGGGCCCTCGCTTCCAGGCCTCGTGGCCGGTGCTCGCCGGCGGGCTGGTGCTGGCAGTGGGTGCCACCATGGTGCTGGCCCACCTCCTGATGAAGGACACCTGGGCACCCCGTCACGTGGTCGTCATGGCCCATCGGGGCGCCTCGGGTGAGGCGCCGGAGAACACCCTGGCTGCGTTCCGCCTCGCGGGCCAGCAGGGCGCCGACTACGTGGAGCTGGACGTGCAGGAGTCGGCCGACGGCGTCGTGCTGGTCAACCACGACGTGGACCTCATGAAGGTGGCCCGCTCACCCCTCCGGATCTGGCAGGCTCCCGCCGCCGAGCTTCGCGCCATCGATATCGGCAGCTCCTTTGACCCCAGGTTCGCCGACCAGCGCCTTCCCACCCTCGCCGAGGCGCTCGACCTCATGCGCGGCAAGGCGAAGGTCAACATCGAACTCAAGGACTACGGACACGACGACCGCCTGGAGGAGCGGGTGGTGGAGCTGGTGGAGGCCGCGGGAATGCAGGACCAGGTTGTCACCATGTCCTTGAGCCGGAGCATGGTGCAGGAGATGAAGCGGCTGCGACCGGAGTGGACCTCTGGCCTCCTGCTGGCCAGGTCCATTGGCGATGCCTCGAAGCTCGAGGCCGACTTCCTCGCCGTCCCCACCAGTGTGGCCACGCGGCGGTTCATCCGCCATGCGCACGCCGCCGGCAAGCCGGTATACGCCTGGACGGTCAACGACCCGCAGCAGATGGTCAGGCTGGTTGGCTACGGCGTTGACGGGATCATCACCAACTACCCCGCCCTGGCGCGTGCGGTCGTGGCGCAGTACGAGGCGTTGGACCCGGCCCAGCGCATGGTCCTCTTTGCCATGGCCCGGCTGGGTGGCCGGGCGCCTGTGGCGGAGCCCGACAGCCTCCTCCGGTACTAGGCCCCACTGCCCGCATCGCCGCTCACCACGGCGGGTGCCGGCCTCAGCCAGCCGCCATCCCTGCCTTGCCGGCTGCCAGGATGAGCGCCAGGCCGACCAAGCAGAGCACTACGGGCCCGATCCAGCTCACGCCGCCGGCACGGGCCAGCTCTTCCTCCCGGTTCGTGCTGAACTCACTCACCCGCTCGAGCTTCCGCATGGCGTGGCGGTAATAGAGCCGGTTGCCGAACATCCCCAACAGGACCATCAGGAGCAGGCCGGGGGCCTGGCTCAGCCCGGGCGGTGGCTCCTGCCGGCCACTGAGGGCGATGGCGACGCCCATGCCCATGGACAGCACTATCATGATGCCGACGGTGGCCCAGAACGTCCCGTACATCCTGCGATACAGGAGCCACGCCCACCCGAAGATCAGTGCCGCCCAGTTGAAGCCGGGCCACTGCGCGCGTCCATCCATACCAACCCGCGAGAAGCGTGAGACGTAGTACTCCGCATTCGGGCCAATGAAGGCGCGCAGGTCAGCCTCGGCACCGCGTGGGGCATCAGCGGTGGGAGCCGTGCCTCCTGCCTGCGGTGTCCACCCCACCGTGCCGTTCCGCCGCTTGAACTCGACCAGCTTGATCGGCACGCCCGGCGGCCACACCAACAACGTGTTCGCGGCGAGCGCCTGGACGTCCTCGCCCCGGAGTCCCGAGTCCTCCACCCAGTCGCGCCAGCGCGGCACCATGAACGCCCACACAGGCCACGCGGCCAGTGATCCGGCCAGGATGGAGAGATACCAGTTCCACCCGATGGTGCGGTGCACGACGATGGCAACCACCACAAGCGTGACGACACTCGGAACCGACACCGTAAGGTGGCCACGGACGACGGCCTGGGTGGGCGTGGGCTGCATGATCACCTCCGGTGATCGGTGGCCGGAATGACGGCGCTGTGCAGCCTGAACAATGCAGGAGGGAGGTCGGGCCGGCTATGGGCTGTGCGACCCATGGGGACGCATCGCGCGGGCGGCCGGCTCGCGCCGGGTGCGAGCCGGTGCGTACAGGTGAATCAGCCCGGGGTGCCCCTGGGCTTTCCCCCTGACTCCGGGTCGTTGCGCCACACCAGGTAGGAGTAGACGAGGGACACCACTGCCGGCACGCCCACGCCAACCAGCACCGCCCAGGGGGCGAGCCGGCTCGTGACCAGGGTGGCCCCGAGGATGAACAGGCCGCCCGCCACGAAGAGCCACCCGCCCAGGCGGTGGGTTTCGCGCCACGACTTCTCGCTCGAGAGGGTCCATGGCGTCCGGATGCCGAGGAACCAGTTCTGCCGCACCCGGGTGAGGTAGTTCCCCATGACCACCATCAGGCCGCCCACGCCGACGCCAATCACCCGCTCCATGGAGACTGCCCAACCGAGCCCGCTCCCGATCACGAACAGCTGCACGCCGGCCAGGAACAACAGGAGCGTGTTGGCAATCAGCCACCAGGCATCCTCGTGCAGCGGGAAGTTGGCGCGGCGCGGGTCCACCTTGGGCAGGAAGGCGAGCAACAGGCCGATGGCAAGGCCGATCCCCGGCAGCAGCACGACGGCGAGGTTCTTCCCGGTCCACCCGTCCACCTCGCCCCGGATGTTCCAGTGCGTCGGCAACTCGGCGGGGAGCCGGTGCAGGTTGAGCAGGCCGAACACCACGACGGCCCCGAGGGCCAGGAACCCGGGCCAGAGCTTACGCATGCTTTTTCCCCTTCGGTGCGGTCGCACCGAGTGCCAGCAGGTGCTGCAGCGCGTCCTGCACCACCGTGGTGTTGAGCGAGTAGATGATGTGCTGCCCGTCCCGCCGGGAGAGCACGAGGCCTGCCTCGCGCAGCACCTGCAGGTGGTGCGATACCGAGGCGAAGGTCATGTCGAATTGTGCGGCGATGTCGCCCGCGACGAGGTCGCGCGGGCGGAGGAGCGCCAGGATCTGGCGGCGGGTCGGGTCGGCCAGGGCCTTGAAGGTGCGGTCAATCACAGACACTAAGATAACTATCTAAATACATCACGCAACCCCTCGTGCCGCCGCAGGACGGCGGAAGGTCGCGGGACCGGCTGCTGGCAGGGTCGGCTACTGCTCGTCTGCCGACGGTCCGTAGGTTCCCGGCACCGGCACCCCTGCCTGCCGCAGGTAGGTGCCCACCTGCGCCCGGTGGTGCACCAGGTGGTTCATGAACAGCTGGCGGTACGCAGCGAAGCGCGAGCCCTTGAAGATCACCTTGTCGCCCCACGACAGCTTCCAGGGCTCCTCCCACGCCTTGTCGCTCACCGCGCCGAGCGCGGCCTTGACCTGGGCCACGAGGCCGTCGAACACCTTCACCAGTTGCGCACCCGACTCCAGGGCCACCGGCTCGTGCTTCATCGTGGCGAAGTCGAGTTCTGGTGCCGTCAGCACGGCCAGGCCCAGCAGGGGGAGCTGTGCTACGTGCGGGGCCAGCTTCCCCAGCGGCATCGACTTGGGATGTGGTGCGTAGTCGGGCAGCACCGGCACCCGCTCCAGCATCTTGCGGGTGGCGGGAACTTCGCGCTCGAGCTCCTGGAGGAGCAGGTCCCTGATCTGCATGGGTCCTCTTGGGGGTAGTGTGTGGGGTGATCGCCGGCAGCGAGCTGTGGTACCCAGGCCTGCCTCAGCGCTTCGGTGAGGTCACTGCGGACTCCATCTCCCGTTCGGCCGCGAGCGACGCAGTGTCGTTCCAGACAGTGGCCACCGCGTGCACCCGGCCATCCTGCTCGAAGCGGGTGACGCCTTCCTCGCCCGGCACCCGGACGGCCCGGTCGCCCGGGAGTGACCGGCCAACGTAGTTGATGCCGTATTCCATGCCCATGAAGTTGGACCAGAAGAACGGCACGGCATCGAAGCGTTGGCGCTGGCCCAGCATGTTGCGGGCAGCCACCTGGCCCTGGCGTTGCGCCACGACCCAGTGCTCCACCCGGATGCGCTGTCCCGAGTGCGGGTCGGGCCAGGCAGCGATGTCGCCGGCGGCGAAGATGTGCGGGTCGCTGGTGCACAGGAACTCATCCACCACCACGCCACCTTCCACCGCCAGGCCGGCCTCACGCGCCAGGCCCAGCCGCGGGCGCACGCCCACACCGACCACCACCAGGTCCGCCGGCAGCACGGTGCCATCGTCCAGCGTCACGTCCCGTTCCCCGATGCGCGCCGGCTTCCGCGCCAGGTGGAACGAAACGGCGTGCTCCTCGAACCGCTGCTGGACCTCCCGGCCCAGCTCCAGGCCGAGTGTCCGCTCGAAGGGCACCTGGTCCAGCGACACCACGCTCACCCCGATGCCCCGGGAGGCGAGTGCCGCCGCCACCTCCATGCCGATGAAGCTGGAGCCGATGACCACCGCATGCCGGGCCTTCGCGGCCAGCGCGGCGATTGCCTGCGCGTCCTGGAAGGTGCGCAGCACCTGCACGTGGGCCTGGTCAGCACCGGGCAGGTCGAGCACGATCGGGCCCGCTCCCGTGGCCAGCAGCAGCCGGCCGTACGACCGCGTGCGCCCGCTGGTGCAGCGCACGGTGCGCGCGGCGCGATCAATTGCCGCGACCTCGTCGTGCACCCGCTCGATGCCATGTTCCTGGTAGAAGCCCGGCGGGCGGAGCGGGATCCAGTCGGCCGAAGCCTGCCCGGCGAGGTAGTCCTTGGAGAGGTTGGGCCGGTCCACCGGCTCCGATGCCACGGAATCAATGACGGAGATGGGCCCGGTGTAACCCAGCCGGCGCAACTGCTCCGAGGCGGCACTCCCGGCGGCACCGCCTCCCACGATCACGATGGAGTCGGGCGCATCAGCAGGTGGCGTGCGCCCGGCGGCTGCCAGCGGGTCGCGATCCTGTCGCGCACCCACGACGACGCGGCCACCGCGCTCGGTCACAGCGTAAACGGGAAGCGGGTTCAGTGCCGGCGGGCGCGTTGCCTCGCCCGTCCTCAGGTCGAACTCGGCGTGGTGCCAGGGGCAGCGGACCTTGCACCCGGTCACGAGCCCTTCGTGCAGTGGACCGCTGTAGTGGGTGCACTGCCCGCCCACGGCGTGGATCCCACCGTCGCATCGCACGAGGATGACTGGTTCGCCATTCACGTGCCCCAGCAGCGGCTGGCCTTCCACGAGCGTGCCTGCATCCACCCCGGCCGCGAGGTCAGGGCCGGTGGGTTCCTTCTGTTCGGTAGTCATTGCTCACTGACGGCTGC
>CAZWXD010000011.1:0-97034 GCA_964638035.1 uncultured Gemmatimonadaceae bacterium | reverse complement strand
CCGCGCGCACGTTGGCGCCGCCCGGCGCCTGGTAGGCGATGTCGTCCCGCACCAGGAGCGCGCCCCGCGAGCGGAGGAACTGGTTGTTGAGCTGCATGAACGGGTCGGAGCTTCCGAGGTAGACCTGCCGCTGCTTCGCGGGGAGATCCTTGCCGCTGCCGAGTCCCCCGTACAGCCTGGTGCCCAGCTCGAGCGACGATGTGAGGGGGCGCCGCGCCGTGCCCTCCAGCTCGCCCCGGAAGAAGAAGCCGGTGAGGCCTGGTGCGGGTGCGGGCTGCCCATCCTGCTGGAAGGCCATGCCGCCACCCAGGGCCAGGCGACCTCCAAGCTGCCAGCGCCCGCTCCGCGTGGTCACCCCTGTCTCACTCACCAGCTCGGCGACACCCACGTTGTCCCACTGCCCCGCATCGAGGAACCGCATGTCGTTCACGCCCACCAGCCGGAGGCTCACGTCCTGGGTCCACCGTGGGCCGAAGGTCATGTGCTCCTTCGACCACATGCCCCATCCAATGAGCCCGCCCCAGCGACCCTCGAACTTGAAGGCCTCGAATCGTTGCGACTGCCGCGGGGCCCGCAGGAAGGTCGGGTTCTTCAGCCGAACCAAGAAGTCCAGCGTGCGCACGTCGTCGTCCGACCCGGCACCCGTCCCGTAGCTCAGGATCAGCTGGTCGAGGTTGAACCGCCCGAGGTAGTTGGTGCGGGTGCGGAAGCCGACGGTGAGCCCGGCGGCATCGTTGTACCAGGCCAGCGGCATCCACCCGCGCTCGATGCGATCGCGCGACTCGGGTTCCGAGAACCAGGTGTCGAGGTACTGGTGCTCGGGCGCACGGCGCGGGAAGAACGGCCGGAAGCGGTAGGTGTTGTTCAGCATGTTCCAGTCGTGCGAGGCCACGGTGGGGTCGAGCCGCACCTCACGCGGTTCGCTCCGGGTGGTCACTTCCACCCAGTCGCTCGTCGCCATCCCGTCCGTCCGGGCCATGGCGGTGTCGGTGGCGGCGATCACGGCCACGTTCACCGGCATCATGCCATCGGCTTGGCGCCGCACCTCCACCCGCGTCACCCAGCTGGCGGCCTCGCCCGGCTGTCCGCCCGTCGCGGCCACGGGCCGTCGCTCGACCTTGCCGATCGCATAGTCGTAGAGCACGCTGCCGTGCAGCCACTGGGCGAAGAGCCCCGACAGGTCCTGTTGCGACACCTCCTCCGCCACGGCGCGGAAGGCCTCCTCGTCCACGTGCTTGAACTTCCACCGGTCGTACCACGTCCGGAGGATCTCCCACATGGCCTCGTCGCCCACCGCGTGCCGGAGCTGGTGGTAGAACAGCTCCCCCCTGCTGTAGATCATGGTGTTGTAGCTGGCGAAGTCGCGGTACCGGTCGGCGCGCAGGCTCACCGGCTCCGACCAGTGGTCGAGGTCGAGGTCCAGGATGCCCGCCTCGAGGCGGGCAGCGCTCGCCTGCGGGTCGGACGAGCCGGACGCCCGGGCAGCCGCCTCGAAGAAGAGCGTGGTCTGGAAGCTGGTGAACCCCTCGTCCAGGAACCCCTCGCGCCACTCGTTGTTGGCGAGGATGCCCATGGTGTAGTTGTGCCCCAGCTCGTGCAGGATGAGCCCCTGGCTCGCGGAGCCGTCCATGATCATCATGGGGAACTCGGTGCCACCGCCATCGAGCCGGTGCAGGTTGGTGATCTGCGGCCAGGCAAACGGCCCGAACAGCTGGTCGAGCCACGCCAGCGCCACCGCCGTCCGCTTCACCGCGATGCCGCTCCCCCACTCCTTCTCGTCGCCCGGCCGGTACAGCACGTGGATGAGCGTCCCACGTGACCCGCCCCGTCCACCTTCATAGCGGTATTCCGGGCTCATGGAGAAGGCGAAGTGGTGCACGTCCTCCGCGTACCAGAGCACGCGCTTGTACCCGGACGGGAGTTCACCCGCTGGAGCCATCCCCTCGAACGCGCATCCCGCACCGGTACCGCGCCCGGCAGCTTCGCTCCCATCGCCCCGCAGGTGCACCGCCGGGTACGCCCCCACCCCGTACTCCACCGCCTGTGCTGGCGCCTGGTTGGCCCGCTCCCAGCCGGGGTCACCGCAGACCGGCACGCCGGTGGCGCCGATCACCTGGTCGGCCGGCACCTCCATCGCCACCCGGTAGGTCGCGAACTCGCCGTAGAACTCGCCTGCTGGTATCAGCGGGTTCTCGTTCCAGCCGAAACGGTCGTACACCACGACCTTGGGATAGCTGTGGGCAAAGTCGAACTGCCGGCCACGCCGGCCCTGGCGGCGCGGCACGGTGGAGAGGCGGGCATCCCAGTCCATCGTCACGGTCATCGAGTCACCGGGGGCCAGCGGTGCCGGGAGGGTGAACCGCGCAATGGTGCTGTCGGGGGCGAACGGATACTCCGCCCGCACCGCCTGCCCCATGACCTCCACGTTGGCCACGTGGTTGTAGGCGTAGTTCGGGTCGGTGAGGTCGTTGAACCGGCGCCGCCCCTCCATCGAGTCGCGCGCCGACCACATCGAGCCGGGGCGGAACGCGTTGAGGTGCAAGTGCACCGAGAAGGTGCGGAGGGTGTCGGGTGAGTTGTTCACGTACTCGATGCGCTGCGTCCCCCGGACCACCCCCAGGGGCTCCTCCAGCCGCGCGGTGATGTCGTACGACACCCGCTGCTGCCAGTAGGGTCGGGGACCGGAGCCCTGCAGGGTGGCCAGTGCGGCGACGGTAAGGAGGATCATGGCCGATGGGTGATGGGGGTACGGGGGGCGCCCAACCAGGGAACCACCCAACGTACCACGGCGAGCCGCCCCATGTCATATTAGTCGCGCCGGGCGTCCGGCCACTGCGGGAGGGTTGATGGCCGGGTTGCAGGGCAAGGCGCTGGTTGCGTGGCTCATCGTGTGCATCGTGTGGGGCTCCACCTACCTCGCCATCCGGGTGGGCGTGGCCCACATCCCGCCATTCCTCTTCGGCGGGTCCCGCTTCCTTGTCGCGGGCCTGGTCCTGGGCGCCATTGGCTACCTGCGTGGCGCGCGCCTCGCCCGTGACCGCCGGGCGCTGGCCGGGACGGCCATCCTGGGCGCCCTCTACCTGCTGGGTGGCAACGGCGGCGTGGTCTGGGCAGAGCAGTTCGTGGCGTCGGGCCTGGCGAGCGTCTTCGTCGTCACCGTCACCATATGGTCGGCGTTGTTCGACGCCCTGATCCCCGGCGGCACCGCGCACCTCAACGCGCGGATCATCGTGGGCCTGGCGATCGGCTTCGTGGGCGGCATGCTCCTCGTGGGCGCCACGCCGGCGGAGCTGCTCGCCGCCGACTGGCGCGGGCCGATCGCCCTCACCCTGGCGAGTGCCTCCTGGGCGCTGGGCAGCGTCCTGGCCAAGCGCCGACCGGTGCGGCAGCCGCTCATCCTCTCCACCGCGCTGCAGATGCTCTGGGGCGGCCTCTTCCTCACGATCCTGGGCGTCGCCGCGGGCGAGTCGGTTCCGGCCAGCATCCCGGCCGAGGCGATGGCCGCCTGGTGGTACCTGGTGGTGTTCGGGTCCATCATCGCGTTCACGGCGTTCAACTACGCGCTGCAGCACGCATCGGCCACCGTGGTGGGCACCTATGCGTACGTGAACCCCGTGGTGGCCGTGCTGCTGGGATGGGCGATCCTGCACGAGGAGGTGACGGTGCGCACCGTCATCGCCATGCTGATGATGCTGGGCTCGGTGGCGCTGGTGCAGTTCGGCGACCGCATGCCCGGGCTCGCCGGGTCGGGGCGCGCGGAAGGCGAGGCCGCCTGAACAAAACGGGAGCGGCATCGCCGCTCCCGTGAGTGTCCCGTGCCTGCAGCCTGGCTGCCGCTATTGTGCCAGCAGCTGGTGACGCAGCCGGGCCAGCCGTCGCCGCAGCGAGCCGTCATACACCCGCTCGTTCACCTTCACCACCACGCCACCCAGCACCGACTGGTCCACCACCCAGGCCGGGATGACCTCCTTCCCGAAGGCGCGCGACAACTCCTGCCGGAGCTGCTCCTGCAGTGCCGCATCGGGCTGGCGCGCCACGATGACCGTGGCACGCGCGCGGTTCAGGCTCGCGTCCACCAGCGTCGAGTACGCGCGGGCAATGTCACCAAACCACGCCTGCCGTCCCCGCTGCACCACCGCCTGGATGAACCGCACGAACTCCGGTCCCGCGCCCTGGAGCGCCTGCCCCATGAGGGCGACCTTCACCCCCTTGGGCACGCGCGGCGACATCAGCGCTCGTTCCACCTCGGGCGACGCCTCGACCGCGGCCGCGAGGGCATCGAGCAGCCCCGCGTATTCCTCGGTGCGGTGCGACGCCTGGCCCAGCGCCAGCAGCGCCTCGGCGTAGTTCCGGGCGATCGCCGGGTTCCTCAATTGTCCTTCCCGAGCGTCGCCAGGTACGCGGTAACGATGCGCCGGTCGGCCTCGCCATCCAGCCGCTCGCCCACGACCTTCGAGGCTGCGGCCAGTGAGAGCTCCACCGCCTCCTTGCGGAGGTCGGCGATCGCGCGGTCACGCTCGGCGGCAATGTCCCGCCGGGCGCGTGCCAGCAGCTCGTCCTGCTCACCCTTCGTCTTCTCCAGCGCGAGTGCCCGCTCCTTCTCCGCCTGCACCCGTGCCTCGTTCAAGAGCGCCTGCGCCTGCCCGCGTCCCTCGGCCAGCGCCTTCTGGTTCTGCTCCACCAGCTTCTGCGCCTCGGCCTGCAGGCGCTCCGTGTTGGCCAGCTGCTCCTCCAGCCGCTTCTCCCGGGCCTCGACGGCGCCCACGATGTGCGGCCAGGCAAACTTCCGGAGCAGCAGGAGCAGCGTGATAAAGACGACCAGCGTCCACAGGATCAGCCCGCCGTTCACCTCGAACGGGCTGGCTGGGGCACCCGCCGGCACGTCGGCGGCCCGAAGCAACGCGAGCATGGGCAGGTTCATCCGTCTAGAGGAGCTTGAAGAGGAGCGCGAACACCAGCGCGATGATCGTGGCACCCTCGAGGAGCACCGCGATCAGCAGTGCCGCGCCGCGGATCTCGCCCGCCGCCTCCGGCTGCCGCGCAATCGCCTCGGCCGCCGAGCCACCGATCCGGCCCAGGCCGATGCCCGCACCGAGCACGGCGAGGCCGATGCCGATCCCGGCACCCAGCAGCGAGTTGACGTTCTTGGCCGCCTCGGCGGTGGCCGGCTCCTGCAGCATCGCAAGCATGTTGAGCAACATGGGTTGTCGTCCCGTTTCCCTGTGGGAGATACGTTGTCGGCTGCGCTGCCGGTCCGGTCGCCACGTCTCCCGCGCGGCGCCTCGCCGTAGCCGCGAATGCCCCGGGGGCTCACGGCATTCACCGGACATTCGCCCGGCTACATCAGGGAGCGCCGGTCAGCGCACCGGGCTCCCTGTCGTCAGGGCGTCATGACGTCAAGTCGTCAAGGCACCACATACTCCCGGACGTCCTGACGCCCTGACGTCCTGACGCTAGTGGTGCTCCTCCTGCATCAGCCCGATGAACACGGCACTCAGGAGCGCAAACACATACGCCTGCAGCACGGCGACGATCAGCTCCAGCATCATGATGCAGGTCACCAGCGCCGCGGTGAGGAAGCCGACGCCCCAGTTGAGTCCCTCAATGCGCCCGAACAGGAAGATGATCCCGAACAGCGACAGGATCACGAAGTGGCCAGCCGTCATGTTGCCGAAAAGGCGGACGGCGAGCGCGAACGGCTTCACCAGCTTGCCCAGGATCTCGATGGGCGCCATGGCCACCGACATCACCGCCGCACCTGCCGGGGGAAGCCCCTCGAGGTGGGGGAAGATGGTGCGGAGGTAACCCTTCGCCCCCAGCTTCATGAACCCGCCGATCTCGACCACCGCGAACACCAGGAGGGCCAGCGCCCCGGTCACCGCCAGGTTGCCGGTGGGCGTGGCGCCCCACGGCAGGAGGCCCATGAGGTTGCAGAAGAGCACGAAGTAGAACAGGGTCACGATGAGCGGGGCGAAGCGCTCGCCATGCGGGATGTTGGGCAGCACGATCTCGTTGCGCACCCAGAGCACCCCGGCCTCGACCACGCCGGCCAGGCCCTTCGGGGCCTTGCCCTGGGCGTGCGTGCGCTTCAGCGAGCGCGCCGCCGTCCACATGATGAGGAACAGGATGGCCGCGATGAGGACCATGTACACCACGTGCTTCGTGGGGGACAGGTTGATCGTCATCCCGAACACGTGGATGTCGGGCCAGCGCGGCAGGTGCCACACCAGCCGCGTGAAGTAGAGGTCGATGTCGATGGTCCACGCATCCGCCGTGTGGTGGAGGACCATCTCGCCGATGTTGAGCGGTTCCTGGGGATCGGTCACGTCTTGAGCTCCAGCATCAGCAGGGGCACCACGACCCCCACGTATCCGAGCGCCGCCGGCAGCGGCGCGAAATGCTCACGGTCAGCCAGCACCAGCACCAGCATCACCCCTATCCCGGCCGCCCGGAGCGCCATCCCCCAGAGCCAGCCCGCCGGGAACGGCGAGCGCGGGTTCCCCGGGCGCCGCATCAGGTGACGTGCCGCCACCTGGACCGCAGTGGCCACGAAGCCCATCACCAGCGCGGGCAGGATCGCCGAGCGACTCCAGGCCAGCCAGGACACTGCCACCACCAGCGCCGTCAGCAGAGCGCCGGGGAGCGCCACGTTCACTGCGGCTTGTCCTCCCGGCGGGTCCCGGCCCCGGTTTCCGCCATCACCCGCCGGTACACCGAGTAGAACGACAACCCGCCACCCACCAGCAGGCCGGCGACGGTGAGCGCGGGCAGGATCCCGAGCCAGCGATCCAGCAGGAAGCCCACACCGGCAAAGAACAGCGTCCCGGCCGCGAACTGCATCCCCAAGGAAGCGTACTTGTACGCCCCGCGGAGTTCGGCGCGATGGTCCCGATCCTCCATAAGCCGGGCCAAACTAGCCGCTTGTGAAAAAAGCCGCAAGCGAACACCTTCCGCAACTTTCTGCCCCGTCTCGCGTAACTTGAGCAGGCACCAATTGACGCATTTGAGGCCCACCCTGACACCCCGGACGACATGACTTCCACCCACCCCCGAGCCGCCGCCAGCGCCCCGATTGCGGGCAGGGCCGACACCTCCGACATCGAGCGCCTGGAGCACCTCGTGGGGGCGGTTCGCTCCCTGCGGGCCCAGGTTGCCCAGCGGATCGTGGGGCAGGACGCCGTGGTGGACGGGATCCTGACGGCCCTGCTGGGCGGGGGGCACGCCCTCCTGATCGGGGTACCGGGCCTGGCCAAGACGTTGATGGTCCAGACGGTGGCCGAGGCGCTCAAGCTCGGGTTCAACCGGGTGCAGTTCACGCCCGACCTGATGCCTGGTGACATCACCGGCACGGAGCTCATCGAGGAAGACCTCACGACCGGGAAGCGCGCCTTCCGCTTCGTGCCCGGGCCCGTCTTTGCCAACGTGGTCCTGGCCGACGAGATCAACCGCACGCCGCCCAAGACCCAGGCGGCGCTCCTGCAGGCGATGCAGGAGCACAAGGTGACGGCCGCGGGCACCACCTATCGGCTGCCCGATCCGTTCTTCGTGCTCGCCACGCAGAACCCCATCGAGCAGGAGGGCACCTATCCCCTGCCCGAGGCGCAACTCGACCGCTTCATGCTCGAACTCCGCGTGGGGTATCCCAGCCGCGCCGAGGAGGAGGCCATCGTGGAGCAGACGACGGGCGCACGCCACGCGGACATCGCTCCGGTGCTGGACGCGGGGCAGCTCCTGGCGATCCAGGACCTGGTGCGCCGCATTCCCGTGTCGAGCGGCCTCATCAAGGCGGCAGTTCTGCTGGCGCGGATGACGCGGCCCGGTGACGGTGACGCACCGCCGCTCGTCCGGGAGTACGTGGACTGGGGTGCGGGACCACGGGCCTCGCAGTACCTCGTCCTGGCGGCGAAGGCCCGCGCCGCGATGGCCGGCCGGCCGATGGCCGACCTCGATGACGTAAAGGACGTGGCGCCGTCGGTGCTGCGGCACCGCGTGGTCACCAACTTCGCGGCGGAAGCGGCGGGCCGTTCGCGGGAGGACATCGTGGCCGAGCTCGTGGCGGACCGGAAATGGAGTGCCTGACGCGAGGGCGGCCCCCGGTAGGCGGGAACGCAAGCGGGGAGGCGATGACGCCTCCCCGTGTTGCGTTCAGCCGGGCCGGGACTAGATGTGCGTGACGACCGGGTCGAGCAGGTCCTCGAAGATGTCGAACCCGCGCAGCACCATGGACCAGATAGCCAGCACCGCGCCCTGCTCCTGGGCCGTCAGCGCCCCGCCATCGGGGTTCGTGACCGCCGTGACGTCGTTGCCGACGACATTGATGATGGCAAAGGTCGAGCTGTTGACCTGTGTGGCGAGCGCGCCCGTGCCGTCGTCCAGCATCCCGGTGATGGCAACGGAACCATCGGGCCCGGCGAGGGTCACGTTCACCTCGGAATCGGCGAGCGCATCAGTCATGTTGATGAGGTAGTCGAGAGAGATCCCGCGCGACGGCACGTCGAGCTGGTAGAAGGCGCGAAGCTCATCCCCACCCGACGAGGCCACATTGGCGAGGTCGAAGTTCGTTCGCGTCGTGCCGTCCGTGGCGAACCCGGCGATCCCCACCGTGGCGTCGGTGGCGCCCTGCGAGGCTGTGATCGTGTAGTCCAGGTAGGTCGTCGCATCCGAGACCAGCTGCAGGTTGAGCGACTCGGTCGATCCGGTGCCTTCATCCCGGAGGTCCGCGTAGCCGACTTCCTGGAGCGGCTCGACCGGCGCGCCCGAGGCGGGGTTCGTGGCATACACGATGAAGCGGACGCCGTTGGGCGGCGCGCCGGTGCGTGCGCTTGCCACGTAGCCATCAGAGGCGGTGTCGTACTCGTAGGTCAGGCCCAGCACCTCGGGAGGGAGCACGGCGAACGCCACCCCGTTGCGGGCGCTAGGGAGAGCGCGCACCACCCCGGCAATCGAGCCCGCCTTGCCCGTGATGCCCCGGCCGCGGGCGGCATCCCCGACCAGGGCCACGCTGGCGCGTACGAGCGACGATGGGAAGGTGTTGTCCATGTCGTCGCCCAGGGCATTGAAGCTCTGGACGATCGGGGCATCAAACGGGGCGGACAGCGCATCCATGGCCTCCGTCGTACCCTCGGCGTCGAACGGGTCGCTATTGCTGCCGGTATCGCTGCTGCACGCCGCAAGGGAAAGGGCCAGGGCCAGGCCCGTCAGGGCCCGCATGGGAGAGGACCGGAGCATGGACATCTGCACCTCGCGAAGGGGGCCCTGGAACGCTGCCGGTGGCCGTGCGCGAACCGCCAGTACTCCGTAAGCCGTTGAATATCAATTTGTTACGCCAGTTTCCACCGGCGGCGGCCGGGTTGGGATACCCGTCCGGGTGCAACGTGGGTGCCAGCCATGCAAAACGGGGAGGCGATGACGCCTCCCCGTTTGCGCATCCAGCCCTCGCCTGCGGGCTTAGATCAGGTTGTCGATCGGGTCCACGAGGTCTTCGAAGACATCGAAGCCCTGCAGGACCAGCGCCCAGATGCCCACGAGCACACCCTGCTCCTGCTCGGTCAGTGCCGACCCGTCCGGCTTGGTGACCGTGTCCAGTTCGCCCTCCACGAAGTTCATGTAGGCGAAGTCCGACCCGTTGGTGCGCGCCACCAGGCGGCCATTGCCGCTCGCCGCGGAGCCCGTGATCCCGACCGACCCGTGCGGGCCCGCGAGGGACAGGTCAACGTTTGCATTGGCCATGGCATTGGTGAGCTGGACCAGGTAGTCCAGCGACACGTCGCGCGTGGGCACGTCCAGCTCGTAGTCGAGCGTCAGGTCCCCGCCCTCGGTGTTCGAGGCAACGTGGTCGAGGTCGAAGTCCACCTGGGTGGAGCCGTTGGTGACGAAGCCGTTGATGGTGGCGCGTGCCTCGGCCTCGCCCGCAGAGGCTGCCACCCCGTAGTTGAGGTACGTCACGTCGCCGGAAACCACCACGAGCCGGACAGCATCGGAGGTGGCGGTGCTTTCATCGAGGATGTCCGCGTACCCGATCTCCTCCAGCGGCGTCACGGGCTCACCCGATACCGGGTTCACCGTGTACAGGATGAAGCGCACGCCATTGGCGGGCGCGCCGGCGCGCTCACTCAGCTCGTAGCGCTGGTCCACGGCGTCGTATTCGTAGGTGTCGCCGAGGTACTCCTCGGGGATCACGGCGAGCGACACCCCGCCGACAGGACCAGCCAGGGCGCGGACTGAGCGCGCAATGGAGGCACCAGCGGTCATCAACCGCGGCCCCTTCACGGCGGACGCCACCAGGCCGGAGCTATGCCGGACCAGCGGCAGGGCAAAGGCACCATCCATGGCATCACCCATGGCGCCGAAGCTCTGGACGGCCGGGGCGTCGAACGCCGCTGCCATCACCTGCACGTCCTCGCTGGTGCCCTGGGCGTTGAAGGGGGCGTCGTCGTCCCCGCCGCAGGCAGCGAGCAGCAGGCCCAGCATGGGTGTCAGGAAGAGGGAACGGGTGGTGGAGTACCGGATCATGGACATCTGCACCTCGAAATGTGGCCTGTGGTGGGCGGCCTGGATGGCGCCAGCGCGCCGCACCAGTACCGCAACCTGTTGTGCTACAACGACTTGATTATTGCAGCAACCTCCCGAACCCGGAGGCGACACCCCATGTTGGGCAACGGCAGTGCCAGTGACTGGTCGCCGGAGCCGACACCGAACACGGACTGGACAGTGACGAGACAGAGATTGCATGGGCTCGATTTGACGGCCGGTTGATGCTGCAGCATATCCTCCTCATCCCCATGCCCAACGCACCTCGCCCACGATTCCAGCTGCGCACCCTCGGCGAGCCGGCCCTCCTCTCCGTCGGAGACCGGACGGTGCGGCTCCGCACCAGGAAGGAGCTGGCCCTGGTCTGCTACCTGGCCGTGGAGACCGGGTGGCACACGCGTGACGCACTCGCGGAACTGCTCTGGCCGGATCGCCCCCACAAGGAGAGCCGTCATTCCCTGGCGACGGCCCTTTCGGCGCTCCGTGGCAAGCTGGGCCGGGAGGTGCTGGAGTCGGAGCATGAACGGGTGCGTATACGACCCGGCAGCCTCTCCCTCGACATCGATCGCCTCCTCGCGGGTGACATCCTGGGCTCGGACACCGAGGTTCCGCTCGACGTGGACGGGTTCCTGGAGGGGTTCGAGGTTCCGGACGTCGTGCCCTTTGCCCACTGGCGCGACGGCGAGCGGGCCCGGCTCATGCCCCACGTGCTCGACGCCCTGGTCCTGCTGCTCGACCGGTGCCGCCGCCGGGGTGACTTCCGCCAGATCGAGCACCTCGCCCTTCGGCTGCAGCGCTTCGAGCCGCTGAGCGAGCATGCCGTGCGTGCACGCATGGAGGCACGCGCCCTCTCGGGTGACCGCCTCACCGCCCTGCGCCTCTTCGAGCAGTGGAAGGCGGAACTCGCGCACCAGCTCCAGGCGGCGCCGTCCGAGCTGGTGGAGGGCATGGCGATCCGCTTGCGGCGCAGGGGGTGGGAGCAGGCGGGCACGGCCGACGTGCCGACGGTGCGCACCGACCACTGGAAGGATCGCCCCTTCGTGGGCCGGGCCAGGGAGTACCGCGCACTCTACGAAGCATGGGAGTCGGCGCAGCGCTGCGAGCCGGCGCACCGCCTCCTCCTCGGTGATTCCGGGATCGGCAAGAGCACGCTGGTGGACCGCATGACCACGGCCGCGGGCCTGGAGGGGGCCACGGTGGCGCGGGTCCAGTGCCACGAGGCCGAGCGTGAGATTCCCTACGCCATGGTGTCGGGCCTCATCGCGCAACTCACCGACCGGCCCGGCGCCTCGGCCGCCCCGCCGGAAGCGCTGGCCGAACTTGCCCAGACCATCCCCGAGGTCCGGCGCCGCTTCCCGGTGCTGCCGCCGCCGCTCGAGACGCACGGCGACGCCGCCCGCATCCGGTTCACCGAATCCACCCACGCGCTGGTGACGGTCCTTGCCGAGGAGCATCCGGTCATCCTTGTGGTGGACGACGTCCACCATGCCGACGACGTGAGCCTCGCCGTGCTGCACCGCGTGATCCGGCTGGCGGAGCGGCAGGCGGTGCTGGTGATCTTCCTGGCCCGTGAAGGTGAGCTGCACCAGTCGCCGCAGGCCGCGCGCCTGCGGGAGCAGGGGGCGAGCCTCGGCATTACCCAGATGAGTGTGGTGCCGCTCAGCCGGGAGGAGTGCGGTGAGCTGCTCGATGGCATCGTCCTGCGGGGGCTGCCCGAGGTTCCACCCCCGGTGCGGCGCACGTTGCTCACGGCCGCGGCCGGCTACCCCCTGGTGCTGGAACTGCTGGTGGAGGACTGGGCCGAGGGTGGTGAAGGCTCCATGGTGATGTCGCTGGATGCGGTGATTGCCGATCCCGGGCGGCCCAAGGCACCGACCGACGCCTACCGCCTGGTCGTGGAGCGCCTGATGGCGCACCTGGACCCCACCACGCGCCGGGTGCTCGAGGTGGCCGCTGTGCTGGGTCCGCACCTTGGCGAAACCGGCCTCTACGCTGCCGCCGACCTCAAGATGGGAGCGGTCATGAGCGGCATGTCACGGCTGTGCGACCTGCGCCTCCTGCGCGAACAGGATGGGCGGGTCGAGTTTGCCAATGACCTGGTGCGCGGTCATGTCTACATGCGGGTGGCGGGCCCGGTGCGCCGCCGCCTGCATTCCCTCTTTGCCGATGCCCTTTTGCAGCGCGCCGAGTCGGGCGATGAGTCACTCGACTTCGCCATTGCCTGGCATGCCATGCGATCCCGTCGCGAGGAACAGGCGACATCGCACCTGCTGCAGGGAGGCCGGTCTGCGATACGGAGGGGGGCGGTTCACGAAGCGGAGGTGAGGCTCACGTCCGCGCTTGGCGCGCTGTCCGGGATGCAACGCACCGAAGCCTCATTGCTGCTGGCTGAGCTGCTCCAGGAACAGGGAAGGTACAGTGAATCGGTTGCGGCCTTGAACCGTGACCAGGCCGCGCGGGACAGCCTCCATGGCGAGGCACTCTGGCGCATTGCGGACATCCACACGGCGAGCCACACGCCAGAAACCCTCACTACCGTATGGGACTGGGCACGACCCAAGCTCATGGATCGCCTGGCACCACGTAATGCGGCACTCAGCCTGCTACGCCTGGCAGCCAATATCGTTTACAGTGGACGTGACACCGGCCTACCCCATCGAATCCAGCAAACTTTGCATTGCATGCCCCATGAGCAGTGGGCTGGCGACGACGATATCGAGTTGCGCACCCAGATGGCATACGTGGACTTCTTCGCCGTTGATCCCGAGGCCAACATTTGGATTGCTAGGGAGCGAACGCTAAGTCAACTCATCGAATTGCTGGAGCGAAGCGACTACAGAAATGTAGCCAATATTCGCAACGTTCGGCTGTTGGCTGGCGCGGGCCTGATGCACCGAGGGTTGGGTAGGTACGAGCAGGCGCTACCGTTCCTTCGTCATGCCTTCGTGCTGGCAACTCAGCTTGAGCATGCAGGCAGAATCGCCACAACCAGTACACACCTCGCCACATTCGGCATGGAAACTGGAGATACTGACATGCAGCGCGAGTTCGCCGAACGTGCCCTAGCTGGCGAACCGGATCGAGGAGTGATACCGCTTGCACAGTACTATGGGGGGATGGCGCTTGCAGCCACCGGGAGTCACCGGCGCGCCCTAGATGTTGCAGATCAACTGGTCGCTTGGGCGCACTCCACATACGATTCGGAGGCACAACTGGCGCTGCTCCACGCAGCAGACATCTACTGGCTCTGTTCGCGACAGGCCCCAGCATACAGGACAGCCAGCCGGGCGATGGCTATCAACGACGGCGCGCCACTCTACAGAACCGTGGTAGGGCCCTTCAGTCGTTGGGCGGCACTCCTGCTGCGAGCGGATCCCCGTCAGGGAGGCTATGGCCAGCAAGTGTTGAGCTGGCGGTTCGGGGCAGCTGACCTGTGGGACCATGCTGAGGTTGTGGCTGCGAAACTGGAGATCGCCAAGCAGCTTGGCCAGCCGCCAGGAGGAACGCCGGAGACACTTGAATCAGTCCTTGCCGCGCTACCCCCTGCTGCGACGGCTCATCTCCAGCGCTTCGAGCTGGTGTGAGTGGCGCGTCGGGAGACGCTCACAGCCTCCTATGCCCTCTTCGTGCGCCAGAAGGCTCCGGACGTCCGCTGCACCCTGAGCGACCTGGGGGAAAGCGGCTCCACGCCCCCCGCTGCCGCAGGGCCTTGGATGAGGCGTCGTACGGCCACCGATGAGACTGCCACGTCCACGATCTCGGGGTCGAACTGGGTTCCCCGGCACTTCTGCAACTCGGCAACGACGACCTCCAGCGACAGGCGCTTGCGGTAGGGCCTGTCGGTCGTCATGGCGTCTACCGTGTCGGCGATCAGGATGATTCGGGCCGCCAGCGGAATGTCCTGTGCCCGCAGGCCATCGGGATACCCCCGGCCATCCCACCGCTCGTGGTGGTGCCGAACGGCGCGCTGGACCCTGCCCCTGAACTTGCGGATGATCCCCACCAGTTCGGCGCTCTTGCCGGCGTGCGTTTGCATGAGCGCCGTCTCCTCGTCGGTGAGGCGCGCCTCCTTCCGGAGCAGCGGCGCAAACTCCTCGTGGATCTTTCCCACATCGTGCAGCAGCGCGGCAGTCTCGACTTCCTCGACCTGGCTCGCCGGGAGGTCGAGCTCGAGCGCAATGGCCCGCGAGAGCTCGCGCACCCGGAGGGAATGACCGGAGGTGTACGGATCGCGCGCCTCGATGGCCTTGACCATCACCTGCAGCAGCTCCTGCCCGCTCTCCTCCACGTCGTGATACAGCACGTACAGTTGCCGCAGGCCGACAAACGGCAGGATGACTGCCAGGAGCCCGACCGGGCCATACCCGTACACATCGAGCCGCACGTAGAGCCAGGCAACGACCGCCGACAGCACGCCGGCGCCAAGGTCGTAGGCCACGAGGCCCCTGGAATTCAGGTACCAGACGTCCCTGAACCGCCGCTCGGTGCTGAGCGCCACCACCCCTGACACCAGGAGCTTGTTCAGGATGATGTATATCGTGGACAATACGAAGAAGAAGAACAGGTCCCGCTGGACCTCGGCCGCCGTCACCGCACCAGTCGAAAGGAAGGCGGGCGGCACCGAGCCGCCCAGGATGGTCTGGTAAACCAGTGCTCCGACAAGGACAGAGAGCGCCCGCTGCGATGTATTGAAGACCATCTTCTGGGCGCTCTGCCGTCGGCCGATGCTGTCAGCGAGTACCGAGATAGCCGTGACCAGCGCTCCCCAGAACCCCCCAAAGAGCACCACCGAGGCAATGTGCACCACGAAGCTCGTGGAGCCTGAGGCCGATACCCGGAGGTTCAGGGCCGAGCGCTCGAGGATGAAGGCGACCAGGCAGGTACTGAGCAGCGGCCAGATCCCCGGGAAGGGCAGCCGGAGCTGGTAGGCCATGGCACCGGCTGCAATCGCAGCCGCGGCGACCGCCCCGACGTAGACTGCCACGCCATGCCTGCGAAGCAACGCCATGGTACCTCCGAGTAGGACTGGGGCCCCGGACCACCGCTTAGACCCAGTTCTCGCCGCCGGTCAGGACGGCAACCAACCAGGCGATGATGTTCACATCATCGTTGCGCTTGGTCATTGAGCGTCACCTCCCCTCGGGTACCACTTCGCACATCGAATCCCTGAAGTGGCGAGCCCCGCTATGGCTCTCCGTGACGCTCCGCTTTTTTCCCCGCTAGTCTCCGCTACTGCACCTGCTGTGCGTTGACCGGGGCCCCCTTATTCCGTTGAGTGTCCTTACCATGCCGCCCGGGCGCGGACCCGGGTTGCGCGCACTCCATATGGCGTCCGCCGCCAGCCGTCAGGCCGGCCGCCGCAGGTCGGTCCAGCGATTGGTTGCATCCATGATGGCAAACACCGCCGCCCGTTCCGCACTCTCGCGGACTTCGGCGGTGCCTGTGAGCAGCACCGTCTCCCGGCCGCTCAACCCCTGCGCTGCCACGAACACGAACTGGCGGTCGAACTCCTCCACCAGGCGAACGCCCTCGAGCGCCAGGCTGTGGTCGCCCAGCAGCCGGTCCACCGCGGCGAGCGCCGCCTTGGCCGCCGCCTCGACCCGGCCCTTGGTGTTGTCCATCGCCTCTTCCTCGGCGTGCTCCACCTGGCCATTCATGCTGAGCGATACCTGCACCGTGACCCGGTGCGGCCGTCGTCCGGCGAGGACCGTGACGTTCTCGAACAGCATCGCCCGCTGGAGCGAGCGATCCCGCACCGCGACGGTGTCGAGCGCATCGATCGGCTTGACATCGGCCGTCTGCGCAATGCTGATCTTGCGGTGGTCTACCTTGAGGCCAAGGTGCGCCAGCAGGGCGGACTCGATGTTGCGCACCAGCTGCTTGGGCTGCAACCCCGCCTGTGCCAGCACGTGAACCTCGCTGACCTCACCCAGCGGGGTGGTCACCACCCGCGCCGAGAGGATGCCCTCGAGCGTGGTCAGGAGGTTCTCGGCCCGCCGTACGCCCCATGGATCCTGGACGTCGGGAGCCTGTGCCTTCGGCGCCTGGCCCATGCTGCCCTGCGCGGGTTGCCTCGACGAGAATCCGCTCACGCCTGTGTCACCTCGTGCTGCCGCGGCATCTCTGCCCCGGCAATGAGATTGCGCCCCCCGGCCTTGGCGCGATAGAGCGCCCGGTCAGCTGCCACCAGCAGGTCTCCATCGGTCGGGTGCCGCGGGTTGAACTCCGCCACACCCACGCTCACCGTCACCATGCCGTGCGGGTAGCCCAGGCGACGGCCCACTCCCTCGATGCCGGCCCGGAGCGCCTCCGCCACGCGGGTGGCGCCCGGCAGGTCGGTGCGCGTGAGGATCACCACGAACTCGTCGCCGCCGTAGCGTGCCGCGACGTCGGACGCGCGCACCGCCGCGCGTATCTCCGCTGCCACGCCCCGCAGGATGTCATTGCCTGCCTGGTGCCCGTACCGGTCGTTCACGGCCTTGAACGAATCCAGGTCCAGGAACAGCACCGCGAAGTGGTCGTCGCTCCGCTTGCTGCGCTCGATCTCGTACTGGAGCCGCTCCTGCAGCACCTTGTACGTCGCCAGCCCCGTCAGCCGGTCGACCGCCGCCTCGCGCAGCGCCTCGTCGGCGCGCCGCTCCTGGTATGGCGGGCACAGGCGTAACGTGGCCCGGCCCATCACCTCGGCCTCCGCAAACCGCTGGCACGTGCTGAACCCGCACGCCCCACAGTCCCACGGCCGCCCATTGGGACCGGTGCCGATCATCTCCAGCACCGCTGTCACTGCCCGCGGATCGGGCGGGCCGGGCAGCGGCTCGATCGTGAACGTCGCACCCACGTCGGGCACGACGCCCCGGTCAACCACCGGTAGCCGGCTCCGCGGCGGCTCCGTGCTCGCCACCAGCGCCCGGCGCCAGTACAGCTCCTCGGGCGGACCCGAGAGCGGATGCGCCAAGGCCCGCTCGGTCGACAGGATGTCGACGAAGCCCAGCTCCAGCCGATCCACCGCCACGGCCCGCGCCAGCGCTGGCAGGGCATCGAGCCCACGCAGCGTCTTGAAGCGGTGGCTCGAGTGCCGAGCCTCCTCCAGCATCGCCAGCGGCATCCCGCCCGCCGCACTCAGGTGCCGGCGCCGCTCTTCCGGGATTCGCTGGAAGAACGTGGGCTGCGACAGCGCCACCACCGAGCGCATCCGGAGCAGCTGCTCCAGGTCGTCGAAGGTGAGCGCGGCATCGATGCCATCGCTCCCGGGCGGCGCCACGTACCCGGCATAGACCACGGGCAACGCCTCGCCATACCGCGCCCGCAGGTACCGCGCTTCCGCCACCGCCGGCGTGGTCACTGGCGCCAGGTAGGGCACCAGTTCGGGATACTGCCGCCGGACCGTCTCGACCACCACCGGGTCGCTCGACCGGACCAGCGTTCCCCAGGACTCCTCTTCCCACAGCCGGAGGTATTCGGCCGCCACCAATTCGTCGCCGATGACGCCCCGGGTCACCACCCGGAACCCGGCAGCGTAGCAGGCATTCACCACCTGCTCCGGGGTTGCTGGGTAGAAATGGGCCGCCGATTCGGGGCTCAGGATCAGCGCCGCCGAGCCCTGGGCGGCCAGTGTCAAAGCCTTGCCCAGTTCACCGCTCACGAGGACCGCCTCGTGGGCGCAGACCGGAACGCACTCCCCGCACCTGACGCACGATGCATCGTCGATGCGCAAGGTTGGTGCCTCTCCCACCACCTCGATGGCGGCGGTCGGGCAGACCCGCACACAGGCGAGGCAGGCGACGCAACGCTCAGCGTCGATCCGAAAGGTCAGCAATGACTTTCCCGTGGGGAGAGGCGAGGAAACTGCGCCCCGGAATATCGGTTAAGGGTTTGACAAGTGTCAAGGGTCACACTAGTGCAAAATCTTGACAGCAAGGCGTTTAGCGGCATCGGAATCGCCCGGCTCAAGACTCAAGATTATACGCCTTGATCTTGCGATACAGGGTCCGCTCGCCGATCCCGAGCTGTTCGGCCGCCCGCCGCCGGTTGCCACGGAACTCCTTGAGAGCAGCGGCGATAGCCGTCTTCTCGACCTCCGCCATGGTCATCCCCGGCCGGTAGACCACCTCGGCTGGTTCAGGCTCGTCGATCGGGGTGATCGAAATCTCTCCAAGTTCAGCTCGGGGCCGGACCTCGACCAGGTGCCCGCTCGCCCGCTCCTGCCCGTCAAGGCGCCGCCTCAGCTCGTCCACTTGCAGCTTGAGGTCCATGAGGCTCCGGAACATGAACTCGATCTCCGGCGGCCCCAGTGCTGCCCCCGAAGAGGCCTGGCCCCCCGTCCGGACCGGGAGGAACCGATCAGCACCCTCCAGGACGTCCCGCGGGATGTCTGACGCCCGGATCTCGCTCCCCGGGGCCAGCACCACCATGGATTCGATCAGGTTCCGGAGCTGGCGCACGTTCCCCGGCCACGGCGCCTGCACCAGCACCTCCATTGCCTCCGGGGTGATCCCCCGGAAGGAGCGGTCGTGCAGCTTCGACAGCTCGCGGATGAAGCGCCGCACCAGGAGGGGGATGTCTTCCCGGCGCTCGCGGAGGGGCGGGAGGTAGATGTTGAGCACGTTGAGGCGATAGAACAGGTCCTCGCGGAACTCGCCCACCGCCACCTGGTCGCGCAGGGCCCGATTGGTGGCCGCGAGCACCCGCACGTCCACCTTGATGGGCTGGGTGCCACCCACGCGGTAGAACGTGCGGGTCTCCAGCACGCGCAGGAGCTTGACCTGGATGCTGGGCGCCACGTCCCCGATCTCGTCGAGGAAGAGCGTGCCCTCGTCCGCCAGCTCGAAGCGTCCCAGCCGGCGCTCGGCGGCTCCGGTGAAGGCGCCCTTCTCGTGGCCGAACAGCTCGCTCTCGAGCAGCGACTCGGGAAGGGCCGCGCAGTTTACCGCGATGAACGGCTTTCCCCGCCGCGCCGAAAGGTCGTGGAGGCCCTTGGCCACCAGTTCCTTGCCGGTGCCCGACTCGCCCTGTATCAGGACGGTGCTCGCCACTGGCCCCATCTGCTCGATGCGCACCAGGACTTCCTGGATGGCCGGGCTCTCCCCCACGATCCCGGTGCGCTCCTGCAGGCCGCGGCGCTCGATGAGGAGCTTCGCCATGGCCACCACCTCGTCGGGCCGCACCGGCTTCCGCATGACCCCGGTGACGCCGAGCCCGCCCGCCTTGCCCGAGGTCTCGGTGTCGGTGGGTTCGAGCAGGGCCAAGGTGGAGAGTTCGCGGTCGTGGGCATAGGCCGTGAGCGCGCGTGCCGGTGCGTCGTAGAGCGCGCCGGTGAGCACCAGCAATTCCGGATGCTCACGCCGCACGGTGGCGCGGGCGTCGTCATGGGACGAGATGGTGGCCGTGTGGAAGCCGGCCGCCTCCAGCGCGGCGTTGAGGGGCACCGCGGTGGACAGGTCGTCGAGGGTGATGAGGACCTTGTCGGTCATGGGGTCGGGTGCTCCACGCCGGTGCCGCGCACCAGTTCCACGGCGTGCTCCACGATCCCGCCGAGCACGGTGAGGCCATCGCGCACCCCCGAGGGGCTCCCCGGGAGGTTCACGATGAGGGTGCGCGCCCGGACCCCGGCCACGCCGCGCGAGAGGGCGGCACGGGGAAAGCCGGCGTACGCTGCGAAGCGGAGTGCCTCCGCAATGCCGGGCGCCTCCTTCTCGAGCGCGGCGCGGGTGGCTTCGGGGGTGACATCACGTGCGGTAAGGCCGGTGCCCCCGGTGGTCAGGATGAGGTCGGCCACGTCGCCGTCGGACCAGGCCACGAGGGTGCGTGTCACGTGCACCGTCTCGTCGGGCACCAGCTCCCGCATCGCGAGCACGAACCCGCGCGCCGAGGCCCATGCCGCAATGGCATCACCCGACGCGTCGGCGCGCTCGCCCCTCGCGCCGGCATCGGAAACGGTCAGCACCGCCACGCGCATGGCAGGCCCTACTTCTTCACCGTGCCGTTCTTCCAGAACGGCCGGCCCACCACCTCGGCCGGGATCTTCTCGTTCCGGCACTCGATCTCGAAGGTCGTGCCCACCTTGGCCACGGCGGCGGGGAGGAAGGTCGTGCCGATCGCGGCACCGAGCGAGGGGCTCTGAGTGCCGCTGCGCACGATGTCCACCGGCTTGCCGTCGTGCCACACCGGATACCCGTGGCGGGCGATTCCCCGCCCGTTGAGCTTGAAGCCCACCAGCTTCCGGGTCACCCCCCGCGCCTTCTGCGCCCGCAGCGCGTCGGCGCCCACGAACGGGGCGCCCTTGTCGAGCTTCACGATCCAGCCCAGCGTGGCCTCGAGGGGCGTGATGGTGCGGTCAATCTCGTTGCCGTAGAGCGCGTAGCCCATCTCCAGCCGCAGCGAGTCGCGGGCGCCGAGCCCGATCGGCAGTGCACCGGCCTGGAGGAGCGCCTCCCAGATGGCCGGCGTGTCCTTCCACCGGCAGTACAGCTCGAAGCCATCCTCGCCAGTGTAGCCGGTGCGGGAGATGAAGCACTGGCAGCCGGCAATCGAGCCGGTGTCGAAGTGGTAGTACCCGATGCTCGACAGCATCACGCCTGCGAGCGGCTGCAGCACCGGCTCGGCGTTGGGCCCCTGCACCGCAATGAGGCCCACATCGGACGAGATGTCCTTGAGCCGCACGTTGGCGCCGCCCTTCTGCTCCACGATGTGCTCCCACGCCGAGGCGACGTTCGCGGCGTTCACCACGATCATCAGCTTGTCATCGAAGCGGTACACCGTGCAGTCGTCCACGAAGGTGCCTTCCTTCGTGAGGATCGCCGAGTACTGCACCTGCCCAGCAGCGAGCACACCCACGTCGTTGCAGGTGATGCGGTTCACGAACGCATTCCGGTCGGGGCCCGTCACCTCGAACTCGCCCATGTGCGACACGTCGAAGATCCCGACGTTGCTCCGCACCGCCTGGTGCTCGGCCATGATGCCCGTGGGATACAGCACCGGCATCTCCCAGCCGGCATACGCCACCATCTTGCCGCCCAGGCGCTTGTGGGTCTCGAACAGCGGGGTCCGCAACAGCTCGCTCATGGCTTCATCCGATCACGGGGGAAACAGGTTCAGTGGCCATCATGACATCAGCATCGCCATCAGGGCCTTCTGCGCATGCAGGCGGTTCCCCGCCTGGTCGAACACCCGCGACTGCGGCCCTTCCAGCACCGACTCGGCTACTTCCTCACCGCGGTGGGCCGGCAGGCAGTGCAGGAAGATCGCCTCCGGGCGGGCCAGCTTCATGAGCCGGTCATCCACCAGGAACCCGCGGAAGGCCTTCTCGCGTTCGGCCTGTTCAGCCTCCTGTCCCATCGAGGCCCACACGTCGGTGTTCACCACGTGGGCGCCGCGCGCGGCTTCCTGGGGCGAGCGCGTGAGCACCACGCGCGCCGACCGTTGGGCCGTGGCGAGAAGGGTCGCATCAGGGTCGTAGCCCGCAGGGCAGGCGAGGCGGAGCTCGAAGCCCAGCACCATCGCCGCCTCGATCCAGCTGTGCGCCATGTTGTTCCCGTCACCGATCCAGGCGATCACCAGCCTGGAGGGATCACCCAGGTTCTCCTGCACCGTCTGCAGGTCGGCCAGGATCTGGCAGGGATGGTTGTAGTCGGTGAGCCCGTTGATGACCGGCACCGTCGCGTACTTCGCGAGTTCCTCCACGTCGGCGTGGGCGAAGGTGCGGATCATGATGCCGTTCACGTAGCGCGAGAGCACCCGCGCCATGTCACGGATCGGCTCACCCCGGCCCAACTGGATGTCACGTGACGACAGGAACAGGGCGTGCCCGCCAAGTTGGGCCGTACCCACCTCGAACGACACCCGGGTGCGGGTGGACGACTTGGTGAAGATCATGGCCAGCGACTTCCCCGCGAGCGGCCGGTCCCGGTACTCCCCGCGCTTCATTCGCGCGGCAAGGTCGAGGAGGGCCGTGAGGTCGGGCCTGCTGAGGTCGGAAACGGCGAGGAAATCGCGCTTGGGCATGGGAGTTCTGCCGCTGGCAGGGGCTGTCAGAGTGGCAGGGAGAGTAGCCCTCCGGCCCCGGCACAGCAAGGCTTGGATGCGTGACGTGGTGTCGGCGTGGGGTCAATCGAGCCACGCCCGGCAGCCGCCGGGCGAGCTACAGGATGTACCGCCTCAGATCCTCGTTCCCCAGTACCGCTCCCACCTTCTCCCGCACCTGGTCTGCACCGATCACGATCGGGTTCGCCTTCCACTCCGGCAACGCGAACAGGATCTCTTCCATCAGCGTGGCCATCACCGTGTGGAGCCGGCGGGCCCCGATGTTCTCCAGCCGGTCATTTGCCTCCCGTGCCAGCCGCGCGATCTCGGCGATGGCGCCCTGCTCGAACACGAGCTCCCTCCCCTCCGCGGCGACCAGCGCCTGGTACTGCCGGGTGAGCGATCCCTCCGGCTCGGTCAGGATCCGGATGAAGTCGGCCTCGGTGAGGGGTTGCAGCTCCACCCGGATGGGGAAGCGGCCCTGCAGTTCGGGAATGAGGTCGCTGGGCTTGGCGATGTGGAACGCGCCCGCCGCAATGAACAGCACGTGGTCGGTGCGGACGTAGCCGTAGCGCGTCTGCACCGTGGAGCCCTCCACGATCGGCAGCAGGTCGCGCTGCACGCCCTGCCGGGATACGTCGGGCCCGGTGGTGGAGCGCTCCCCGGCGATCTTGTCGATCTCGTCGATGAAGAGGATGCCGTGGTTCTCCACCCGGTCCAGCGCCTCGTTCACCGTGTCGTCCATGTCCACCATCTTGCGCAGCTCCTCGTCAACCAGGAGCCGGCGTGCCTCGGGAATCCGCACGGTGCGCCGCTTCTTCCGGCGGGGCATCATGTCCTGCAGCCACTCGGTGAAGTTGAAGTCGGCGCCCTCCATCCCCTGGGGCACCGGCAGCATCTCCATCCCCGGCGCGTTGGGCGGCGTCACCTCCACCTCCACCTCGCGGTCGTCCAGCTTGCCCTGCTTGAGCATCTCCCGGAGCTTGGCGCGCGACCGTGCGCGACGCTCGGGGTCGGCCTCGATGCTGGCCTGGCCCGCCGCGCCAACCACAAAGACCTTGTCACCGGGCCGACCCGCCGCCTTGCCGCTGGTGTCGGCCGCTGGTCCGGGTTCCGGCAGCAGCAGGTCAAGCAGGCGGTCCTCGGCGCGAGCCTCCGCCTGGGGAAAGACCTCGTCCTCCCGTTCGGTGCGCACCATGTTGATGGCCGCATCCACGAGGTCGCGCACCATGGACTCCACGTCGCGGCCCACGTAGCCCACCTCGGTGAACTTCGAGGCCTCCACCTTGAGGAAGGGCGCACCCGCCAGGCGGGCCAGCCGGCGCGCGACCTCCGTCTTTCCCACCCCGGTGGGGCCGATCATGATGATGTTGTACGGGGTGATCTCGTCCCGGATATCGTCGGGAGCCTGCGCCCGGCGCCAGCGGTTTCGCACCGCGATGGCCACGGCCTTCTTGGCCGCGTCCTGGCCCACGATGTAGCGGTCGAGCTCGGCGACGATCTGGCGGGGCGGAAGCTCCTCGAGCCAGGGCGGCGGCGGCTGGTCAGTGGACGGGGTGGGGTGCGGTTGGGTCATGGGGGGAGAATGTAAGGCCGGGACGGCGGGACGGCGGGGCGGCGGGACGGCGGGACGGCGACGACGATGAAACGTCTAGGCCCCAAGCTCTACAATCGAGATGCTCCGGTTGGTGAACACACAGATGTCTGCGGCAATCTCCAGCGACCGCTGTACGATGTCGCGCGCCGACAGCTCGGTAGACGAAACCAGGGCCCGCGCCGCGGCCAGGGCGTAGTTGCCACCCGACCCGATGGCGAGCACCCCGTCGTCGGGTTCGATCAGCTCCCCCGCCCCGCTCAGCAGGTAGCTGTGCTCCAGGTCGGCCACGCAGAGCAATGCCTCCAGGCGCCGGAGCACCCGGTCACTCCGCCAGTCCTTGGCCAGCTCGACCGCGGCCCGGGGCAGGTTGCCCGGATGGCGCTCGAGTTTCTCCTCGAACTTCTCGAACAGCGTGATGGCATCGGCCACGGAACCTGCAAATCCGGCCAGGACCCGGCCGCCCTTGAGTGTCCGGACCTTCACCGCGTTCGACTTCATGATGGAGTCGCCGATGCTGACCTGGCCGTCGCCGCCCAGGGCGACGCGACCGTTGCGGCGGACACAGCAGATGGTGGTTCCGTGGTAGGGCACCTGGCCTCGCATGCGGTTGCCTGGGGGGAGACCCGGGGCGCCCAGGTCGCCCCGGTATAGTGCATTCTTCCGGGGGCAAATGCCAGCATGGGCCGCCCACCGGACGTGGACGCCTCAAGCCCGCGGGTGCGCCTTCCGGTACACCGCCTTCAACCGCTCCACGCTCGTGTGCGTGTACACCTGGGTGGTGCTCAGGCTCGCATGCCCCAGGAGCTCCTGCACCGCCCTCAAGTCCGCACCCGCGTCGAGCAGGTGGGTCGCAAAGGTGTGCCGCAGGCTGTGCACGCGAAGCTCATCGGCCCCGATGGTCTCGAAGAGCCGGTGCATCGCGCGCTGCACCCCCCGCGGCGAGAGCCGCGTCCCGCGCAGGTTCACGAACACCGCCTGCCGCTCGGTGCCCGGCCGCTTCGTGAGCTCCGCCCGGAGCGGCATCCAGCGCCGGAGCGCCTGCACCGCCCGGCTCCCGAGCGGCACGATCCGCTCCTTCCGGCCCTTGCCTCGCACCTTCACCTGGTCCGAGAGCAGGTCAACGTCGGCCAGGTTGAGCCCCGACAGCTCGGAGAGCCGCATGCCGCTGGAGTAGAACACCTCGAGGATCGCCAGGTCGCGCACCGCCCCGGGGTCATCTCCGTGCGCCCGTGCCTCCGCCTGCTCGAAGAGCCGGTCGGTCCGCGATCGGTCGAGCCAGGTAGGGAGCCGCTTGTCGAGCTTCGGCACCCGCGCCGCGCGCGCCACCACGGTCTCGATCCCGTGGTGCAGCTGCAGGTAGCGATAGAAACTCCGCACCGCCGAGAGCGCACGGGCCGAACTGCGCTTGGAGAGCCCACGCCGCTGCATCTCGCCCAGGAAGCCACGGATCGCCGTGCGGTCCACCGTCTCCCACGCCCACGCCCCGCCGGTGTGCCGGTCGAGGAACCCGGTGAACGCCTCGAGGTCGCGCGCGTACGCCTTGACGGTGTTGGGCGACTGCTGTTTCTCGTGCTCGAGGTGGGCGAGGAACTCCGGGACGGCGGGACGGCGGGACGGCGGGACGCCGGGAGTGATTGACGGACGCTCCTCGCCGTCTCGCCGTCTCGCCATCCCGCCGTCTCGCCGCCTCGCCATCCCGCCGTCCCGCCGTCCCGCCGTCTCGCCGTCCCTCACACCCCCTCCATCCACGCCCCGAAGTCGGCAACCGCCCGTTCCGCCAGCAGCCGCTTCCTGTCGTCCTTCCGCACCTTGCCAGGTAGCGGATCCAGCAACCCGAAGTTGGCATTCATCGGCTGGAAATGTGCCGGGTTGGCGTCGCTTAGGTAGCGGTACAGCCCACCCAGCATGGTGGTGGCAGGCGGCACGCGCACCGGCTTTCCCTGCAGCACCCGCGCCAGGTTGATCCCGGCCAGGAGGCCGGTGCCGAGCGATTCAGTGTAGCCCTCGACACCGGTGAGCTGGCCCGCGAAGAAGAGCGCTGCGTCGTCCCGTGCCGCCAGCCCGGGCCCGAGGCTCGCCGGGCTGTTGAGGTACGAGTTCCGGTGGATGCTGCCGTAGCGCAGGAACTCGGTGTGCTCGAGCCCCGGGATCATGCGGAAGACACGCTGCTGTTCGGGAATGCGGAGGCGGGTCTGGAAGCCGACCAGGTTCCACATCTGCCCTGCCTGGTCCTCCCGCCGGAACTGCACCACGGCGTACGGCTCGCGGCCGGTCCGCGGGTCGGCGAGGCCCACCGGCTTCATCGGCCCGAATCGCAGCGTCTCCCGCCCGCGCCGCGCCATCTCCTCGACCGGCAGGCAGCCCTCGAAGTAGGGCACCGTGTCGAAGTCATGGCCTGCGTGCTGGTCGGCCGCCACCAGCGCATCCACGAAGGCCTCATACTCCTCCCGCCCGAAGGGAGCATTGAGGTAGTCATCCCCCTCGCCCTTGCCATAGCGGGAGCGGGCGTAGATGCGCTCGCCATCGAGCGAGTCTCGGCTCACGATGGGCGCGATGGCATCGTAGAACGCGAGCGACTCCGCCCCGAGCCGCCCTGCGATCGCCTGGGCGAGCCCCGGGGACGTGAGTGGCCCCGTGGCCACGATGCCCGGGCTCGGGAGCGAGGTCACTTCGGCCGTGTGCACGCGGATGCGCGGGTGCGAGCGGATGCGCGCATCGACCAGGCGCGAGAACACCTCGCGATCCACGGCCAGCGCGGCGCCACCCGGCACCCGTGCCTGGTCGGCCAGGGGCAGGAGCAGGCTGCCGAGCAGGCGAAGCTCGTGCTTCAGGAGCCCGTGGGCATTCTCGACTTCGATGGACTTGAAGGAGTTGGAGCAGACCAGCTCGGCCAGTCGGCCCGACTGGTGCGCCGCCGTGGGCACCAGGGGCCGCATCTCGGAGAGGAGCACTTCGTAACCGCGCTCGGCCAGCGCCCAGGCGGCTTCACTTCCCGCCAGGCCGCCACCGACCACGGTCACCGTCACGTCGCCGCGGCCTTCCTTCTCCGCGGGGTCGCGGGACCACCACCCCGCCCGCCCCGCCCACCCTTGCTGCCCCTGCCGCGCCGGCCTCCTCCAGATGCCCGGCGCGCAGCGAGCAGCTCGATGGCTTCCGCAAGCGTCAGCTGTGCCGGGTCGCTCCCCTTGGGCAGGCTGGCGCTCACGTCACCGTGCTTCACGTAGGGCCCGTACTGGCCATCGTAGAGGCCGACGGGCTGCTGGTCGTCGGGGTGGCTGCCCACGACGCGCACCGGCGTGGGTGCGGCGCGGCGCCCGCGCGCCTGCTTGGGTTGGGCGAGCAACTCCAGCGCGCGGGGCAGCGCGATGGTGAGGACGTTGTCCTCTCCCTTGATGGAGCGGTAGTCCTTGCCGTCCTTGCCCTTGTCATGGACGATGTAGGGCCCGAACCGTCCGAGCCCCGCCATCACCGAACGCCCGTCGGCGGGATGGTCACCCAGGTGGCGCGGCAGCGAGAGCAGCCCCACCGCCATCTCCATGGTGACGTCCTCGGGCTTCACTCCGCGGGGCAGCGACGCGCGCTTGGGCTTGGGTTCTCCATCCACCACCTCACCCAGCTGCAGGTACGGCCCGTACTGGCCGGTGAGGAGGTAGATGGGCTGCTTCGTTTCGGGGTGCCGCCCCAGCTCGTCGGGACCCTCGATCTTCTGGCGCAGGATCGTCTCCACCTGGTCAGGGGAGAGGTCTGCAGGCGCCGCGTCCCGGGGAATCGACGCCTTGATCGTCTCGCCGCCGCGCTCCACCTCAACGTAGGGCCCGAACTTCCCGATCTTCACCCTGGCATCGAGGCCGCCCAGGTCCACCGTCCGGGCGAGGGTGGGGTCGATCTGCTTCTCGTGCAGCCCCACCTGTGCCTTGAGCCCCTCGGGCCCGAAGTAGAACTCGCGCAGGTACGGGAGCCACTCGGCGTGGCCCTCGGAGATCTCGTCGAGCGTCTCTTCCATGCTGGCGGTGAACCCCTCATCCACCAGGTGGGGAAAGTGCTCCTCCAGCAGCGCCGTCACCGCAAAGGCGGTGAAGGTGGGCACCAGCGCCTGCCCCGCGCGCTGGGCGTACCCGCGCTCGAGGATGGTGCCGATGATGCTGGCGTAGGTGCTGGGACGCCCCACCCCGTCCGCCTCGAGGGCCTTCACCAGGGTTGCCTCGGTATAGCGTGCCGGCGGCTGGGTGTCGTGCGACACCGCCTCGAGCGACTGGCAGGTGGGCCGGTCGCCTTCCTTGAGCGGCGGGAGGATGACTTCCTGGTCTTCCAGCGCCGCCTCGGGATCGTCCGACCCCTCCACGTACGCCCGGAGGAAGCCGGCGAAGTCGATCCGCTTCCCCGACGCCCGGAAGGTGGCATCGGCTGCATCGATGGTGACGCTGAGCGCCGTCTGCCGCGCGTCGGCCATCTGGCTCGCCACCGTGCGCTTCCAGATCAGGTCGTACAGCGCCAGCTCGCGCCCACCCAGCTTCGTCTGGCTCGGCAGCTTGAAAAACTGGCCGGCCGGACGAATGGCCTCGTGCGCTTCCTGCGCGTTGGCGCTCTTGTTGGTGTAGCGCCTCGGCTCGGCTGGCAGGTACTCCTTGCCGTACAGGCCGGTCACCGCATTGCGCGCCGCCGAGACCGCCTGGTCCGACAGGTGGACCGAGTCGGTGCGCATGTAGGTGATGAAGCCCTGCTCGTAGAGGTTCTGCGCCGTGCGCATGGCATCACGCGCCGAGAGCCGGAGCTTGCGGTTGGCTTCCTGCTGCAGCGTGGACGTGGTGAAGGGTGGCCAGGGTCGCCGGATGGAGGGCTTCTCCTCCGTTGCACTCACCGTCCAGGTGGCCTTGAGCAGGCGGGTGCGAAGGGCCTCGGCCTCATCAGCACCCAGCAGCACCACGTCGCGCCCCTGGGCGAGCTTGCCGGTGGACTCGTCGAAGTCGCGGCCGGTGGCCACCTTCTTCCCGCCCACGGCCGTGAGTTCGGCCTTGAATTCCTGTTTCGCGTGGAGCAGCTGCGCCACCAGGTCCCAGTAGGTGGCCGAGCGGAACGCCCGCCGCTCGCGCTCCCGCACCACCAGCAGCCGCATGGCGACTGACTGCACCCGCCCCGCCGAGAGGCCCCAGGCGATCTTCTTCCAGAGGAGCGGTGAGAGGGTGTAACCCACGAGCCGGTCGAGGATGCGCCGAGTTTCCTGGGCGCGCACCAGCCGGTCGTCCACCTCGCGAGTGTGCTCCAGCGCCTCCTGGATGGCGTCACGCGTGATCTCGTGGAACACCATGCGACGCACCGGTACGCGCGGCTTGAGCAACTCCTGCAGGTGCCAGGAGATGCTCTCCCCCTCGCGGTCTTCGTCGGTGGCGAGGATCAGCTCGTCGGCGTCGTCGAGCGCTTCCTTGAGTTCCCGCACCACCGACTTCTTGTCGGAGGGGACGATGTAGAGGGGCTCGAAGTCCTGGTCGACGTTGACGCCCAGGCGGGACCAGTCGAGCGCCTTGAACTTGGCGGGGATTTCCTTGGCATCGCCCGGCAGGTCGCGCACGTGGCCCATCGAGGCCTCCACGCGGTACCCGGCGGGGAGGAAGCCCTTGATGGTGCGTGCCTTGGTGGGCGACTCGACGATGACGAGGTGCGTGCCGCCGACCTTGCGGGCCCGCACAGGGGTGCGTGCAGCGGGAGCAGCCCGGGTGGGTGTGCTCGATGAGGCCTTCGCGGGCGCACGCTTCGCCACCGGCGCCTTGGCAGCTTTCGGTGCCCGTGCCGCTGGCTTGGCCGCCTTCGGCGCCTTGGCCGCCGTTCTTGTCCTGGCCGCGGTGCGCGCCTTGGACTTGCCCGACTTGCTTCGCTTCATAGCCTCCCTCAGGGCGCCCTATCTAACGCGACCGGCCCCGGCCACGCAACTCCGGCGCGCGCCGCACCCATCATTTTCGCCCGGCAGTGCTGGAGCAGCGTGGCCCCTGCGCTACCAGCCGGCACGCGCCTGGGCCAGCCTCGCCACTTCCTCGGCTACCTGGGGCGCGCTCTTCATGTCGGTCTTGACCTCGGCGTCGGCCTGCGCGTAGAACGCCTCGCGCTCCTGCAGCAGGGCCCGCATGCGAGCGAATGGGTCCTCGCCGGTCAGGACGGGACGCGCCTCGCCCCCCTGCACGCGCTTGACCGCAGTGGTCGCCATGCACTTGAGGTAGACCACGAACGCCCGGGCGCCCACGGCCGCGAGGTTGCCCTCCTGTGCGGCCCAGCCGCCGCCGGGGACAAGGATGGCGGGGTCATTGCCAAGGGCCTCCATCACCGCCTCGTGCTCGACCACCCGGAATCGCGGCTCGCCGTACTCCGCGAAGATGCGGGTCACGGGCATCTGCATCTTCCGCGTCATGATGGCGTCCACGTCGACGAACTCGCACCTGAGGCGCTCGGCGACCTGCTTGCCCACGGTGGTCTTCCCCGCCCCGGGCAGGCCCACGAGGATCACGTGCCGCCGCGCGCTCACCGGGGCACCCCTGGCGCCGCGTGTGCCTCGCCAGCCAGCGGTGTCACGTCGCTCGCGAGTGCACGCCAGCGGACCCCGAGGGCCTGCACATAGCTGTCGTAATTCCGGCGCATCTCGGCCACGCTGTCTCCCCCGAACTTCTCCCGCATTGCATCCGCCAGCACCAGTGCCACCATCGCCTCGGCGATCACCCCCATTGCCGGCACCGCCGTCACGTCGCTGCGCTCGCTCTGCGCAGTCGCCGCGGCCCCGCTCACCAGGTCGACCGTGGGCAGCGGGCTCATGAGGGTGGCGATGGGCTTCATGCCCACCCGCACCACCAGCGGCTCGCCCGTGGTCATTCCCCCCTCGAGCCCGCCTGCATTGTTCGACCGCCGCCGAAACCCGCCGCGAGCATCGCCACCATGGGGCGACACGCCCTCGCCATCGGCATCGATGGGATCGTGCACCGCCGATCCCGGATGGCGGGCGGCCTCACGCCCCAGCCCCACCTCAACCGACTTCACCGCCGGGATGGACATGAGCGCCTGCGCCAGGCGGCCATCGAGCTTCCGGTCCCAGCTCACGTGGCTGCCGAGCCCCAGCACCAGGCCGCGCACCACGACCTCGACCTCGCCGCCCAGGGTGTCGCCGTCCTTCTTCGCCTGGTCGATGCGTGCCACGATGCGCGCCTCGCACGCCCGGTCGAGCACGCGGACGGGCGACTGGTCGGCGTGCTCGTTGAGGGGCACCGGGAGGACGGCGGCGGGGGCCGCATCGATCCCGCCCAGCGAGACCACATGGCTCCCCACCTCGACCCCGAACTCGTCAAGCAGGCGCCGGGCCAGTGCACCGGCGGCGACGCGTGCCACCGTCTCGCGTGCGCTGGCGCGTTCCAGGATATCGCGTGCATCCACCCGGTCGTACTTGAGCACGCCCACCAGGTCGGCATGGCCGGGCCGCGGACGGGTCACGCGTCGGCGGCGCACCTCCCCGGAGCCTTCGGCGGCCATCACGTCTTCCCAGTTGGCCCAGTCGCGATTGGCAACCAGCATGGCCACCGGGGTCCCCAGGGTCTCGCCAGCGCGCACGCCCGAGATCCACTCGACCCGGTCCTGCTCGATCTTCATCCGCGCACCGCGGCCATAGCCTTGCATCCGCCGCGCCAGGTCGTGGTCTACCCACTCCGCCGCGATGCGAAGCCCGGCCGGCAGCCCCTCGACGATGGCGACGAGGGCCTTGCCATGGGACTCGCCAGCGGTGGTGAAGGTCAGGTGCAATTCGTCGCTCCTGGGGGACGTCAGGACGTCAGGGCGTCAAGGCGTCAGGGCGTCAGGACGCCCGGGTGCACGATCGTGAACATATGACTCCTGACGCCTTGACGCCCTGACGCCTTGACGACACAAGCCCGGCCTTGCCAGCCGGGCTCGTGGTACTGCTCGGGACGGCCGCGCCCAGCTAGTTCGTCGGCTGGCCGTCGTCGATGATCCGCGGCGTGACCAAGATAATCAGGTCGCGGCGGCGCTCCTCTTCCTTGCTGAAGGAGAACAGCTTGCCCACGATCGGCAGGCCACCCAGGAGCGGGATGCCGGACCGGGCCTTGGTCACCTCGGTGACGGTCAGGCCGCCGATCACGGCCGTCTCGCCATCGTTCACCAGGAGCTGGTTGGTCGCGAGCTGCTTCGAGAAGATGAAGCCAAGGTCCGCGGCGGCAAGGGGCACCACCGCCGAGCGCTCGGTCCGCAGGTTCATCAGGATCTGCCGGTTGGCCGTCACGTGCGGCGTCACCGTGAGGCGGATACCCACCTCGCGGAACTGCACCGTCGCGCGCGGGGCCTGGCCGGCGACACCCACCGAGCTCGCGTCGATCACGCGGAGCGGGACTTCCTCACCGACCAGGATGTCGGCCGGGCGGTTGTCGAGGGTCGAGATGACCGGCTCGGCCTGCACGTCGGAGAGCTGGACCGTCTCGAGGGCGGTGAGGAACGCGGTCAGGTCGAACCCGCCCAGCGCCGTCGAGAAGACCAGGTCGAGCGCCGAGCCGATGATGTTCTGGTCGGCGTTGCCAACCGCAGCCACCTGGTTGCCGCCCAGGTCCACGACGGTGGTGTTCCGGTCGAACGACTCACCCGTGGCCGGGTCCACGCGCTGCACCACCTTGTTGAAGAACTGGGTGCCGCTGCCAAGGTCGTACCGCACGCCCAGCTGCTCGATGTCCGAGCGGTCCACGAAGATGATCTTGGCCTGGATGGACAGCTGCGGCGTCTTGAGGTCGAGGCCGCGGGTGAACTCCGCGATCTGCCCCACGCGGCTCCGCGTGTCGGTGATGATGAGCGAGTTGCTTGCCGTGTCCGCAATCACGCGGCCGCGCCCCTTGGTCAGGATCGACTCCACCGTCTTGCTCAGCGAAGCCGCCTGGGCATAGTTGATCCGCACCACGCTGGTCTCCAGCGGCTCGAGCGAGTCGAGCGCGGCCAGCACCTGCGGGGCATCCACCCGGATGATCCCGCCGGGCATCTCCTGCGCCGTGAGGCCCTGCGTGGCCAGCACGGCCTGGAACGCCTGCGGCCAGGGCTGGTTCTTGATCTCGGCGTTCACCTCACCCTTGATGTCCTTGCCCAGGATGATGGTGCGCCCGCTGAAGGCGGCAAAGCCCGCCACCACGTCGGCGATGCTCGCCCGGTCCCACGTGACGGTGATGCGCGGCTCCTGCCGCGACCGCATGGCGGTCGACTGCTCCAGGGGCACGCCCACCTCGGGGCCGGCATACTGCGGGGCCGACGCGGCGCGCGGCAACTGGCTGGCCGCGTCAACCTCGCTCGCAACGGGCTCGTCGGCCGCCGCGACCGTCCGGGACGCCGAGGCCCTGACCACCTGCGCAGCGGCGTTGCCGTCCGTGCTCCACTCGGCGAACGCCACCGGTGACGCGGTGCCGAAGGACACCCGGATCTCCCCGCCGGCCTTCTCGACCTTGTAGGTCCGGGCCGACTCGAGGTCGAGCACCACCCGCACCACGTCGGGCTTGTACTGGGCATAGCGAACGTTGGTGATCCCGCCGCGGTTGACCCCGTCGTAGAGCTTCACGCCGGCATCACCAAGCGTGGTACCCATGAGGTCGAGCACGAGGCGGTCGGGCGAGGACAGGAGGAAGTCGCTGACTTCCACCGGGCCAGACACCCGGAGCACGAAGTCGACCCGGCCAGGCGCCGCAACGATGCGTACGGCCGTCAGCTCGCCGGCCGGAGGCGCCGCCGCGTGGGCGGGAGCCGCGCCCATGACCAGGGCGGCAGCCAGCAGTGTACGGAACAGGCGCGTCATTGGGCTACATCCTCCTGCTTGCGGAGCGAGAGAGTTTCCTGGCGCTCGAACCCGAAGTCTTCCACCGTGAACACCACATCCTTCGCACGAACCTGCGCCACGCGCAGCCGGCCGATCTGGTCGCCCGTGCGCAGCTTGTGCCGCTTGCCCGATTGCTTCTCACGCAGCACGACGACGCTGTTCGCCGACGACCGCATGTCCTGGTAGATGGCCACGAGCTGGAGGTCCACCAGCTCGGGACCGGCCGACTTCGTGTTGATCAGCGACATGAACGGGTCGCGGGCGCCACCGCCGTAGGCGTAGGTCTCGCGGAGCACGTCGCCGCTCGATGCCTCCGCCTGCTGCTCCGCGGGTGCCGGCGGGTCGAGTGAATCGACCGCCCTGGGCGCCGGCATGGCCGGGGCAGAGTCAGCCCGGGCGACCTGCTGGGGCGCCGCTGGCGCTGCCGCTGCAGCGGTTCCTGCCGCGGTACCTGCCGCGGTACCTGCCGGCTGGTCTACCCCACCCGCCTTGCTCGCCGCCGAGTCCCCACGGGCAGCCAGGGCGGCCTGGGTGAGCTTCTGCGCGCCGCACGCGCCCGTCACTTCCGGTGCCACCTGACCCGCCGGCACCTTCTTGAGGGCGCGGCGACCCGCGGCGGTCTTGCTGAGCGCCGCCAGGGTGGAGTCGCTGCACGCGGCCCACTGCACGGCCTGCAGGGAGTCGGCCGTGCGCGCCTTCCGGATGCTGTCGGTGCGCGCCCGGAGTGTCGCCAGCTTCGCAGCCTCGGCGGCCTCGAGTTCGGCCTGCTTCTTCGAGCTGCCACATGCCGCCACCACCACGGCAAGCAGCAGCGCGGCCCATCGGCGATCAGGTGCCACTGGGGTCTCCCTCCGCGGCGGACTTCACGTAAGTACGGATCTGGAACTTCGCGTCGAGCAGCGCCCCGGTGGAGTCACCCAGGGCCCTGGCCGCATTTGCGGCGGCCGGTGTCAGGACCAGGTCGCCCGGCACGATCACCCGCTGCAGCGAGGCAATGTCGGCCAGGAACTCGCCGATCTGGTCATAGTGGCCGGTGACCCGCATGTTGTAGCGCTGCGTGCTGAACGGCGCCGGGCCGCCCACCTCGCCCAGGGGCTGCAGGTCGGCCACGCTCACGCCGCGGATCTTGGCCCGCGTGCTGATGTCGTCGATCAGGTTCGGCACCTCGTTGCGCTCGGGCACGAGCCGGCGCAGCAGGCCCAGGCTCGCCCGGTACCCCTCGAGCTTCTGCCGCAGGTCCTCCACGGTGCCCTGTGCCAGTTCCTTCTTGGCGGTGTCGGTCTGGGCCTCGAGCTGCCGCACGGTGTCCTGGATCGCCGCGATGCGCACCTTGCGCGCCTTGAGCCCGCCGATCTTGGCCACCTCGAGCCCGTTGTAGCCGACATAGCCCAGGCCCAGCGCCAGCAGGATCAGCAGGATCGAACTGGAGCGCTTGTCGCCGGAAAGCGTGAGTGCCATGGCTTACCTCACCGACTGACTGAGGGGCACGGTCCGGATGTACGCCGAATCGGCCGTGACGAAGTTGGCCTTCACGGTGAACGCGGTCACCGGCCGCTCCTGCTCCACCACCGTCGTGACCGACACCGGCTGGACATTCCCGATCCACGGTGACGCCTCGAGCTGGCGCAGGAACTTGGTGTAGGCCTGGATGTCCACCGTGCGGCCCTGGATGCGGAAGCTGGGCGGCGGGGTGACCGTGCTGTCCGTGGTCGTGGTGTCCCGCTGCTGCGGCTGGGCCGGCGCGCCCGCCGCCGGGCCCTCATGGGCGATCTCGGTGAGCCAGGTGTACGCCGGCAGCGCCTGCGCCACCTCGTCCAGCACGTGCGACCACACGTAGCGGTCGCGGTCCACCTCGCTGATCACGCCGATCTGCGCCAGGAGCGAGTCGCGGATCAGCTCCTGCTTCTTCTTCTGCTGGATGAACGCCTTGAAGCGGCGGTTCTCGGCGCGGGCCTGCTCCAGCCGCGGCTCGAGGTCACCCAGCTCGGAACTCTGCTTCTGCCACACGGTGAAGAGCCAGCCCCCGACCGCCACCCACGCCACCACGGCGGCGATGAGCAGCGGGTCCCTGACCTGCGCGACGGCCGACTTGACCCGGTCGCCGATGCCGGCAAGGGGCGACCCCCCCGACTTGCGCTTGAGGCCTGGCTTCAGATTGACAGTGATCATCATGGCTGTTGGGCTCCCGGGATCACGCGGCGGAACGAAGGGCCAGGCCAACCGGCAGCATCAGGAGCGGCGCGACGTCGTCCATCACCATCATGTCGAGCACGCCGTCCGCGACGCGCAGCTTCTCCAGCGGGTTGGCCAGCTGCACCGGGAGGCGCAGGCGGTCGGCCAGCACCCGGTTGAGCCCCGGGATGCGGGCGCCGCCGCCCGTGGTGAAGAGCCGGCCCAGCGTGCTGGACGAGCGGGACGAGGACTGCAGGAAGGCCGCGGCGCGCTCGATGCCCACCGCGATCTCCTCACCCCGCGTCTCCAGGAACGGCTCGAGCTCCGGGGTGGTGTCGCCACCCTGCAGGATCCGGTCGGCCTCGTCCGCCGACATGCCGCGCTCGCGCTGCATGTCCTCGCGGAACCGCCGCACGCCCACCGCGATGTCACGCGTGAGCACCGGCACCCCGTCGTCCAGCACGTTCACGTTGGTCACCTCGTGCCCGATGTTCACCAGCCCCACCAGGCCGCGCATCGCCTCGGGGTAGTTGAGGGCGAACGCGTTGTGCAGCGCAAAGGCGTCGACGTCGATGATGCTCGGCTCGAGGCCCACGTCCGAGAGGAGCGTCAACTTCGTCTCGATCAGCTCCCGCTTGGCCGCCACCAGCAGCACCGTCATCTGGAGGCCGTCGCCCTCGGGATCCAGGATCTGGAAGTCGAGCTCGACGTTCTCCATGTCGAACGGCACGTGCTGCTCCGCCTCCCAGCGGATCACCTCGCGCGCCTCGGCCTCCTTCATCCGGTCCATCGTGATCTTCTTGATGATCACGTCACGGCCGCCCACCGCCGTCACCACCTGCTTCGCCTTGACCCCGGCCGATGCCATCAGCCCGCGGATCGCGTCCGCGACGATGCCCGGGTCCATGACCTCACCCTCGACGATGGCGTCGTCCACCACCGACGTGAACGCCACCTTCGTCAGCACCGGCTCACCCGAGCCGTGCTGGATCGCCACGAGCTTGATCAGCCCGCTGCCGATATCGAGAGCGACGGTTGTCCGCTTCCGGCCGAACATTGCCATGTGGTGCCCGGTTGTTGGGGGGTTATGCAGGACCACGCCAGGCGAGTCCTGCGCCGCTTGTCAACGCCAATCCAAGCTGAGCTTGCACCCAACAAGCTCAATGATATCAATAGCTTATGTGATACTGTCAGGATGTACCGCCCGCGCCGCCAACCCTCGGTCACCGACTCCATGACAAACTGGATCGTCAAGCTCTGAGTCACCAGCCAGTTTCTGGAGCATGCCCGGCGAGCCGATCGCGCTGGGGTGCAAGGCGTTAGGGGTAGGAGCAACCCATATGCCATGCGTTGCATTGGAAGGATATGTCTTGGTACCGCAAGGAGTTGACCAGCATCACCTTAGCTCCGGCGGGCCGTCCGGGGAACCGCCTCACCCTCCCAAATGCATGGCCTTTCTCACCTTGCCGCGCCAACAATCGGGCGGGCCAAAAGCTGCACCCCAGCCCCACATACTGCACCGATCCGGCCGCTGGCCTCAGGGGCCGCTCCCGCATTCCACCTGCGCCGCCGGAAGCTCGGCACGAATCGCCGTCCGGGATCCGGTCGAGTCAGGCACCTGCCGCACCGCGAACAGCACACACAACTGCTGCCGCGCCAGGGAGGCCCCGCGCTCGCCGGCGAACCCCTGGGCCACGACCTCGAGCTGGATGCTGTCCAGCAACTCCAGCTCGGCGTAGCCAATGGCGCCCCCCGCGAGGTGCACCGGCGGTGGCATTTGCGCCACCAGCGACGCCAGGCTCTCGGGTGGCGCCCCCTCCAGGTAGCGGCGGGACATGGCCACCACGGCTCGCGCGGCAAGGTCGGCACGGAGGGCGGCAAGGTCGTCCCGGGCCGCGACGGCCTCTGCCTTGAGGATCCAGGGCAGGCCGCCCAGCACGGCACCGAGGACCAGGAGCAGGACCAGCACCGCCACCAGGGTGATGCCACGACGTGGCGTCATGGGCCACCCCCCGACCACACCCATGCCAGCACCGAATCGGCTGCAACGCCCCGCATGGTGCCATCGTGCCTGGTCCGCATGGCCACCGCGAGGCTCCGAAGGGCACGCGCGTCGACCGTTGGCGCTCCGGCGCCATCGAGCGCCTGGAACGTGAGTGCCCCGCTGGAGAACGGCCCGGCAATGGGCTGGACGACGTCGGCGCGCCGGAGCGAGCGCTGGCCCAGCCACCAGCCCTCTGCGTTGGCATAGACCCGGAACCGCACCCATTCCGTCACGCGCACCGCGATGCTTGCCACGGCTGCCCGCGCCGCGAGCGCGCGGCCAACCGGAAGGCGCAGCCCGGGCGTGCCGTCGGCGCAGCGCGAACTCGACACCGCACCGAGCAGCGGCTCGGTGGTCCACGCATCGCCCGTGGCGGCTGGCACGCGGAGGCTGTCGCGCCGCATATCGGGCAACCGCCAGCCGTGGAACGTGGCGGTGGCGACCACCAGCGCGCCGGCATCGGTGCCGCACGTGCGGCCGGAGCCCCGAAGGGCGCGCACCGTGAGGCTCTCCGGCGCGATGCCGCCGATGTCGCTGGCGGGATCGATGCCGGCGATCTCGTGCGACAGCATCCTGCCAACGGCCCGGAACATGGCCTGCTGTCGCGCGCGTTCGTGCGTCCGGTCGCTGCTGCGTACGGCGCCGAGCATGAGGCGAACGGCAGCGCCGAGGACTATTGCGCTGATGGTGAGCGCCACGAGCAGCTCAATGAGCGTGGCCCCATAACGCCGTGCACCGGCATGGGCGGTCATGGGCACGCCACCACCGACGCGGCCGACTCGGGCCGCGCCCCTTGGTACGGCGGCTCGGACACGATCGTCGTGCGACGCGTGGCGGCGGCCGGCCCCGGTGCCCAGGAGAACGTGATGCGTCCCGCACGGCGGCTCCCCGATGAAGCCAGGCACACCGTGTCCGCCCGGTGATAGCGCGCAGCCGCGTCGTGCATGTCGAAGACCGCGCGGCTCCGCTCGCGCAGCCTCCCACCGACACCCTCGGCGAGGCCCAGTGCACGGGCGACGGCGAGGAGCCCCACGGAGAGGACAAACAGGGCGAGGATGACCTCGACCAGGGAGAAGCCGCTGCGGGTGGCCATCGGGGTGCTCCAGGATGTGGAGGCACCACGATAGTGGTTCAGTGAGGGAGGTTCGTCAGCGTGGGAGCGCAGGCCGGATGGAAAACGCGCAGCCCGGCGGCACGGGGCTACTCGAGGCGATACCGCCGCAGCTTGTAGAACAGGGTCCGGAGGCTCACGCCAAGCAACTGGGCCGCCTCGCGACGACTTCCCTTCGAGGCGTCCAGGGCCCGGACGATCGTCGCCCGCTCGAGCTGCTCGATCTGCGGCTTGAGCTCGTAGGTGCCCGGCACCGGGATGTAGGTCCCGTTGACGGGGCGGCCGTTCCCATTGCCGTTGTGGAGCGGGAAGTCCTCCACGTCGAGCCGTCCGGTGGCGCTCAGCACCGCCGCGCGCTCCACCGCATTCCGCAGCTCGCGCACGTTGCCGTGCCAGGAGTGCGCCGAGAGTGCAGCGAGGGCGCGCGGGGTCAGGCTCACGGGGCGACCCAGCTTCTCGGCCGTCTGGCGGGCAAAGTGAGCCACGAGGGCAGGAATGTCCTGCGGCCGTTCACGCAGGGGCGGCAGGTGCAGCCGCACCACGTTGAGGCGGTAGTAGAGGTCGTCGCGGAAGACGCCCTGGGACACGGCCTTCTCGAGGTCCCTGGCCGTCGCGGCGACCACGCGCACGTCCACTGCCCGGCTCTCCTGGCCACCCAGGCGACGGATCTCGCCGTCCTCCAGGGCACGGAGCAGCTTGGCCTGCAGCGACAGCGGCATGTCGCCGATCTCGTCCAGCATCAGGGTGCCGCCGTTGGTGGACTCGAAGATGCCGGGCCGGTCGGTCGCCGCGCCGGTGAAGGCGCCCTTCACGTGGCCGAAGAGTTCCGACTCGAGCAGCTGCTCCGGGATGGCGGCGCAGTTCACCGCGGTGAAGGGGCCGGCGCTCCGCGGGCTCATCCGGTGGATCGCCCGGGCCAGGACTTCCTTTCCGGTGCCCGACTCGCCGGTGAGCAGCACCGTCGTGTCATGCGCTGCGACCCGCTCGGCCAGCTCCAGCACGCTCCGGAGCGCCGGCGACTCGGCGATGAGCAGGTCGCGCACGGCATCGGCACCGAGCGAGGCACGGAGCTGCTCCACCTCGCGCTTCAGGCGCTCGCGCTCCTCCGCCTTCCGCAGCGTGAGCGTCACTTCATCGGGCTTGAAGGGCTTGTGCAGGTAGTCGTACGCGCCCTCACGCATGGCCGCGATGGCGGTGTCCTCACCGCCGTAGGCGCTCATCATGATGAGCAGGCCGGCACCCTTGTCGGCGCGGTAGCGCCGGAGGAAGGTGAGCCCGTCCATCTTCGGCATCTTCACGTCGCAGAGGATCAGGTCGAATGGCTCCGCCACCGCACGCGCGAGCCCCGCATCGGGGTCGCCCTCGCTCACGACGTCGTAGCCCGATTCGCTCAGCAGCAGCCCCAGGGACTGCCGCAGGCCGGCGTCATCGTCAACGATGAGGAGCCGCATCTATGCCGCCTCCGCCAGGGGCAGGAAGACCTTGAAGACCGCGCCGCCCTCGCGGGCCCGGTCCACCCAGACCGTGCCACCGGCCTCGTAGGCGTTGCGCGCCACGATCGCGAGCCCGAGGCCAACGCCATCCGCGGGTCCCTTGGTCGTGAAGAACGGGTCGAACACCCGCTCGCGGAACTCGTCCGGCACGCCCGGGCCGTTGTCCGCCACGTACAGCAGCACGCCCGGCGTTCCGGCAGGGATCTGCCGGCGCGGGGACCTCGTGACCAGCTGGCCACTGCCGCCACGCGCCTCGTCCGCCCGGCGGATGATCACGCCTTCGGTCGCATACGGCGCCAGGCGGGTGCCGATGGTGATCTGGCCCGTCGGGGCCGCGTCGCGCGCGTTGAGGACCAGGTTCACGATCACCTGTTCGAGAATGTTTCGACTGCCACGCACCGGTCGCGCCTCGCCATCGAGCTCGCTCCGGACCTCGACTGCCTTGAATGCCCCCTGGGCGCCCAGGAACTCCAGCGTACCCGTCACCAGGGCGTTGAGATCGGACACACCCGACACCACGCCCGGCCGTGCGTACTCGAGGAGGCTGCGGATCGTGCGGTCGATGCGCTCGATCTCGCCGCGCATCGCCGCGAGAATTGCAGGATCCGCCGGGCCATGCGCCCGCCGATCAAGCACTTCCACGTAATTGGCCAGCGCTCCGAGGGGATTGCGCACCTCGTGTGCCACGCCTGCAGCCAATGTCCCGAGACCGGCCAATTTCTCGACGCGTGCCACCTGTGCCTGGATTTCGAGCAGGCTCGCCGCCATCCGGCGGTAGCGGTCGGAGAGCGAGGCGAACTCCAGGCTCTCGTACACCGCGGGGTCCCCGGGGTCGTGCCCCTCCTCGAGGGCGTCCGCCTCACGGGCCAGGCGGGCCATGGGCGTCAGGACCAGCCGGCCCACGAGCCAGGTGCCGAAGAGCACGAAGATCACCGAGCTGCCGATCCAGAGGACCAGCAGCGCCCCGAGGGACCGCTCGATGCCGAACGCCGAGAGCAGGAGCGTGGTGACGCCGGTCACGAGGACGGCGGCGGAGGCAAGGACGCCAAGCTGGAAGAGGAGTTGGGACCGGAGGGACTGTGGCGGGCGATCCGGCATCGCTTACTGACCCTTCCTGACTGCACGACCAGGGGGCCGGAAGGAAGTTCCGGCCGTGCCGTGGTCAGTTGGTGCAGGCGATCATGCCCTCGACGGTCGCGGGAGCCACGGGCGTGGGTCCCGCAAAGAGGGCACATGTGCGGGGTGTCAGGGAAGCGTAACTGGCGGTCGCACCCCATCCCGTGGCGTCGGCATGGTCCATCGTGATGGTCACTCCCTCCGAGGGGTTGTAGACCAGGGCCGCGGACGGCACCACGCCTGAATAAAAGGTGTTCGCGTCGCCATAGTACGCTTCCTGCGCCGTTGCGAGGTTCCTCAAGTCACCCTTCATCTTCGCTACGGCGGCGTTTCCCTTCGTGCTCGCGAACTTCGGGATCGCAATCGCGGCCAGGAGGCCGACGATCACGACCACGATCAGCAGTTCGATCAGCGTAAAGCCCCTGCGAGCGGCTGGCACCGTGTTCCCCTGGTTGGAGATCCTTGGGGAGGCCCCGAGCCTCCCCGGCTGAACTCAGGAACATGCAACCGGGATGCCATGATCCGCTGGCGAGCTAACCTGCTGGCCGAATGGCAGTTGCGCATGGAGATGCAATGATGGGAGCTACTCGTGCAGTTCCTCGCTTGTATTCTGCGCCCCGGTGACGACGCTCAAGGCCACGATGCGTGTGGCCCCTGACTACCAGGAAAGGCAGAGCGGGCAGCAGCGACTGGTCGCTACCGCCCGCCCCTGGAATCCCGCCTGCCGTGCTAACTCACGGGCAGTCGATCACACCATCTTCCGTGCTGGTCGCCGCGCTGCTGCCGACCTCGAGGCTGCAGCTCGACGTACCGGTCGAGATCGACGTGTTGGTAAACACGGCCGTCCAGCCACCTGCCGCCGCCGCACCCGCGCCGGTGTTGCCAGCCGACAGCGTAAAGTTCGACGCCGTCTGGACGTTGGCAAAGCTGCCATAGGTCTGGTAGTCGGAGAAGTACGCCTCCTGCGCGGTCATGTAGTTCCGCAGGTCGGTCTTGATCGACGCCAGCTTGGCCTTGTCCTTGGTCGCTGCGAACTTCGGGATCGCGATCGCGGCCAGGATGCCGATGATCACCACCACGATCAGCAGCTCGATGAGGGTGAAGCCCTTGCGATTGAACATGTCCTACCTCCCAGAAGTTTGTATTTGACCCGTTCGAGCCGAGTCCGTGCTGGCAACGCCAGTGCTGGCAAGGGCAATGCATATGCCATGAGCCAGCTGCTCACCTAACTTACAGTTTTACAATAAGTTGCGATGCTGGCTACCACCAACCTGAGCCCTCGGTGTATTGAATGTTCTTGGAATCTGCAAGTCGCGCGGTCGGCCGCTTGACGGGAATCGCGCTTCAAAGGCCACGGGCCGTCCTGGTCCTGGCCGCCATCGGAGCGATGGGGTTGGGGGTGGGCAACCAGTTGGCGCACGATGACGTAGCCATCATCCTCAAGAATCCGGCCGTCGCCCAGCCGGGGCTGGATGTCTTCCAGAAGCCCTACTGGCCCCCAGGGTTCTCACCGGACCTGTACCGGCCGTTCGGAACCCTCTCCATTGCGCTCCAGTGGCACCTGTCGGCGCAACACCCATCGGCCCTCCATGCCGTGAGCATCCTGGTGTATGTGGCCCTGGTCCTGGCGGTCTGGGGCCTGCTGCGGCGCCTGGTTGCTCCCACCCCGGCCTTCATTGCCGCTGCACTGTTCGCGGTGCATCCAGTCCATGTCGAGTCCGTCGCGACGGCAGTGAACCAGGGTGAGCTCATGGTCGCCCTGATCCTCACCCTGTGCGTCACGGCATACATCGATGCCCGGCGCGCGGCCGCCTTCAGCACCCGGCAACTGGTCACACTCCTCCTGGCGTTCGGCGTGGCGTGCCTGTTCAAGGAACACGCGATCGTGCTTCCACTGCTCCTCGTCGCGTGTGAGCTGACGGTCCTGCGCGGGGTCCACGCGGACCCGGCCATGCGCCGCCAGCGCATCCGGCTGGGCGCGTGGCTGCTGACGGTCACGGCGGTATTCCTGCTCATCCGCACACTGGTCCTCCGCAACTTTGCCGGCACCTTTGCGGCAGAGGCCTTCTACGGGCTGGGCCCGGCGGGGCGCCTGACGACCATGCTCGGCGTGGTCCCGACGTGGCTCCGGCTCCTCCTCTGGCCCGCCCACCTCCAGGCCGACTACTCGCCCCAGGAAATTGTCGGGACAACGAGCATGGGACCTTGGCAGTGGTTCGGACTCGCAATCCTGGCCGGGAGCGCGCTGGTAACCACGATGGCCTGGAGGCGGGCCCCCGTCCTCGCCCTTGGCTTCCTGTGGGCTGCGATCTCCCTCGCCCCGGTGTCCAACATCCTGCTCGCAACGGGCATCACGGTGGCCGAGCGCACGCTGTTGCTTCCGAGTATCGGGGTTGCCATGGGGGCAGCGGTCGTGGTGTCGTGGTTCGCCAGCCAGTGGACGGCAGTGCGCCCACGCGTGCAGGTCCTTGGCATCACGGTACTCTTCCTGCTGGTGCTCGCAGGGATGGCGCGGAGTGCACAGCGAATTGGCGTGTGGAACAACCACGACTACCTGTGGCAGCGCACGCTTGAGGATGCGCCACTGAGCTTCCGGGCCCACCATTCGGCGGCCCAGCTCGCGAGGACGCATGGCTTGAACGGGCCGGCAGAATATCACTACCTGCGCGCCATTGCGCTCTGGCCACGTGCCTTCTCCGCCATGACCGACCTGGGTGACCTCTATCGTGACAACGGCCTGTGTGAACCGGCAGTCATCGAGTACGAGCGCGCCTTGCAGGTTGCACCGGGCCGGGCGGATGCCAGGTTGTCGCTCGTCGCCTGCCTCCTCTGGCTCGGGCGGTACCCTGAAGCGTACCGGGTGGCGCGCATGGGCAAGGCGTGGGACTTCCACCGTCGGCAGTTCGAGCGTGCGATGCTCCTCGCGGACAGTGCCGCGACCGCATCGGTACCGCCCTTCTCGGTCCGGATGCCCGCGGGAGCTGGTTCGCGAGTCACGCGCGTCGGGACGCCCAAGCCGGCCACGGGTGCAAAGTGAGGCACATGCGCATCGCCGCCCTGCTGGTGACGCTGCTCGCCGTGGCGGTCGCGCTGCCAGGCATCGGCAACGACTTCACGTATGACGATGTGCCGATGGTTCGGGACAACGCCCGGGTGCACACCCTGGGGTCACCACTGACGTACCTGGGGCAGAGCTACTGGCCGCCGTACCACAGCGGGGCGCTCCATCGCCCGGTGACCGTACAGTTCTTTGCCCTGCAGTGGGCTGCCGGGAACGGCAATCCCCTGGTGTTCCACATGGTGAGCATCGCGACCTACGCTGCCGTGACGCTCGCGCTCTTCTGGCTGGCAAGCCTGATGCTCCCCGTGGGGCCTGCATTCTGGGCAGCGGCCCTCTTTGCCGTGCATCCCGTTCACGTCGAGGCCGTCGCAGGCGTGGTGGGCCAGTCCGAGCTCCTCTGCACCCTGATGAGCATCAGCGCGGTGGCACTCTACATCAAGCTGCGCCGAGGGACGGCCGGCCCGGGGGCGCGCCTCGGGCTCCTCGGCCTGGTGGCCCTGGCAGCCCTCAGCAAGGAACAGGGGTTTGTCGTTCCTGCCCTGCTGCTGCTGGCAGAGTTCACCGTCGTCGCCCCACAAGCCCGCCCACACGACCGCAAGCGCGCCATCTTCGAGGCCATCGTGCCCGCCACCGTGGTGCTCCTCTGCACCCTTGCGTTGCGCCTCGCTGTGCTCGGGGGCCTTGGCGGTGGTGCCCCGGCATTCGGGATGCGGGGCCTCGGTATCGAGGGCCGCACGCTCACCATGCTCGCCCTGGTTCCAAGCTGGCTGCGACTGCTGGTCTGGCCGGCGCACCTCCGGATCTCCTACAGCCCTCCCGAGTTCACCGCCGCAACCACGCTCGGTGCCGCCGGGCTCGCCGGGCTCGCCCTGCTCGTCGCCATCATCCTCGCTGCCTGGGTAGCGCGAAAGGGTGCGCCCGTGATCACGCTTGGCCTGGGTTGGGCCATCATCGCAATTGCCCCGGTCAGCAACCTCCTGTTCGTGACGGGGGTCATCATCGCCGAGCGCACGCTGTTCCTGCCTTCCGTCGGTGTCGTGCTCGCCTTCGCGGCAACCTGGCAGTGGCTTGCAGAGCGCGCTCACGGACAAACAGCGCTTCGCCGACTAGGGCCGGTCGCCGCTGCGGCACTGGTCGCCCTCGGCGGTATCCACTCGGCACGCCGCCAGCTGGCCTGGAGGGACGACCTGACCCTGCAGCGCCAGGCGGTTGCCGACTCGCCGCGAGGATACCGGGCGCACTACACGCTGGGGATTACGCTCAATGGTCAGGGCCGCCTGCTCGAAGCCGAGCAGCATTTCCTGCAGGCGGCTGGGCTGTACGGAGGCGACCCTCGCGTGTTCGAGGAGCTGTCGCACATCGTGCGTCGCCTGCGGGGGTGCGCGGACGCCACGCCGTTCATGCGGAAGGCGCTCGCCGTCGACTCGAGCCTCACGGTGTCGCGCAGCAGGCTCTACTTCTGCCAATTGGAGACGGGCGATGTCGTGTCCGCGCGGGAGACCGCCCTGGCGGGTGAGCAGCTTGGCTTGAAGGAGTTCGTCCCGCTACGTACCCGCGCGGACAGCCTCCTGGCACGCCACCCGGCCCCAGGGCCATAGCGGCAGATCCCACTCGAGGCCGATGGCTGGCGCGCTCCCCCTGATCAGGCGCCAAGCCATCACCTCAACGGCGCCACGTCCGGGGTGGCCGTGCTCCCGGGCGCACCAGCCAGCAGCGAGTCCCGCCGGAGCAGGATGAACCGCGGCGGACTGCCGATCGTCGCTGCGTCAGGGCGCAGCAGGTACAGCGGCCGGCTGGGGTGTTCAAGGAGCATTGGACGGTTGCGCTCCCCGAGGTCGCGCACGTACACGTTGCCTCCTCCCCGCGCGAGCAGTAGTGGCGGGAACAGCGTAAAGCCCCGCCGGTCCTCGCTGATTCGCTGCAGGCAGGTTGGCGTGTACGCTGAGCCCGGCAGGGTACGCTCGGTCGTATCGGCTGACCACGGCGACTTGACCAGGCGGGAAGAATCTGCCGTCAATGGCCGCAACGCGGCGATGATGCCCGGCACGGGTGGCCTGTTCCGGGGCGGCATGGCCTCCAGCCGGGCAAGGGCCTGCTCCAGGCGGCAGGCGTCCACCTTCCGATAGAGGTACTCCACCTCGCCCTTCGGCAGGCCCAGCGCCCACATCCGGGCGATCAGTTGGGCGCCCCAACTCTCGCGGACCAGGACCAGCGCATTGCGCACGCCTGCAGCGGCCGCCGCGCTGTCGGCATCCCATCGTGACGTGGTGAAGCTGTTGGCATAGTGCCGCCAGCGAATTGGCACGCTGACGGCCGCGGCAATCAGCAGGCCAACGACGAGTGCTGCTGCCGCCACCCAATAGGCCCGGCCCACGCCGAGCCGGTCGCGAATGACCGGCGGCAAGCGCGCCGTCCACAGGGCGAGGAGGGGGAGCAGCGGGTAGAAGAACCTGGGGCCGAGGAAGAAGCCGTCATGCCAGTAGGCAAAATATGCCCCGGCCAGCAGGGCGGCACATGCAAGGAGGTACTTGTCTGCCCTGGACAGCCCCGGCACGAACGCCAGCGCAATGGTCGCCGGAATGAGCGAGGGAAACGGGGTCTCGAAGAGATAGACCTGGAGCCTGAGCACATACAGGCTGATGAGCTCGAGACCCTTGAGCGGCGTATGGGCATCTCCCCAGGGCGCTCCGCGGAATCCCAGCCCGACGTTGGCGCCCCACTCCACCTCATAGCCAAACCTGAGCGGCGAGCCAGTCATCGCATCCTGCACCAGCAGCAGGATCGTGATCGGCACCGCGACACCGATTCCCGCTGCAAGCAGGTCCGCCACGCGGGCGCGATCCCGCCGGGCCTCGATGAGGTACCACACACCTGCAGGGAGAGCGAATGCCACCGCATCAAGTGGGCGGATCGTCGCCGCAAGGCCGAACCCCAGGCCCGCCGCGAGCGCGATCCCCGGCCTGGGGTGATGCTGTCGCAGGACTGCGATGGTCCCTGCCGCACCGAGCAACAGGAAGGTCAGGCCCGGCACATGGTTCATGTGCGAGCCGGCCATGAAGGCCGTGAACGGCGCGAAGGTGAAGAGGAGCATGGCCAGGAGGGCGACTCGCCGGCGAGGCTCCATCTCCCGCGCCAGCCATCCCACGAGCAGGACCGAGAGCATGCCGAAGAACGGCCCGACCAGCCATTGCGCACCGACGAGCTCGCCCAGTGCAAGGGCCGCCGGTCCACCCGGGGGAAAGTGCGCGTACGTCTTGGCACCGTCATTGACGATGTTCAGGACCGCGGTGAACTCGGGCCGGGCTGGCGTGTCGGCCCAGAGGTGCCCGGAGGCAAACACGCGCGCCTGCCACGCCTGCACGATCTCATCGATGATGAGCGGCTTCCGCGAGAACACCCGACCGGCGATCGCGGCGTAGGTGGCACCCGCCACGCCCGCTGTCGCCACTATCACCCGCCAGGGAGGCGGCCCCTGCATGTCGCCCTTCGCAACCCAGGGCTCGAGCCGCATGAGCTGGCGCCGGAAGAGGATGGCGATGGCCACCCCGCCACCAATGGCGATGAGTGTGCCCGAGACCAGCTCCCCTGCTGCCGCGGTGAACCAGTCTGCCGAGGGGCCGCCTGGGATCCACGAGGCGAGTGGGAGGAGGCCGAATGCACCAAGCAGGATGGCTGCGACCCGGGCAGGCCAGGTGCCAGCGTACAGCTTGGAGTGATCCACGGAGGGTCGTCCGCCCCCTTCAGTCAGGTCTTGGCGGATGGGGGAAACATGTTGTACCGCAGGATGTGCATGAACGCGGCCACCCCATCCTTCCACCCGATCTTCTTCCCTTCCTCATACGTGCGGCCGGAGTACGAGATGGGGATCTCCCAGATGCGGGCCCGCGCCTGTGCCAGGCGCGCCGTGACCTCCGGCTCGAAGCCGAACCGGTCGCTGGTGAGCACCAGCGACTTCATGAGGGGGGCCCGCACCATCTTGTAGCAGGTCTCCATGTCCGTCAGGTTCAGGTTGGTGAACATGTTGGACACCAGCGTCAGCAGCTTGTTGCCCACGGAGTGCCAGTAGTACAGCACCCGGCGCTCGCCACCCGCAAAGCGGGACCCGAACACCGCGTCGGCCTTCCCCTCCAGGATCGGGCTCAGGAGCCGGCCAAACTCGTGCGGGTCATACTCCAGGTCGGCGTCCTGCACCACGATGACGTCACCCGTGGCAAGCTCGATGCCCTTGCGCAGCGCCGCGCCCTTCCCCCGGTTGACGGGTTGGTGGAAGGCCACCTCCACCAGTCCCTCAGCCTTCAACTGGTCCACCAGCTCCGCGCTGCCATCCTTCGAGCAATCGTTGACACAGATGATCTCCATGGGCAACGGCACGGAGTGCAGCCGGTCGATGATCGTGCGCAGGGTGCGAATCTCGTTGTACACGGGCACGATGACCGACAGCCTGGGAAGCTCGTACTCAGCCATTGCGCCGTCCAATCGCGATGAGGGACTGGCCAAACGGCAGCGGAAGGAATCGTTCCAGCCGGAGGAGCGGCACCAGGGCATCGAAGGAGCGGAGCTGCCCCAGCGGGATGCGCGTCGCCTTGCGCACGCGGGCGTTGAACCACCAACCCAGGGTCCCCACCCGATTGAACCAGCTCAGGGACTCCGTGCGCAGGCCCGCCTCGGTGAACGCACCGCGGAGCGACGCCGGGGTGTACCGCCGGAAGTGGCCCAGCTCGGCATCGAGGGTGCCATAGATGCCCGGGAGCGACGGCACCAGCACGACGACCCTGCCACCGGGGGCCAGCAGCGACCCCATGCTGCGGAGGGTGCCCACGTGGTCGTCGATGTGCTCCACCACGTTGAGGGCCACGACGGTGTCGAGGCCGAGGGCCCCGAAGCGTGCCTCCGCCGCGGCATCGGGAAGGGTGAGCGTGTCCACCCGCACCTCGGGTCGGTCGCGAAACCGCTGGCGCAACTGCTCCCGGTACCACTCGTCGGTGTCGGTGAGCACCACGAGCTCCCGTCCACCCGCCACGATGTGCTCGGACATGTTGCCAATACCCGAGCCGACCTCGAGCACCCGCCGCCCGATGAAGGGGGCGATCTGCTCGAACTGCCACGCGTTGTACCGCGGGGCAGCCGACATGATCTCCAGCGTTTCCGCGCCAGCGGCGTCCCCCGGCCCGGCAGTCACCTCAGGCCTGCGCCCGGAGTTCCGCCACCTGCTCCTCGTACCGCGCCAGCTTCCGGTACAGCGTGGAGGGGTCGATCCCCAGCACCTCCGCTGCCCGCGTCTTGTTCCCGCCCTCCGCTTGCAGCACCCACATGATGTACGACCGCTCGATCACCTCCAGCGTCGGGTTGCGGTACGACCGTTCCGCCACCAGCGGCTCCTTCCGCCGCCGGGTGATCCGCTCCGGGAGGTGCTGCGGCTCCACCAGGCTGCCCCGGCAGAGCACCACGGCGTGCTCCAGCGCGTTCTCCAGCTCGCGCACGTTGCCGGGCCACTCGTACACCATCACCGCGTCCATCGCCTCCTGGCTCAGCGCCTTGGGCTCGCCCCCGGATTCCGTGGCCAGCGTCTGCAGGAAGCCCTCGAGGAGCAGGAGGAGGTCGTCCCGGCGCTCCCGGAGGGGCGGCAGCATCAGGGCAATGACGTTGAGCCGGTAGAAGAGGTCGGAGCGGAAGTTGCCCCGCCGCATTTCTTCCTCCAGGTCGCGGTTGGTGGCCGCGATGATCCGCACGTCCACCGGGATCGCCTCGGTGGCGCCCACCGGGATCACCTCCCGCTCCTGCAGCACGCGCAGGAGCTTGACCTGCAGCGACGCGGGCATCTCGCCCACTTCGTCGAGGAAGAAGGTGCCCCCCCGCGCCGCGGCGAAGAGGCCCTGCTTGTCGCGCACCGCCCCGGTGAAGCTCCCCTTCACATGGCCGAACAGTTCCGACTCCAGCAGGCTCTCGGGCAATGCACCGCAGTTGATGGAGAGGAAGGGGCCCCCGGAGCGGGAGGACAGCTCGTGGATGTACCGCGCCACCACCTCCTTGCCCGTGCCGCTCTCCCCCTGGATCAGCACCGTGGAATCGGTGGGCGCGACATGCTCGGCCAGCTTGAGGGTGTCGAGGAAGCGCCGCGACTTGCCGATGGGCCGCGAGACGGCGCCCCGCTCCTTGCGCTTGATCTCCTGACGGAGCTGCTTGTTCTCCACCCGGATCGCGCGAAACTCGCACGCCCGCCGGAGGATCGCCACCAGTTCATCGTTGGAGAACGGCTTCTGGATGTAGTAGAAGGCCCCCGTGTTCACCGCCCCGATGGCGCTCTGGAGCGATGCCTGGGCCGTCATCAGGATGACAGGCGTCATCGGGTCCTGCTCCTTCACGGCACTCAGGATGTCCAGGCCCGACACCTGCGGCATCCGCACGTCGGTGAGCACGATGTCGTGTGCCCCCGTGCGGATCTGCTCCAGGCCGGCCTTCCCTCCCTGCGCCGTGGTGACCTCGAATCCCTCGTTCCGGAGGAGGATCCGGAGCGTGTCGAGAATGCCGGATTCGTCGTCGATCACCAGGACCGATGGCTTCTGGCTCATGCGAGTTCCTCTCCCAGCGCGTTGGCGGGCAGCAGGATGGTGAAGGTCGTGCCAGCCCGGAGCTTCGTGTCAACGTAGACCAGCCCGCGGTGCACGTCTACCGCCCGCTGGACAATGGCGAGTCCCAGGCCGCTGCCACCGGGCCGCCCTGAGACAAATGGCTCGAACAGCCGCTCGCGCACCTCGTCGGGGATCCCGGGGCCGTCGTCTTCCACCTGCAGGCGCACCGCCCGCTCGAAGTCGGCCCCATTGGGCAGCTCGGCCAAGGGGATGCCCCCAACCCGGACCGTCACGTGGACCTCCTGGCCGCGCGCTGCCTGCACCGCATTGAGCACCAGGTTGGCCACCACCCGGTGCAGGAGGTCCTCATCCCCGTCCAGGATCGCGGCCTGGCCCTCGACCCGCACGTCGGCCGTGAGGCCGCAGTCGGGGTGCGCCTGGACCATGCGCACGGCCGCCTTTGCCACCTCGAGCAGGTCCACGGCCTCGTGCCGCGACGCCTTCACGCGCGCAAAGTCGAGGAACTCGTTGAGGAGCCGGCTCAGCCGGTCGCTCTCCCGGACGATCAGCGCCGCCAGGACCTGGTCGTCGTCGTTCGCGTGCTTCCCGCGTGCGAGCTGTTCGCAGGAGCTCCGGATGGACGCGAGCGGGTTCCGGATCTCGTGCGCCAGCGACGCCGAGAGCGCGGCAACCGCCTGGAGCCGCTCGGCCCGTGCCTGCAGCTCCTGCAGTTGCTTCAGCTCCGAGATGTCAGTGAAGATCGCCGTCACCGAGGGGGTCTCGCGATCCTCGGGCTGGAAGGTGGTGGTGCTGAGGCCTATGGGGAATACCCGCCCATTTGCCTTCACCAGGCCCTCGCCCCGGCTCACCTTTCGCCCCTGCCTTATCCCGGCGACGATGGCACTCCCCAGGTCCTTCGACTGCGCCTGCAGCTTGTCGAGGATGGCCCGGCCCAGGAGCCGGTCTCCATCGATCCCCAGCAGCCGCTCCGCCGTGGGGTTGATGAAGGCCAGGCGCCCCTCGGCGTCCACCGTAATCACGCCGGAGCGGATGTTCTGCAGGATCTCGTCGGCCTCGAGCCTCACCCGGCGGAGTTCGGTCTCCAGCGTGACCTGCTCCACGTCAGCCCGGCGGAGCCTGCTGCCCAGCACCGCCACGATCGCGAACACCACGTTGAAGAGGATGACCTGCACCCAGAAGGCGGCGTCGCCCGGTCCCCCGGCCAGCAGGGTATCGCCCACGTAGAGCACCGTTGCCGCGGCTGCCACCGCAAGCCCCCAGCGGGGCGGCAGGAGGATCGCGTACCCCGCGATCACCAGCACGTACAGCGACGCGAACAGTGCCGGCGCGCTGGCGAAGTGCACCAGGGTGGTCACCAGCGCCAGGTCGGCCAGGGCCTGCACCAGCAGGAAGCTGGTGCTCACGTCCCCGCCCCGGACGCGCGTGCGCCACCAGCCATAGGCGGTGGCCACCAGCGTCAGCAGCACCGAGATGCTGAGGATGAACGAGACGTCGGGCGTGGTGGTCCACTGCAGGGCGGCAATGAGGAGCGTGACGATCGCGACGATCGTGCGGGCCCCGAAGAGCCACCCCAGCAGGGCGCGCTGGCGGGGGAGCGACCGGGTGTCGGGTCCCACGGCCACAAGGGAGACCGGGGTTACGGTGCGGGAGTTGGCCATCAAGAGGGGAACGATATGACGGGGTGAACGGAGCGGGTAGGGCGCGCGGGCCGCGGAGCGCCGGTCAGGGCCCCCCGCTTAGTCTTGAGCCGAATGCCAGCGCGACGCCCCCACCCACTCCTCATGGCCACCCGCGCCATCGCCCTGCGGTGCCCGCACTGCGGGGGCGGCGACATGTATTCCGGCTGGTTCACGGCCCGGCCCCGGTGTCCCACCTGCGGGCTCAAGGTGGAGCGTGGCGAGGAGGGCTACCGGGTGGGGAGCTACATGTTCAACCTGGTTGGCGCGGAACTGGCTTTCGTCGCCCTCTTCGGTGCCATCATCGTCTGGCGCTGGCCCACCCCGCCGTGGGACCTCCTCACGTGGACGGCGGCGGTGTTCATGCTCCTGGCGCCGCTGCTGTTCTACCCGTTCACCAAGCTGCTCTTCCTGGCGTTCGACCTGACGTTCCGTCCCGCGCAGGCCGGGGACTTCTCGCCCTAGCCTCCCTGTACGGGGGAGGCGACGGCGGGGTACAGCGCACGGTACAACGCCTGATTTCGCTGGATGATCCGCACGTAGTCCCGCGTCTCCACGAACGGGATCCGCTCCGCGAACAATTCCTGGTCGTCCGCGCCAAGCCGGGTCCGCCACCGCGCGACGCGGTGCGCCCCCGCGTTGTACGCTGCCAGCACCTCCACGAGGTTGCCCTGGGCATCCACCAGTTCCTTGAGGTGCGTGGTGCCGATTTCCAGGTTGGCATCCCCTTCCCAGAGCAGGACCGGGTCCCATCCCTCGTAGCCCAGCCCCCGCGCCACCCGCCGGCCCAGGTCGGGCATCACCTGCATCAGCCCGCGCGCGCCCGCTGACGAGGTCGCCGCCGGGTTGAAGAGCGACTCCTGCCGGATGAGTGCCGCCACCAGCGTCGGGTCCACGCCATTCCGTTCCGACTCTCCCATCAGCGCCAGCGGGAAGCCCAGCGGGTAGAGCAACCGGTAGAGTCGCGCATCACGGGCGGCACCTGCGGACTGGGCCCGTCGTGCCAGCGTGATCGCCTCCGATGGGTAGCCCTGCTGCTGCAGGAGGTGTGCGGCCGCCAGCAGTTGCTCCGCTGACCCCCGCGCCAGGCGCCCCACCCGCGCACGCTCCGCCCGGGCCTCGTCGTCCAGCATGAGGTGCGCCAGCAGCGCGGCACGCGCCACCCCACGGTCCAGCTCGGGAACCGCGACAAAGGTGTCGGGCGCGACCGCGGGGGCCCACCCCGCCAGGCCAAGGCGCCGGGCACTCAGGTCCGCGTAGTACGACGCCGAGTCCCGTGCGATGACCTCGCTCCATCGCTCCCGCGCGCGCGCCTCGTCACCTGCCGCGCCCCAGGCCCGCCCCGCCCAGTACACTGCGGCCGTCGCCTCGTTGTGGTTCGGGTAGCGCTTGTCGAGTTCGTCCAGCTCCGTCCCGGCCACCTCGAGCCGCCCGTCCGCGAACGCGATCAGTCCGGCGCGGAAGGCCGCGGGCGCGGCGAGGCGGCTCTTCGGGTGTTCCCGCACGATACGGGCGTAGTACCTCCGCGCCTCACCATCGTGGCGATCGTCGGTCGAGAGGTCGGCCAGGAGGTACAGCGCCTGTGCCGCCGAGGAGTCCCTGGGCCACTTCTTCACGATCTGCCCCAGCACCGTGCGCCCCTCACCCGCTCGGCCGTCACGCACCATGGCGCGTGCCGCACGATACGACGCGGCGGCCGCCAGGCCGGCGGGTGTGCGCACCTTCCGGTACTGGGCAATCGCCTCGTCGTAGCGTCCCTGGCGGAAGTACACCTCCGCCAGCGCATACCGCTGCTCGGCGGTCGGTTCCCGGATCGCGAATGCAGCACCATAGGCCTTGCTCGCACGAGCCAGGGGGCCCGACCTGGTGGCGCTTCGCGCAATGGTGAGGTGCTCCGCCAGCGTGAGCGGAAGGCCCAGGCTGTCCAGCAGGTTCACGGCGGAACGTGCCGCCGACGTGCCGCTCCGGTCCTCGATGAAGGCCACGAGCTCGTTCCGGAGCCCGGCGCGCCCCGCCGAATCGGCCATTGCATGGCGTAGCTGCAAGGCACGGATCGAGCTGCCCGCCGAGGCAAACCGCATGATGGCCCCCGCACTGTCCCCGGCGCGCAGGAAGCCCGTGGCGTCGGCCACTGGCCAGCGCGATCGCGGAAGCGAATCGAGGATGGTTGCGGAAAGGGCCGCGCGGCCCGCCGAGTCCGGCGTCACCGCAATCGCTCGCACTGCAAGCCAGTCGCCAATCGAGGGAAGGAGGGGGCGCGCGGCGGTCCATGCCGCCAGCGCTCCCGCCCAGTCGCCGGCACCTTCCGACGCCAGGCCCAGGAGCACCAGGCGCGCGCCTCGCGCGGAATCAGAGGAAGCCTGGTCCACCGCCCGCCGCGCGCTGCGCACGGCATTGCTGTCCTTCCCGAGGCCGAGCCACGCCCGGGCCAGCAGCTCGTGGCCCTCCCCCGCGAAGGCGGTGTCGAGCCAGCCAGCACTGCCCAGGAGCCGCGTCGTTTCACGCCAGCCCTGCCATCCCACCGCGGCACGCGCCGCCAGGTACTCCACCTCGGGGGTGCGCAGCGCCGAGTCGCGCAGGAGCGGCACCAGCAGGCGGGTGGCACGCCACGGCCGCCCCGCGCCCAGCGCCTCCCGCGCTGCCGTGACGGCGGAGTCCAGGCGCGCTGCGGTCGGCCGTGGCTGCCCGGTCGGGAGTGCGGCGGTGGATGGCGCCAGCGAAAGCGCCACGAGCGCAAGGGATGGGACAAGCTTCATGGGAGAAGGGTGGCCCGGTGGGCCCGGAGGATCAAGCGCTGGAACAGGTCGAGCTATTCCCCAGCGCGGCGCAGGAGCCGGAAGGCGATCTCGCGCCCGATGCCGGGTTGCATCGAGAGGGAGATCCACAGCATGGCAAGCGGTTCGGTGAACCTTGCCGCAGCCAGTGGCCCGCAGTCCACCATGTCGAAGCCCAGTTCCGCGCCCAGCCCACGCACCGTGGCCTTGGCATCGGGATCATCGCCGCAAAAGAAGAGGCTGGCCTGGTCGGGGCCCGTGCCCGGCCGCGCGAAGGCGTTGGCCCCGAGGGTATTGAAGCACTTCACCACCCGCGCGCCACGGGCCCATCCCGCGACCAGCTCACCGCCCGATCCGGTGAGCCCCACGGCGAGCTGGAGGCCGGGCACGATCGGGTTGGTGGCATCGATGAGGACGCGGCCGCCGAAGTCACCGGCGGCACGGAGCACCTCCTCGGTGACGTCCCACGGCGTCGCCAGCAGGACGGCATCCCCGAACTGCACGGCCGCCGGCACGTCGGTCACCGCCACGTCGCCCGACAACGCTCCGGCCGGCACGCCCGCCGCCGCGCGCCGTCGGGCAAAACGCACGCGGTGCCCCCGCGCGGCCCACAGCCCGCCGAGGGCACCGCCCACGTTGCCGGCGCCAATCACGCCAATGTTCATGCGGTCAGACGAGCGCCCGCCGCTTCCTGGCCTTCGTCCGCGCGGCGCTCTTGTGGAACAGGATGTCCAGCACGTGCACCAGCCCGTCGTAGAGCGTGCGCCGGTACGGTGACGCGCCCGGCACCACACCCACCAGCCGGCGGTGCGCCGACCCCAGGTTGTGGTAGGGGAGGCCCGGGAGCAGGTGGTGCAACCCGTGATAGCGGAGGCCCACCGGCGCCCAGAGCGACGCCCACGGGGCGAAGCCCGGGACGTTCACCGAGTCGAGGAGCTGCTCCTCGATGGTCATCTCCTCGCCGTGCTCGTTGTCCCAGAGGTGCGCCGCCAGGGTCCGCACCTGGTTGGACAACGCCACCGCCGCGGCAAGCGCCACCGCGAGGAGCGCGACGCGCAGGGGAATCACCCCGGACACTACCAGGCCGATGAAGGTCCACACCCAGGCAAAGCACAGCAGCTCGAGCGTCCACCAACGCGGCAGGTCCTGCGGGCGTGGGGGCTTCCGCCGGAACCCCGGGTTGATGACGAGCGATGAGGCCTGCGCCACGTTGAAGCGCCGCACGGCGGGAATCACCAGCGACAGGGGGGTCAGGATGCCGAACCGCACCACGACGACCACGGGCGCCAGCACCGAGCACATGATGAACCACACGAGGTATGCCGGCGATCGCCAGGCCAGCGGCAGGTACTCGGGGTCGTCGGCCGTGCCGTAACGGGTCTTGGCGTGGTGCAATTGGTGCACGCCGTCGTACATGAACGATGGCACCAGCAGCGGGACGCCGATGGTGGCGTTCCACGCCCAATCGAAGCCCGGGACGGCGCCGGAGCGCAGGTGGGTGAGTTCATGCACAAACGAGAGGCCGCGATAGAGGGCGAGCACCGCGACCACGAAGGCCGCCGCCGCCAGCCATGGCGACGACGAGGCGACGGCGACCGCGAAACTGGCATAGCCCAGGAGCACACTCAAGCCCAGGTCAGCCCAGTACACGGCGCGCCGTGGGGTCATGAGGTCCTTGACCTGGTCGAACGTCTGCCGCAGCAGGGTAGTGCTCGCATCTTCCCGCTCCCGCTCGGGAGAGCTCGCACGCGGTTCGGCCACGCCGCCCATCACCATCAGCCACCCCCTGAAGATATCCCGAAGTCGCCACGCGCACGGCGGGTTCGCCGGGGGAAATCTAGCGCCGGGCTGCTGGTACCCAAGGGGCTGCGCCAGCCGGGAACTTTCTGCCCCTCCTGTCGTATGGGCGGCACCATGTCTGTCATGCACCCTCTCAGGAGAGCTACTTGAGCAATCGTCACCTGGGTTCGGTCCTGGTGGGCCTCGCCCTGGCCGCCTGCGGCGGCGGCACGACCACCCCCGCCCCGTCCCAGCCCAGCCCGGCCGGTCCCTTTCCGGCGGCGTCGCCCGCGACCATGCGGGCCGAGCTGACCGCCTTTGCCCACGATTCGATGGAGGGCCGGGAAGCCGGCACCCGGGGCAACTTCAAGGGCACCGCGTGGATTGCGGCACAGGCGCAGAAGATCGGCCTGAAGCCGGCGGGCGAGAACGGCACCTGGTTCCAGGAAGTGCCCCTGGTGGAGCGGGGCGTGGACCGAAACTCCACGCTGGCAGCCGGTGGTGCACCGCTGGTCCTCAACACCGACTACATCAGCTTTGGCGGCATCCCCCAACTCGGGTTCGCGCCCGGGCTCACCGGCACGGACATCCCATCGGTCTTTGGCGGCCGGCTGGGCGATTCGGTCTCGACGGTGTCCGCCGAACAGGTGAAGGGCAAGGTGGTCGTGCTCCTTCCGCCGCTGGGATCGGGCGGGCAGCCGACGTGGCAGTTCTGGCGGTCGCTCGACAAGCGCTATGCCGACGCCGCGGCAATCGCGATCGTGGCGCTGGAGGACGTGCCGCCCCCGGTGCTCGACTTCCTGGGCAAGCCGCAGATGGCCCTCAAGTCGGCCGAGCCGCAGGCCCGCACCGGCGGAAAGCTCTTCGCCATGATGCTGACCGAGGGCGCCGCCACGAAGGTCCTGGGTGCCAGCCCCGCCACCCTGTCGCCAGGCGCTGCGGGCCGTCCGGTGAACGCGAACATCTCGACCGTGAGCGGCCCGGTGGCGTTCCCGGCACGGAATGTCATCGGCATGATCCCGGGGAGCGACCCGAAGCTCAAGGGCGAGTACGTCGCCATCGGCGCGCACAACGACCATGTCGGCATGTCGTCGGTCGTGGTGGACCACGATTCGCTGCGCGCCTTCAATACGGTCGTGCGGCCGGCTGGCGCCGAAAGCGAGATGCGCACCGCCACCGCTGAGGAGATGGTGAAGGTCAAGGCCATCCTGGACAGCCTGCGGAAGACCCGGAAGCCGCGCCTCGACTCGGTCCGGAACGGTGCCGATGACGACGGCTCCGGCACCGTGACCGTGCTGGCGATCGCCCAGGCCCTGCAGCAGTCGAAGGTGCGGCCGAAGCGCTCGGTGCTGTTCGTGTGGCACACCGGCGAGGAAAAGGGCCTCTGGGGCTCGAAGTACTTCACCGACAACCCCACCGTCCCGCGCGACTCGATCGTGGCGCAGCTCAACATGGACATGGTGGGCCGTGGCGATGCCACCGACATGGTGCTGGGTGAGCCGGGCACCGTGGGTGGTCCCGACTACCTGCAACTGGTGGGTTCGCGCCGCCTCTCCACCGAGCTGGGTGACCTGGTCGAGAGGGTGAACACCGACGGACACTTCGGCTTCCAGTTCGACTACACCTTCGACCAGAATGGCCACCCGGCCAACATCTACTGCCGCAGCGACCACTACATGTACGCGCGCTGGGGGATTCCGGTCGTGTTCTTCACCACGGGTGTGCACCGCGACTACCACGAGTCCACCGACGAGGTCGAGTACATCAACTTCCCGAAGATGGCGCGCATCGCCACCTTCGTGTCCACCGTGGCGCTGGGCGTGGCCAACGCCGACCACCGGCCGGTGGTGGACAAGCCGAAGCCCGACCCGAACGGGCAGTGCCGGCAGTAGGCGTCAGGGCGTCAAGGCGTCAGGACGTCAGGACGTCAGGACGTCAGGACGTCAAGGTGGATGACAGTGCGGGGCGGTCCGATGGACCGCCCCGCACGTTTTTCCAGGCATCTTGACGCCCTGACGCCCTGACGCCCTGACGCCCTGACGCCCTCTTCTACCACCTCGCCACGTGCCCTCGCGTGTCCACGTGGATGAAGGGGCCATGCCCGCGGCGCGCGCGGTAGATGCCGAGCCCGCCCACCAGTTCGGGGTGCGCCGCCTCGACCCGCTCCACCACCCGGGCCAGGTAGCGCGCATCCTCGGTCGTCACCTTCCCGTCACCGTTCAGGTCGTCCATCACCCCGTTGCTGTCGGCATCGATGAAGATGTCGGCCGCGTCCCCGTACATGTGCCGGCTGTCCTTCGCCCGCCGACAGCGGCGGCACACGCCCCGCTGGTTGTACTGTGGTGAGCGGAAGCCCGACAGCACCCTGATCCCGGCCGAGTGGCCCATTTCCTCCAGCTGGGCAATGACGAGCTCCAGCTTGTCCAGCAGCTTGGGGTCCACCAGCAGGTACTTGGGCCAGGTGTCGAACTGGTCCTTGGTGAGGAACTGCCGGGCGCGGAAGTGCCGTGACAGCAGCGCATCCTGGGTCAGCTCATTGACCTCGATGAAGCCCACCGGCAGCGCCGTGTGCACCGAGGCCCGCTTCTCACTGGGCCAGTAGCCCACGCGGTACCCCTGCAGTGTCCCACCGGTCTTCTGCTCGAACGGGATCAGCAGGGCCAGGGTGAGGAGGGAGCCATCTGGCGCCTGCAGGCTCGCCGGCCGCAGCCCGGCCTCGGTGATGCCCTGCTCCGCGAACACGCGTGCCAGCAGCGAATCGCTGGCCAGGCGTTCCGGGGTGGCCGCAATCAGGCGCACGCGCCCACTCGCACCGAGGAGGTGGGTCAGGTCGGTGCGCGGCGCGACTTCCACCGGTTCCGGCTCCGGTACCGCGTCCCCTTGCGCCATGGCCACGCTCGTGCCAAGCGCAAGAAGCGCTGGCAGAACGAGTCCCCCCAGAAGGGCGGCGCTTCGGGCGCCGCGCGGCCTTGCCTGCAACATCATGCGTCCCCGGGTCCGGTACGGTGAAGTCAGGAGACAAGAAACGGGCCGCGGCCCGATCGCGCAAGGAATGTCAGTGGTTTTTCCGCACACGTTGCAGTTGCTGCAACGGCGTGGCCCTGGATGGGAAGGGATAGCCAGTCCCGAGCGCCTGCTCGAGGTACCGGTCGCGCCCATACACGTCGGGATGGAACTCGACGGTCCCATGAGGACCGAGCGACGCCGTCTGGTACACGAGCCGCACGGGCACGGTCGCGGTGAGGTCCACGTCCACCGGCTCCGGGGCCTTCATCGCCTCCCTGAGCCGCTGCTGGTCCCAGGTCCCGTCGTCCCGCAGGAGCCAGGTCGCCAGGGACGGCGCATCCTCCAGGCGAACGCAGCCATGGCTCTCGGCCCGCTGGGCCCGGCGGAAGGTGGAGCGGGTCGGCGTATCGTGCAGGTACACGCCGTACGAATTGGCGAAGAGGAACTTGACCTTGCCGAGGGAGTTGCCCCCGCCGGAACGCTGCCGGACCCCCACCGAGTCGCCGATGAGCGCCACATTGTCGAAGGTGGCCTGGACCACCTTGCCGTCCCGCACCAGCTCCATCCCCTGCTTGGTCAGGTAGTTCGTGTCCTGCAGCACCTTGGGGATGATGTCCTCCCGCAGGATCCTGGGCGGGATGCGCCAGGTGGGGCTGAACACGATCATGTCCACCGTGCTGGCGAGTTCCGGCGTCTCGTTCCGGCCCTTTCCGCCCACGACCACGTTCATGCCGAACAGGGTTGTGTCGCGCATTGGATCCCGCACCCGGAGCCGGAACTCGGGGATGTTCACCTCGATGTACACGCTGTCCGTGGGAGGGTCGGGGAGGGTGCGCGCCCGCTCCAGGGCCAGCACCAGCGCGCGAACCGGCGTCCGGAATGGGTTGGCCAGGTGCTGCGCCGTCTTCGTGCCGATGACGCCATCGGGCGCAAGGCCCTCGCGGCGCTGCAGGCGCTTGATCGCGGCCACCAGTTCCGGTGAGTAGGTGGTGTCAGCCTCCGCCGACGGCGCTGGCAGCGTGTCGATGAGGTCGCCGGTGCGGCGCAGCAGTGCACGCAAGGCAGCAATGCCGTCCCAGTGAGCGCCGGGCACGAGGCGGGTCGGCAGCCGCAGCGGTACCTGTCCCGCGGTGTCCGCCGCGCGTGCGCGGTAGTCGGCAAGCCCCGCCTGCAACGCACGGTAGGATGGGCCACGGTCCTCGATGGTGAGCAGCTCCCGTCCCGGATCCTGGGCCAGCCGGAGCGCCGAGATCAGCTCGGCGACGCTATCGGTTGGCGCACGACGCACGGTCATGAATGACCGCTCGATCGCGAGCGAATCCTTCCACCGGAGCCGGACCCTTCCGTGGCGCATCGCGCCGAGGTAGCGCAGGCCATCGGCTGTGAGGCGGGTGTCGAACTCGGCCAGGGCCACCGTTCCCATCCAGGGTGTCCCGGCCTCGATACGGGCCAGCACCTGCTTGTGCAGCGCGGCATCGTAGTCGTCGGGGTCGAGGCCATGGGCCGCCAGGGCCCCCAGTCGTCCCACCAACGCCTTGGCGGCAGGAGTGGGCATCCCCGCCGAGTCGAGCCAGAGGGGCGTCCAGCCCCCGGCCTCATAGAGTCCGCGTGCCGCCGCCCGGACGTCTGAAATGTCGCCGAAGCGCATGGCCGGGAGCCGCCTCGCTGCCATCGAGGCCTTGAGTGCATCCTCCATCGCGACTGCGGGGGAGGCCTCGACGTCGGGGACCGCCTGGGCAGAGAGGGGTGCCGCGAGGGCCAGGACGGTCAGGAGCTGCCCGGCAGGAAGTCGGGGTAGAGCCAGTCGTGTCATCACAGGGGCTAAAGAAAGCGGGGGCCCCGAACCGGGCGCTAGTATACGCGGTCCCCTTCCGGAGCGCCCCCGTGGAAACGCGCACCCGCCGCCCGTGCATTGCCGGGGCTGTCGCCATCCTTGCCCTGTGCACCGCCACCGCGCCCCTGCCATCCCAGGTCGTGTCCGCCGCGAGCCGGGCCACGATGAGCCATGAGGTCGGCGAGGCAGGCGACGCCTACGACAAGTGGATCGGGCTTATTGACGCCCGGGCCTTCGAGGCAGCCTGGGACCAGAGTTCCGCCCTGTTCAAGAAGGACAAGGACCGGAACATGTGGATCACCACCCTCTACCGCCTGCGCGACACCATCTCACCCATCACGCGCCGCGAGCTCATGGGCACGACCTTCACCCGCCTGCTCCGGCCGGTGTCCACCGCCGACGCGGTCACGTTCCAGGTGGTCGTGCATTTCATGAACGAGACGCTCGGCGTGGAAACCGTGGTGTTCATGAAGGAGGATGATGGGGTGTACCGGGTGGCGTCCTACGACTTCTTCCGGGGGCCGGTCATCACCACTCCGGCCCCGCTCGGCTACTGAGGGCGTCCTATCGCGGCCGCGCCGAGTCCACGGTGAGGGAGAATCCTGTCGAGTCGGCCTGCATGCGGACGACCTTGTTGCCCTTCTCGTCGTTCACCACGATCCGGGCCCCGTTGCTGTCGGCCTTGATGTCGACGACCTTGTGGTCCCCGACCTTGACCAGGGCCCTTACGTTCTCGGTCAGGTCCAGGCTGGCATGGATGGGCCCGCCCTTCCGCAGCTCGGCCGCGAGGGAGTCGCTCACCAGCAGCGGCAGCTCGAGGTCCTCCCCCTGGATATCAACCGTGCCCAACTGGTCCAGGCCCGTCTCTCCGGCAGCGGCGCAGCGGAACTGGTGAAGGTCGCGCCCGTTGGCCGGTGTCAGGCTGCACGATGCCAGCTCGCGAAGCCGGCCCAGGTCGTCCAGTCGCAACAGGGCCCGCACCTCCGGCAGCTTTCCCTCCACCGGTCGCTCGACCGTGAGGTGCTGCAGCCGGCCCAGGCGCTCCCCATTCAATGAGACGGTCACCGAGTCCTTGAGCCCTGCCAGCATCGCCGGCACCTCGCCGCCCAGGCTCGAGGCGACCTCGGCGATGGCATGACCCGCCTCCTGCTTGGCGGCCCGGGCGCCGGTGAACAAGGCAAACCCGAGCAGGAACACCACCAGGGCCCCGCCGGCAACCCGGAGCCAGAATTTCCGTCCCATGGGCACCTCCTGACAGCGTAGAAAACAGGAACGCCGACCTTACGGCCGGCGTTCTGGCATTGTTTCAGCTTGCGACGGTCAGGCGATCGAGCGGGCGGGCCGGCGGCCCTTGAACACCAGCCATGCCATCAGCACCAGCACGCCGACGACCCCCGTAATGGCGGCAATGATCAGCACCTTCAGGACGGGCCCGGCTGGTTCCCGGATCGAGACTGGCTCGGGATCCGGCGTGGTGTCCGGGGCCAGCAATGCCTCCACCTCCGCGCGGGCCTCGGCGAGGTAACGCTGGTACTCCGCATCGCGCGCTTGTGTCACTGGCGTGCTCATGGGCCAAACTCCTTCAGCCAGCCGTCTGCCTCGACGCGCAGGCCGTCTTCGGTGGTGCGCAAGACATCTGTCGTCGTTTCGGTGACCACACCCGAGGCATCGCTGACCTCGGCCAGGTGGCCGTCGGCGTAGGCGTAGCGGCTGTCCGGGTCAGAAGCAAAGACGATGGCGCCGTCCTTGAAGTACCAGGTGGACTGCAGCAGCTTGCCGCGCACTTCGCTCACCTCGTTCAACACCAGCTTCGCCGGCTTCCCGTTGAGCCGCCACAGCTGGAGGTTGCGCGCGGGCTCGCCGGCCGTGGCTGGCATGTCGCGCCGCTCCGGCTCAACCCCCGCCAGCGCAGAGTCCATCGTCCCGGCCAGGATCAGGCCCATGATGGACGGCGGCGGCCCCGCACTTGCCTTGTCTGCGCCCGCCTTGCCACAGCCGGCGAGGAGCAGCGCCAGGAGTGCCCAGCGCCTCATGGCAATCCGATGGGCTCGCCGACGCCGGACTCGGCCACGTCCCGCTCCCGCTGTGACTCGCGCCCGATCCAGAGCGCCCCTGCCGCGACGGTGAACCAGCTGAGCGAGACGAGCGCCACCAGCCCCAGCGCATAGCCGACCGGGCCCACGGGCAGCACACCCTTGGTGTCGGCGGCGATCCACCAGAACAGCGTGAGTGCAGCGGGAATCGCCAGGACAAACGCCACGAAGCCACTGGTGCGGGCCGACACGCCGGGGATGATCCCGAGCGAGAGCGGCCGCGCAATCGCGCGGCGGAGGAGGAACGCGCCCAGCCCGAGCGATCCCAGCACCAGCGCCACATACGCCAGGTTCCAGTGGTGCTCGCCGGGCGTCACGTTGAGCAGCCAGCCCGTGGGAGGAAGGTGGCTGAGCCCGGTGCAGGCGAGGACGAGGCAGGCCACGACAGCGGTCACCTCGATCAGGAAGGCAGTTAGCATGGCTGAATTGTACGATGCCGGGACGCCTGAGCCTAGCCCGTGGCTGCCGCAGGTACGAACTCGCCCGGCGCCGGGGCTATGCTTCCTGCCATGAGCATCCCCGCCCCCCCCATCCGCGGCGTCCTCGCACCGGTGGTCACGCCATTCACTGCAGCGCTCGCCCCGGATCCAGCACGCCTCGCCCGGCATTGTCGCTGGTTGCTGGACCTGGGTTGCGATGGCCTCGCCGTCTTCGGGACCAACAGCGAGGCCAACTCGATGGCCGCAGAGGAGCGCATGGACCTCCTGGAGGCCATCATTGCGGCGGGCATTCCTGCCGGGCGACTCATGCCCGGTACCGGGTGCTGTTCCATCACCGAGACGGCGCGGCTTTCCGCGCATGCCACGAGGCTTGGCTGTGCCGGCGTCCTGGCCCTCCCGCCCTTCTACTACAAGGGCGTGCCGGAGGATGGGCTCTTCCGGCACTTCAGCGAGGTCATCGGGCGCGTGGGCGACCCCAGGCTCCGACTCTACCTCTACCACATTCCGCCGGTGGCCGTGGTGGGGATTGCCCCGGGCCTCATCGCCCGGCTGCTCGACGCCTTTCCCGGAACGGTGGCGGGCCTCAAGGACAGTTCGGGCGACTGGAGCAACACCGGGTCGCTCATCCGGCAGTTCGGGCCGCGGGGCTTCGACGTCTTTGCGGGGAGCGAAGTGTTCCTCCTGCGGACCCTTGCCGCCGGTGGTGCCGGGTGCATCACGGCGGGCGCCAACGTGAACCCCCATGGCATTGCCGCGGTCCTTCGGGCGCACCGCCAGGGGCAGGACGCGCCTGCCGCGCAGGAGGCCGCGAACCAGGTGCGTACCGCGCTCCAGCGAGCGTCGTCGATGATCCCGGCGCTCAAGGCCTGCATTGCACACCATGCCGCCGATCCCGCGTGGCGTACGGTGCGGCCGCCACTCGCGGAACTCGCTCCCGACGAGGCAGCGCGGGTGGTGGCGGACGCAACGGCGGCAGGCCTCACCATGCCAGGCCTCCGCGAGGGCCTGCGATGACGCCCGGGCCGCTCGATCATGTCCTTGCCGTCGTGATCGTGGTCGCGGTGCCGATCTGGGGAACCTGGGGCTGGCGGGTCCTGGCGCGTTCCGTGGCCGCAAACGATCCCGATGCGCGCATGCGGGAGTACTGGCGCAGCATCGTGATCGAGTGGGCCCTGGTGCTGCTGATCCTCACCGGCTGGCTGCTGGCAGGGCGGCAACTCGCGGGGCTCGGCTTCCAGCTGCCGATGGACCGCCGCCTGCTGTGGGGCGTGCCGCCGTTGCTTGGCGCCCTGGCCGGCCTCTGGTTCCAGTGGGTGTCACTGCGCCGCATCGGCGACGAGGGCCTGACCCGGCTCCGGGCGCAGCTTGCACCTGTGGAGTTGCTGCTGCCCCACGATGACCGCGAGCACCGGCTGTTTCGCTGGCTGGCACTCACGGCTGGCACAGCAGAGGAGATCATTTACCGCGGGTTCCTGCTCTGGTACGCCGTGACGCTCCTGGGCCCCTGGCCTGGCGTCACTGTTGCCGTGCTCGCGTTTGCGGCGGGGCACGCCTACCAGGGTGCGATGGGCATGGTCAAGACAGGCGTCGTCGGTGCCCTGCTGACGGGGCTCTACATCCTCACCGGGTCGCTGCTCTGGCCCATGATCCTGCACACCGCGATCGACCTGCACGGCGGGGCGCTCGGGAGGAGGGTGCTGGGATCGCCCGGCCTGCGCGGGGTTCAGCCAGCGTAGTTCCAGGCGATCTGGTTCTGGATGTTCTTGATGCGATCGGTTGGCCGCGAGTGGTCTCCCGTGAAGAAGTTCGAGACCTGGTCGGTCTCACCGTACTTGGTGCGGAATTTTTCCCAGAGCTGCGGCCCCTTGTTCACGTCGTAGCCGGCCTCGTACACATACCGGAGCCCCACGCGGTCGGCCTGGTCCTCGAAGGACCGGCTGTAGCCCGACAGGAGTGCCGAGGCGCCCAGCTGGCCACCGAGCTGTGCCATCTGGCCGGCCGTGCCGCCCAGGGCCGCGCCAGCGACCGCTGCGCCGGCGCCAAGGATCTGGCCCAGGGAACTCTTTCCGGCGTTCCGGCGGGAATGCTCGTTCGTGTAGTGTGCCAGCTCGTGCCCGAGCACGATGGCCAGCTCGTCGTCGTCGAAGTCGTCCATGAGGCCGGTGTACACCCAGACGGCCCCGTTGGCCATCGCCGAGGCATTCCATTCCTCGGTCTTCACGATGTGGACCCGGAGGTCGCTGGACTTGACGTAGGGCGGCCGGAGCTTGTCCATGATCTTCCGGGCCCGCACGACATAGGGCCCCTTGGTCACCAGGTCGCCGATCTTGGCCACCTTCCCGTCTCCCGCCGGCATGTACATCATGCCCTTGGACACCCATGCCTCCTCGGCCTGGTCGGAGGCGGCCTTCAACTCGGCCTCGTGTGATTCGTCGGGATTCGCAGCACGAAGCTCCACCTCGGCGGCGAGAATCGCTCCGTTCGCGTCGCGCGGACCCTTGCCCTTCGCCCAGGACCCCGGTGGAACCTCCCCCGCTCCGGAAGGCCTGGAACCCTTGTACCTCGTGCCGGCGCCGAGCACCAGACGCTGGCCGTCCACGAAGAGCGTGTCGCCGCGGACGAAATCCACGACGGCTTCGAGTTTGACGTCACCCGCGCCGAGCGGGGTGCCGCCCACGGCCAGCGTGGCCAGCAGGAGCGCCCTGGCGTGCATGGATCCTCCAGTCCGGGAGCCGAATACATATCCGCCCCGGGCCAGTCACGGTCAAGGGTGTAACCGACGGGCGGGGATCGGTGCCGAGCCCCCATGGGCATGACGAAGTGCGGGTCCAGGCCGCCGCTCCAGCTCGCATCGGCGAGGAGGCCGCGCTCTTCCCAGATGCTCCCGAAGCCCAGGACGTGCCCCATCTCGTGCAGCGCCACGCCCTGAACTCCGCCGGGCTGGACGGCAGTGACCACCGCTGGGGGCACGACGAAAAGCCCCGGGGATCACTCCCCTGGGGCCCTCGCCGTCTCGGCGTCTCGCCGTCTCGCCGTCCTGCTACTGAATCGCGTTCATCATGTCGAAGATCGGCAGGTACATCGCCACCACCATGCCACCGACCACGACACCCAGGACCACGATCATCATCGGTTCCATGAGGGAGAGGAGGGCGCTCACCGCCACGTCCACCTCCTCGTCGTAGAAGTCGGCGATCTTCGAGAGCATCTCGTCCAGGCCGCCGGTCTGCTCACCCACTGCGATCATGCTGATGACCATGGGCGGGAACACCTTCGACTTCTCGAGTGGGGCGGCAATGGTCTCGCCGCCGGCGATCGAGGCCCGGGACTCCATGACGGCGTCGTGGATGACCTGGTTGCCCGCCGTCTTGGCGGTGATCTCGAGGCCATCCAGGATGGACACGCCCGAGCTGATGAGCGTGCCGAGCGTCCGGGTGAACCGGCTCACGGCCGACTTCCGGATCACGTCGCCCAGCACCGGGGCCTTGAGCAGCATGCCGTCGATCTGCTTCCGGCCCGGCGGGGTGGCGTAGTAGCGCCGGATCATGAAGATGGCGAAGCCGATCGACGCCAGGATCGCCCACCAGTAGCCCATCAGGAAGTCGGAGAGCCCGATCACGATCCGGGTGGGGAGCGGCAGCTCCATGTTCACCGAGGCGAACATGCTGGCGAAGGTCGGGATCACGAAGATGAGGAGCACGGTGACGGCGATGGCCGCGACGCTCATGATGACGAGCGGGTAGACCATGGCGCCCTTCACCTTCCGGACCAGCGCGTCGTTCTTCTCCATGAACGTGGCCAGCCGGACCAGGATCGTGTCCAGGATGCCGCCCGCCTCGCCGGCGGCGATCATGTTCACGTAGAGGTCGCTGAACGCCTTGGGGTGCTTCCGGAACGCGTCGGCCAGGGTGTTGCCGGCCTCCACGTCGAACACCACGCTCCGGGTCACGTCCTTGAGCGTCGGGTTCTCGGTCTGCTTGCTCAGGATGTCCAGGGACTGGACCAGCGGCAGGCCGGCGTTGATCATGGTCGCGAACTGCCGGGTGAAGATCACGATGTCGCGTGTCTTCACCGACTTGGCGCCCATGCTGAACTTGATGGGCTTGGGCGCCTCGCGGACGCTCACCAGCGCCATGCGCTGCTTGCGGAGGTACGCGGTCACGTCCTCCCTGGTGGCAACATCGACCTGGCCCTTCTGGATCTGGCCACTCGGGTTGCGCGCGGTGTACTCGAAAAGCGGCATCGGTCCCTCTCCCGGTTAACGCCGGCCGCCGGCGGAAGCGTGCCTGCCGGCAGGTGCTGCCCCGATCTCCTGCTCCTCCACCGGCTTCTCGCCGATCATCCGGAGGAACTCGTTCGGGTCGGGCGAGACGCGCAGGCATTCCTCCTGCGCCACCTCGCGGTTCATGTACAAAGAGTACAACGAGTCGTTCATCGTCTGCATGCCGAACTTCTTTCCCGACTGCAGGGCCGACTGGATCTGGTGCACCTTGTCGTCCCGGATCAGCGCGCGGATCGCCGGCGTCGCCACCATGATCTCGCAGGCCATGGCGCGCCCGCGACCCCGGGCCCGGGGCAGCAGCGCCTGGGTCAGCACGCCCTCCAGCACGAAGGCGAGCTGGGCCCGGACCTGCGACTGCTGGTTGGACGGGAAGACGTCGATGATGCGGTTGATGGACTCCGCCGCCGAGTTGGTGTGCAGCGTCGCGAGCGCCAGGTGGCCGGTCTCGGCGATGGTGAGTGCCGCGGCCACCGTCTCGAGGTCGCGCATTTCGCCCACCAGGATGACGTCGGGATCCTCGCGCAGGCAGTACTTGAGCGCTGACGCGAAGCTCTTCGTGTCAGTCCCCACCTCGCGCTGGTTCACGATGCAGTTCTGGTGGCGGTGGATGAACTCGATCGGGTCCTCCACCGTGATGATGTGGCCCTTCCGGTCCTTGTTGATCTTGTCGATGATGGCGGCCAGCGTGGTGGACTTGCCCGAGCCGGTCGGGCCCGTCACCAGGATGAGCCCGCGCGGGCGCTCCGCCAGCTTCGACATGACCGGGGGCAGCCCCAGCTCCTGGAAGGTGCGCACGTTGAACGGGATCATGCGGATGGCCACCGAGACGCAGCCCCGCTGCTTGAAGACGTTGCCGCGGAAGCGCGCGAGGTTCTGGATGCCGAAGGAGAAGTCGAGCTCATCCTCGGTCTCGAACCGCTTCTTCTGGTTCTCGGTCAGCACCGAATAGGCGAGGGACAGCGTGTCCTTCGGCACCAGGACCTCGGTGCAGGAGTTCGCGTTGGTGATGTCACCGTCGATCCGGAGCTTCGGCCGCTCACCAGCGGTGAGGTGCAGGTCCGAGGCCTCGCGCTCGATCATCTCCTCGAGCAGGGTCCTGAGGTTGATGTTCGCGCTCATGCCGCCGTCTCCTTCACGACTTCCTCGAGGGTGGTGATGCCCTTCTCGATCTTGACCATGCCGTCCATCCGGAGCGTGAGCATCCCCTCCGACACTGCCTGGTCCCGAAGCTCGGCCGACGACTCGCCCCGCAGGATCATCCGGCGAACCGACGGCGTCATCGCCATGACCTCATAGAGGCCGGCGCGGCCCTTGTAGCCGAGCCCGCCGCACGCCTCGCATCCCTTGCCCTTCATGAACGGGATCTTCCGGAGGCTATCAAGATCCGTGCCCAGCGAGTGCAGGATCTCGTCGGAGTAGGTCGTGGGTTCCTTGCACTGCTTGCAGATCCGGCGGACCAGCCGCTGCGCCACCACCAGGTTCACGGCACTCGCCACGTTGAACGCCTCGAGCCCCATGTCGATCATGCGGGTGATGGTGCTGGGGGCGTCGTTGGTGTGGAGCGTCGAGAGCACCAGGTGGCCGGTGAGCGCCGCCTTGATCGCGATGCCGCCCGTCTCCAGGTCACGGATCTCGCCGATCATGATGATGTTGGGGTCCTGCCGGAGGAACGCCTTCAGCGCCGCCGCGAAGGTGAGCCCGATCTCGTTCCGCACCAGGACCTGGTTGATCCCCATCAGGTTGTACTCGACGGGATCCTCGGCGGTCATGATGTTCGTCTCGATCGTGTTGATCCGCTGCAGGCAGGAGTACAGCGTGGTGGTCTTGCCCGACCCTGTCGGCCCCGTCACCAGCACCATCCCGTAGGGGTTGAGGATCGCCTTCATCAGGTCGGCCTCGGCCCTGGGCTCGAAGCCGAACTTGGTGAGGTCGAGCGTCAGGTTCCCCTTGTCCAGGATTCGCATCACGATCTTCTCGCCGAACAGGCAGGGCAGGGTCGAGACCCGGAAGTCGATGACGCGGTTGCCCATCTTGAGCTTGAGGCGCCCGTCCTGCGGCACCCGGCGCTCGGCGATGTTGAGCTGGGAGAGGATCTTCACGCGGCTGGTGAGCGCCGCCTTGAGCTTGAGCGGCGGCTTCATGACCTCGACCAGCGCGCCGTCGATGCGGTACCGCACCCGGATCTCGTGCTCGAACGGCTCGACGTGGATGTCGCTCGCGCCGCGCCGCACCGCCTCGGTCAGGATGCCGTTGATGAGCTTCACGACCGGCGCGTCGTCGATCTGCGCCTGGGTCGCCACCTCGTCTTCCTGCTCGTCCACGACCTCGACGTCCTCGTCCTCGGCCATGTCCTTGAGCAGGTTCTGCAGCTGCTGCTCGGCGCCCTGCGACTCGTAGTGCTTCTCGATGAGCTGCCGGAGCGTCACCTCGCCCGCGATCACCGGGAAGAGGTCGTAGCGGGTGATGAACTTCAGGTCGTCGAGCACGCCGTGGTCGGAGGGATCCGCCACCGCCACCGTGAGCGTGCGTCCTTCCCGCTTCAGGGGCAGCACGACGTGCTTGGACGCCATGTCGTTGGGGATCAGCTTCAGGATCTTGGGATCGACCTCGAAACGCGACAGGTCGACGGCCGGCATCCGGTGGTGCCGGGCCAGAAGCTTCGTGACCTCGAGTTCGGGCACCAGGCCCATCCGGGCCACGGTATAGCTGAGCCGCTGGCGGGTGGTCTTCGCCTCTGCCGCTGCGCTCGCAAGTTGCTCGCGAGTCAGCAGACCCTCCTGCAGAAGGAGGTCGCGGAGAATGTCGACTCCGACCGGAACCGAGGCCATGCCCACCCTGTCGTGATTGCGTTGAAGTGGTGGAACGACAACGAGATACAGCGTCGGGGACCGCGGCGACTGTGCCCCTCATCGCGCCCCACCGACCATCCAGAGACGACGTGCGAGAGCAAGGCTGATGCCGGGTACCCGGGCGAGGTCTTCCGGTCGCTGGAAGCGCCCGGCGCTGTCACGAAAGGCGACGATCCGCCGGGCCCGCACCCGGCCAATCCCCGGAAGTCGGTCGAGGTCGGCTACGGTGCCGGTGTTGAGCAGGTCGGCCCGGACGACCAGGGGTGCCGCCGGTGACACGGGGGTGGGATCGTCGAGGAAACGCTCCGTGGGGCGGAGGACGAGGGGCCCGGGCCCCGGGGTCGCCTTGGTGACGCCGACGCTGACCGCACGGCGCGAGCGCTTCGCCTTGGGCTTGGTTGTATCCCCGGCCCAGGTGGGAGGGACTACCCCGGAAAAGGCCAGGTGGGGAGCCAACCGGCCTATGAGCCCCGGTCCCACCCCGCGCACCCGCATGAGGGCGGCATAGTCCCCAAAGGGCCCCCCCTGCTCGCGTTCTGCCACGATCCGCTGCGCGAGCGCAGGGCCGACCCCCGGGAGGCGCAGCAGGTCGGGGGCTGGTGCCCGGTCTATGTCGATGCGTTCGCCTGCCGCCAGTGGCCGGTGTCGAGCCATGAGGCTGTCGCGCCGGGCCGCGACCGGACCAGGCCCCACCGCTCCCAGCACGCGAACCTGGCCGGGCGGGGTTCCGGGATCGGCGACCACGAGGCGGGTGACCTGGCCAACCAGGCCCAGCACCAGCAAACCAAGCACGGCACGATGCTCTCCAGGCATGGAACCAACCTGGCACCAGGCCACTGCGGCACCGGCATCATCGCAGCGCAGGCCGGGGCACAACACCGCTTGCAATGGCATTCACACGGAGGACGATGGCATTCACAGGGAGGAACGGAGGAAGCGGAGGGCCACGGAGGAACAGCATGTTGTGGGTGCGGTATCGGGGCTCCGTTCCGGCTGGATCCCTCCGTGCACCTCCGCTTGCTCCGTTGCTCCGTGTGAACCCTGTGAACCGTCAGTGAGCAGCCTGTCAGAACTTGACCTGCAGGTTCGTCGTCAGGTACCGGTCCACCCGCGCATCTGTTCCGGTCAGCCGGTTCACGTTCAGTTGCTGCACCCGGTACGCCGCCCGGATGGCCAGCACCTTGGTGATGGGCACCGTCAGGCTCGTCTCGCTCGTGAACCGCAGGCCATCATCGTGGAACGCCGGCAGCAGCACGCCCAGCTGCCGGAACGTCGCATTGGAACTGAACACGTGCACCCAGGTCGCCGCGAGCCGCACCGACGCGAAGTCGAACTGTTGCGTGCCGTCCCGGTTGCGCTGCTGGGCGATCGACAGGCCGGTCTCGCCGGTGAGCGAGTCGCGCCGCGTGCGCACCATCGTGTAGAGGAACCCCGCTCCCTCCTCGAACCGGCTGCCCACGTCAGCGAACGGGTTCCGCTCGAAGGTGACCCCCACATAGGCACGGATCCATTGTCGCAGGGCATAGTCCCCGCGGACCGCCGCGCCCACGCTCTGGGCGGTCGTCTGTCCCTCGGCGTACGAATACAGGTAGCGGAAGTCCTGTTCCACCCGCCAGCGGCGCTCAGCCCACGAGAAATCCTGGTTGGTGTTCACCGTGGTCACCGAGGTGTTCCCCTCCGTGTTCACCAGCCCGGCATCCACCTTGAAATCCCAGGGCCGCCGATGGGCGGTCGTGCTGTCCTGTGCGGCCACGGGCGGGACCAGGAGCACCAGGCAGCAGGCAACGCGCCACATCCCCTACTTCTCCCGGCGGATGACCAGCATCATCACGTCGCCCACCGCCTGCAGGCTCGACGCCCCCAGCTTGTCGATCGTGTCGTCGGGCGTGTGCCAGAGCGTGTTGTTCGACCCGTAGTTGAAGTCGATCACGTCGATCGCCCGGATGCCCACCTGCTGCAGCGGCACGTGGTCGTCCACCACCGTGAGCCCAGCTTCCTGGACGAAGATGTCGCCATGCCCTGCGGCCTTCGCGACCTTCCACACCTTCTCCACGATCTCGGGGGCGCCGAGGAGGCTGTTGCCCTCCTGGGTAATGCGCAGGTCGCGATCCCCGATCATGTCGAGGAGCACGGCGAATCGCGGCATCCCGCCCGGTGGAAGGTGGCGTGCGTAGTACCGCGCCCCGAGGAGGGTCTCGGTGGTGTCCTCGAAGCTCCCGAAGTCCTCGCCGTCCACGAACAGCAGGTCCACGCCGACGGTGGTGGGCGGCGCCTGGCGCAGCGCGTCGGCCATGCCGAGGAGCACGGCCACGCCGGAGGCGCCATCGTTGGCACCTGGCACCGGCCTGGCCTGGTCGGCCGCGTCCAGCGCCTTGTCTGCCATGGGGCGGGTGTCCCAGTGCGCCAGGAAGAGCACCCGCTCGGTGGCGGCCGGGTTGAACCGCATCAGCACGTTCCGGAGCGGGAGCCGGACTCCCTTCGCCGTGACATGCTCCCAGTCCTGCACGATCACGCTGTCCGCCCGGGCCCGGGCCATCGAGTCGAGCCACGCCCCCATGCGGCGATGCGCGTCGGTGCCGGGGATGCGCGGCCCGAACTCGACCTGGGTGGCCGCGTACTGCAGCGCCCGGGCGCCGTCGAACTCCCGGGGCGGCGGCGAGGCGTCCTGGCAGCCGGATGTGGCCACGACGATCACGGGAAGGAGGGTGCGGAACATCATCGGAAGTCCCCTGCGAAGAGCGAGAGCGTCAGTGACGCCACGAGGAAGAGCTGCGAGTTCTTGCGGTCGAGGTGGCGGAAGTCGTTGATGGTGTACCCAATCTGCAGCCCCGCCGTGAGGCTCGACAGTACATCGGTGTCGATCGCCCCGCGATACTCCTGGCGCTGGGTGTTGGAGATCACCTGGCAGTCTTCCTGGGAGAGCCGCTGCAGGCACTGCTCCGCCCGCGCCACCGTGACGCTGACCGACGAGCGCGCCAGCTTGCGGCCGCGGCTCACGAAGCGCGGCAGCGCGAAGGCGTACGAGGCGGTGCCGTTCAGGTCGGCCTGGTCCAGCAGCGTCGCGACCCCGTTGGCCACGGCCTCCTGGTCCAGCAGGCTCAGGGTGCCGACCAGGGACACGCCGTTCCGGAAGGTGAGCGCGAACTCGGGCACGAGGTTCCGCGACTTGCTCGAGATGAACGACGAGGAGGCATTGACGCCCTCCTGCGCCGGCTGGTCGGTGGACCCCGTGCGCTTGCGCAGCGTCGCCCCCAGCGTGAGCAGCGTGACCGGGCCCCCGGTGAAGGGGCGGCTGAACCGGAGCGAGCCCGACGGCCACTCCTTGGTGCGGATCGTCGCCGGCCGCTGGACCCCGCCGACGAGCTGGAACCGCTCGATGATGCCGCTGGTGTAGTTGACCGTTGCCGTGAGCCCGAAGGGGAACTCCAGGCCGGTCACGAACTGGGTCGTCGCCGCGCGCGAGGCGCCAATCGCGAGCTGGCCGTTCTTCTCGAGGATGTCCTCGGTGCTGCCCAGCCCCAGCATGTAGCTGAGGTCGGGATCGAAGGTCGCCAGGTCGTAGGTGGAGTTGCGCGTGACCCGGTACGAGAAGTCCAGCGCGCGGAAGCGCCGGATGAGCGAGCCCACCGTGGAGGAGTCGCCCATCACCTGGCGGAGCCCCCGCGCGTAGTCGAGGCCGATCGCCACCTCGTTCGACCGGCTGCTCGTGTAGGTCTGCGGGAGGATGAAGGCCCCGGAGTCCCCCTCGCTGCGCACCACCTGCCGGCTGTTGAGCTGCCGGTTGAGCTGGAACGCGCTGGTGGTCGTGAAGCGGGGCCGGAGCCACGAGGAGATCCGGGGGGCGATGCCGAGGAGCGTCGTGAGGGTCCGGTCGCGTTCCACCCCGACATCCACGCCGGCCAGCGACTCGCGCTCGGCGGTGGCCAGCCGCCCGAGGTCGGTCGTGTCGCCGTAGTCCCGGAGGTCGCGGATGGTGGTGTAGTCCGCCCCGAGCGACAGGAGCCCCAGGGGCCGCCAGGTGAAGCCGGCGTTGTTGCGCCAGAGGTGCTGCAGCGCCAGGGCCGACACCACCGTGGAGTCACTGGGCCGGGACACGGGGGAGACGTAAGTGAAGAAGTTGGACTGGTCCCGCACCAGCCCTGACTGGAGCCGCACGCTGGTCGGGAAGAGGGAGTAGCCCGCGCCGGCCAGGCTGTTGCCGAAGTCGCTGTTGCGCAGGAATCCCGGGAGCATGTCGGCCAGGCCACCCAGCCCGAGCGGCTTCGGGCCCGGCGTCACCGAGAGCATGTACGACAGCTGGAGCGAGTAGCCGTCGGCCAGCGTCCGGCTGAGTTCGGTCTGGTTCCGGCCGCGCGTGACCGTGGCCGAGAGCGTGAGCGGATCCAGGATGATCCGCTCCATCGGGTTCGAGCCCCGGACGGCGCGCCGCACCGAAAGCCCCACGCTCAAGGTGGTGTTGTCGGGCTTCCGGAGCCCGGGGAGGGCGGAGCCCTCGATGTCACTGCCCGTGAGGAGCTGGGGATCGACCAGCGCACGCCCATAGGAAATGTTGAGCGGGAGCAGCAGCCCGACCCTCGGCGACAGGAAGCGGTCCAGCCGGATGTTGGCCGCAGCCTGGTAGCCCCGGGTCGTGCGGAAGGTGGGCTGAGCCCCGAGCGGGCGGAAGTTGCCGTCGACGTTGGTGGCCACCAGCGAGAGGTCGAACACGTCGCCGCCGCTGAGGCGCGCGTCGAGGGCGTAGGCGGCGCCCACGTCGGAGACGGGGTCCGCCAGGCGCACGTCGTCGACCCACATCTCCACCGAGTCGCTGGCCCCGGCCGCCACCCGGAGGATGCCGGTCGAGAGTCCCTGCACCGAGTTCAGGTTGGGCGGGTTCGCGAAGGGGTTGAGGATGTGCACCACGTACGGGCCGTCGCAGATCACGTAGGCCGCGGGATCGCCGCCGCACACGTCGGCGCCCGATGGCGGCAGGCCCTGTTGCACCTGGCTCTCGATCGTCGCGCGCAGCTGGCGCCAGTGGTCCAGGTCGATGCGGACTTCCGGGTTCCACGCCTCCTCGCCCCCGTTGCTGTGCAGGCGGGTGCGGTACATGTAGAAGTTGTTGTCGTCGCTCTCGACCTTGATGTACCCCTCGACGTCCCCGTTCTCCCATTCCAGCTGGTTGCGCGCCCCGCGCATCCACACGCGCATCTCCCGGTACCCCAGGAACTTCTGCGCACCGGCCGGGAAGCGCAGGTAACCCTCCGCCCGGGTGTCCTGCGCCAGGCCGATCCCGATCACCCGCAGCGACTTCTCGTTGATCTGGACGCCCGTCGCCACGCCACTGCCGTCCACCTGGGCCAGGCCGGCCACCACGCCCGGCGGCGACACGTATCCCAGGTCGTCGGCGTCGAGCGTGCTGATGACCGACAGCACCACCGATCCCGTCGGCTCGGCCGTGGACCCCGCGATGCCCGCGATCGGCGTCGGGGCCCGCGCCACCCAGGGAGCGCCCACGAACCGGAAGCGCGAGAGGCCGAAGCGCGCCACCCGGTCGGGGATGCCCTGGTCCGGCGCCACCAGCGTCACGCGCAGGTGCTGCACCAACCGTTCGTTCGGGGTGCCGATGGAGGCGATCGGCTCCCGCAGGGGGATGCGGTAGAGCCGCCACCCTGACCCGGTGACCGAGTCGGTCACCCCCTTCCGGACCACGTACTGCGAGTCCGCCAGGTTGACGATGTAGCGCCGCACGTTGTCGTTGGCGCCGCGCGCGTTGAGCGTGTTGTCGCCGTCCAGGTCCTCGGTGTTCAGCGCGCCGTTCGACCGGGTGCAGCGCGCGCTCAGGTCGCCCCACGGAAAGACCTGCACCGTCGTGCCCAGCACCACGCTGCAGAGCGGGAAGGCTGGCAGGGGCGCGCCAAGGTCGGTCACCAGGTCGGGGATGTCGGCCAGGATGCCGATGTCGTCCACGTCGGCGTTGAAGATGCCGTTGGGCCGGCGCTCGGAGTTGAGCACCCCGAGGCCCACGTACTGCCGCCCGTGGTAGGTGGTGTCGGCCCCCGCGACCACCATCGTGTCCGGCCCCACGGCGATCGCGTCCTCGTTCACCGACCCGAGGTCGAGGATGAGGTTCACCCCGGCGGCGGCGGCCGGACGGCTGCCCTCCTCGTAGAGCCAGAACTCGATGAAGGTGCTGCGGCTGAAGTCGAGGCCCACCGTGGAGAGGGAGGTCTGCATGGAGCGCCACCGCGGGCGGCCCGGGCGCTCCGGCTGGCTCCAGCGCGAGGCGTTGTTGCGCTGCACGATGCCGCCTGCCGTGTCGGCATGCAGCGTCATGAAGAGCACCGTTTCCGGTGTCCGGACCTGGCCACTCGTCTGGATGCTGGGGTCGATGCTCTCCGGGTAGAACTCGGCCACCCCGCCCTGGTCGTTCGGCACCAGGTTCTGCCAGATCATCTGCACCGCATCGGCCTGCTCGAAGGCCAGGCCGAAGCCCAGGGACGGGTCGAGCCCCGCCGTGGACTGGGGCAGGCTGCCGAACTCCCAGGCGGCATCCCGCAGGGTCACGGCGATCCCCGCCTCCGCCTCGAACTCGTCGAGGTACGCCTGCCCGGTGCGGTTGGGGTCGGGTCGCGTGAAGGCCAGCTCGGCGTTCACGTCGAGTGTCGTCGGCGCCTGAAGGCGCCCGTTGGTCAGCGATCCCACGAGCCCGCTGAGGAACGATGGCTGGAAGCGAAGCTGGGTGTTGGCGCCGGCAATGAGGTTGGCCTGTGCCTCGAAGCCCAGGGCCGGCCGGCTGAAGGCCGACTGCTCCCGCTGGTACATCCCCATCACGTTCACCACGCCCACCCGCCCCAGGTCGTAGCGGCCGGTCACCCCCATGATGGAGGTGGGCGCCACGGCAAAGAGCCCGCGCTCCTCGAACTGGGCCGTGACCTGCGCCACGCCCGCGCCGAAGAGAAGGTCGGGGCTGAGGAAGGTCACCTCGCCCGTCTCGTACGCGATGTTGTAGTCGGTCCCGCGCACCAGCAGGCGGCCCCCGAGGTAGAGCTTCTCCGAACCCTCGCGGATCTGCAGCGCATTCAGCCGCAGCGTGCTGCGGTCCCCGGCGCCGACCGAGTTGTAGCGGAACCGCATCTGGAACTTCGACGGCGGTCCCTGCGTGAAGAGGAGGTAGATCGGCGTCCGGTACAGGCTGTCGGATCGCTCCGACGGCTGCGCCAGGGCGGCGGAGTTGGCAAACGGGGTGGCGTGGGGGAACACCATGAACGACTCGGGCAGCACCTCCACGGCACCGGGATCGCGCACCCGGGGGAAGATGCGGTTCACGCGGTCGATCACTTCCGGGTCGGTTGGCACCGACAGGCCCAGGGCCGCGAGGTACGTCTGGAAGTTGCTGGGCGGGAGTGGGCGCTCGATCCGGTTGAGCGCGACATCCACCTCGAGGGAGGGCAGGTCCAGGTCCTGGCCGGCGATCCGGTAGAACTGCCGCATCTCGTGGTAGAAGGAAGGCTGGTCGGCCCCCACCAGCGGCTCCGCGATCATCCGCAGGCTGTCCACCGTGGCGCAGGTCGTCCCGGCAGACGGGTTGGGCGCCGCCGGGAAGGACCCGACCGTCGTCCCGTCCACCGTGATGTAGCTGACCGCGATGTAGTCGTTCCGCTGGTCGATCCGCTGGGCAAATGCGATCCAGAGGCCGGAGGGATCGATGTAGTAGTCCGTGCCCAGCACCAGCAGCTGCCACGCCACCGGCCCGAACGCGCGGCCACCCGGGCCCTGGGCGGCGCAGGCGGGAATGCCGCCCAGGTTCGGGTCGACGCCGGCATTGTGCTGCGGCACCCGGTACCGGTAGATGCGGATCTGTCCCGGCCGTACCGACGGTGCGACCGGCACCGTGTCGAGCGTGAGCACGTCAATCGCCGGGTACCCCGGCAGGGTGCGCGGGTCCACCATCCAGAAGAACCGGCCATACTCGAAGTCCAGGTCGCGCTGGGTGCGGTCCTGCGGCTCCGTCGTGGTCTGCCCGATGGTGTAGACCCGCTCGGCCACGGCGCTGCCGTTCTGCGTGGCAAACAGCGTCTGCATCTCCAGGGCGCCGACCTGGAAGACCGCGTTGATGCCGAAGTTGTTGGTGGGAATCGTGGAGCCCAGGTACCTCGAGGGCGGCGGGCGGAAGGCGACGCTGCCGATCTCGACCCGCCGGACGAACTCGTCCTCGAGGCCCTCGTACCACACCTGGATGTTGTTGCTGTTGACGAAGTCCCGCTGGGTGTCCCAGTCCACGTTGACCCGGAGGCGCTGGCCGATGATGCCGCCGGAGCGCAGGTTGAACTGGTTGAGGATCCGGGGCCCGTTGATGTCACCGCTGCACCCGCTCGCGGGATCCTGGATGGAGGCGGGCGTGCACCGGAGGTTCTTGAGCCGGTCGGCGGCGAGCTCGAGGCGAACCGTCCCGTCAAGCGTGAGGTCCACCACCTTGCGGGAGATCCCGAGGATGCCGTCCTGCTGCAACCCGCCCTGCAGCGAGTCGGCCGGCTGCGCCTGGAACCCGTAGATGCCAAGCATGGTGTTGGCCCGCGCCCGCGCCCGCATCGCCGAGTCGAGCGCCGCCGACAGCTGTGCATCCCGGGCAGACTGGCGCATCGCCGGTGGGATGTGGGGCCCGCCCATCCACGGCATGCCCAGCTGGGGCGGCACGTGCAGCCTGAGCGGTGGCAGCATGAAGGAACCCCGCACTCCCAGCCGCGTGGAGTCGGGCGAGCCGCCGACGGGGGCCTGCCCCCACGCCAGGGCGGGGAAAGCGAGTAGAATTCCGGCGACGGCGAGGGCCCGCGCCACGTTCAGGAAGCCGTCACAGGCGAGTTAAGTGGTTTGGAGCCCAGAAGATAACGCTCCGGTACCAGCCCAACAATCACACCCAAACCCCCGCCCCCTCGTGCGCCTCATTTCCCGGTACATCCTGCGCCAGATGACCATGCCGTTCCTCTTCGGCCTGGTCGCGCTTACCGGGGTCATGCTGCTCAACCTCATCGGCCGCCGCTTCCCCCAGCTCTGGAGCAAGGGGATCCCGTGGTCGGTGATCGGCGAGGTGTTCTTCCTGAGCCTGCCGTTCATCCTGGCCATGTCGCTCCCGCTGGCCGTCCTGGTGTCCGCGCTCTATGCCTTCACCCAGCTCGCCACGGACAGCGAGATCACCGCCATGCGCGCCGGCGGGGTCAGTACAGCCGGCATGCTGCGCCCCGTGCTCGGCTTTGCCGTGGTGATGGGGCTCGTGACCTTCTTCTTCGTTGACCAGGTCCTGCCCAGGGCCAACGCGAACCTCCGCAGCCTGTTCTACGACATTGGCCGCAAGAAGCCGACCTTCTCGCTGTCGGAGAGCATCATCAACCCGGTGCCGCCCACCCAGTTCTTCCTCCGGGCCAGCCGCATCACCCCCGCCGGCGCGCTGACCAGTGTCTCCATCTATGATGTCGGCCAGTCGGAGCACCGACGGGTGATCTACGCCGATTCGGGGCAGATGGGCTACGATCCCCGCGGCCGCGACCTCATCCTGCGGCTGTACCATGGCTCCATTCACGACATGTCCGCCAGCCAGCAGGGCGCGTTCCAGCACACCGCATTCACGACGCAGGAGATCGTCTTCAAGGACGTCTTCGACCAGCTCGAGCGCGGGGCCGACAGGCTCGACCGGGGAGACCGGGAGATGACCACCTGCGAACTCCTTGGCGTGGTGGATAGTGCGCTATGGGAACGGGGCGAGGCGCGTGAGTACCGGGCCAACCTCACGCGATCGGACCTGCGCCTGCTCGCGGGACTTGCCCCCGGGCCGGCTACGACCGGGCCTCCGGCCCCGGCAGGACCCCGGGGGGGCTACTGCGAGGTGGTGCTCAGGCTCGGGAGGGTATTTGGAGGGGGGACGACCGCCGATTCCACGCTGACACACGCGACACCCGGCCCCACTGCCAAGGGGGGGCCTGCCGCCGTCGACAGGGGTTCGGCTTCCCCAGGCGGTCCCGACACCGCCCGGAGCCTGCCGATCGGCCCGCCTTCCCCGGCCGGCGGTCCCGCCGTGCAGCCGACCTACCGGGTCTCCGACTTCGGGGCGGTGGCGGCCGCCATCGACCGGGGCAAGTCGTCGGACCGGCGCGCCCAGCGTTACCTCGTCGAGGCGCACAAGAAGTGGTCGATCGGCTTTGCCGCCGTACCCTTCGTCCTGATCGCCGTGGTCATGGCCCTCCGGTTTCCCCGCGGCGGCATGGGGCTCGTGATGGGTGGCGGCATGTTCGTCTACTCCATCTTCTACGTGGGGTTGAACGCCGGTGAGAGCCTGGCAGATCGTGGGTACATCCCGCCCGGCCTCGCCATGTGGTCACCCAACATCATCCTGGGCGCGCTCGCCCTGGTGGGCCTCCTGAGCCTCACCCGCGAGTACGGCTCCTCCCGGGGCAAGGCATGACCCTCCTCGATCGCTACGTCCTCCGGAACTGGACCAGGCTCTTCCTGGTCACCACGCTGGGATTTCCCATCATCGGCGTGCTGATTGACCTCACGGACAGCCTCAAGAACCTCCTCGACCGGGGGCTCGGCCCGCGCGAGATCCTGGTCGGCTACCTCTTCCAGTTCCCCGAGAAGATGTTCGAGGTGATCCCCGCCGCGGTGCTCTTCGCCACTGTGTTCACGGTGGGCATGATGGGCCGCCACTCCGAACTGACTGCTGCCAAGGCTGGCGGCGTGAGCTTTCATCGCCTCATGCTGCCCCTCTACGGTGGTGCCCTCCTCGCCGCGGCGCTCTGCCTCGGGCTCGAGGAACTGGCGCCTGCCTCCACCGAGCGCCAGGTCAAGATCCACCGCGAGGGGACCGGCAAGCGGGCCCAGCGGTACAACTTTGTGTACCGGGCCGACCAGGGCTGGGTGTACCTCGTCCGGAACCTCGATGCCCAGGCCGCCCGGATGAAGGACGTGGTGCTCACCCGCCAGGGCACCGGAGCCGCGTTCCCTTCCCTCAGCATCTCGGCGGACAGCGCCACCTGGGACTCCACCGGGACCTGGCGACTCTGGGGCGGCGCCAGCCGCTCCGTCGTGGACGGGCCGCGGCAGGCCTCGTTCGAGTTTGCCTCCATGCGCCTGCGGGCCCTCACCGAGGACCCGAAGGACCTGCTGGCCGAGCCGCGGAAGCCGGAAGAGATGCGCTACCGGGAACTGGGCCGGTACATCAATGCCGTGCAGCGATCAGGTTCGAACGCCGACGGCCTCCTGACCATGCAGGCGCTCAAGCTGGCCATTCCCGCCACCTGCCTCATCATCGCCCTCTTCGGCGCGCCGCTGGCCATGACCTCGTACCGTGCGGGCTCCGCCATCGGCATCGGCATCAGCCTGGCCACCACCATCGTCTTCCTGCTCATGGTGCAGCTCTCGCGAGCGCTCGGCGCGGGCGGGATCGTGAACCCCACACTCGCCGCCTGGATGCCCAACCTGGCCTTCCTGGTGACGGCACTGGTGCTGCAGGCCCGGGTGCGAACGTAGCTCCCCCTACCTCCACGCGAACCGGTACTTCGCCCCGAGCTGCATGGTCCAGCGCGACCTGTTCACGCCGCTGGCATCTTCGCCCACCACCACCTTCTCGATCACTGTCGGCGCGGTGAACCGGTAGATGGGCCGGTTGTTGTCGGCGTCGAACCCCACCGGGGTGAGGAACGAGGACTGGGCGGTCTCGAAGGGCGTCACCTCCTTGTACAGGCCGGCATCACTCCCGATGAAGCGCAGGAAGTTGAAGATGTCGAGCGACAGCTCGAGTCCCGACCCGATGAACTCCGGCGTCACCCAGGCCAGCCGCACGTTGAGGAAGTTGAGCCAGGGGTTGCGGCAGGTGTTGCGCTCCAGCAGCCGGCCACGCGCCCTGTCGAGGCACGACTGGCTGGAGATGAACTGGTCCAGGGCGTCGTAGCTCGAGCCGGGTTCGAGGCTGACCTGGCTCGAGTCGGCCGGGATGAACGGCACGTCGTTGAGCGTGGTGCCATCACCATTCGGGTCGCCACCCGTGATCCAGGTGTAGGGGCTGCCGGAGTGCCCGATGTAGATCGCGGAGAACTGGAAGCGCGCCGGGAGGTTCACCGTGCCCGCCAGCGTCACCTTGTGGGGCACGTCGAAGAACGAGGTCGCCACCGGCCGGTCGGCAATGGACCCCGTCAATGGCGAGAACTGGAAGTTGGAGAACGCCTGCGACGACGTGTTGGACATCTGGTCGGTCGCGTCGGTGTAGGTGTACGCCGCGTTGAGCTCCAGGAGGCGCGAGAACGTCTTCTGCACCTGCACGGTCCCGGAGAGGGTCCGGCCCTTCGAGCTGTTGGTGTGCAGGATGGCACTGCTCACCTGGGTGGTGAGCCGGCCCGGCGTAGACGAGCCGTTGGGGTTGATGACCCCGTACATGAGCCGGCCCTCGCCGTTGGCCACCGGCGCCTGCGTGAGGTTCCGGTCCTGCACGTACAGGTTGTTGACGTTCTTCAGGTAGAAGGCGTCCAGCGTCAGGACGAACCCGCCGGGCAGCCGCTGGTCCAGGCCCAGCGAGGCCCGGAAGTTCTGCGGGTACTTCCAGCCGGGGTCGAAGTAGTCCACCTCCCCCGCCACCGCCGTCGGCGTGCCGGCGTCGCAGGAGGTCGGCTGCGCAGCGGGATCGACCGTGAAGTCCGGGATCGTGGCCGCCGTGTTGCACGTGACCTGGATGAAGTCGGCGCCGGTGTTGGTGAAGGAGTTGGCCAGCCACACGTACGGGGGACGGCCCGAGAACACCCCGACACCCCCGCGCACCACCGAGGTGAGCCGCTGCGACACGTCCCAGTTGAAGCCCAGCCGCGGCGACCAGAGCAGGTTGGCGTTGGGGAACTCGCCGGTGTCGATCGGCAGGTTGGGGTCGTTGAGCAGCGCCTGGTTCGTGGGCGGCGACTGCATCAGCGGGATGTCGGCCCGGAGGCCCAGCGTGAGTGTCAGGAAGGGCGAGGGGGACCACGCGTCCTGCGCATACACCCCGAAGACCGAGGCCCCGATGTCGGCGATGGGCCGCGTGCCCCGGGCGGGGTTCGGGATCCGTCGCTGGAAGGCGCTCGCCTCTCCCCGCTCCAGGCTGTCGAGGCTGTTGAAGGCCCACACCCCGATGCTGGCCTGGAAGAAGTCGTTCCGAAAGTTGAAGAACTCGTTCTGCGTGCCGACCGTGATCCGGTGGCTTCCCCGCCCGAACGAGAAGTTGTCGGCGACCGAGAAGATGTCCTGGTCGAGCGTGTTGGTTTGCGAGAACCGCTCGGCGCCCGCCGCCAGCCAGGAGCCCAGGGTGCCAATGGCGCCCACCCGCGTGAGGATGAGCGGGGCCTGCTCCGGCAGGGCACGCCCGTCCCGGATGGACGAGTACCCCAGGAGCAACTCGTTGGACGAGCCACCCTCGTACTCGGAGAGCCACCGGAGCCGGCCCGTCTGCACCTTCCCCGCCTGGGTGTAGCCGCTGTTGCTGAGCTGCCACCCGTCCCGCATGCGCCCCGGGATCGACACGCCGGTGGGGTTGCGGATCAGCACGTCGCGGTCGGCATCGGCGTAGTTGTACGACACCTCCAGCACGCTCGAGACGCCGGTGTTGAAGCTCAGCTTGCCGAAGATGTTCTTGAGGGGGCCGGCCAGGGCAGGCGCCTCGGGGCCGCCCACCTTGGTGAGGCCATGGGCACTCCCCAGGATGTCGGCGAACTCGTCCACGGTCGCACTCGTGAAGCCCGTCGTCGCCAGGTCGGTCGCATCGTCGCCCGTGAGGTTGAAGGGCGACGAGTACGCCGACTCACGCTCCTGCAGGTCCACCGCCGCGAAGAAGTGCACCTTGTCTCGCACGATCGGCCCGCCCAGGGTGCCGCCGTACTGCCAGATGTCCAGCCCGGTGAAGGTGGGGTCGTCACGGTAGCCTGCCAGGTTCTTCGACTGCCGGTAGGCGAAGAGCGACCCCTGCCAGGTGTTGGTGCCCGACTTGGTGATGCCGTTCATGAGGCCACCGGCAAAGTTTCCCTGTCGCACGTCATACGGCGCCACCATCACCTGCACCTCCTGCACCGCCTCCAGCGAGATCGCCCGCGCGCTGGCCTGGCCCCCCGGCACGCCCGTCGCCGCCAGGCCGAAGAGGTCGTTGTTCACCCCGCCGTCGATCTGGATGTTGTTGAACCGGTTGTTCTGCCCCGCCACCTGGGTGCCGACCACCTGCGGCGAGGTCTGGATCAGGTCGGCAAAGTTGCGCCCCTGCAGGGGAAGCCGCTGGATGGCGGAGTCGGACACCGTTTGCTGGGCGCCGGTGCGGTTCACGTTGATGAGCGGGTCCTGCGGTGCCGCCGCCATCACCGCCAGTTCCTCCAGCTGCACCACGTCGGGCGCCAGCGTGATGTCCTGCGTCGCGCGCTGGCTCAGCGTCAGCGACAGCCCGGTGACGGACTGCGGCCGGAAGCCGATCGCCCGCACCGTGAGGCTGTAGCCCGAGCCCGGCGAGACGTTCTCGAACAGGTACCGGCCGCTGCTGCCGGTCGTGCTGACGAAAACCTGCCCCGTCTCGCCGCTCCTGAGTTCGACCCGCGCGCCGGCTATCGGCGCCTGGTTGGCGGCGTTGAGCACCATGCCGCGCATGCCGGCGGTGGTGACCCCCTGCGCATGGGCCGCCACGAGCGGCATCGTGGCCGCGAGCGCCGCGCTAAGCGCCACCCGTAACAACGATCTCCACGGGGCCATGACGACTCCAATGCCTTGCAGGCTAAGATGTTGCGAGTATTGGTCTTACAGACACAACGCCCGTCGGGTACGCATGCGGGGCTGCGGGCACGACGGGACGGGACACCCAACTCCCCCAACATACCGGCACATCAGGGTCCGTCAAGCAAGGGAGCGTTGGACTACCACAGAACCCGGTACCCAACGTCGCAGCGTGCCAGCCCGTGAGGTATCTTTGCCCGATGCCTGCGCCCAGCCTCGCCGCCGACCTCGTGACCCTGACCAAGCCGCGGATCATCTCGCTGCTGCTGGTCACCACCGTGGCCCCGATGTTCATGACCGACCAGGGCCTCCCCGGGGCAGCACTGGTGTTCTGGGTGGTCCTGGGCGGGTACCTCATGGCAGGCGGCGCGAACACGATCAACATGTGGTTCGACCGGGACATCGACACCCACATGTCGCGCACCCGGCTCCGGCCCATCCCCGCCGGGCGCATCACGCCCCTGCAGGGGCTCGTGTTTGGCGTGGCCCAGGCCGCCGTGGCGTTCTGGATCTTCTGGCGCCAGGTGAACCACCTGAGCGCCTGGCTCGCCCTGGGCGGGCTCCTCTTCTACGTGTGCATCTACACCATGTGGCTCAAGCGGTCCAGCACCCAGAACATCGTGGTGGGAGGCGCTGCGGGTGCGTTCCCGCCCCTTGTCGGGTGGGCGGCCATGACCGGACGGCTGGACCTGGCGGCGCTGTACCTGTTCGCCATCATCTTCTACTGGACCCCCCCGCACTTCTGGGCCCTCGCCCTGATCAAGCAAGCCGACTACGCCCGGGTTGGCGTCCCGATGATGCCGGTGGTGCACGGGGAGCGGCGCACCAAGTGGGAAATGCTGCTGTATACCATCTTCCTGGTCCCGCTGTCCCTGATGCCCGCGGCCTTCGGCGCCCTGGGGCCGGTCTACCTCGTGGCCGCGGCACTCCTCGGTGCACGGCTCCTCTGGTACTGCATCCAACTGCTCCGCGAGGCGGGCGTCACGCCCACGGCGTGGAAGATGTACAAGTACTCGCTGGTCTACCTCTTCCTCCTCTTCCTGGCGATGGGGATCGACCGCCACGTGGGTCATCGACCGGCTCGGTCCGGCGCGGACATGCTGATCCTCCGCCAGGGTGACCAGGATGCGAACGAGGCGGCCCGGCGTGCCGGGCTGGAGTTGCCCTTCGCACGCTGAGCCGCCCCACGAGCGGCGCTTGCGTCGCGCGCGCTAGTAGCGGTTGCTGGAGCTGTAGAAGTCCACCTGCAGGAACCGCCCGGCGTCACGCACCGCATCCTCCTGCATCCGCTCACGCCAGTCGGGCATCCGTGCCTCGCGCATGTCGCTCGACACCATGACCTTCCAGTTGTCGAGCCCGGTCAGGTCGGCAAAGATGTACCACTGGCTCGTCCTGGCGTACTTCCACACTTCATACGGCGGAGCCCGGCCCTCCTGCTCGCGATGGAGCAGGTCGTCGGGGGCGCCGTTGCGCGCGAAGACCCGTCCACGGTCGGTTTTCCAGCCCGGCGTCTTCTTCTCCCAGTAGGTCTTGTTCGCGAAGGCGATGGCGTCGTAGAACCGCTCCCGCGCCTCGTTGCGCCCGCCCGGTCCATCCGGGTCCCGCCGCTGCCAGAAGTCCACCAGGAACTTCCGCTTGGCATCCTCGCCCAGGTTCTTGCTCCACAGCTTGAGCTCCTGCGGCGTGCCGGCGTAGATCAGCGGGGCGAAGGCGCTGTCCAGCTGGGCCATGTCCATGTACTTGAAGTAGCCCTCGTCGGTCGTCTTCTCCTGTGCCACCCGCACGACGTCCCGCGCCAGCGTCTCCTCCAGCGGGGCCATCATCAAGGGAGCGCTCCGCTCGATCGTCTTGCCGTTGAGCGTAAGCGAGACCCTGAGCGTGTAGTCGCCAGGGGGCAGGCCCTCGAGGGGCACCCGCCCCTTGAGGATGCCGCCACCCGCTGCGACCCGTACGGCGCTTGGTGGCGTCTGCAGGAGCGCCGCCCCGGCCGCGTCGAGGATGGTGACCGACATCGTCCCGGTCTGCTCGGTGCCGTCGTTGTACGCCTCGAGCAGGTAGTAGGCGTCGTTGTGGTTGGCATTGAGGCGCAGGAGTGCGGTGCCGGTGAACAGCGTGGTTCCGCGGCGCATCTCCCCCGGCTGCGGCATGGTGTCCTGGGCTTCGGCCGTGCGCATGCTCGACGCGAGCAGCAGGTCCGACGCCTCGGGCAGGCCCGCGAATCCCTCGAACTCGGCCGTCGCCCCCAGCTCACGGCCGGTTGCCGAGTCCTTGACCTGGGCATGGATGAAGTAGGTGCCAGGCGCCACCGCGAACTCCACCACCGCGATGCCGAACGCCCCCGGTTGCTTTCCCGCGGCGGGCGCGTGCGTCCACCAGTTGTCGGTGTGCAGCTGGATGCCGGCCTGGTCGGTCACCTTCACGGTGACTCCGTAGGTCAGGCGACCGCCACTGGGTTCCATGAAGTTGAGCGGCACCTGGATCAGCGTGCGAACCCGTGTCTGTCCGCCGGCTTCCGCGCGGAAGTACCGCACCGGCCTGACGGAGAGCCCGTCAACGGCCTGGGCCCGCACATGCCCGGCTGGAAGGGCCGCTCCTGCGAGGACTAGCACGGACAGGCAGCGGGCAAGGGCGGCAATACTCATGGACGTGCGCCTTCTATGAGGTGCGGGGTGCGTGCTGGCGAGGAGCGATGCTGACACGAGGGGACGACCCTGGCCCCTGAAAAGACACAGGCGGGCCCCAGGATCCTGGGGCCCGCCCGCGCCGTTCTCCAGCAATGCTAGAACCCGAGGCCGACCGTGAAGAAGTTGGTCGGTCCGAGCACGCCCATGTACCGGTAGGCGTAGTCGAGGCCGATCGAGAACTTCCCGGGCGTCCGGTAGTACAGGCCACCACCAAAGGCCAGGCCCTGGAGGTCGCCTTCATCCTCGAGTGCCGTCGTGATGGTGCCCGGCTTGTAGTTGTTGGCCGGCTGGTAGCTGTAGCTGCCACGCACCACGGCGCCAAACCCTGACTCCCCGAGGTTGCGGAAGTCGAGCTCGGTGCCGACGCCGAACGAGGCCTTGTTGCTGGTCTGCTGGTTGAAGTCGGCGATCATCGTCCAGCGGGTGGCCGCTGAGGAGATGAGGTCGTAGCCCAGGGCCACGCGGAAGACGGTTGGCAGGTTCCAGGCCTTGGTCCGCAACTCGCCAGGCTGGCCTTCCGAGGGGACGCTGGGCACGCCCGGGACCGAGTCGCGCGGGACGTCGACGAACAGTGGATCACCCGAGTACGAGAGGTCCGTGCCCAGGTTCTGCAGCGTGAACGAGAACTGGATGGGCTTGCCACCCAGGCGCGAGTGGAAGTTGGTGCCGAAGTCCACCGCGAAGGCGTTGCCCTTTGCGCCGCCCAGGTTGTCGAACACGAACTTGGCGGTGAGGCCGGCGCTGAACCGGTCGGAGAAGTTCTGGGCATAGGTGATGCCCGTGAACGTCTCGCTCACGGAGTACACGGCGCCGGTGCCGTCGGGCTGGTCAACCGTGTACACCGGCTGGTCACCGAAGCCGAACGTGCCGACCTGGAAGCCCACGGCCTTGGAGCGGCCGTCGAAGGGGAAGGAAATGCCGCCCCAGGCGTAGTCGGTGTTGGCCACGTAGTCGTATGCGCTCACCTGGAACTCCGCGGTGCGCTGCAACGCGATACCGGCCGGGTTGTAGTAGAGGGCGCTGACGTCGTTCGCAATGGCTGCGAACGGCGTGCCGAGCGCGGCGCCGCGGGCGCTGGCGCCGAGGAGGAGGAACTCCGCCGCCGTGGTGCCGTACCGCGTGTTGTCGGCACTCGTGTTCTGGGCGGCGGCGATGGTGGGGCCAGCTGCTGCGAGCACGCCCGCCAGAGCCCACCGAAGTCTCAAGGAATCACTCATGATCTTCCGATCTCCTGAAGGTGGTGGTCGGGGTCCCGTTCGGGACCCCGCCTCCGGTCCAGTGGACTACTGGGCGTAGTTGACGACGGTGAACCGGCCGACCTTGCGTGCGTCACCCGATTCGATGTGGTAGAAGTACACGCCTGACGCCACCACCTGGTTGTTGCGGTTGCGCAGGTTCCAGTTGTAGCTGCCCCCGAACGTCTGCGAGCGGTGCTCGAGGACGTTCACCAGGATGCCGCTCGACGTGTAGATCCGGATGATTGCCTCGTTGGGCAGGTTCACGAACTGCAGGATCTTCGCGTCGGTAGTGGCCTCGTACCCGTTCGTCACGAAGTACGGGTCAGGCACCGTGTGCACCCGCTGCAGGTCGAACGACGTCGTCGCGGTGACCGCAGTGGGTGAGGCAATGTTGAACTGCACCCGGAGGCCCGGGATGAAGGACGCCCGGTTCAGGGTCACGATGGAGTAGCCGCTCGGCGTGGCGCTCTCCGGATTGGTTGCCCGGACCCGGCCGCCGTACGTCCGGAGCGTCCAGGTGGCGCCGGCCGCAGGTGCCGCACCCCCGGTGAGCACGAAGATGTACCGCTCACCGTTGATGTAGAGCCCGAAGCCCTGGCCATCGATATCGGCCGGGGCCCGCGGACCGGTGCGCGAGTCGATCGTCACCGGGCCGATGGTCGGCTGCGCCGTCAGGTCGGTCGTGGCGGTGGTCACCCGGGCCTGGCAGAAGCCGAGGTAGTCGTTGCTCTCCGCCATGACCGGCAGGTAGTCAAAGTCGTTCCAGGAGATCATCCCGTCACCATCGCCATCGGCAACGAAGCCGTACCCCGCCGATGGGCTGGTGTGGAAGTCAACCGGCACGCCGTTGGAGACGTCCTCGATTGACGCGAGCTGGCCACCGGCGCCCCAGGTCAGGCGGACGTCGGCGTTCCGGCCCATCGGGCCACCCGCGTACGGGAAGCACTGCATGGCCGTGGAGTTGGGGAAGGTGTTGGCCGCCCCGTTGCCCGGCAGCGTGTCGGTGTGGTGAATCGGTGCCCAGACGGTGTCCACGCCGTCGAGGTGCCCGACGCGGATGCCGATGCCCGGGTGGTCAACCGACTCGTTGGCCCCGCTGAACCAGCGGGAACCGCCCGCCGAGAGGTTGTTGCCCGGCCCGAGGCGGCCACGACGGGCTGCCTGGCCTTCCATCGACGAGAAGTCGATGGCCTGCCGCTGGCTCAGGCCCATGCCAGCCGTGAAGGTGGTGAAGCCGTCGGGGATGCCGTAGCGGCTCTGGGCACCAGGATCGGCCGGGATGGGCTGGGCACCCGCCGTGGCTTCGGCCACGGTGGGATCACCGAACGAGTCCCACACCGGAGCATACGTGGTGGTGGCAAACTTGGTGATCGTGCCGTTGAAGTCGAAGGAGGCGAACACCTCGGCGCACTGGCCCAGGCCGCCCTCGAAGTCGCCGCACTGGCCAAGCCCGCCCGTGCGGAACATCACCGAGTCGATCGTGGCAGTGAGTGCCACGGCCGGGTAGAGCGCCGGCACCACGGGAGCGAAGAGCGCCGCGATGGTGTTGGTCGCCGCGGGCGGACCGTTGAACCGGCCGGTGGCCGGGTCAATGCTGAACGGCCGGTCCACGTCCACCGGGTTGCCTGCAGCATCCACGACGCCGAACGTCAGCTCGGCATTCTCCTGGTTGGCACCGTCCACCCGCGGGGTCACGGCCTTCGTGATCCGGGGCGACTCGAGCGTTGCCGGGCCAGACTGGAAGCTGTTCACGTCGAACGCAGTGACCGAGTAGAAGTACCGGAAGTTGTTCCGGACCTCGCGATCCACGTACGCGAAGGGCACGCCGCCGTCATTGAGCTCCGGGAAGGAGCCGCTGGAGGCGCCCGTCATGAGGGTGTCGGCGTTGCCGATGACCAGGAGGTCGCCGTTGCCCAGCAGCACGCGCGACGCGCTGCCGTACTTGACCTGCACGAACTGGCCCACGAGCGGGTAGCTGACCGACTCGGTGGGTGCGACGCCGCTGCCCTGCACGTAGTCGAACGGCACCGGGCAGCCGGCGGTGACCCCGAGCTCCGGGCCACACTGTGCGGTCGGCTGCAGCTGGCCGGTGAAGTCGGCCATCGAGGTGCCGGCGTAGTCGTACTGCGCCACCATGGTGAGCGCGTTCGCATTGTCCACGCGGCCACGGTAGATGCGGTAACCCTCGACGTCGAACTGCCGGTAGTTCGGGTCGTAGAGGAGGTTCGGCTCGGCCGGGGTGCCCGGGTCGTTGGCGACCGCGAAGTACGGGTCACCGGACGTCTCGGAGATGGTCGGCTGCCAGACGATCGACACCTCGTTGTCACCCGGCACCAGGTAGAACTGCGGGCTGTTCGGGGCGAACGGCAGGAGGAAGGCGATGTTGAACACTTCCTGCGCCGTGAGCGCCTTGCCGAGGAGCGAACCCGGGACCGCGGTGAACTCATCCTGCTGCGGGATGAGGTCGCCATTGAGGTCGCTGAACCCGTCGAAGCCCGTGAGCGAATCCACGGTCTGGGCGCCGGAGGTGAGCCGCCCCACGTCGGTCAGGACCAGCGGGTCGCTGGCGTTGACGTCGGTGCCGGAGCTCGGGGTGAAGCCGGGGATGGCCACCGGGGCGGCGAAGATGTACGCCACGACGATGGTGCCGTAGGAGCCCGGCAGCAGCCGGAGGGGCGTGGACGACTGGAAGAACCGCGCGTCGGCCGCCACCGGGTTGATGAAGCAGACGTGCTCAGTGGTCGGGTCGAACTGGCAGGCCGCGTCGCCAGCGGCCGTGCTCACGTTGCCCGAGAGGTACCGGTACAGCTGGTCGATGTTCTGGGCGTCACGGAAGCCCGTCGCCGAGTTCACCGTGTTGGAGAAGAGCTGGATCTCGCCGGCACCGGTCGGGCTCTTGAGGTACTTGACGCCCACGAACCCGGGACCGGCGAAGAACGGCGGGCCCCAGATGGTCGGGTCGCCGTAGAACTCGTTCCCCTGCTGGAGGAACGTGTGCTCGTAGCAGTAGCCCATCGCGAACGGGAGGTTCACGCCGCAGTAGTTGCTGCCGGCGTTCGACACGTCCATGTCGGCGGCGAAGGCCGCGAACATGCTGTCGATGACGTAGCCGCCCGCCGGGATGGTGATGCCGAACTGGGCCTCGTTCCGGTCCTTGTACTCCTGGGCCGCCTGCAGCAGGATCGGCCGCAGCTCGGGCCGCACCGTGGCGTAGTCTGCCGCGTTGGTGGAGGTGATGTTGTAGAAGTTGAAGATGAAGTAGACGATGTCCTCGTTACCGGCCGGGTAGTTCCAGCCCAGGCCGCGGCTCTCGACCACCACGCCGAGCGGGTGCTGCCGACCGGCGATGAGGGTGGGGTTGCCGTCCCAGGTCATGAACCACACGTCGCCCTGTGACGCCGAGTTGAGCCCCAGCAGCACCGGGTTGTAGAGGCTGTCGGTGGTCTGGTTCTGCCGGACCACGGCGGCCGCCGGCCACGACGACACGTCAGACGGGTTCGTGGCGTTGTAGATCGGCTGGATTTCCTCGCCGTGCTCCGTGGTGCCCTTCGGGTCGAAGAAGAAGGCGCCCGACACGTCGCCGTCCCAGTCCCCGCCGGGGTTCTCGATCTTGCCCGCCACCTGCAGGCCGGAGTTGAAGACGAACTGGTTCGGCGTGCCGCGCGGCCAGAAGCCGCCGCCGATGGTGGACGAGTTGGTGGAGTCCACGCCGATGTTGCCCTTGGAGGAGCTCAGGCCCAGGTAGACCCGGTTGATCGTGATGGCGCCCAGGGAGCGGGCGAACAACCGGAACCCACGCGAGCGCGCCCCGGGCTCAGGCCGCGCCTGCGCCACGACCGGCAGCAGCGCAGCGAGCGCGAGCGCGAGCAAGCCGCCCCGCGCAAACCTTCTCGAACCCGAAAAGACTGTCATTGCTGTCCTCTCTCAGTGTTTAGGCATAGCCGGGCAGCGGCCGGACCCCAGGGGGATCCGGCCACGCACAGCGTTCTACACTAGAAGTTGAACTCCACGCCCAGCCGCAGGTACCGGCCCGTGCCGTAGAAGGCGTACGGGGCACGGCCGTTGGACAGGTACAGGGCGTCCGATGCCGCGCGCTGCTCCGCCACGGTGAAGATGTGGTCGCCGTTCCCGAAGCGCTCCTCCGCCCGGTACAGGTAGTAGCAGTTGGGCACCGCGATGTCGTTGCCGGTGTCCACCCAGCCGCCGCACCCGGCCGTGCCGGAGCCGCCGAACTGGAGGTCGAGGCTGCCGTCGCCACCCAGCACGCCGTTGTTGCTGGCTTCCTGGGCGAAGAAGGTGCTGTCACCCGTGAAGTTCTGCGCCCGTTCGAGGGGGCTCGTGATGTCGGCCGTGGTGACGAACACCGCCAGGGTATTGGTGAAGTTCAGGATGTTCCGGGCGTCCAGGTACACCGAGAAGACGTTGGTGCCCATGTTGAAGCCCTTCACGAACCGCATGTTGATTTCCTTGAAGAACGGCAGGCGCTGGCTGTTCAGGCCACCCAGGAAGCCGCCGCGGGCGCAGACGCCGCCCGAGATGACGCTCTGGTTGCCATCCGGGTTGTCGCACCCGGTGTAGGCCGTGCCGCTCTGGAAGCGGAACGTGAGGAACGTGTTGAAGTTCTGCAGGATCGACCCCATGGTCGTGCCCGAGTTCCAGCCGTTCGGGAACGTGAGGCCCAGCTGGCCCGTGAAGCTGTGTGGCCGGGTCAGCGTGTTCGGCGCGATCGCCTGCGGGGGCGGCTGGTTGCCGCCGCTCACCGAGTTCACCAGGCGTGAGCCGAAGTTGATATAGGTGAACGGATCGCTGCCGGTGCTCTGGGCGTCGGTGAAGCTGTACGCCAGGGAGCCGTTGAACAGCTGCCCGAAGCGCCGGTCAAGCCGCAGGTCGATGCCGCGGGCATTGCCGAAGTCGGCGTTGGTCGCGAGCCGGATGTCGTTCGCCGTCCCGGTGAGCGGGTCCTGCAGGCTCACGAGGCGGCCAGCGGCGTTCGCCAGCATGTCGCGGTTGTAGGCCGAGAAGTCGAGCACCATGTCATCGTTGAACGCGTGCCGGATGCCGAACTCGAAGGTGATCGACTTGCCGAAGTCGAGGTCCGCGCCGTACACGTTGTTCGTGTTCGTCGTCGAGAGGTCGGTGTTGATGCCGCTCAGCGAGAACGCGAAGTCCGGCGTCTGCACTGCGTGCGCGTACGACAGGCGGAAGTTGGTCCGCTCGGTCACCGGGAAGGCGACCTGCACCCGCGGGCTCAGGTAGTCATGCGCCTGGTCCTGCACGAAGAGGTCGCGCGGGTCCTGGCCGGCCGCGAGGTCCGGGTTGGTGGACACCCGCGGGAAGTTCGCCCACCGCTTGGCCCGGGTGTCGAACCGGTCGTACCGCAGGCCCAGCTGCACCACCACGTCGCCGATGTCGAGGCGGTCTTCCACGAACGCCGCGTACCGGATCGGCTTTTCCTTCCAGTAGTCGCCGAACGCCTGGCTCGACACCGGCTGGCTGTAGCTCTCCATGTCATACTGGATGTACTCGCCGCCCAGCTTGAGCCGGTTGTACCGGTCGAGCTGCCAGTCGAGGGCCGCCCGGCCGACGTAACGGTCCTCACGATACAGGAACACCCGGCCGCCGAAGTTGCCGGCGTCGGGGAAGATGCTGTTCCGCAGGCCGTACGGGTTGGCGCGGAAGTTGTTCTGCCCGCTGTACTGGCGCACCACGTCCGGGTTGCTCATGTCGATCAGGCCGAGGCAGCTCTGGATGTTGCGCACGAAGCAGTCGAGCTTCGAGAGCGTCTCCGGGCTGCCGTCGTTGTTCACGTCCACCTGGTACGTCTTCTCCAGCTCATCGAACCCGTACCGGAGCGGGATCGGCTTGATGTACATGCCGAAGGTCCCGGTGCCCGGGCCACCCTGGTCGAACGGGCTCTGGATGAACCGGTCCTGCTGGTAGGACAACCCCACGTCCAGCGCCAGGGCCCGCTCGCTCGACTTCGCCAGGTTCTGGGTCCAGTTGAGGTTGTACATCCGGTTGTTCGACCGGAAGCCGGTCTGCTGCTGGCTGGCCGGGTTGAGCTGCGCCAGGGCAA
>CAZWXD010000010.1:0-101809 GCA_964638035.1 uncultured Gemmatimonadaceae bacterium | reverse complement strand
GGCACCCTCGCCGGCCGTGACCGCCGTGACCAGTGCCACGCCATCGACATGTCCCTGCACCAGGTGCCCGCCCAGCCGGTCGCCGGCCCGCAGCGCCCGCTCGAGGTTCACGCCCTGCCCCGTGTGATACTCGCCGAAGCGCGTGCGCTGCACCGTGCTCGCAACGAGGTGCACGGTGAACCCGCCCGGGACCACGGTCTCGACCGTGAGGCAGGCACCATCCACCGCCACGCTCTCACCGGGCACGAGGCCGTCCATGGCCGTGGCCACCTCCATCGCCGCGCCCCCATCCGGGGTGCGCCGCAGCACGCGCACCTTCCCCACCTCGGCGACGATGCCGGTGAACATCAGCGCCGGTCCACCACGAGGAGGGTGTCGGCGCCCAGTCCCCGGCGCTCCACCACCTGCCAGCGACTCGCATCGGCGAGCGGCGTTCCGGCCAGGCCCTCGACCGCCCGCGTACCCTCGCCCAGCCACAGTGGCGCCTGGATCCAGTAGTAGCGATCGACGAGGCCCTGCTGCAGCAGGGCGGCGGCCAGCGTCCCGCCGCCCTCCACCAGCAGGCTCGCGATGCCCTGCTGCTGGAGCTGGCTGAGCGCCGACCGGAGGTCGGCAGCATGCACGACGTCCACACCGGCGGCACCCAGCGCAGGATCAGGCACGGCACCAGGCAAGGCCACGAGGACGGTCGGCACCTCGCGTGCTGTCCGCACCACCTGCAGCGACGGCAGGAGCTGGCCCGACCGGGAGAACACCACGCGGACGGGCGCCACCCGGGGGGTGACCGCGCCGCGCACCGTGAGGGACGGGTCGTCCGCCCGGGCGGTGCCGGCCCCCACGCCAATGGCGCCAAACCCGGCGCGCAGCCATTGCACCCACGCCCGGGCCTCCCGGCCGCTCACCCACCGCGACCGATGGGCGGCATCAGCGATCCGGCCGTCGAGGGAGGTGGCCAGCTTGAGCGCAACGTACGGACGGGCGGCGTCATGGAAAGGGTGCAGGAAGGCGGCGTTCTGGGCACGTGCCTCGTCGGCGCGGAGGCCGAACTCGACGGGGATGCCCGCCTGACGAAGCCAGGATGCCCCGCCTGCCGCCACTGGATTGGGATCGGGCAGTGCGGCCACCACGCGCGCGATGCCGGCAGCGGCCACCTGCGCCGAGCAGGGCGGCTGCTTCCCCTGGTGGTGGCAGGGCTCGAGCGTCACGACGAGCGTGGCCCCCCGCGCCGAGGTGCCAGCCTGCGCCAGTGCCACCGCTTCGGCGTGACGATCGCCGTACTCCGCGTGCCAGCCCTCGCCCACGGCCACCCCGTTCGCCAGCACCACCGCACCCACCAGCGGGTTGGGCGCTACCCGGCCCCAGCCGCGCCATGCAAGGTCGAGCGCGTGCGCCATGGCGCCCGCTTCAGCCTCACTCACGTGGCGAAGCGAACCTCGCGTGGTCCCGCCTGCACGGCGCCGATCACCCAGGTCTCCACCCCGGCTGCACGCGCCGCCGCCCGGGCAAGGTCGACCGCGGCGGGCGGCAGCACCGCCACCATCCCGATGCCCAGGTTGAAGACCTCACGCATCTCGTCCGTGCCCACCTTGCCGGCCTGCTGGAGGAACTGGAAGAGCGGTGGCCACTCCCAGGCGCGCGCGTCGATGACACCTGCGACCGACCCGGGCAGCACGCGCACCAGGTTGCCCGCGATGCCGCCGCCGGTCACGTGGGCGAGGGCATGTACCTGGCCCAGCACCGGCACCAGGCTGGGCACATAACTCCGGTGCACGGCGAGGAGGGCATCCGCCACCGACTTCCCGGTGCCGGGCAGCTCGGCCTCGAGTGAGAGCCTGGCGATGTCGAAGACGACCCGGCGCGCCAGGGTGTAGCCATTGGTGTGGAGCCCGGTAGAGGCGTACCCCAGGAGCACGTCGCCTGCCACCACGCGATCCCCGTGCAGCGCCTCGTCCTCCTCAACCACGCCGATGATGGTCCCGGCGAGGTCGAACGTGCCTTCCCGGTAGAGGCCCGGCATCTGCGCTGTCTCGCCGCCGGCCAGCACCATCCCGTGGGCCCGGCAGGCCCGGGCAATGCCCTCCACGATGCCCGCGATCTGCTGCACCGTGAGGCCGGCGCCGGCCACGTAGTCCATGAAGGCGACCGGCCGGGCCGCATGCACCAGGATGTCGTTCACGCTGTGGTTGACGAGGTCTTCGCCCACGGTGTCGAAGCGGCCGGCCTCGAGCGCCACCAGCACCTTGGTCCCCACCCCATCGGTGCTCAGGACCAGCACCGGCTTCCGCATCCCCGGCGGCACCCGCACCATCCCGCCGAAGGCGCCCACCAGGCCCAGGGCAAGCGGGGTGCGCGTGGCCGCCACCAACTCACCGATGCGCGCCTTGGCAGCGTCCGCGGTGCCGAGGTCCACGCCGGCAGCGGCGTACTGGCGGGCGTCGGTCACGGGACGGGCTCCGTCAGCTCGACATGGGTCAGCTCGCGAAACGCGCGGGCGCGTTCCTCCACCTGCCGGCGGGTGACGCCCTCGAATCCATTCACCCCGAACTGCGACACGGCGAACGAACCCATCACGCTGCCGTACACCATCGCCCGCCGGAACTCCACGTCATTCACCGCCCCGTGCCGCGCCAGGTAGGCCATGAAGCCGCCCGCGAAGGCATCGCCCGCCCCCGTGGGGTCGAACACTTCCTCCAGCGGGTACGCCGGCGTGTAGAACGTGGGCCCCTCCCCCATGAGCAGCGCCCCGTACTCGCCCTGCTTGATGACCAGCCGCCTCGGCCCCTGGGACAGGATCCAGCGGCCCGCACGGTGGATGTTCCAGTCCCCCGAGAGCTCCCGGGCCTCGCTGTCATTGACCAGCAGGATGTCCACCCGCTTGAGCAGCGCCAGCAGCGCGTCGCGCTTGCCCTGGATCCAGTAGTTCATGGTGTCGCAGGCCACGAGGCGCGGGGCACGCACCTGCGCCAGCACGCCGAGCTGGAGTTCCGGGTCGATGTTGCCGAGGAAGAGGAACTGCGCGTCACGAAACGCCTCGGGAAGCCTGGGGGCGAAGGACGCGAACACGCCGAGCCGGGTTTCCAGCGTCTCGCGGCTCTGCAGGTCATAGGAGTACTTGCCCTTCCAGCGGAAGCTCTCACCCTGCGCGCGCTCCACCCCGGACCAGTCGATCCCGCGAGGTGCCAGCCGCTCCAGCGCATCGAGTGGATAGTCGGAGCCGACCACACCCACCACGCGGATCGGCGACAGGATCGACCCCGCCACGGCGAAGTAGACGGCCGATCCACCCAGGGCATCGGCGGTCTCGCCGAAGGGCGTGAAGATGGAGTCGAGTGCGACACTGCCGACAACGAGGAGGCTCATCAGGCTACATCCGTTCCGGGGCGGAAAGTCCGAGGGTGGCCAGGGCATTGGCGAGCGTGATGCGGGCCGCCCGCGCGAGGAGGAGGCGCGCCCGCTCGACCGGCGGCGCCTCGCCCACGGTGCGGGTCTGGTGGTACCAGCCATGCACGACCGTGGCGAGTTCGTGGAGGTAACCAGTCACCCGGTGCGGCTCGCACTCGCGGGCGGCCCGCGCCACCACCTCCGGCAGTTCACCCAGCTTCTTGAGGAGCTCGGCGTCCTGCGGCGCCGGCAGGGCCGCGACATCGAGGGTGCCGGCCACGGCATCGGGTGACACGCCGGCGGTGCGGAAGATCCCGCAGAGCCGCGCATGTGCCATCTGCACGTAGAAGATGGGGTTCTCGTCGGTCTGCCGCTTGGCCAGTTCGATGTCGAAGTTGAGCTGCGAGTCGTACCGCCGCGACAGGAAGAACCAGCGCGCGGCATCGGTTCCCACCTCGTCCATGAGGTCCCGCAGGGTGATGAAGGTCCCGGCGCGCTTGGACATCTTCACTTCCTCGGTGCCCCGCAGGACCTTGACCAGCTGGACCACGAGCACGTCGAACCGCTCGTCGTTGAAGCCCAGGGCGCGCATGGCCGCCCGCATCCGGGGGATGTAGCCGTGGTGGTCCGCCCCCCACACGTCGATCATCCACTCGAAGCCGCGCTCGATCTTGTCGATGTGGTACGCGATGTCGGGCAGGAAGTAGGTGAAGGAGCCATCCTGCTTCCGCAGGACGCGATCGAGGTCGTCGCCGAAGTCGGTGGTGCGGAGCCAGAGCGCCCCGTCCTTCTCGTAGGTGAGGCCGCGGTCGTGGAGCAGGTCAAGCGCCTCGGACACCGCGCCCCGGTGGTACACGGCCTGCTCCGACGACAGCACGTCGAAGCGCACCCCGAAGTCCGCCAGGTCGTGGTCCTGCTCCGCCCGCTGGAGTTCCAGCGCCAGCTCACGGCAGCGCTTCACGCCCTCGTCGTAGTCCAGGTCGGCAAAGGTGGCGCCCTCCCGCTCCAGGATGGTGCGCGCGTTCTCCAGGAGGTACTCGCCGTGGTAGCCACCCTCGGGAATGGCCGCCTCCCGCCCCGACGCCTGCTGCACCCGGGCCCAGAGGCTCTGCGCAAGGCGGTCGATCTGCACGCCGGCATCGTTGATGTAGAACTCGCGCGTCACGGCGTGCCCGGTGCGCTCGAGCAGCGATGCGACGGCATCGCCCAGCGCCGCCCCGCGCCCATGGCCCACGTGCAGCGGGCCAGTCGGGTTGGCAGACACGAACTCGATGTTGACCCGGAGCCCCGCGCCCACCGTGGACCGGCCCCACGCCGCGCCCTCGGCGAGGATCCGCGCGTGCACGGCGGCCAGGGTCTCGCCGGCAAGCCAGAAGTTGATGAAGCCCGGCCCGGCGATCTCGGCGCGCGACACGAGCCCCTCGGGTGCACGCAGCTCGCGGAGCACGGCTTCCGCCACCGCGCGCGGGTTCTGCCGCTGCCGGCGGGCCAGCGTCATCGCGAGGTTGGTGGCGAGGTCCCCATGGGTCTCGTCCCGGGGCCGCTCGAGGACGAACTCCACGTCCTCGCTCCCCAGCACGCGCGCCACCCGCTCCAGTTCCGTCCGCAGGGCGTCACTCACTGGTCCTTGCCCTTGCCGGATGGCTTGGCGGCGTCGGCGGGGGCCTTGCTCGACGAGGATGACGAATCGCCGGCAGGCTTCGCGGCGGGCGTGTCCGATGCAGGCTTGCCGGCCTGCGCCTTGTCGGGTGCCGGCACCGACGAGCCGGCGCGCTCCGCCTTCTTCCCGTCCTTGCCGTAGTCGGTGATGTAGAAGCCGCTCCCCTTGAAGACCAGCCCCGCCCCGGCGGAGATCTTTCGCGTGGCCCGGGCTCCGCAGGTGGGACACTTCGCGCGGGGCTTGTCGGACATCTTCTGGAACAGCTCGAAGTGGTGGCCCTTCGAGCAGGTGTATTCGTACGTCGGCATGGCGGCTGGCTGACCCTAAGTCAAGGCAAGCATGAAACTTAGCGCCGCAGCCCTCAATCGAGAAGGTTCTCCGGCTGCTCCGTGCCCGTGAGGCCCTATGCCCGGGCCGCTCCCGGGCTACGCCGGTCGGGGCGCCCCAGGGGGGCCATCGCCGAGCTGCGAACCTGGTGGATGGTGTTGCGCACGAACTGCACGTCATCGGCGCAACCGATCACGAGGGGCGAGCGCTCATGCAGCGACCCCGGGACGATGTCCAGGATGCGTCGCTCGCCGTCGGTGGCGGCGCCCCCCGCCTGCTCGGCGATGAACGCCATGGGCGCGCACTCGTAGAGCAGCCGGAGCTTGCCGTTGGGGTTCTTGGTGTCGGCAGGGTACATGAAGATCCCGCCGGCAATGAGGTTCCGGTGGAAGTCGGCGACCAGCGAACCGATGTACCGGCTGTTCTTCCCCTTCATGTGCTCGGGCAGGTCGCCGTGGAAGCCGCGCACAGCGGTCTGGATGCCCTTGTCCCAGCGGCCGAAGTTGCTCTCGTTCACGCTGTAGTACTTGCCGGTCCGCGGCATCACGATGCTGGGGTGCGAGAGGAGGAACTCGCCAATGGTGGGGTCGAGGGTGAAGCCATGCACGCCGTCGCCGGTGGTGTACACCAGCATGGTGCTCGACCCGTACATCACGTAGCCGGCGGCCACCTGGCGGAACCCCGGTTGCAGCACGTCTTCCGTCGTGCCCCGGCCTTCCTTGCTCACCCGGCGGTACACGCTGAAGATCGTCCCGACCGCGGCATTCACGTCGATGTTCGAGGAACCATCGAGGGGGTCGAACAGCACCACGTACTTGCCGGGGGTGTACTCGGGCGGGATGGGGATCATCTCCTCGTCTTCCTCGGAGCCCATCACGCACACCCGGCCGGTGAACTTGAGCGACTCCTTGATCGCGTCGTTCGCCAGCACGTCGAGCTTCTGCTGGTCCTCGCCCTGCACGTTGCGGTGCTGCGCCGACCCCAGCACATCCACCAGTCCCGCACGGCGGATGGCCGCGGCAATCAGCTTGCAGGCCAGGGCGATGTCGTAGAGGAGGTTGGACAACTCGCCAGTGGCGCCAGGATGGTTCCGCTCCTGGTCCAGGATGAAGCGTTCGATGGTGGTCACGGAGGTCCGCATGGAGAGACCCTCAGAGGGGTTCAGGGGCTGGGCGTCGCGCTGACGGGGAAGGTTTCGCGCCGGGTGCGGACGCGAACCTCCACCGTCCTGCCATCGGTTACGGTGGATATGGTGCCGTCCCGGTCGGTGCGCCAGACCTGGACGCCCTGCTGCACCAGGCGCGCCAGCGTCTCGGCGGCCGGGTGTCCATAGCGGTTGCCCCGACCGGCGGAGATCACCGCCACCGTAGGGTCAAGCTCTGCCAGCCAGGCACCACCGGTGCTGGTGCGGCTCCCATGGTGCCCAACCTTGAGCACGTCCACCCGGCCCACCCGGCCATGCAAGAGGCTCTCCGCGGCGAAGCCTGCATCGCCTGCCAGCAGCGCGCGAAAGCCCCGGTACTGCACCAGCAGGACGAGTGACGACTCGTTCATGTCGAGCCCGAACCCGCCCCACGTGGTGTCGGGGAGGAGGACGTCGATGCGCACCGAGTCGATCCACAGCGACTCCCCGCGGCGGCCGGCATCCCACGCCGCCCCGGCATCCGCCACCGCATCGAGCAGCCCGAGGTACACCGAGTCTGCGCTGGGGAACGCCGGTTCGACCACGGTCCCGACCGGCACCGCGTCGAGCACCGACCTGGCGCCGCCCACGTGATCCAGGTGCGCATGCGACAGGTAGAGCACGTCCAGCCCACGCGAGCCTGACCGATCCAGCAGGGGCAGGATCCGGGTGCGCCCGGCGTCGCCCCGTGCATCACGCGGGCCGGCGTCGACCAGGACCTGCCGCCCGTTGGGTGTGGAGATCAGCACGGCATCGCCCTGCCCCACGTCCACGAAATGTAACGCCAGCTTGCCGGCCGTCCCGCCCGCCAGGAAGGGGCCGGGCAGGAGCGCGCCGGCCACCAAGGGGGCCCACATCGCCCCGGTGAGCGCCACGAGGCCCCGCGCCACGGCCTCCCGCACCTGTCCGGTGCGGGGCGTCACCCAGACGAGCACGCCCAGGATGCCCATCCAGGGGACGGCCGCCCGGACACCTGGTTCGACCAGGAGGTGTCCCCACGGTGCGCGTGCACCCCACACGGCCACCTGCTCGAGCAGGTGGAGCGCAAGGCCGCTCCCCGCGGCAAGGGCCGCGGCAACCCCGGGCAGGAGGGGCGCCAGGGCCAGGCTCGCGAGGACACCGGGTACCGCAACGGCAGCAATGGGGATGGCGACGAAGTTGAGGGCGATGCCAATGGGAGCCACTGCACCCAGGGTCATGGCAGTGAGTGGAGCCGTGGCGACGGTGGCACCTACCGATGACCCTGCCGACTGCCACCCCCAGTGCGTGCCACCGGCCTGCCGAGCCCAGCGCGCCACCCGTACCGCACCCCAGAGTGACAGGACCGAGAGCCAGGCCCCCAGGTCGGCGATGGCCCACGGATCGACCAGCAGGACCCCGAGCGCCGTCGTGGCGAGCAGTGCGTCGGGCTGCGGTGCTCGCTGCCGCCAGCGCAGCCAGGCCAGTGCCCACGCCAGCGCCATGGCGCGAACCGCCGGTGCGGGCCAGTGGAGGAAGGCCACGTAGGTCGTTGCCAGCGCGGCAGCCAGGGCCAGGGCCGGCGCGAGCCGGACGCCCGCACGCCGCAGCAGGAATACGACCCACGTCACGATAACGCCCACATGGAAGCCCGAGATGGAGAGCAGGTGCACCAGGCCGGACTGCGCGAAGGCATCGCGCAGGTCGCGATCCATGCCACCGCGGCGCCCCACCACGAGCGCATCCACCAGCGGGGCGCGGTCCCCATACAGGCGAGCAGTGGTTGATGCGAGCCCGTTGCGGAACCGTTCACCCGGCGACGGCATGCTGGACGCCGGTGTCGCCACCTGCACGCGCAGCAACCCCGTGGCCCGGGACGCCAGGCGCTGGTCCCGCTCCCAGGTGGCCTGGATCGCCACGACCGTCCCTGCATTGACGGGCCCGCTCCGGAACCAGGCCGGCACGTCGCCAAGACACCTCCCCTGGAGTGGCCGCACCAGCGTCGTGCCGCCGGCACCCGGCACCGGCTCGAGCACACGCACCTCCAGCGCCAACCGCCCGGTGGGAAGCCGCGCTCTACACGAGTGCCTGTCCGCGCGCCCCGCAGCCCAGCCGCTGGCGGCACCCACCACGGCGCTTCCCGCGAGGAGGCTCAGGTCCGGCCGCGGCATACGCGCGGCGATGAGGAGGAGGCCGATCCCGATCGTGCACCACGGGGCCAGAAAAGGCGCGAGGCCGGTCGCAAGACCGGCCCCGTAACAGGTTGGCAGCAGGATGGAGACCGGGGACTTCACCCGCCCCCGGATGCCCGCGCCCGCGCGCACCGCGGCGCCATCGTCACCTTCCGGATGGCCTCCATCACGACGACCTCGATCTCGGCCCGGCTCTGGTCCTTTTCCAGGAAGACCTCGCTCACCGCCTGCCCCTCAATGGTCGCCACGTACCGTGCCGGCACCCGGTTCAGCGCAAAGACCAGGACGTCGGCCCGGCACAGTTCGCAGCCGCAGAATGCCGGGAAGTGCGTGCGCAGGGTGTCGTAGGCCCCCACCACGTGTTCCTCAACCAGGTTCCGGATCATAGGACCGCCAGCTGGGGCCGCTGGACTGCCCCGGTGAAGGTGGCTCCCGTCGTTCCCGTCAGCCGCGCGCTGGGCATGTCGCCGATGGCAGCAGTTCCGGCCGGCAGGAGTACGGTAAGGTTGGTGCGCGTGCGACCGAGCATGAAGCCTCCCCGCCGTGCAGGGCGTTCCACCAGTACCTCGTGCACCTCGCCGATGCGCCCCATGTGGCGGCGCGCCGCCTGGCGCCGGACCGCCTCGATGAGCCGCGCCAGCCGTGCCGACGCGACGGCATCGTCCACGGCGTCCCCGAGCCGCGTGGCCGGCGTGCCATCGCGTGGGGAGTACTTGAAGGTATAGGCCTCGTCGAATCCCGCCGCCTCCACGAGGGAGAGCGTCTCCTCGAACTGCGCCTCGGTCTCCCCCGGGAAGCCCACGATCAGGTCCGTGCTGAAGGTGATGCCCGGGATGGCGTCGCGGAGCGCCGCCATCACCTCGAGGTACCGCTCCCGGGTGTAGCGCCGGAGCATGCGCCGGAGCACCGCGTTGCTCCCGCTCTGGGCCGGCAGGTGCACGTGCTCGCACACCGCCGGCACCGAGGCCATCGCCTCGATGACCGCCGGCGTGAAGTCGACCGGGTACGGGCTGGTGAAGCGCAGCCGCCGGAGGCCCGGCACCCCGCCCACGGCACGCAGCAGCGCTGCGAAGTCGTGCTCCCCGTCGTGATAGCTGTTCACCGTCTGGCCCAGCAGCGTCACCTCGACGACGCCCCCGGCCACCAGCCGCTCCACCTCCGTCACCACGTCAGGCAAGCTACGACTGCGCTCGGGTCCGCGCGTCGTCGGGACAATGCAGAAGGTGCACCGATAATCGCAGCCACGCTGGACGGTCACAAACTGGGTGGGGCCCGGCTCGCGCACCGCAGGCACGTCCTCATAGTGCTCCCACGCCCGGAGCGTGGTGTCGTGCACCCGCTCGCCACCCAGGGCCTGGGCCAGGAGCTCCGGCAGGTTCCGGTACGCATCGGGACCGAGCACGAGGTCCACCTGCCTCGAGTCGGCGAGGAGGGCCGGCCCGAGACGCTGGGCCATGCATCCCACCACCCCGATAACCCCACCGGGACGGCGGTGCCGCTGCAGCTCGCCTACCCGCCCGACCACGCGCTGCTCGGCGTTGTCGCGCACGGCGCAGGTGTTCACCAGGACCACATCGGCGTGCTCCGGCGCCTCGACGCGCTCGTATCCCGAGCGACCGAGCACGCCGAGCATGAGCTCGGTGTCGGCCACGTTCATCTGGCAGCCGTAGGTCTCGATGAAGACGCTGGGCATCGGGGAAACCTAGGGGGAAGGGCGTGCGGCGGACAGCCGCCAGCCCGGCGCCGGGTCAGGGCCTGATGTTGATGCCGGTATAGATCAGCCAGCCGGTCTCAGACCGGCCCTCACCCCCACGCCGCCAGACGCGCTCCACGCCCACGTCGATCCCTCCCCGCTCGCGGGCGAAGCGACCGCCGGTTCCCAGTGACACGGCGAACTCGTAAGGCTGGGTTGTCTCGTCGACCATGAATGGCAACGTGCCGTACCTGGCACCCACCCGGATGGGGAGACTGTGGTACGGGCCACTTGCGGTGAGTTCTGCCCCCGCGGAGACCTCGAAGGTGTTGTCCGAGCCGGGAGCGTCGAAGGCGACCAGGAAGCTGTCTGTGGCCGACCAGGCTCGGTACTGCGCCGCCAGCGCCACGGCCAGGTTCCTCCGCACCTTCGCCGTGACGCCGCCCGCCACGGTAAGCGGCAACTCGTACCGGCCGCCGACCCCGGTCGAGCCGCCGAACTGGGCCGAGTCCACGTTCACGGTGGCGCCGAAGTCCTTCCGCACGAATGCGCCGGCGGTGACCCTGGGGGAGAACGCATAGTTGACGCCCACACTCACGCCGATGGCCGTCGTGGAAAGTTCGGTGCCCTGCACCACCATCACGTAGTTCGAGTCGCTGAACATCCGCTTGGCCACCAGCCGGTCGGTGCCTGTCAGCACGTGGAAGGCGCCGGCAAGCGTGACCCGTCGCCCTTGGCGATAGGCCGCCGCAAAGCGCAGGTCACTCAGCCCGCCACGTGACCGCACCGTGTCGGAAATCTCGACGGGCTCGCCCCGAAGGATCGTCGTGTCCACGGAGGCCACGGTAAAGTCGCGGTTGACGTACGTGCTGGCGCCGAAGCCCAGGGTCCAGCGGCCCCGGTCCACGGGCACCGCAATCAGGAAGTTGGGGAAGCGGAAGTCCTGGGTCTTCGAACTCCCCACCGGCGTGGTCACCGAGCGGAAGTCGCCCAGGATCGTGAACGTGCCGCTCGCGGCAACTGCGGCACTCAGCGATGCGGGACTGAGCTGGGACTCGGGATCGAAGAGGCCGAAGCTGCCGCCGGTGGCGATGGCACGGGCGGAGTACGGGCGGCCGGGAAACCCCGGACCCCGGATTCCGAAGATGGAAGACTGCGCCTGGAGGGCCGCCGGAACGCAGAGCAGCACGGCCAGTGCGAGGCACCGCCTCATGGCGAGACGAACTCGAAGGGCAGCACGTACTCGATCCGGAGGCGTGGCTGGAGGAGCGGGTCACCGCTGGAGCCGAACACCGGCACCATGAATGACGATGCCTCGGGCGAGAGCGAGAGGAAGATCGCCTGCGGCTTGACCACGTCGGCACGCCACAGGCGGACGATCTGCACCACGTCCACGCTGATGGTATCCGTGGTGAAGGGCTCGATGTTCACGAAGCCGACCAGGGCCGGGTCGGTGGCCACCGGCGACTTGGCGCCGAGGTCGGCGAGCACGCCCCGGGCCTGGACCTGCGATCGCACGTTGGCCAGGCCGGCCATCGGGCCCGCCGGGATGAGCTCGAGCGTGGCCCGGACAAACTCGGCGGAATCCCTGAGCCGCCGGGGCAACTCGAAGCGGAGGAGGACACGCGAGGACGGAGCTCCCCCGAGGACATGCGTGGTCGCGGTCGGCGCAGGGGGTGGCGCCGCCGTCCGGTAGGTCGTCACGATCGCGCCCCGCGAAATGGACGACTTCTGCTGGGTTGTGTCGGCGACGTCCACGGTGACGTACGTGATGAAGAGCGGACCGGTGATCCCGGTGACGAGGGCCGCCACGCGAACGCCGGTCGGCGCGGGCGCCGACAGGCCGATTCCCATGCGCAGCACGCCGGAATCCGCCGGCGTGAGCGCCACGGCGTCCAGTGCCTCGCCCGTGAGCACGACGGAGAGCGTGTCGGCGTGCAGGGTGTCTGGCACGGGAATGGACGCGATCAGTGCCTCGGGCGTGAGTGCAGCGTCCAGGTCGGCAAAGGTCACCGAGGAATCCATCGTCGCGGGAAGGCGATACAGGCCCAGCGCCAGCCCCGGCTGGAGCGAGTCGCGGCTCAGGATGGCGACGCGCAGCTTGACCGAATCGATGGTGTAGGCCCGCACCGTGTCGTTCACGAAGATCGAGTCACCGCGCCTGATGAAGCGCACATACCCACGCGCATCGGCCGCCGCCAGGCCATTGGAGACGAGCATCGCATCCGACAGGCCGGCATCCACGTACCCGGTGAACGTGCTGTCGCCCCCCGGGACCGGCAGGAGAACCGTGTCACGCACCACGATCCGCCCTCCGGGGCAGAGTGCCGGGCAGTCCGCCGGTGTCAGGAGTCGCTCCTGGCACCCGGCCAGCAGCGCCCCCACCGCCACCAGGGTTCCCGTCCGCCCTCCGAACCGCATCCTCAATGCACCCATCCAGGTTCCGCTCCCCAGGCTCGGCAGCCTCACGTTGCACCCCCACCCGCACCGAAGGCGTGCGGCAGCAGGTCTGCCAGTGTCCACTCCACGCGCCCTGACCGTCCCACGGACAGGCCCGGCAGCCCGGGCGCGAACTCGGCGAGTACCTGCCGGCACGCCCCGCACGGCATCGCCGGCGCACTGGCCTCCACCACGACGACGATGCGCCGGAACTGGCGCACGCCGGCGCTCACTGCGGCACTGACGGCGGCGCGTTCCGCGCAGATCGTCAGCCCGTACGAGGCATTCTCGACGTTGCATCCCGCATGAACGGAACCATCGCAGCCCTCCAGCGCCGCGCCGACCCGGTACCCCGAGTAGGGCGCATGAGCCCGGGCGGCGGCAGCCCATGCGGCCGTCAGGAGCGCGTCATCCACGCCAGACCTCGGGCAGGAAGGACGTACCGGCGGGGAGGGGTTCCACGTCCAGGAACTCGGCCACCGTCTGGCCCACGTCGGCCAGGGTCTGCCGCCGGCCCAGCGCCGCCGGCCTCACCCCTGGACCGGTCACGAGCAACGGCACCACCTCGCGCGAGTGGTCGGTCGATGGCGTGGTGGGATCGTTCCCATGATCGGCGGTCAAGATAATCAGGTCATCCGGCCGGGCGGAGGCGAGCAGCGCGGGGATCGCCTCGTCGAGTTCCTGCAGCCCGCGCGCGAACCCGGCCACGTCGTTCCGGTGGCCCCAGGACTGGTCGAACTCGATGACGTTCGCCAGGAGGAGCCCGCGCTCCATTGTGTCGAGGGCATCCCTGATGAGGCCGTAGGCATCAGCATTGGTCGGGGCGTGCCGGCTGGTGATGCCCCTGCCCGCGAAGAGGTCATCCACCTTCCCCACGCCCACGCGCGGCACGCCGGCGGCCTCGAGGTGATCGAGCAGCGTCGGCACCGGCGGCGGCACGCTCAGGTCCCTCCGGTGCGCCGTGCGCACCCAGTGCCCGGGCACGCCCACGAAGGGGCGGGCAATGACGCGCGACACGCTGTGCGCTCCCGTGAGCATGGCGCGCGCCGTGGCGCAGGCAGCATACAACTCTTCGAGCGGCACGCGCTCCTCGTGTGCCGCCACCTGGAAGACGCTGTCCGCCGAGGTGTAGACGATCCAGTCGCCCGTGGCCAGGTGGTGCGCGCCCAGCTCCTCGAGGATCGTGGTGCCGCTCGCCGGGCGGTTGCCCGCCACGCGCCGGCCGGTGCGCCGGGCAAACTCCGCGATGATTTGGGGGGGAAAGCCATCGGGATAGGTGGGAAAGGGGCGATCCAGCACGACGCCGCACAGTTCCCAGTGCCCGCTGGTGCTGTCCTTGCCCTCACTCGCCGGGATCGCCACGCCCCAGGCCGCTGCCGGGGCCGGCGTGGGCGGCACGCCCGCGAGCGGCACCAGGGACCCGAGGCCCAGGCGCTGCAGGTTGGGCAGGGCCATGCCGCCGACGGCGCGGAGTACGTTGCCCAGGGTATGGCTGCCGGTATCGCCCCATCGGGCCGCGTCGGGGGCCTCACCGACGCCCAGGCCATCGAGGACGATGATCGCCGCCCGGCGGTCCAAGCTAGCGGCCGGGTGCATGGTGGTGCCGGGGAATGCGCCGCCCGATCCGCGTCAGCAACTCGTAACTGATCGTCTCGGCGGCGCGCGCCTGCTCGTCGAGCGATACGAGGCCACCGTGGATCACGGCAACGTCACCCACCTGCACCGCCAGGTCTCCCACCTCCACCATGGTCATGTCCATCGTCACCCGTCCCACGACCGGGCACCGCACGCCCTGCAGCTCGACGAAGCCCCGGCTCGAGAGGCCCCGCGGCACGCCATCGGCATAGCCCACCGCGAGCGTGGCCACGCGGGTGTCCTGCGAGGCATGCCAGGTAGCGCCATACGATACCGGTTCCCCGCGCCGAATGGTGCGCACTGCAATGACGGCGGCGGAGAAGCGCGCGACCGGAAGGGGATCCACGGTGCCTGCTGCCCCGCCGTAGAGGAAGATGCCAGGCCGCACCAGGTCGAGGGCGTAGTGGGGGTTGGCCAGGGCGGCTGCGCTGTTGGCGGCATGCACGAAGGGCGGTCGCGGCGGCAGCCCCGCGATGACATCATGGAAGCGGGTCCACTGGGTGTGCGTCGCAATCGCATCGGTGTCGGCCGAGTGGAAGTGCGTGTACACGCCCTCCCAGTGCCGGGCCCCCGCCAGCAGCTGCGATACCGCCCGCAACCCCGCCTGGTCATCCCAGCGCACACCCGCCCGACCCATGCCCGTGTCGACCTCGAGGTGGAAAGGCCCGTGCGGCAACCACGCTGCCAGGGCCGTTGGATCGCCGATCGCAGGGGTCAGGCGGTGCTCGAGGTAGAGCGGGATCCACGCCGGGTTGAGCGGGGAGAACACCACGACGGGTGCAAGGATGCCACCCGCCCGCAGCTCGGCGCCTTCCGACGGCGTGGCCACGCCGAACCCCCAGGGTTGGAGCGACTCGAGGGCGCGGGCCACCGGCACGGCACCGAGGCCGTAGCCGTTAGCTTTGAGCATCGGCAACAGTCGCGTGCCCGCACGGGCCTGGACGGTGCGCGCGTTCGCCAGGAGCGCGCCCAGGTCCACGTCCACCCACGCTCGCTCGGCCAGGGCTGGCATTGCAGTCGTCATGCCGGCGCGAAAACTACCGTGACGGGGGAGTCATGCAAGACACGCCGCTCGAGCGCGTCATCGCGCTCGTCGAGGACCTCCGCGTCCGCTGCTCGTGGGACCGTGCCCAGAGTCGTGAAACGCTCCGGCCGTACCTGGTCGAGGAGGTGCTCGAACTCGACGCCGCCCTCCGCGACGAGGACACCGCCGCCATCCGGGAGGAGCTCGGCGACTTCCTGCTGCACCTGGCCTGGCAGTTCGTGATTGCGAAGGAACGCGGTGAGGCCACCCCGGACGACATCGCCGATCGCGTGGTCCGGAAGATGGAGCGGCGCCACCCGCACCTCTTCAACCATGGCCCGCCCGAGCCCTGGGAACGCCTGAAGCAGCGGGAGGGCCATCGGCGCGTGCTCGATGGATTGCCGCGCACCCTGCCCGACCTGCTCCAGGCCTACCGCCTCCAGGAGCGGGCAGCCGGCGTGGGGTTCGATTGGCCCGATGCGGCGGGGCCGGCCGCGAAGGTGCGGGAGGAGCTGGCTGAGGTGGAGGCGGAACTGGCGTCGGGCCACGAGCCGGGGCACGAAACGCTGGCCGACGAGGTGGGCGACCTGCTCTTCGCGGTCGTGAACCTGGCGCGAAAGGTTGGGGTCCAACCCGGGCCGGCGCTCGATCGCGCCAACACGAAGTTCCGGCGCCGGTTCGAGGCGGTGGAGCAACTGGCCGCGGCGCGGGGCCTGGACCTGGGCAACGCCACGCTCACGCAACTCGATGCGATCTGGGATGAGGTGAAGCTGGGCGAGCAGACGGCATGACCGCCAGCCGGGCACCGCGGTGCCCTACGGATAGAGCCGGTGCAGCTGGCGGGGAAAGGCGATCGTCTCACGCACGTGGGGGATGCCGCAGATCCACGCCACCGTTCGCTCCACCCCAAGCCCGAAGCCCGAGTGCACGAAGGTGCCGTACTTCCTGAGGTCCAGGTACCACCCATAGGCGGCCGGGTCGAGCCCCTGCTCCACAATCCGCGCGAGCAACCGGTCGTAGCTGTCTTCCCGCTGGGACCCGCCAATGATCTCGCCGTACCCCTCCGGCGCCAGGCAGTCATTGTTGAGCACCGTCCTGGGGTCGTCGGGGTTCTCCTTCATGTAGAACGCCTTCACCTGCTTCGGGTAGTTGAAGCAGAAGACCGGCCGGTCGTACTGCTGGGCCAGCAGCGTTTCGTCATCCCCTCCCAGGTCCTGCCCCCACTGCATGTCGGAGCCCAGCCGGTTGAGGGTTGCCACTGCGTCGGTGTAGCTGATGCGCGCAAAGGGGGCCTGGACCCGCTCCAGCGGGCCGGTGTCACGCTCGAGCTCCCTGAGCGGTTCCGCGGCTCGGTCGAGGGCACGCGCCACGATGTAGCTCACGAACGCTTCCTGCAGCCGCATGTTGTCGTTGGAGTCGTTGAATGCCACTTCCGGCTCCACCATCCAGAACTCGGTGAGGTGGCGGCGGGTTTTCGACTTCTCCGCGCGGAAGGTGGGCCCGAAACAGTACACCCGACCCAGGGCGGCTGCCGCCGCCTCGACGTAGAGCTGTCCCGTCTGTGCCAGGTAGGCCTTCCCCAGGTCGAAGTACTCGGTGGCGAAGAGGTTCCCCGCCTCCTCCCCGATGGCGCCAGTGAGGATGGGCGTGTCAACCAGCACGAAGTCGCGCTCGTAGAAGAAGTCGCGGATGGCCTGGATCACCTCGTGGCGGACCCGGGCAATGGCCACCTGCCGGCGGCTCCGGAGCCAGAGGTGCCGGTGCTCGAAGAGGAACTGGGTGCCGTGCTCCTTGGGAGTGATCGGGAACGCCTCGCTCCCACCCAGCAGCTCCAGGTTGCTCACCAGCAACTCCACGCCGGCGGGCGCCCGGGGATCAAGCCTGACGCTCCCGGTCACCTCCACCGAGGCCTCCTGGCCAAGGCCCTGGAAGCGGGTCCAGACCTCGTCCGGGAGGTCCCGCTTCGAGACGACACATTGCACCTGGCCCGAGCCGTCACGCAGCACGAGGAACGCGACCTTCCCGCTCGACCGCGTGGTCACCACCCAGCCGCGGACGACCACCGTCTCGTCCGCATGGTCGGCCAGGTCGCTGATCCAGGTCTGCGCCATCGTGTCCGTGCGCGTCACGCCGCCTCGTTTCACAGGGACTGCCCACGTGCCTCTTCGGCACCACCCGGCCAGTGCAGGGCACCGCGCCCCGGGCGCCACAGGTTACAGGTCCTGACCGATTGCCGTCAACTTGCACTCCCTGTGCGCCCTGCGATATTCGGGAGCCCCCACCTGGAGCCGGAATGTCCGTCGGTGCAAGTTTTCTTGCGCAGGTCGAGCAGAGCTTCGACCGCGCCGCCGCCCTCACGAAGCACCACCCCACGTTGCTCGGGCAGATCCGCCAGTGCAACACCGTCGCCCAGTTCAGCTTCCCGCTGCGCCGTGATGACGGCACGCTCGACACCATCCATGCCTGGCGTGCGGAGCACAGCCAGCACAAGCTGCCGACCAAGGGCGGGATCCGCTACGACCTGAATGTCGATGCGGAGGAGACCATGGCCCTGGCGGCGCTCATGACCTACAAGTGCGCCGTGGTGGACGTCCCCTTTGGCGGGGCCAAGGGCGGGATCCGGATCTCCCGGCACAAGTACTCCGTGGCCGAACTGGAGCGCATCACCCGCCGCTACACCTTCGAACTGGTGCGCAAGAACTACATCGGGCCGGGCATCGACGTACCCGCTCCCGATTTCGGCACCGGCCCGCGGGAGATGGCCTGGATCGCCGACACCTACGCCCAGATCCGGTCGGACGACCTCAACGCGCTGGGATGCGTGACCGGAAAGCCGGTGGCACTGGGCGGCATCCGTGGGCGCGCGGAGGCGACGGGGCGCGGCGTCTTCTACGGGCTGCGCGAGGCGTGCAGCGTCACCGAGGACATGAAGGCCCTTGGGCTCACACCGGGCCTGGCCGGCAAGCGCTTCGTGGTCCAGGGGCTCGGCAACGTCGGATCGAATGCCGCCAGGTTCCTGGTCGAGGGCGGCGCCATCCTGGTGGGCATCTCCGAGCGCGAGGGCGGGATCCACAACCCGAAGGGGCTCGACCTCGAAAAGGTGCTGGCCTTCCGCAAGGAGACAGGCTCGATCCTCGGCTTCCCGGGAAGCGAGCAGCTGCCCACCTCGGCGGCGGCGCTGGAGCTCGAGTGTGACATCCTGGTTCCCGCCGCGCTCGAGCGCCAGGTCCTGGCCGAGAACGCACCGCGAATCAGGGCGAAGATCATTGCCGAGGGCGCCAACGGCCCGACGACCCCGGATGCCGACACGATCCTGCAGCAGAAGGGCGTGCTGGTGCTGCCCGACCTGTACCTCAATGCCGGCGGCGTCACGGTGTCCTACTTCGAGTGGCTCAAGAACCTCTCCCACGTCCGGTTCGGCCGCATGGAGAAGCGGTTCGACGAGGGATTTGCCCGGCGGCTGGTTGGGGGCATGGAGAAGCTGAGTGGCCGGCGACTCGAGGGCCCCGAGGTGGAATCGCTGGTCCATGGTGCCGACGAGATCGACCTCGTCAACTCCGGGCTGGAGGAGACGATGATCGGCGCCTACCATGGGGTGCGGGACACCCGGAACGCCCTGGGCCCCAAGGTGGACCTGCGCACCGCCGCCATGGTAACGGCCATCGACAAGGTGGCGGTGATCTACCAGGAGATGGGTATCTTTCCCTGAGCGCATGACCGGTGCGCCGGGGCGTGCGCGTCACCCGGTGCGGAACAACTCCACAGCCCTCGGGAACCGCGAGATGGTGCGGTTCCGGAGGGCCGCGTGTTCGGGGCGCACGAGGGCAGGGTCCCTCCCCACGACCTCCTGGGCCAGGTGACGTGCCTGGTCGAGCAGGTCCGCATCGTCCGCCAGCCGTGCGTGGCGGAGGGTGAGCCCCCCGCTCTGCCGTTGCCCCAGCAGGTCACCCATGCCCCGCTCGGCCAGGTCCAGTTCAGCCACCTTGAAGCCGTCATCGGTCGCCGCAAACGCCCGCAGGCGCTCGTATCCCGGCCCGTCGGCGAGCAGGATCGCGTAGCTCTCCCCCGCCCCGCGTCCCACGCGGCCCCGAAGCTGGTGCAGCTGGGCCAGCCCGAACCGCTCCGGGTGCTCGATCACCATGATGGTGGCATTGGGCACGTCGATGCCCACTTCAATGACCGTCGTGGCCACGAGCACGTGAATGCTCCCATCCCGGAAGCGCCGCATGACCTGGTCCCGCTCCTCCGCCTTGAGTCGACCGTGGGCCAGCCCCACCTCGAGGCCCGGGAGCCGCGTGCGGAGGTGCTCCGCGGCGGTGGTCGCCGCCCGGAGGTCGGCCTTCTCTGATTCCTCGATGACCGGGAGCACGACATACGCCTGGCGGCCGCGGCGGCACTCCTCGTCCACGAAGGCCCAGACACGCTCGCGCTCAGCGTCTCCACGAATGGCGGTGCGCACGCGACCGCGGCCGGGAGGCCTCTCGCGGATCGCGGTGACGTCGAGGTCGCCGTACAGGGTCAGCGCCAGCGACCGCGGGATCGGCGTGGCCGAGAGCAGGAGCAGGTCGGGGGCCGCGCCCTTGCCGATGAGTGCGGCTCGCTGCTCCACGCCAAACCGGTGCTGCTCGTCGATCACCACCAGGCCCAGGCGCCTGAAGGCAACGCTCTCCTGCACCAGGGCGTGCGTTCCCACGGCAATGCGTGCGGCCCCGCTCGCCAGCCGACGGCGTGCCGCCGACTTCTCCGCCGGCGTCATGCGTCCGAGGAGCACCTCGGGAACGATCCCGAGCGGTGCCAGCAGCCGCGCGAGGCTCGCAGCATGCTGCTCGGCGAGCAGCTCGGTCGGGGCCATGAGGACGGCCTGCGCATCGCTTTCCACTGCCGTGAGCATGGCCAGCAGGGCCACGACCGTCTTGCCGGTGCCCACGTCACCCATGAGCAGGCGGTGCATCCGCTCCGGTGCTGCCATGTCGTGCTGGATGTTGGTGAGCGCCCGGGACTGGTCCCCGGTGAGGGCCCACGGCAGGGAGCGTTCCAGTGCGCGGGTAAGCTCACCCGTTCCTGCAAGGACCTGCCCCCGTGCATCGTGTCGTGCCAGCGTTCGCGCGCGCACCAGCATGAGCTGCAGGTCGAAGAGTTCGTCGAATGCAAGCCGGCGGCGTCCCGACTCGGCATCGGTGGCCGACTCCGGCCGGTGGACGGCCCTGAGCGCGTCGGCCAGCGGCCGGAGGCCGAGGGCCGTGCGATCCCGGCTCGGCAGGAGATCCTCGATCATGGGCACCAGGTCGTCGAGGTGCCGTTCGACCAGGGCCCGTACCTGTCGGTGGCTCAGCCCCTCGGTGGCGGGGTATACCGGCAGGATGCGCCCCACAGGCGAGTCATCCCCCTCCGCATCGCCCAGGATGATGTACTCCCGCGGTGCGAGCTGGCGTCCATGGTAGAAGCGCACGGGACCGGACACGAGGAGCAACTGGCCCTGGCGAATGATGCGGTCGAGGAAGGCCTGGCCGGGCCACACACACTCCAGCAGGCCGGATTCGTCGCGAAGCATGGCGTGGAAGATCCGGAGGCCCTTGCGGGTGGGCAGCACGCGGGTGGCGACGACGCGCCCCACGGCGGCAACCTCCTCGCCCACCCGTGCGCGCGCCAGCGGGGTCAGCGCCGAGGCGTCGAGGTAGCGATGGGGGATGTGCCAGATGAGGTCGAGCGCCGTGCGGATGCCCAGCTTCGCGAGCAACTCGGCGCGCTTCTCACCCACGCCCTTGAGGAACTGCACGGGCGTGTCGGGCCGGAGCGAAAGCTGGGCAGTGCGTGACCGCATCAGCCGCTGGCTGGCCCGGCGGCATGCGGGCCCGCCGTCTCAGGCGAGCAACCGCTCCGCATAGCGCCGGGCGTCGAAGGGCTCCAGGGCATCCACCGACTCGCCGGTGCCGATGAACCGGATGGGCAGGCCCAGCTCGCGCCGCAGCGCGGTGACGGCGCCGCCCCGGGCGCTGCCGTCGAGCTTGGTGACGATGAGGCCGGTGCATGCCACGGCCTCGGTGAACTGGCGCCCCTGCTGCAGCGCGTTCTGGCCCACGGTGCCATCGAGCACCAGCAAGGTCTCATGGGGCGCACCCGGTTGCTTTCGCGCAATGACGCGCGTCACCTTGCGAAGCTCATCCATGAGCCCCTCCTGGGTGTGCAGCCGGCCCGCGGTGTCGAGGATGATCGTATCGCAGCCCCGTGCGGTGGCGGCCTCGAGCGCATCGAAGGCCACGGCAGCCGGGTCACCGCCGGGCGCCCCCGCCACGATGGGAAGGCCCAGGCGCTCGGCCCAGGCCTTCAGCTGCGAGATGGCGCCGGCACGCCAGGTGTCCGCGGCCACGAGCAGGACCTTCCGTCCCTCCTTCGTGAGGCGCGCGGCGAGCTTGGCCACCGTGGTCGTCTTGCCAACGCCATTCACGCCCACGACCAGCACCACGGTTGGCCCGCTACTGGCACGGGCAAGTCCTGCGCTTCCCGTCCCCGACTCGAGCTGCACGACGAGCTGCCCGGTCAGTGCCTCCCGAAGCTGGGCCTCGTTCGTGAGCTTGCCCGAGCGCACTCCCTGCTCCAGGGCCTGCACCATTGCCATGGTCGCCGGCACGCCGAAATCGGCCTCGAGCAGCACCTGCTCCAACTCTTCGAGGCTCGACTCCCGGAGCCCGCGCACCAGGGCGCCCACGTCGGTGAGCATGACCCGCTTCACGCGGCCCCAGAGGGACAGCTTCTGTTCCGAGAGACGACCGAGTGTCATGGGGACAAGATAGTCGCGCGTCAGCGAAGGCCCATCCGCCTCCGGACCACCCATTCCGTGCAGAGGGCCGTGACTGCCAGGAGGAAGAGCCACCACCAGTCTCGCGCCGCGCTTCGGGCGTGGTCCCGCACTGTCGCGCCCTCCTGCGATGCCAGCGATACCGGCCGCGGCAGCAACTCGTCCGAGTAACCCTCAACCGCCACCAGGCCGGTGGCCCCATCCTCGAGCCGGTAGCGCCACGTGCCGACCGGCAACCGCGCCTGCGCCCGCCCCATCCCGTCGAAGGCAAGGGAATCGGCCTGCAGGCTGTCGCTGCGCGACCAGCTCACCCCGAGCGTGCGCGCAGGGCCGGCACCCCGCCAGGCAAAGGTGACCGGTTGGCCGTTCCGGACCACGTGCCGCACCGGTACCGCGGCACCCTGCACGGTGTCAGGTGCGGCCAGGAGCCAACTCACCGTCGCCGCCATCAGGGCGCGATAGCCCTGCTCCGGAGCGCCGCCGCGGAAGGCCCACCGCCAGAGGCCATCGACCGCAGTGGTGACGGTGCGGCGCCGCCCCACCTCGACGCCCATCATTGCCGGTCGCGGCGCACCGCGGCGCCCTGCCTGTGCCATGAGCGCCACCCATCCTGTTGGCGGTGGCTGCACCGGCGTGAGCTGCACGGCGGGCGGGAACGAATCGACGGGCACAGCCGCCAGGGTCGGCGCCAGGGGTGACGTCGGTGTGGGAACGAGGTACCAATCGCCGGGTTCGGCCCGTCCCTCGCTGCCGGGCCAGAGCCAGAGTGCCCGGGTACGCACCTCGCCTGCACGCTCCACCGCCCTGCCCTTCAACACGAGCAGGTCGGCCCCCCGCATTGCCCGGCGCACGGCCTCATCGCTCACCGGCAGCACGGTGCCCATCGTCCGCCACTCGGTCCCGAATTGCACGAAGCCACGCACGGGCAGGGCGCTGACATCCGCCAGGACCTTGAAGAGGAATCGGGCATCCCAGTCTGCCGGCGAGGTGACGAGCACAACCCCGGGCGTGGCGGCCACTGCCAGGTGGAACGCGCGCTCGTCGGTGCGCGGCTCCGCATCCCTCATGTGTGCGAGGCGGACCGACAGCATGTGCTCGCCCGCGGCCAGCGACCGGGTCGGGGCGCGGAGCGTCGCCGTGGCCACGTCCCCGGTCATGCGCACCTGACGGCGCACCAGGATTCGGTCGCCCGGCCCCGCCACCTCCACCATCACGCTGTCCCCGGATCGGCCGCCAACGTGGCGGATCGCGATGTCGAGCGGGAGGGTGTCGCCCACCGTGACCCGTGCAGGGCCCGTGACCTCCACGAGCGCCCAGTCCTCGCGGGGCTCCCGCGGGACCACCACCACCCGGAGCCCGCGTCGGACGTCGGGCGGTATCTCTGCGGCATCCTCCACTTCGCCGTCGGTGACCACGGTGACGGGACGGCCCAGGGCAGATGCTGCGGCAATGGCGGGGGCCAGGCGGGAGTCGCCCCGGTCAGGCATGGTGTCAGGGGTGGCGGCCCCCACCCCCACCCAGCGCACCTCTCCCAGCGAATCCGCGAGGCGACGGGCCCTGAGCCAGTGCGCCGGATCCTGGCCCATGCTGAGCGAGGCATCGAGCAGCACCACCGGGCGCTCAGCGCCGGGCCGTCGCGGGCAGGACACGTTGAGCACGAGTAACCCGATGGCAGCCCAGGCCATGCTCCGGGCCACGATAGCCGGCCACGCACGCACGCCCAGCCGCTCCAGCCGGAGGTACGTGAAGAGTGCGAGCAGCGAGGAGGCAACGATGACCAGGAGGAAGCGCAAGGATCCCGGAGGGTGAAGGCCACCCCAATATACGGACGGGCGTCCGGGACCGTTCCAGGCCCGACCGCCCTCCGCCCCCTGGGTGCCTCAGTTCTGCTGCGGTGCGGTCACTGCCTCCATGACCCTTTCCAGGTTGAAGCTGCCCGGCTTCTGGCGCGGCGGGAACTCCCGGAAGCTCTGCAGCCACTGCCCGACGTACGCCCCAGGCACCCTGCCATGCAACCATCGTTCAAGTGCGCCCCCGTGGCCGGACCCTAGTTGATGAAGTGCACCAGCCGCAGGCGAATGATGTGGTCCTGTGTGGGCACGTCGTCGTTGCCCAGAGTGTTGTCGGAACCCTGGAGGCTGTAGATGGCCTCCGCCGTCCACCAGTGGGAGAAGCGGTACCCTGCCCCCAGGCGGAACCGCACGCGGTTGAGGAAGCGCTCGCTCGGGGCGTTGCCAAAATTGAGGAACCCCTCGAAGTCCGAGAATGCATAGAGGGTGCGGGGCGCCGAGTAGTCTGGCCCGTTCACCGCATACCTGGCCTCGACACGGACGCGGCCGCGGGCAGACACCTGGCTGGAGTCCTGCCCGAGGAAGGAGATGCTCCGGTACTCGAAGAGGGCACGGGTTCGGAGGAGCAACCGGGGAGATGGCCGCATGGCAAGGCGCGTCCCGACTGTCCAGCGGACCTCGAAGGTGTTCACCCCTTCCTTCTGCACCGTCGCTGAGAGGGGGGCGTACAGGAGGAGGTCTGCCCAGGGCTCAACCGAATACTCGAGGCCGGGCGTCAGGTCGAAGGCGTTCCAGCCGGGCTGGTCGCTGGAAACCAGGACCTTGGGGCCGACCTCCACGTTGACCAGGAGCTTCGGATTGATGATGTAATCGAACTCGACATCGTACCATGCCTGGACGTTGGATTGCGCCCCCGCCCTCGACGCTGCCAGGGCGGTGAGCAGGAGTGGCAGGAGCCACGCTGATAACTTGCTGGCCCGGACAACACTCCTGGCCACGGCACCCGGATCCTCGAGGAGACTGCGATGTTTCATGTGTGCAGCCCGGCTGGCCCCTCGCTTCGACGCTCCGCACTGGCCGGCCTGTGCCTCCTGGCCCTGGCGGGCACCGTCGAGGCCCAGGAAGGCAGCCGCACGGCGGAGCAACCTCAGCCGCGAGGTTCTGCCCGCGAAGAACCCCGGCGAAACCGGGTTGCCGGCTACGTGGGTGCCCTCTTCGATGAGGATGACCAGACCGGCGTCACGCTGGGCGCCGAATACGAATGGCGGTTTCATGCGTGGTATGGGATCGGCGCGTACGCAGATTTCGTCACGGGTAGCAACCGCAGCCTCCTCCTGGGTCCGGCGCTTTCCCTGCACCCCGTGGGCGGCCTGGCCGTCATCCTGGCCCCGTCCGCCGAGCGGGCAAACGACGATTGGTACTTCGCGTTTCGCCTCGGCCTCGAGTACGAGGTCGAGGTTCGCGAACGATGGGTCCTTGCGCCAACGGTAGCCCTCGATTTTGCCCGGGGGGAGCGCATCCTGCTGGCCGGGCTATCGCTGGGCTGGCTATTCTAGTGAATGTTCGCCGCCCATCACTGGTGGACGCGTGCCAGGAACTTTCCTGACCCCGACGGCCCCTCGATCGCACGTGCCACTCCCGACCGGCCTGACGCCCAGGGTACCGCGTCAGGCATGCTACGCCTGGCGACCTACAATATCCAGTTGGGCCTCCAACTCCCTCGCGTGGCCGCCCTCATCCAGCGGGAGCCAGGGCTGGCCACAGCGGAGATCCTCGCACTTCAGGAGGCCGACGAAGCGGCCGTTGAGCGACTCGCCGGCAACACATTCGGCTTCGCCTACTACGCATCTTCCTGCCATCCGTCGACCGGGCGCAACTTCGGGCCTGCCATACTCAGCCGCTGGCCCATCCTTGACCACGGAAAGCTCGTGCTGCCCGGTGCCGACCGCGGGCGGGGCCTCCTTCGCGTCGCCGTCCGGGCCACCATCCTGCTGCGGGGCACGCGCGTGCGGATCTATGCGCTGCACCTGAGCACCCTCTGGGAGGCCACCTCGCGGGGACAGGATACCCAGGCCCGCGCGGTCGTGGAGGATGCGGCCGCGAGCGACGAGCCTGTGCTGGTCATCGGCGACCTCAACCGCCGCGGGGCGGCAAGGGTGTTCGAGAAGGCGGGCTATGAGTGGCTCACCCGGGATGTGGGGCGGACACACCTGGTCTGGTCCTTCGACCACATGTTCTCCAGGGGCATGCCCATCAGGCGGGTCGCCGCCGGCGCGGTGCCCGACGGGCTCGGCGCCAGCGATCATCGCGCCGTTGTCGCCGAGGTGGAACTTCACCGTTGACACAGGTGGCGGTCCACGGGCGAGACGGGACCCACGGTTCAGGCCACCGCCTGGAACCTTCGTAGCCTGACGCCAGGGACACGGGGTGCTATAGTGGGAACCGGGTCGCCCGTGCCATGCCTTGCCCGACGCCAATGAGGACCAAGACGATGCGCCCGACATCATGGCCAAGCCTGCTCTGCCTGCTCGCTGCGTGCGCCTCGCCGACGCCCCGCCCGGCCGCGACGCCGGGCACACCCGACCCGCTGCCTTCCTGGAACGAGGGCCCTGCCAAGGCCCGTATCCTCGAGTTCGTCCGGCATACCACGTCACCTGGCGACTCCGCCTTCGTTCCGCCCGCCGACCGCATTGCCGTGTTCGACAACGACGGCACCCTCTGGGTGGAGCAGCCGCTGTACACCGAGCTCCTCTTTGCCCTGGACCGGGTGCGGGCAGAAGCACCTCACCATCCCGAATGGCGGCACCGCCAGCCATTCAAGGCCGTGCTCGAGGGAGACACCCGCGCCGCCCTGGCTGGAGGGCAGAAGAGCCTGGCGGCCATCCTGGGCACCACGCACGCCGGCATGACAGTGGCGACGTTCGACTCGACGGTGCGCGAGTGGATCGCGAGCGCGCGCCATCCGGCCACGAACCGCCGGTTCACCAGCATGGTGTACCAGCCGCAGGTCGAGTTGCTCACCTTCCTTCGGGCACAGGGGTACCAGACCTGGATCGTGACGGGAGGCACCAACAACTTCGTCCGCGCCTTTGCGGCGCCGACGTATGGCGTGCCGCCGGAGCAGGTCGTTGGCTCCCGCCTCAAGCTCGCCTACCGTATCCTGGGCACCGGCCCCGGTGTGGTGGTGGAGCCCGCGATCGACCTGGTGAACGACGGGCCGGGCAAGCCCGTGGGGATCGCGCAGCTCATCGGCCGCCGTCCGGTCATTGCGGTGGGCAACTCGGATGGGGACTACGAGATGCTGGACTACACCACCAGCAGTGGCGGTTCGCGGCTCGGGATCTATATTCATCACGACGATGCCGAGCGCGAGTACGCCTACGACCGTGACGCCCACATTGGGCGGCTGGCACGGGGGCTCGACTCCGCCGGCACGAAGGGCTGGCTCGTGGCCAGCATGAAGCAGGACTGGAAGGTCGTGTTTCTCGATACCACATCCACCGAGGTCACCCATGCGCCGTAGGTTGTTCGTCCCCGTAGCCAGCCTGTTGCTGGCCTGTGTTGCCGTCCCGGCCGCCGCGCAGGCCCGCGGTGTCCAGCTGACACCGCTCATCGGGTACATGTGGGGCGGGGGGTACAGCACTGACGCCTACAACAACGTACCGGCCGGCGAATTCGACGTAGCCTCGAGCCTCGCCTACGGCGCCGAGCTGGGCTTCAACCCCTCTTACGGCACCGTCGTCGAGCTCACCTACCTTCGGCAGGATACCGACGTCACCTTCCGCGAGCGCGGGGGCGGGTTCGTCAGCGACGCCGTCGGATTCGCGACCAACTACATCCACATTGGCGGCCGCTACGAGCTGGGCCGGAACCCGCGGGTGAAGCCATTCATTGGTGGTGGGATGGGCGTCACGGTGTTCGACCTCAAGGAACCGGGCTACGGCACCCACACTGACTTCTCCCTTTCCCTGCACGGTGGTGTCAAGGCCATGTTCGGGCAGGACCAGCGCTTCGGCGCCCTGGCGCGGGTGCGCGGATGGTTCAGCTTCGTCCCGAATGGCGACCTGTACGCCTGGTGCAGCGTGTGGGGCTACTGCTACGCGACGGAGGGAACCACTACCGTGTCGCAGGGCGAGGTCTCGGCGGGGCTTGTCATCGCGTTCTGAGCACTACTCGTAGCGCAGGGACTCTACCGGGTCCACGTTTGCGGCCTTGCGCGCCGGCAGGATGCCGGCCGCAAGGCCGATTGCCATCAGCAGCCCCACGCACCCGATCGCAATCGGCCAGGAGAGCGCGGGGTTCAGGATGTACTGCATGGCCGGGTTGCTCTCGGTGGGAATGGCATCGATGGCCCGGACCACCCCGGCGGCGAGGCCAAGGCCCACCAGTCCCCCTGCCACCGAAATGGCCAGCGCCTCGAAGAGGAACTGGCCCATGATGTGGCGCTTCCGCGCGCCCAGGGCCAGCTTCACGCCGATCTCCTGGGTCCGCTCCTTCACCACCACATACATCACGTTGGCAACACCCACCCCGGCGATGAGCAGGGTGAAGGCGCCGACCAGCCCGAGGAAGAGCTGGATCCCGATCCCGACGGCCGCCATTTCCTTCTCGTCCTCGATGAAGTCCCACATGCCGAGTGCGCGCTCGTCGGTCGGGTCGAAGCGGTACTTTCGCCCCAGGACCTCGTAGATCTGCTGCTTGACCGCGGGGCCCTGCGAGGCATCCCGCGGCTGGAGGATGAGGTGGTCCACGTAGCGGTTGCCATACACCAGGCGGAACGTGGTGTACGGGATCACCCCCCGCTCGGCATCGGGGCCGTTGTTGCTCGAATCCTGGAACTTCTTCTGCAGTACCCCGACACAGGTGAAGGGCAGCCCCTCGATCACGACGGTCTTCCCGATGGGGCTCACGCCCTTGCCGAAGAGCTTCTCGGCGAGCTCGTTGCCGAGGAAGACCACCCGCCGCTTCTGGTCGATGTCGGCCTGGTTGAGGAAGCGGCCCCCTGGCGCCGGCTCCATGTGCCGGGTGGGCGCGTGCTCCGGCGAGGCGCCCTCCACGAACGCCGTCGTGCGGAGCTTCCCGACCTGGAGTTGCGCCCCCCAGCGGCCGAAGGACAGCGACCCACGGTCGATGCCCGGAATCGACCGCAGCAGGAGCGGGAGGTCTTCCTCGGAGAGCCGGATGCGGCGTCCCTCACCCAGGCCGGCGAACACCTTGCTGGTGGACCCGCTGTAGACCATGAAGATGCGCTCCCCGGCACCCAGGAGCCCGTTCCGCATGGTGCGCTTCAGCCCCTCACCGAAGGCGAGGAGCAGCACGACGGCCAGCGCGCCCCAGGCCACCGCCAGGAAGGTGAGCATGGCGCGTGTTCGCTGGGCCCTGAGGTCGCCCAGGAATTCCTCGAGCAGGATGCGCATCATGTCCGGAGCGCCTCGACCGGGTCGAGGTTCGCCGCCCGCCGCGCCGGGAAGAGGCCTGCCACGAAGGCCACCAGGCCAAGGAGGGCAAGGGTCGCCACCATCACCAGGGGCGAGATCACCGGCGAGCCCACGAAGTCCTGGGTGGGCATGCCGCCCATGGCCGCGACGAGCGCGACCGACAGGACCATCCCCAGCACCGCCCCCATGCCCACGATGAGGCAGGTCTCCGCGAAGAACTGCACCAGGATGTCGCGCCGCCTGGCACCGACCGCCCGGCGCACCCCGATCTCCCGGGTCCGCTCCCGCACCACGATGTACATGATGTTCGCCACGCCAATCCCCCCGACCAGCAGGGTGAAGGAGCCAACGATCCCGAAGAAGACGTTGAACGCCAGGAACAGCGTGCCGACCTCCGTCTCCCATTCACTCGTATCCCAGACCCCGAGGGCATCCTCGTCGGAGGGGTCAAACCGGTACTTCCGCCCCAGGGTCTCATACACGCCCCGCTCGGCCACCTTGGTGAGGTCGGCGCTGCGGGCCCGGTACACGATGTTGTTGAGGTACCGCCGCCCGAACACGGCGTGGTGGGTACTGGCCGGGATGAACAGCCGGTCCTTGTCGCGTGCCTGGTAGGAGGAGTTCTGCAGCTTGGGGCGCATCACGCCGATGACGGTGAAGGGCGTGTCCCCCATGTACACCTGCTCGCCCACCGGCGGCGTGTCCCCGAAGAGCTGCTTCGCCAGCTCATCGCCGAGCATCGCCACCCGGCGCCGCTCGGCCACGTCCTGGTCGTTCAGGAAGCGCCCACCCGCCGCCGGGATGATGTTCCGCATCTCCGCATAGGCCGGCACCACCCCGGTGACGACCGGGTTGGCCGCCTTGGTCCCACGGTGCACCCGGATCCCGCGGGCGGTGTACTCGGGCGACACCTGCTCGATCTCCGGTACCTCCCGGACCAGCAGCGCCGCATCCTGTTCGGTGAGCTGGATGGCGCGGCCGTTGCCGAAGCCGGCAAAGGGCTTCGCCGTCCGTCCCCCGAACAGGATCACGATCCGGTCGCCCAGGCCGTGGAAGCGCTTCCTGGTCTGCCGCTCGAAACCCACGCCGAACGCCAGCAGGACCACCACCGCCACTGTCCCCCAGGCGATGCCCAGCACCGTCAGGGAGGTGCGCAGCTTCTGCTGCCGCATGTCCGCGACGAACTCCCTCAGCATGGGCGCCGCCGCTCAGCTGATGTTCCGGGGCGGCTTCTCCACCACGGAATCGCTCACCGCAAGCCCCTCGACCACCTCGATGTTGATGGCGTCGGAGAGCCCCGTCCGGATGAAGCGCTCTGCGGTCGTCCCATCGGGCTTCCGGATCGTGACGAAGCTCGAGTCGCCGCGCGTGGTCACCAGGCGCTCGGGGATGACCAGCACGCTGTCCCGCCGCGCGATGATGACCTCCGCATTCGCCGAGTACCCCGCGCGAAGGGTGGCGCCCCGTACGTCGGTCAGCACGATCTCGATCGGGAAGACGGTGGCCTGCTCCTGCTTCCGGGCCTTGAGCCAGATCTTGTCGAGCCGCCCGCTGACCCTGGCGTCCGGCAGCGCCCCGACCTTGAGCTCCACCGGCATGCCCTCCTTGAGCCGGCCGACGTCGATCTCGTCCACGGTGCCGCGGAAGATCAGGTCCTTCATTCCCGCCATCCGCATGAGGACCGTGCCCTCCTGGTACGGTGTCAGCGGCACCACCGGGTCACCGATCTCGATGGAGTCCTCCAGCACGAACCCATCGATCGGCGCGCGGACCACGGTTTCCACCCTGGCCGACCCGGACTGGACCGTCCCGCCCTCCTGCAGGGCCAGCCGCTCCCGCGCCAGCTGCAGCTGCACCCGGGACTCGTTCACCCGGCGCTCGGCCAGCTCGAAGTCCGCCACCGCGACCAGGTGCTGGTTGACCAGTTCCCGCTGTCGCTCCAGCTCCCGCTCCAGGTTCTGGTGCTCGATCTCGCGCAGCTCCACGTTGCGCCGGAGCTCCACCAGCTCGAGCGGGGTGGGATTGGGGGAGATCTCCAGGAGCGGAGCGCCCTTCCGCACGTACTCGCCCACCTCGGCGTACCGGCGCCGCACGACCCCGGCCAGGATGGACTTGACGCTGACCTCGACCCGCGGCTCGATGGTGCCCACGGCCAGGGCCTTGTCCACCAGTTCCCCCCGGACCACTGCCACCGCCTTGAGCCCGCCCTCCGTGGGTTTCGACATGGTCTTGTTGGCGGCATAGCCGCCGGCGGCGAGGAGGGGAATGAGGATGCCCAGGGCAATGAGCGACCGGCGCTTCATGGGGTGACTCCGGACTGGCGTGATCGAGAGGAACGACCGCCTTACGTCGCGTACTGCAACGGAGTTTCAGGCGGGAACGTGGCGCAAGACCCAAGTACCTGCCGGCGTGGGTGAGACAACCGCGGCAACCGGATGGTTGCGTGATGGCAGGATTGAAGCCGGCCAGACCTCATGTCGTATCGAGGTGATTGACCTCAAAACATTACAGTGTAGTTATTTATGATGCAGCGCCAACGAGCTTCAGCCCTGGAGGACCTGCTCGATCGCTGCCTGAATGGTGCGAGCGAACGTCGTCGCCCTGACGTCGCCCGCGGTGCTCGCCAGGAAGTGGAGGGAGTACAGGAACGCAAGCGCATCGTGCCGGCGGGCCAGGCCCTTTTCGCTCTCGAATGCCTGGCCCCAGGCCGACAGCGGCGCCGGCGCGGTGGCCATCGACAGCCACCCCGCCCAGGCGCTGTCCGGCAGCAGGCCGCGACGCTGGATGAAGAACACTGCCCGCGCCATGCGGTCAGGCTCGGTGTGGATGTAGGCGTGCCCGCTCGCGGGAGCAACCAGCGCCGCCACGGCATCGAGCAGGCGTTGGGCCTGCGCCGCGTCCACGCGCGGGTTGAGCCCGAGTTGCAGCACCAGGTCGGCGCCATGCGCCACGGCGTGCCGCCACCCGGCGCCGTCCACGAAGCCGCGGTAGTCGTCGATCGACCGGAGGTAACGGTCGGTCGCGGCCACTGTGGCCTCGAGCTGAGCCGGGGAAAAGGTCGGCACCATGCGGTCGGCGCGCGCCACCTCGGAAAGGGCCAGGGCCGCGAAGGGGCGCCGGAATCCAGCCGCATCGGGCGGAGCTGCCAGCGACCGCTCGAGCCGCTGCCCCAGTTGCACTACGGTGGTGGAGTCGAGCTGCTTGCCCCGCAGCCAGGCCTGCATCCCTTCGTACGCCACTCCGTCACGAATGCGGGGGTCGGGATCGCTCAGGCAATCCACCAGCGACAGCGCCATGGCGCTCCGCTGGTGGGCGTCGGCGACCACAAAGTGCGCCTGCTTGAGGGAGAGGAGTACATCGCGGGGCGGGCACTCCACCGCCGTGCCGCCCGGGTGCCACGCGAGGATCGCCAGGAAGGCGCGGGCAGAGGCGATGGCGTTGATGGTCCTCAGCTCCCTGCTGCCGCCTCGGCATCTCCTGGTGGTGACGCACTTCGATCCCCCGGAACGGCGTCCAGCGCCAGGGGCACCACGGCGCCCCCATCCAGCAGCAGCCGCAACTGATCCCGCTCCGCCTCGAACGCTGGACGAGACGCCTCGGCAATTGGCTCGCCTGAGCCGAGATCCACCTTCATGGGATCCCGTGCCACGCCGTTCACGCGGAACTCATAGTGCAGGTGCGGGCCACTCGCGAGCCCGGTTGCCCCAACGTACGCGATCACCTGCCCCTGGGTGACGCGCGTCCCGCTCCGGATGCCCCGCGCAAAGCCCCGCAGGTGTCCGTAGCGCGTCACGATTCCGTTGACGTGCCGTACCTCGACCAGGTTGCCATAGCCGCCGCTCCAGCCGGCCCGGAGCACGACGCCATCGCCTGCTGCCATCACCGGCGTGCCGCGATCGGCGGCATAGTCGGTCCCCTCGTGGCGCCGCGCATACCCCAGCACTGGATGCATGCGCGACCGGTTGAAGCGGGACGAGATCCGACGGAACTCCACCGGTGCCTTGAGGAAGGCACGACGGAGCGACCGGCCGTCGACGTCGTAGAAGCTCGATGCTGCCGCGTCGGTGGAGAACCGGAACGCGGTCAGGGCCATCCCATCCTGCTCCAGCTCGCCCGCCAGCACTCGCCCCACGCGGACGTCGCCTTCCTCCGACACCAGGCGCTCCACCAGCACCCGGAAGGCATCGCCCGGATGGAGGTCGCGGCTGAAGTCCACCTGCCACTGGTAGACCTCCGCCACGTCCCAGGCGAGGCGAACGCGCTCGCCATCGCCAAGGACTTCGGGCGGCACCGCTGCGTCGAGCGCATCATAGAGGGAGGTCTCGATGGTGCCCGACACCCGGACGGTGTCCACCATCCACTGGATCGGCTCGGTGCTGGCATTCCAGCGCCCGGCAACCCGCGTGAGCAGCACCCGCCGCTCGTCGGTGGCGCGCACCGCGACCTGGTCGGGCAGCGAGTCGCCCAGCGGATGGCGGAAGTTGAAGACGAGCCCGGCCTGCAGGCGACGGAGGTCGAGCAGCGAGGCGACCCGGCGCACGGCCGAGTCGTTGAGCCCGTTGCGGGCGAACAGGTCGGACAGGGTCTCGCCCCGGCGCAGGGTGTCCGGGCGGAGCGGAGCTGACACTGGCTCGACGACCGTCGCTGAATCGGCCGGCGGCACGCTGCCGCTTCCCAGCCTCGACCACGGCCACTCGCCCCGAAGCGCAAAAACGGTTGCCGCGGCCAGCACGCCGGCCGCGGCGACTGCGAGCCTGCCCCGCATCAGTCCATCTGTCGCCGGATGAAGGTCGGGATCTCCATGTCCGGGATGTCCGCACCCGGCGCAGGCCGCATGTTCGGGCGAATCTGCGGCTCCGGGCGGGCGATGGGCTGCACGACAGGGGGTGCCGGCACCGGGCGGTGCTCCTCATGCGGCCGCTTGCGCCCGGGGAAGTGGATCACCCCGGAGGGCCGCTCGTCGCGCTGGGCGCGGTCGAAGCCGGTGGCGATGACGGTGACCCGCACCTCGCCCTGCATGGCGGGATCGTTGCCAGCGCCGAAGATGATCTCGGCATCCTCACCCACGGCCTCGTGCACGATCTCGCTGATGGTGGTGGCCTCGCCCAGGGTGAGGTCATCGCCGCCGGTGATGTTGAGCAGCACGGCCGCCGCACCGGAGATCGACACGTTGTCGAGCAGCGGGCTGGAAATGGCCTGTTGCGCGGCCTCGAGCGCCCGGTTCTCGCCCCGGCCAATGCCGGTGCCCATCAGCGCCGCCCCGCCATTCTGCATGACGGTGCGCACGTCGGCGAAGTCCACGTTGATGATGCCGGTCGAGGTGATGAGGCGCGAGATGCCCTGCGTGGCGTGGAGCAGCACCTCGTCCGCCTTCTTGAGGGCCTCGAGGAACTGGGTGCCCTTCCCCACGATGGCGAGGAGCCGTTCGTTGGGCACCACGATCATGGTGTCCACGCCCTTCCGCATCTCGCTGATGCCCATTTCCGCCTGGAGCATCCGCTTCTTGCCCTCGAACTGGAAGGGGCGCGTGACGATGCCGACGGTGAGCGCCGCCGCCTCGCGAGCCAACTCGGCGATCATCGGGGCCGCCCCGGTGCCGGTGCCGCCCCCCATGCCGCAGGTGACGAACACCATGTCCGCGCCCTTCAGGGCCTCGAACACCTCGTCGCGATCCTCCTCGATGGCCTGCCGCCCGATCTCGGGCCGGGCACCCGCACCGAGGCCGCGGGTCAGCCGCTTGCCGATCTGGATCCTGAGGTCGGCCTTGGAGCGGGAGAGGGCCTGGGCGTCGGTGTTCACCGAGATGAACTCGACCCCCTGGAGTTGCTCGTCGATCATCCGGTTGACGGCGTTTCCACCGCCACCCCCGACGCCGACCACCTTCATCCTGGCGCCCTGGGCGCTCCGATCGGCGTCCTCGAACTCGAAGATCATTCCGGACACTCGCCCGCCCTCCTCAGAAGAAGTCCTGAAGCCAGCGCTTCACCGGCGTCACCAGCTTTTCCACGGTACGGTTCCGGCGGGTGCCGGTCCCGAATGCTCCAGAGAGTTCCTGCCGGGCCCCGTAGAGGAGCAGGCCGGCGGTGATGGCCATGCGTGGGGTTTCGAGGCTGTCCGCCAGGCCCCGGAGGCCCTGCCCCGGGGTCCCGACCCGCACCGGCATCGCAAAGACTTCGCGCGCCAGCTCGGTGATGCCCGGGGGCAAGGCCCCGCCGCCCGTCAGGATGATACCGGCAGGCAGGTGCTGATGGTATCCCGCCCGGGTGATCTCGTCCCGGGCGTACTCCAGGATCTCCTGCATGCGCGCCTGCATGATGTGCGCAAGGACCCGCCGCCGTGCCGTCCGGGCGCCCTGGCCCGGGGTGCTGGGCAGGTCCACGATGTCCGAATCGGGCACGAGGGGTTCCCAGGCGGCGCCGAGCTTTTCCTTGAGCCGCTCGGCATCCTGCTGGGTCACTTGCAGGCCGTGCACGATGTCGTTGGTGACATGCCCTCCCGCGCAGAGCAGCGACGCCGTGTGCCGGATCCTGCCGTGCTGGAAGATCGCGACGTTGGTGGACCCGCCCCCCAGCTCGACGATGGCACAGCCCAGTTCCCGCTCGTCGGACGTCAGCACCGCCAGGGACGCCGCCAGGGGCTCCAGCACGAACTCACCCACCTGGAATCCCGAGCGCTCGATGCACTTCCGCAGGTTGGTCAGGACGCTCGAGAGCACGGTGACCAGGTAGACCTCGGCCTCGAGCCGGCTCCCCGTCATCCCGATGGGATCGGCGATGCCACCCTGCTGGTCCACGAGGTAATCGAGCGGGACGGCGTGCAGCAGCTCATGGTCACGGCCGAACGACACGTTGCTCGCCATGTCGTTGACCCGGGCCACGTCGGCCGTGCGAATCTCCTCGCTGGTCACCGACACCATGCCGTGGGAGGTGCGTCCCGACACGTGCTCGCCCGCCACGCCCACGTAGACGGTGCCGATCTCGGCGCCGGCCATCTTCTGGGCATCGCTCATGGCCTTGGTGATGGCCCGGGTCGACTCCTCGATGTCCCGCACCACGCCGCGTCGCATCCCCTGGGTGCGTTCGACGCCGAGCCCCAGCACGCGTGCCGAGGGGTTGCGCGGGTCGCCGGAAGCCTCGGCCACGGCCGCACTCACCTTGGTCGTACCGAGGTCGATGGCGGCCACGAGCTGCTTGCGCACGTCGGTCATGCGGATCTCCAGCGGACCACGACCTGGTCCGCAAAGCGTCCGTCCAGTTCATCCCACGGCCGGCCGCCGGCCTGCAGCCGGCGGGTCACCAGTTGCACGGCTTCAATGGCCCCCGGCGAGGCATCGCTGCGCAGCCAGACGCGGTACCCGTCGAGGCGCAGCACCACGTCACCACGGACCCGCCACGCGGCATCCACCTGCGCGTAGAACCCGGGGTCCACCTCGCGCAGCCGTCCGAGCAGCTGGGCCACGAGGGAGTCGGGCGCGCCGACGATCGGGAGGTCCGGGGCCGATCGTGATGGCTCGAACGGGAGCGTGCGCCCGCGGTCGTCGAGCATCCGCAGGCCCTGCTTCGTGGTGGCGAGGGCCACCGGGACCGCCTCCGTCACCTTCACCACGAGCGTACCCGGCAGGCGGCGCGACACCTCGGCGGCCCGCACGCCAGGCACCTTGCGGGCCCGCTGCGCGACCGGCGCCAGCGGATCGAACACGCTGGCCGAGCGGGGCAGCTTGAGGCTCTCGACGATCGCACGGGTGGGCACATGGCGGGCGCCAACCACCTCCACGTGACGCACGTCGAAGTACGCCAGCCGACGGCCTGCAGCCGGGGCCAGTAACCACCCGGCCACCAGCAACGCGGTGGTGCCAAGGGCCAGCCAGGCGGTCCTCATGCGCTGCGGAGCCGGCCCATGAGTTCCGGACCGACACGGGTGATGTCGCCCGCACCCAGCGTCAGGACCACGTCGCCCGGCCGCACCAGCCCGGCCACCGCCGCGCCCAGCGATGCACGGTCCCGCTCGAAGGTGGCTCGCGCACCCGCACGCGCCGCGGCATCGGCCACGGAACGTCCCGACACGCCGGGCACCGGGGCTTCCCGTGCGGCATACACCTCGGTGACCACGACAAGGTCAGCCGCGGCCAGGGCCTGCCCCATGGCGTCGCCGTGCTGTGCCGTGCGGGAAAACAGGTGCGGCTGGAAGACGGCCACGAGCCGCCGCCCCGGATACGCCTGCCGCGCGGCCGCCAGCGTGGCGGTCAGTTCTGTGGGGTGGTGGGCGTAGTCGTCCACCACGTCGATGCCGCGTTCCTCGCCAACGTGCTCGAACCGGCGTCCCACCCCGCGGAAGGCCGCCAGGGCCTCCACCGCCTCCTCCAGGTCGCCACCCAGCGCGTCGACCGCGAGCAGCGCCGCCAGCGCGTTCCGCAGGTTGTGCAGCCCCGGAACATGAAGGGTCAGCGCGACCTCCCCACCACCGGGCAGCCGGACGCGCGCGTGGGTGCGGTTGGCCTGCTGCTCCACGTGGTGCAACCTGGCATCGGCGGCGGGGCCCATGCCGAAGCGGATGACCGGGTTCGTGAGACGGCCTGCCACGCGCAGTGCCCCGGGGTCGTCCGCACCCACGATGGCCAGTCGTGCCCGGCTGGCAAACGTGGTGAAGCCCTGCTCCAGGTCGTCCACCGTCCCGTAGCACTCGAGGTGGTCGGCCTCCACGTTGTTCACGATGGCCACGGTGGGCGTGAGTTCCAGGAAGGCCTTGTCGTACTCGTCCGCCTCGACCACGAAGAGCGAATCACTCCCCACCCGGGCGTTTCCTCCCCACCGCTCCACCCGGCCGCCGGCCAGTCCGGTGGGGTCGAGCCCGGCCTGCGCCAGTGCCTCGGTGACCATGACCGTTGTGGTGGTTTTCCCATGGGTGCCGCTCACGGCCACGGTGTCGCGCCCATGGCAGAGTTCCGCCAGGGCCACCTTGCGTGGAATCACGGGGAGGTCGAGGGCGCGAGCGGCCACCAGTTCGGGGTGATCGGGCGGAACGGCCGCCGTCACGACCACGGCGCGTGCCCCACGAACATGCGCCGCGTCGTGGCCATCCTGCACCGGCACTCCAGCCGCCATGACGTCGGCTGCGCCGCTCGTATCGGTGTCGCATCCGTTGACGGTGATGCCTCGACGCCTGGCCAGGAGGGCAAGGGCGCTCATGCCAGCCCCCCCAATGCCCATGAAGTGCACCGGACGGGGGTCGGCGGGCGAGAACAACGCCGGCGATGTCCCGGGATTGGCCAACGGCACTCCGCGAAGCGACCTGGGTGGTTCAGGGATACTGGGAGTGGCCGAAGTATAGCAGGGCGAGCGGCTTGGACAGAGGGTGATGCGGTCGCATCGCAACCCGGCCCGTCAGCCGGCGAGGGCAGCCAGGCGAGCGGCGATGTCCCGGGCGGCGTAGGGCCTGCCGCGCGCCTTGGCGTGGGCGGCCATCTCCCGGCGCGCGTCGGCAAACTCGAAGAGCCGGCCCACCTCCTCGGCGAGGCGGTGACCTGTCAACTCCGACTGCAGCAGCAGTTGGCCGGCGCCGGCCAGCTCCATCGCCTTGGCGTTCCCGGTCTGGTGGTCGGCCGCCGCCGTCGGGAGCGGGATGAGGAGGCTCGGCAGGCCCCAGGCACAGAGCTCCGCCACGGTGATCATGCCGGCCCGGGACACGACGAGGTCCGCCACGGCGTACCCGTGCGCCATGGGATCCAGGAACGGGATCACCTGGACCCGCGGTGGCTCGTCGAAGTGCTTGAAGCTGTCATAGGTGCCCGGCCCCGTGACCCACAGGATGTCGAACGGTGGAGGCGCCGAGTCGCCCAGCCAGTCGGCGACGGCGCGATTGATGGCGAGCGCGCCCTGGCTCCCTCCCGTGATGAGCAGCACCGGACGGTGCCCCCCGAGCCCGAACCGCCGGAGCGCCTCCGCCCGCCGTTCCGGCGCCGGCGCGGCTATGGGGTTGCCGGTGTCGATGATCCGGGTCCGCGCTCCAGCTTCCAGGTGCGCCCTGGCCTCGGGGAGCCCGAGGTAGATCTCGTCCACCCGTCGCGCCAGCCATCGATTGGCGAGGCCGGGGTAGGCGTTCTGCTCCTGGATCGCCGCCGGGATGCCAAGCCGGGTGGCCCACCACACCACCGGCGCGCTGGCATAGCCGCCGGTGCCCAGCACCGCGACCGGATGCTCCTCCCGGAAGAGCTGGTGCAGCCGGCGCAGCAGGCCGGCACCCACGAAGGGCCAGCGGATGTTCTTCCACCATTGACGGCGGTAGATCGGCTCGGCGGGAAGCAGGTGGTAACGGAAGTTCCGGGTGGGGAGGATCGTCGCCTCCACCCCGCGCCGCGCACCTACCAGCACCGGCTCGAAGCCATCGGGCATGTCGCGGAGGGTCTGGGCCACCGAGAGCGCCGGCATCAGGTGGCCACCGGTGCCCCCACCGGCGATCAGGATGCGGCCTCCCGCCGCAGCCACCCGGGGGCTCACCGGCGGGCCAACACGGGGGGACGGGAGCCGGTCACCCTGCGTCGTCCACCGGCGTGATGCTCGACGCCGAGCGGCGCGGCGCCGGCTTCCCGCGCATGCGCCCGATGTTCACCAGGATGCCGGCTCCCACCAGGGAGATCACCATGCTCGACCGGCCAAACGACATGAAGGGGAGGGTGAGGCCAGTCGTCGGCATGAGGCCCAGCGTCACGGCCATGTGCAGGAACGCCGTGAGCCCGACGGTCGCCGTGAGGCCGATCGCGAGGTACTGCCCGAAGGTGTCCGCGGCGGTGCGGGCAATGCGAAAGCCCAGCCAGCAGAACGTGACGAACAGCGCCACCACCAGGCACACCCCGATGAACCCCCACTCCTCGGCGATGGTGCTGAAGAGGAAGTCGGAATAGGCATAGGGGAGGTGGAACTTCTGCTGCCCCTCGCCAAAACCCACGCCAAGGAACCGGCCTGCGCCGACACCGATGATGGACTCGTTGATCTGGTGGCCGGCCTCCTGGGCGGCGCCACTGGAGTCGAGGTAGGCCAGCACGCGTCGCAGGCGGTACGGCGTCATCACGATGGCCTGCGCCGCCAGGAACAGGGCCCCCAGCCCCATGAGCAGGAAGTGGCCGAGCTTGGCGCCCGCGGCAAAGAGCACCACGGCACCGCAGAGCGCCACCAGCGTTGCCATGGACATGTTGGGTTCGAGCAGGATGAGCCCCGACACCCCGGCCAGGACCACCAGGAAGGGCAGCACCCCCTTCTTGAAGCCGCGCACCGCCTCACCCTTCTTGGCCGCGAGCATGGCGCACCAGATGACAATGACGAGGCGGGCCAGCTCGGAGGGCTGCACGTTGAGCGGCCCGACCCGGACCCAGCGCCGCGCCCCGTTCACCGTGGGCGCGATCGCGTGGGTGAAGGGGAGGAGGGGGATGACGAGGAGCAGCATGGTGACGAGCAGCATCGGCCACGCCAGGCGCTGCCACGCGCGATAGTCGATCCGCGCCACGATCACCATCAGCACGCCACCCAGCGCCGCGCCGGAGAGCTGGCTCAGGATCACATTGAGCCCGGCGGACCGGGTCTGGAGGCCTGCCGCCCCGTACACGGAAGCAATGCCAAAGACGAGCAGCGTGAGCACCACGGCGCCCAGGAGTCGCGTCTCCCAGCGCAGCTCTCCGGGGTGGCGGACGGCGGGTGCGGCCATCAGAGCGCCTCGACCAGCTGGCGGAACCGCATGCCCCGCTCCTCGTAGTTCCGGAACATGTCGTAGCTGGAGCAGGCAGGCGAGAGCAGCACGGCATCCCCCGGCCTCGCCAGCGTGCGGGCTGCCGCCACCACCTCCTCGAAGGTACCGGCCCGCACCAGCGGGACGCGGCCCTCGAGGTCACCCTCCACCTGGTCACCCGCCTCCCCGTACGCCACGACCGCGCGAGCCCGCCCGGCGAGCAGGGCGGCCAGGCGGCCGTACGGCTCGCCCTTGTGCCGCCCGCCCAGCAGCAGGACGAACGGCCGGTCCTGCGCCGCAATGGCAACCTCGGTGGAGGTGATGTTGGTGGACTTGGAGTCGTTGATCCAGAGCACGCCGTCCACCTCGCGCACCGGCTCCACCCGGTGAGCGATGGCCCGGAAGGTGGTGAGGGCCTGCCCGATGGCGGCGGTGCTGCCGCCCGCCTCACGCGCGACCAGGGCCGCCGCCAGGGCGTTGGCCACGTTGTGTTCCCCGAGCAGGGGCAGGCGCGCCCGTGCCAGGAGCCGTTCCGTGCCCAGCATGAGCCACCCGCCCTGTGCGTCGTACCAGGCATCGGCCCGCCCACGCACCGAGAACCGCAGGTGCCGGCCGGGCACGGGCTCGACCACGGCCTGCACTGCGGCGTCGTCCGCGTTGCTGACCGCCACCGACTGCGGCCCGGCGTTGCGGAAGAGCAGCGCCTTGTCGGCGTAGTAGGCCTCGAGCGTGGGGTACCGATCGAGGTGGTTCGGGGCCAGGTTGAGGAGCGCCGCCACCTGTGGCGCCACGTGGGGACAATCGTGCAGCTGGAACGACGAGAGTTCCAGCGCCACCCACGCCGGTGGTTGCGGCCGGCGTGCCACCTCCGAGAGGGGCAGTCCGATGTTCCCGGCCGCCACGGCGTCGACCCCCATACCGGCCAGCAGGTGTGCCACCAGCGACGTCGTCGTGGTCTTGCCGTTGGTGCCGGTGATGGCGGCGAAGCGGGTGGCGGGAAGCGCCGTGTAGCCCAGGTCCACTTCCGCATACACGGGCACGCCGGCCGCCATCGCGGCCGCCAGGGTGGGCGCATCCGGTGGCACGCCCGGCGCCACGACCACGGCCACCGAGCGTGCCACGCGTGCATCGTCGTGCCGGCCAAGCTCCACCTCGGCGCCGGCAGCTACGAGGGGGCGGGCCCACGCGCGCGTGACCTCGCTGTCCCGGATCTCGGAGGCGTACGTCGGGATGCCGCGATCGCGCAGCAGCAGCGTCGCGGCCACGCCGCTCTTGCCGAGCCCGACCACGGCCACTTCCCCACCCCGGGCCTTCAGCGCCTCGAGCAGCATCAGCGGATCTTGAGGGTGCTGAGCGCCAGCAGGGCGCAGAAGATGCCGAGGATGTAGAAGCGCGTCACCACGGTGGTCTCGTGCCAGCCGAGCTTCTCGAAGTGATGGTGCAGCGGCGCCATCCGGAACACCTTGTGGGCGTCGGCGTACTCCTTCCCCCGCGTGCGCTTGAAGTACTTGTACACCGATGTCTGCAGCATCACCGACACCGTCTCCGCCGCAAACACCCCGCCGATCAGCAGCAGGAGGAACTCCGCCTTGAGCAGGATCGCCACCGCGCCCAGGGCCCCCCCGATGGCGAGGCTCCCGGTGTCACCCATGAACACCTGCGCCGGGTGGGCATTGAACCAGAGGAACCCGAGGCACCCGCCCATGAGCGCCGCACAGAAGACCGCGAGCTCACCAGCGCCGGGAAGGTAGAAGAGGAAGAGGTAGCTGGTGGCGTCCACCCGGCCGAGCAGGTAGGCAAAGACGGCAAAGCCGAACGCCGCGATGGCGCCAAGCCCGGCGGCCAGGCCATCGAGGCCGTCCGTCAGGTTCACCGCATTGCTGCTCCCGGTCAGCACGATGGTGACGAAGACCACGAACACGGCCGGCGTGAAGTTGACCACCAGGTACTTGAAGAACGGGAGGGTGGTCGCGGTGGCGGGGATGGTCTCCGCCGGGACCACGGGATAGGCATACAGCAGGAGGCCCAGCGCCAGGCCCAGCGAGCACTGGCCCACGAGCTTCCAGCGCGCCACCAGGCCGCGTGACTTGCCCTGCACGATCTTCAGGTAGTCGTCAATGAACCCGATGGCACCGGTCCAGAGGATCGCCAGCAGCGCGAACTGCACGTTCCGGGTGTCCACCCGGGCCCAGAGCACCGTCGGGATCACGGTGGCAAGGAGGATGATCACCCCGCCCATGGTAGGCGTGCCGCGCTTCCCCTGGTGGCTGGCCGGGCCCTCCGCCCGGATGATCTGTCCCACCTTGCGGGCGCGCAACCGCCGGATGATCCCGGGTCCCACGACAAACGCGATGAGCAACGCCGTCACCATCGCGCCCGCGGCGCGAAAGCTCAGGTAGTTGAAGAGGTTGAAGATGAGGTACTTCTTGCCCAGCGGTCCGAGCAGGTAGTAGAACATCGGGCCTCAGTGCGGAGCGGACGCGCGGCCGGTGACGGCCGGAAGTATACGTTCGAGCGTTGCACCCCGGGACCCTTTGAGCACGATCAGCTCACCGCCGCGGAGCCGCTGTGCCAGCAGGGGCCCCATGGCCTCGGCGTCGGGTGCCGTGACCAGCCGGTCACCGAGCACGCCCCGGTGGCGCTCGAACGCCGGCACGAACTCGCCCACGGCCGCCATGACCTCGGGCTGCAGCGCCAGGATCGCCCGCGCCACCAGGTCATGCGCCGCGGCGGCATCAGGCCCCAGCTCCCGCATCGTCCCTGCCACGAACGCGAGTCGCCGCCCCTTCCGGAGTTCTGCCACGGTGGCGATCGCCGCGGTGAAGGAATGCGGGTTGGCGTTGTAGCAGTCATTCAGGATGGTGTAGCCTGCCACCTCCGACAGCTCGCTCCGCCCCCCGGGCACGGTCACCGACTCCAGCGCCGCCGCCGCCTGGCCAGGATCGAGCCCGAGCACCTCCCCAACCACCCAGGCAAAGAGCGCGTTCACGGCCTGGTGCCGGCCCGGCAGCGGGAGCCGCACCTCCCGATCCCCGAAGCGCACGGTCGGGCGGGCCAGCGCGTCAACCGAGACCACCTCGGGCACGCGCTCCGCGTGCGGTGGCGCGCCGATGGCCACGACCCGGCGGGGCAACGATCGCCCGAACGGCGACACCACCGCACCGGGCATCGGAGCGGCGGCAGCTTCCCGCACCGCGTCCACCAGCTCGGGCGGCTCGGTACCGGTGAGCGCCACCGGCACGCCGCGCGCCACCGCGGCCGTGTCCGCAATGATGGCCGCCAGCGACCCGTAGCCCTCGAGGTGCCCCTCGGTGGCGTTGGTCGCAATGGTGATGTCCGGTTCCACGATCGTGCGGTAGCGCGGCAGCTCGCCGGGCACGTTGCCACCCCCCTCGATGACCAGCGCCTCCACGTCGTCCGGCGCCTCGAGGATGGTGAGCGGCACGCCCACCAGGTTGTTGTTGTTGGCGCGGGTGGCATGGGAGCGGTACCGGGTGCGGAGGACGGCGGCGACCATCTCCTTGGTCGTGGTCTTCCCGTTGTTGCCGGTGACACAGATGACCGGGCCCTGCACCGTCCGGCGACGCGCCCGGGCCAGGTCGCCGTAGGCCGCGAGTGGATCGTCCACCTCGAGCAACTCGAGTCCCGGCACCGGGGTCGTCCCGCGGCGCACCACCGCCGCGCGGGCCCCCTGGCCCCGCGCCACCGCGAGGTACGCGTGCCCGTCGAATCGCTCGCCGGTCAGCGCCACGAACAGGGCGCCAGGTTCGAGCGCCCGCGTGTCGGTCGAGATCCCGCTGAAGGGGCCACTCACGGGCGGCGTGCGGAGCCCCAGCGCCACCTGTACGGCGGCAGCGGTCCAGCGCATCACGCAGCACCCACCAGGCCCAGGACGATCGCCCGCTCGTCGAACGGGGCCCTGGTGGTGCCGAGAATCTGGTAGGTCTCGTGCCCCTTCCCTGCGAGCAGGATGGTGTCGCCTGGCTGCGCCGTGTCGAGCACCATCCGGATCGCATCGAGCCGGTCGGTGACGCGCAGGTGGTGCGTCCCCGTCATGCCCTGCTCGATGTCATCGAGGATGGCGTCCGGGTCTTCCGTGCGGGGGTTGTCCGAGGTGACCACGGGGAGGTCAGCCAGCTCGGCGGCGAGGCGACCCATGATGGGGCGCTTGCCCCGGTCGCGGTCTCCCCCGCAGCCGAAGAGCACGATGAGCCGGCCCGGCGTCAGCGGGCGCAGGGTGCGGAGCGCGCGCTCCAGCGCGTCCGGTGTGTGGGCGTAATCCCGGAGCACCGGCGTGGGCGACCTGGTGATCAGTTCCATCCGACCCGGCACCTGGGGCGCGTGGGCCAGCCGCGCCGCCACGTCGGCCAGGCGGTGGCCCAGCGCCAGCGCGGTGGCCGCCGCCGCCAGCGCATTGGAGACGTTGAAGTCGCCCAGCAGGGGCAGCGCCACCTCCGCCTCGCCCAGGCGGCCGCACAACCGGAAGTGGCTCCCGGCCGCGCCCAGCACGACGTCGACCGCTCGCAGGTCAGCAGTGGCTGCCGCGCTGCCCATGCCGAAGGTGATCATGCGTGGCACGCCGTGGAGCGCACGCCAGGCGGGGTCATCCGCATTGACGACGGCCACGCCATCCAGGCCCAGCAACGTCGCCAGCTTCAGCTTGGCGGCGAGGTAGGCTTCCATCGTGCCATGGTAGTCGAGGTGGTCGCGGGTCAGGTTGGTGAAGACCCCCGCCGCGAACGTCAGGCCGTCGAGCCGGCCCTGGTCGAGGCTGTGCGACGACGCCTCCATGGCCACCAGCGTGCTGCCACGCCGCAGCAGCTCCGCGAGCGTGGCCTGCAGGTCCACCGGCCCGGGCGTCGTGAGGGATCCCGCGGTCGAGGGCACGATGCTCCCCGCGCCGTCGAACGCGCCGAGCGTGCCGATGCTCGCGGCGGTGTGGTCCGCGTTGAAGAGGTGCCGGACGAGGGCAGTGGTCGTGGTCTTGCCGTTCGTCCCGGTAATGCCGACGAGGGTGAGTGACGCCGCAGGGTCACCGTGCCACGCCCGGGCCAGGGCGAGCGCAGCCCGGCGGCCGTCACGCACGATGACCTGCGGCACCGCCGCATCCATGCGCTGCTCCACCACGAGGGCAACCGCACCGCGCTGGATGGCGTCCGCCACGAAGCGGTGTCCATCTGCCTCCGACCCGCGAACGGCGACGTACAGGGACCCGGCAGTGGCCGTGCGGCTGTCGGCGGTGATGGCCGAGACCACGGGCAGCGCGTCGCCTTCGAGGAGCAGGTCCTGTCGCCGGAGCGCATCGAGCAGCGCCTGGGGCGTGGCACTCATTCGCCGGTCCAGAGCACGACGGTGGCACCGGCAGCCACCGTCGCCCCGGCCGCGGGGTCGGTGCGCACCGGCAAGCCGGTGCCCCGGAGGGACACGCGGAAGCCCCGCTCGTGCAGTGCCAGCACCGCCGCGCGCAGGTCGCGGCCAGCCACCTCGGGCACCTGCGCCACCTCGCCCCGTGCCGTGGACGAGTCAGCCCCCTTGCGGAGCGGCAACGCCACGCGCGTCACGGGAAGGACAGCCTCTGCGCGGGACACCCGCGCTGGCCGCGAGTCAGCGTCGCCCGGCGCCAGGTCGGCGAGTCGCCGGCGGTCAATGGCGATATGGCGGGACGCCAGCGCCTGCTCGAGCACCCGCCTGGTGAGCGGGGCCGCCACGGCGCCGCCGTAGTAGGATCCCCTGGTGGGCGCCTCGATGCGCACGACGATCACCAGTTGCGGATCCTTCGCCGGGAAGATGCCGGCGAAGGACGCCCGGTACCCCTCGTAATGATTGTTGACGAAGCGCCGGGCGGTGCCCGTCTTCCCGGCCACCTGGTAGGTGGCCAGCTGGGCCTGGTCGCCGGTGCCGCCCTCGGCCTCGACCACATCGGCCAGGTAGCGCTGCAGCGTGACGGCAACCTCGTGTGGCAGCACGCGCCGCACCGGCTCGGGCTGGTGCCGATAGAGCAGCTGCCCCGACGGGTCGCGAATCTCGCGCACCAGGGATGGGGTCATGAGGATCCCGTCATTGGCGATGGCGGCGTACGCCAGTGCCAGTTGCAGTGCTGTCACGCCGAACTCGTACCCCATCGCCATCGCGGCCCGGCTGTAGTCGGGCAGCCAGGCCTCGGGCATGCGGAGTTCCCCGCGCGACTCGGAAGGGTACTCCACGCCGGTTGGCGTCCCGAACCCGAAGTCGCGCAAGGCACCGAACTGTTCCCCGACCGAGAGCTGCTGGGAAAACTTCGCCATCGCGATGTTGCTCGACACCCGAATCGCATCCGCGAGGGTCAGCCGCCCGGCCTCCTTGTGCACGTCCTTGATGACGCGCACCCGCCCCCGGGTGCCGATGGGCATGGCCCACTCGCCGTTCTCCCCCGAGACGCGGTCGGTGCTGTCCACCTTGTGCTCGCGGAGCAGTGCGGCGGCGGTGAAGAGCTTGGCGGTGGACCCCGGCTCGAACGGGTCGGTGAACGCGGTGGGGCGCGAGGCCGCCCGGTGCACCCCGGCCTGCCGGCTCGCGACCGCGAGCACCTCGGCGGTGCGCGGATCGAGGATTACCACGTCACCGCCTGCGGCCCCAAGCTCGGCGATGGCCTCTTCCAGCTCCCGTTCCGCAATGTCCTGCAGGTCGGCATCGAGCGTGAGCCACACGTCGTTCCCCGCAACCGGGTCGCGGACCTTCCGGGCCGGCGAGTCGAGGCGCTTGCCGGAGCGGTCGCGGAGGAACACGGCTTCACCGGGCTGGCCGGTGAGGAAGCCGTCCAGGGCACGCTCCAGGCCCGACCCGCCCCGGCTGGAATCAGGATCAAGGCGGCCAATGACGGGGGCGGCAAGGGTGGATGGGTAGTCGCGGCGGAAGTTCCCGGTGAGGTGCACGCCGCGGAACCGGCGCAGCGGCTCCACCTGGGTCGCGGTGTACGGGCCGTGGAAGTACAGGTAGTCCCCGCGGCGGAGCCCGCGCTCGAGCTCGCCGCGACCAACCCGGAGCTGCCGTGCCGCCGTGCGAACCAGCGCGCCGTGCTCCTTCACCTCGTTGGGCGCGATGCCGACGTGGAAGAACTCCTGGGTGACGGCCAGCTGGACACCGCGCCGGTCGTAGATGGACCCGCGCGCTGCGTCCAGTGTGTCCCGCTCGGTGCGCCGGGCCTCCGCCTGTGCTGCGTAGTGCCCACCCTGCACCAGCTGGAGCCACGCCGCTCGCGCGAGCACGAGGCCCATGGCCAGGGCCAGGCTCGCCTGCAGGAACGCCACCCGTGCGCTGAAGCGCTTCATGGCCGGCCCCGGCGCGGGAGTGGGAGGTAGGTGATCTCGGAATCGGACGGCTCGTGCAGGCCCAGGGCCTGGGCCACGGGTGCAAGGGCCCGGCGGCTGGATCCCTCGCGAATGCGGCCCTCGAGGTCCGCACGCCGTGCCTCGAGGTTGGTGCGCTCGGTGCGGAGCTCCGCGAGCCGGCGTGCCCGGGCAATGGCGGAGTTCTGCCGCGCCACCACCCCACTCGCCACCGCCAGGAACAGCAGGAGCCAGAGCATGAGGTGGTGCCGGCCCCTAAGCTGCATGCGCCACCTGGAACACCCGGAGGTGCGCGCTCCGCGCCCTGGGGTTGGCCTCGCCCTCTGCCAGCGCGGGCACGATGGGCTTCCGGGTCACGAGCTGCCCGCGGGGCCGACCCCCGCACACGCACACTGGCAGCTCCGGAGGGCAGGTGCAGCCACTGGCCCACTCACGAAACGCCTGCTTCACCAGTCGATCTTCTCCCGAGTGATAGCTGATGACGGCGAGTCGTCCGCCGTCAGCCAGGGCGTCGCGAAAGGCCGGCAGGGCCCGTGCGAGCCCGCCGAGCTCGTCGTTCACCGCGATGCGCACCGCCTGGAAGAGCCGCGCAAAGTCGCCGGGGCCCGACCGGGGACCCAGCACGCTGCGAATCGCATTCACGAAGTCGTCGCTCACCCGCAACGGCGCCCGCGCCCGGCGGCGCACCACCTCGCGCGCCAGGCCCGTGGCCCGGCGCTCGTCGCCGTACGACCGGAACAGCGCTGCGAGGTCACCCACCGGCAGTGAGTTGAGCAGGTCGGCTGCGGTCGGTCCCACGGGTCCCATGCGCATGTCGAGCGGTGCTCCCGGCCGGAAGCTGAAGCCGCGCGCGTCCGCATCGAGTTGTCGCGAGGAGACGCCCAGGTCAAGAAGGATAAAATCGGGGACGAACTGCGTCACGGCCTCGATCGCCGCCGGTGAGCCATACGGAGCCTCCACCCACTGGACCCGGTCGCCCGGGAGCCGGGCCCGGGCCGTCGCCAGCGCGTCGGGGTCCCGGTCAATGGCGAGGAGCGACGCCCCCGCCTCGAGAAATGCGGCCGCGTGCCCGCCGTGGCCCACGGTGGCATCCACGACCCGGCGTGCTCCCTGCGCCACGGCGAGGACCTCCGTGCACAGCACCGGCGTGTGGTAGACCTGGGCGGGATGGGAAGCACCGGGATCGCGTACGGACTCAGCCACGCGGCGGAACCTAGGCGGGCACCTCCGGGATGCCAAGCACAGCGCCCCCGGCGACATGCGCCGGGGGGCGCGGGAATGGGGCGGGCTTGCGGCGTCAGGGCGTCTCGATCACCCGATCGGTCTGGATCGCCCGGCCATTCGACGGCTGGATCGGGCGATTGTTGTCATGCACGATGGCCCGGAAGGCAGCCAGCTGCTCTGCCCCAACTTCGACCGGCGTCGTCAACACGACCCACGCCACCCCCTCGGAACAGGGCGGCGTCGTGAGCGAACCGTCGTAGCGCCAACTGGTGAGCGTGGTGGGCAGCAACTCATCCACGTCAACCCGCACGTTGGGCACCTTGACCTCGCTTCCCTTCTCCCTCGGCAGGTTGGCCCAGACCGGTGCCAGCGCCGGGTTGCTCCGGCCCTCCGTCATGAAGGCCGCGATCACCGCCAGCCGGCCATCAGCGGCCTTGTGCACGAGGTGGAGTTCCATCGGGAAGTGCTTGCCCTCCACCGTGTGTTCGCTTGGTGAATGGAAGTGGTACTGTGCCAGGGCATAGCGAGTGCCACCGAGGTCAAGCGTATCCGCCCCGGCATAGTTCACCTGGATGGTGTGCCCGGTGTTGATCCCGTCCGCGACATGCTCGTGGTGGGCTACGTGCAGGTCGAGCGGCTGGTGCGTGGCCTGGATCCCGGGCAGGGTGGACGGCGCGGACGCCACGATGTCAATCGGCGACTGGTGGGTGCCATTCCCGCATGCCGCAAACGCCGGGGCCAGGCTGCCCCACTGGGTCGGCCCGTTGGCGCCCTCATAGCTCCATGCTGGCGTTGCCGGCGCCGGGAGCCTGGCCGGCGACGGAGCGGCCTGAGCCGTGGCGGCCTCCGGGGCCTTGGGCGCGGGCTTGCAGGCAACTGTCAGGGCGAGGGCGACGAGCGCGAACGCCTCCAGCGACCGAATATGGGACACGGTGACCTCCAGGGGTGGTGTCAGTTGGTGAACTTCCATCCAAAGTGGTAGATGACCGCCCCCTGGGCCCGCCAGGCGTCACCCGAGGCGCCGCTCGCCTCCTCGCGACGGCCCCACAACACCTCCAGCGCGAGGTCGACGTGGGGATGCGGCAGGAAGAAGAAGTTCGCCCGGGCATCTTCCTGGCGCCGGGTTGCCGACCCGCCCTGGCTCGCGTCGGTGTCGAGAACGGACACCGAGTATGCGACACCCGAGCGCGTCGACGCCGACCAGTGGTGCGTGTAGCCCACCATGAAGGCCTTGAGTGGCAGCGGCCTGAGGTCGGAGCCGACGATGACGGCGTCGCCGTCCTGGCCGGCCCGCCCATCCACATAGTGTGCCACCCCCTCCCCCACCATTGCCTGGCCGTACACCTGGTCCTGGCCGATGGTGCGGAACACGAGCGTGGCATTGAGCCCCCAGCCGGTGGCCGTCAGGTTGGGTGACGTTCCTTCGCCATCGAAGCGGAGTTGGCGCAGCACGCCCGCCACCTGCAGGTGTCCGCGATCCTGCGTCACGCGCAGGGTGGCGACCCCGTCGGGCACCCTGCTCCGTGCTGAACCCGACAGGGAACCAGGCACGGCAAGCTCGGGGGCCGGGTTCTCGATGGCCACCTGGGCCCGCAGTGCCGGCGATAGCGGCTGGGTCCACCGGAGGAGTGCCTGCCGAATGAAGACCTCGCTGTCGGGACCTTCGAAGTCGACGGTCAACGGCCGTGCCTCGATGTCCATGAAGGTCGTCCAGGTCTGGCCGGCAAGCAGGTGCCCCACCTCACCATATGCATGCCGAAGGCGGAAAGCGCCCCCGTCCCCGAAGAAATCGCCCTCCACGAACGCCCGCATGTGACCCTTGAGCCGGAGGTCAGCATTCACCCGCGACTCCCGCGCATTGAGTGACGCCCAGCCCTCCTGGTCGGCGGCCGGCGTCCCATCCACGGCGATGGTGCTCACCTTGAACTGGTACTGGTTGCCGATGCTCCCGGCCAGGTCCTGGATGACGTCGAGCTTGGCGTACCCGCCGATCCGGAACGATTGCTCGTCGGCCGGTTGGGTCTTCCCCACCGGCAGGGTGTGGTCGTCCTTCTTGACCGGGCGGGAAACCCGCCCGGCGCTATCTGCGCGTGCGGGCTCCTGCGCCTCGAGCGCCGGGGCCGCCGCGATGGTCAGGCAGGCCAACAGGAGTTTTTGCATGGGCATAATGCTACAGGCGCGCGCAAGGGCGACGAAGGCTGAAGGGAGAAACGGAACCGCCCCGTGGGTACGGGGCGGCACACAGGCTTCCTGAAAAACGCTGGACGGGGCTGACGGGGCTCGAACCCGCGACCTCCGCAGTGACAGTGCGGCACTCTAACCAAGCTGAGCTACAGCCCCCAGGTGTTCCCGAGCAGCCGCCAAAACTAGGGTGACCGCTCCCACGGGGCAAGGCCCGATCACCGCCTACTTGCAGTAGGCGGTGATCATCGATTCCGTCCGCTTCTCGAACTGCGGGATCGCCTCCATGTACCGGGCCACGGCATCCGGGCGGCTGGCCGCGGCTGCCGTCAGCGCCGTCTTGGCCTCGGCCACGAGTCCGGCCTCCTTCCGCGCCATGTCGCATGACTTGGCCTTCTCGGTCTCGCCATCCATGGCCACCGCACCCTGGAATGCGGCGATGCCGAGGATGAGCTGGCAGCTACCGAGGACGCGCCCTGCGGGATCGGCCGTCGCCACGCACTGGCGCGACAGCTCGGCCGCCCCGTTGATATCGGGTGGCTGCTTCTGGATGAGCGGAAGCGCCGCATTGGCAAAGATGGCGGCCAGCTGCTCCTTCTCCTGGGGCGAGCCCTTCTGCTGGATGAACTCGATGAACGGCTTGGCCTCGGCAACGCGGCCGGCGCTCGCCAGGCTCTGGGTGGCGGCAAGCGCCGGCCCCACCTGGGTGGGATCGAGCTCGATCAGCTTCCTGGTCACCATGACGCTGCTGTCGGTCTTGCCGGTGAGGGCGAAGGCCTGGTTGGCATACCCCAGCAGGTCGGGGTCGTTCGGGTAGCGGGCAATGCCGCGGGAGGCCCACTTGTTGAGCCGAACCGTGTCCGGCTGCTGGGCTGCGGCAACGGAAATCTTGCGATAGAAGGTGGAGTCCGCCCGGCTGGAATCGACCTGGTACGCCGCCTCGAGGGCGTCGATGGCGCACGGGAAGTCGCTCAGGAAGAGGCAGGCGTTGCTCTTCAGGTCGTAGAGGTTCCAGTTGTACGGGTCGCGCGCGAGCCCGTCCTCCGCCACCTGCACCGCCGCCTTGGGCTGCCCGGCGCGCAGCATGTACTTGAAGGCCTGCTCGGTCAGCTTGGGGTTGTCCGGTGCGATGAGCAGCATCTTCTGGTACGCCGCGACAACGCCAGCCGTGTCGTTGGCGGCCGCGCGCTGCTCCGCGAGGAGCGCGAAGGCCGTGAGGCTCTGCGGATCCCCCCGGGTGGCGGCCACGAGGTGCTGCTCCACCTCGGCACGGGGTGCGCCCGCCTTGAGCCCGATCTGGGCCTGGCAGAGGTGGGCCAGCCCGTTGTCCGGCGACACCTTGAGGGCCCGCTCGGCCGCCTTCTGCGCCTCGGCCGGCTTGGTCTCGCGCTGGTCTTCGCAGGCCTTGGCATCATCGAACGCCGCGAGGGACGGCTTGAAGGCATCGGCCGCACGGGCACCGAAGGCATCGAGCTTCTCGCCCTGCTGCTGCTCGAGGCTGTGCACCATGCCCGCGTCGGACTGGGTCGCGAACAACCGGGAGGTCAGCTCGTAGCGCCCATCACGACGGCTCAGGGTGGAGGTCACCACCCCCTTGGTGCCGGGAATGTTCTTGGCGAGCTGCAGGGACATGGCAGGCGTCAGCACCGCATTCCTCGGGTAGCCGAACTGCTCCAGTGCAGAGTTCATGATGGAGTCGGTGATCACCAGCACGTCCCGGCCGCCCAGGGACTGCAACCGCTTTCGCATGCCATTGCCGATGGCAACCGCCGCCGCGGAGTCGGCCGTCGCGGTGGCATAGGGAACCGCCACCATGAACCGGGTGGTCCCCGCCCCGTTGGATGGCTGGCCCAGCCGTCGCGAGTTCTTCGGGATCTGGGCGTCGGCTGACAGGGCCACTCCCCCGAGGAGCAGCGGCAGGACCAGGGCAGTGCGCACCAGCAACTTCATCGAACCTCCAGCCGGGAGTAGTGGTACCACGGGCACGGTGACGCGAAACCGGCCAGGCAAGGCGCCGGCGAACATGGGCGAAGAGGGATTCGAACCCCCGACATCCTGTGTGTAAGACAGGCGCTCTGAACCGCTGAGCTATTCGCCCCGGCCTGGGGCGGCCACCCGCCAGCCTCCTGGCGGGAGACGTCAGCCGGGGGCAAAACGCGCACCCGGCCCGCCAGTTACATCGCGATGCCGAGCGGGACCAGCACGCAGTAGCCCAGCACCAGCAGCACCGCCCCGGCGCTGGGGTGCCCCGCCATGAGCGCGAGGTAGCCCGCGGCAATCGCAGCGACACCAGCGCCGAGCACGATGAGGTTGCGGGTCGGGACGGCGCGGCGCACGGTAGCCGCTGGTGTGCTGGAAACGGGCATAAGAGTAAGAGACTACTCGGCTTCCCGGGACGGGTCAAGCGAAGTTGACGTCATGCCATCCTCCGGGGGCGGAAGTTCCCAGCCCTCGTCCAGGGCGGCCCGCCGCGGCAGGTCACGCCGGCGGCGCCACCGGGAGGCCGCGATCACGGCGACGCCGAGGAGGGCCCAGGCGCCACCCGCAATGGTCCACGTGAACAGGCTGTATCGCTGGCGGGTGGCGGCCTGCCAGGCCTCGTCGAACCGCTCGACGGTGAGGCCGGTGGTGCGAAGCACCGCCTCGTCGAATGGCACCCCGGCGCCCAGGAGCCCCATCAACGGCGCCAGCGAATGCTCCGGGTTCCGGCGGGCCAGCTCGATCACGGCGGCGCCAGCGAGGGCGTACGCGGTGGAGATGCCTGCCGGGTGCCCCCGGAGCGCCCGGTTCAGCGAATCGAGCCCGGGCGTGGCGCCCCGCACGACGGCGTAGTTCAGGGTCAGCGCCTCGAGGACATCCCAGCCGCCCGAGGCATAGGTCGCGTAGCCCTCGTCGAACCAGAGCGGTACGCGCCCGCGGACCGCGTCGTGGAGGACAAGGTGCGCCAACTCATGGCGGAGGGTGCCGGCGGGATCCTGGTCGGCACGGAGCATGATGAGCCGGGCCCCGGGCAGCGTGATCCCTGCACCCCACTCGGGGGCCCGGCCGCCCGAGCGACGACGGAGGTCGTCGGCGTCCCGCGCAAGCACCAGCCGGAAGGCCGGTGGTCCCCTGCGGCCGAGCCCGGGCCATTCCTGGGGCCGCTCTGCCTGCTCCGCCAGTGCCATCGCGAGCGTGAGGTCGCCGGGCGCTGCAATCACGGTGATGGGGCCGATAGTGGCGCTGGCGGAGGGCACCGGAAGCCCGGTGGGCCCCTGCAGCAGGGCGAGCGCGACGAGCACCAGCGAGGACATGGGGAAACCTACCCTGCCCGTCCCGCCGTCAGCCGATGCCCTTCGGCACCTCGCCCCCGGCTGCCACCAGCTCGCGCAACGCCGCGCACCGCTTGGCCCAGGGGTTGAACCGGTTGGCCTTCTGGCCGTCCTCCCAGGCCTTCACGGCCTGCTCGCGGTCGCCTGCAAACCAGAGGGCACGGCCCAGCTCGTAGTAGGCCTCCACGAGGTTGGGGCCGAGCTGGAGCGTCTTGCGCAGGAACGCCTGCGCGTCCTCATACATCTCGCGCTCGAGATACACGAGGCCCAGGTAGAAATGGGCATACAGCGTCGCCTTGCGGTCGTTGTCGAGCCGGATGGCCTTGGAGAGGTGCTCGATCGCCTCCCCGAAGATGCCCTTCCGCAGGCAGATGTACCCGACGTTGATGCGCGCCAGGGAGTTGGCCGGCTCCTTCATCAGCACCCGGGAGAAGGTGGCGAGGGCATCATCGTAGGACTCGTTCAGCATCTGCGCCCATCCCAGCAGCGACTGGGCCTGGGTGTCGCCCGGGGCGAGCTGCAGGGCGCGCGTCAGGGCCTGGATGGCGCCGCCGTGGTCGCCCAGCGAAATGAGGCTCCAGCCCTTCTCGATATACGTGCTGGCCCCGAGGTGGTCGGCCTGGACCTGGGGATAGGATCCGGTGAACTGCGGTGCCTGGGCCGCCTCGGCGGTGCTGGACACCTGCTTGTACCGGTTCACCAGGGCGCGGATGTCCTCCTTGACCTGGCTCAACTCGGTGAGCGATGCGTCGACCCGCTTGAAGAAGGCGATGATCTCGCGCTTGAGCTCGTCGCGCTCGATGGCCGTGGTGGCGGCGTCGAGCCGCCGCGCGATCTCGGCATGCCGGGCTCGCAGCGCCGCCAGCCAGGCGTCAGGGGCAGTGCCGCTCGTGTCGGTCACGCCTGGGCCTCCAGGCCCTCGAGAATCATCCGCTCCGAGTCGGAGAGGACGCGCTGCGCATTGAGGATGACCACGGTCCGGTCGGGGCGTGCCAGGATGCCGGCGATGTAGCGCGCTGCCAGGCCCTTCACCATCGGGGGCGGGGCGGCGATCGCCGTGCTGGGCACGCGGAGCAGCTCACGCGCCGCATCCACGACCACACCCACGCGCTGGCCGTCGAGCAGGAGGACCATGGTGCGGGTTTCCTCGGTGATGGTCGCGGGCAGGCCGAGCCGCTTGCGGAGGTCGATGACCGGCACCGCCGCTCCCTCGATCGCCACGACGCCCTCGAGGAACTCCGGCGCATCAGGCAGTGGTGCCGGTGCCTCGTAGCGCAGGATGCGCTGCAGTTGCAGGATGTCCCAGGCAAAATCGTGACTACCGCACCGGAACGTCACGAGCTGGACTTCTTCCCCGTCGATCATGCGCCCTCCACCCCGGCCCGCAACAGGGCCAGGTCAACCAGGGGGACATAGCCGTCATCGGGGATGCCCACGATGGCCCGTGCCCATGGCAACGTTTCGTCCGCCGGCAGGAAGGTGATGCCACTGTGCATGACCACCTCCGCCTCCTCCACCAGGTACCCCACGAGTACGCCAGCCAGCTCCGCCAGCACGAGTGCCGCACCGTCCCCGTCGACCGCGGCGTCACCCTGGCCTGGGCGCTGCCCAATCAACTCCCCCAGCGCGAACACCGGCACCAGGCGGCCCCGCTGGTTGATCACCCCGCGAAGCGCCGGTTCGCGGCTGGGCACCGGCAGCAACTCCGCAGGCTCGATGACCGCGACCACGAGGTCGAGCGGCAATCCCAGCCGAAGCCCCGCTGCTCGCACCAGCAGGCAACCCTGCACGGCGCTCATGCCAGGCGCATCCGTCGCAACTCCCGGTCCACCTGCGCCGCGACCGCGGTGATGCCAAGGACATGATCGGCACCTCCGGACTGCCGGGCGGCGGCTGGCATGCCGTCGATGGTGGCGGACTCGCGGTCCTGGGCAATGCCGATGCCGCCCGCATCGTGGATGCGCCGCAGCCCATCGGCCCCATCGCGGCCCAGCCCGGTCAGGACCACGCCGATGGACGCCGCCTTGAAGACCTCGGCCACGGAGCGGAACAGGGGGTCCGCCGCGGGGCGGACGCCGTGCACCGACGCTCTCGCGCATGCGGAAGTTCCGCCTCAGGACCGATTCTACCAGGGTCACTTTCCGGCACGTGTCCGATGAATTCATCCGCGCCTACATCGCCACCGGCGAGCCGATGGACAAGGCCGGCGCCTATGGCATCCAGGGATAGGCGCGGCACTCGTCGAAAAGGTGGAGGGCGACTTCTTCGGTGTCATGGCCTCCCGGTCCGGCTGGTGCTCGACCTGCTCGAGTAGGCGGGATTCGGGTACGAGCTCAAATCGTGACCGGGACACTCCGGCGAAGGTGATCTTCATGCCGATTTCACTGGCGCGTGGCCGCGTGCACCAATAAGTTGAATCATGCGTGTGAACAGGTTGGGCGGCACATTTCTCTTGCTCCTGGCGGGGCAATTCGCTGTACTGGGCGTAGCACCGCTCTGTGCGGGTGCTTACGCCCAGGGTGCCAGCCGTCCGGAGGCTCCGGCCCATGCCGAGCACGCGACGCACGGCACTCAGAATCCGGGCGCGCCGGCACATCAGGACTCCGCGCCGGCGCACTCGCCTGTCAGTTGCTTGGCCATGACGGGCTGCGCCGGTGTCGGCATCGCCGCTGTGCCGGCGCCGGTGCTGGTCACCCCGGAGATCACCGCCAGGCGAGCCATCCCGTCGCCCCGGCTGTACGTGTCGGTACTGCCCACACCCGAAACTCCCCCTCCCATAGCCTGATCCTCGTGACGCAGCCGCGAGTGCCAGTCGGCACGCGCGACATCACATAAGCGAGGATCAGATGATGAAGCGATTGCCCTTATGCGGGCATCGCGTCGCCTGGCGGACAACCGCCGGGTGGCGCCTGCTCCTAGCCTTGCTGGCCAGTGCGCTCATGACGGCACCGGTGGCCGGTCAGGAAGTGCCCGCGCGCCTGGCCGGCGTTCCCGGACCCCTCACCATTGGGGCCCTGTACCGCGCCGTGGACAGCGTGAACCCCGCCAACCGCGCCGCGCAGGCATCGGCGCTGGCGGCGGCCGCTCGCGTCCCCGGCACCAAACGCCTCCCCGATCCCTGGATCCAGGTCGCGACCATGAACCGGGAGCTCCCCGGCTTCGCCCTGCAGCAGCCGCTGGGCATGAACCAGGTGCAGTTGACCCAGATGCTGCCGATTCCGGGCACCGGGAAGCTCGGGCTGGCCGGCCAGGTCGCCCAGTCACGGGCTGACGCGGAACTGGCCCAGGTCAGCGAGTCGCTCTGGGAACAGCGGAACCGCGCGGCGATGGCGTTCTACGGCCTGTACCGCGCCGAAGCCACGCTGGGCGCGATGGCGGAACTGCTGCAACTGCTCGAAGGCGTGTCACGCACGGTGACCGGCATGTACGCGGCAGGCGAGGCGAAGCAATCGGACGTGTTGCGGGCACAGCTGGAGATCGGGCGCATGACCGCCCAGATCGAGGACATGACGACCATGCGGCGCCGCATGGCTGCCCGGCTCAATGCCGTACTCGACCGGCCCGCGAACGCACCGACTGGCGTCCCGGAACTTCCGGCGTTTCCCGATTCACTGCCCTCGCCCGATTCACTGACGGCGCTGGCCCTCGAATCCCGCGGGATGATCCGGGCTGGCGTTGATCAGCTGCGCGCGGCGACCGCCGCCGAGCAACTCGCCCGGCGCGAGCTCTGGCCCGACCTCGAAATCGGCGTCATCTACGGCCAGCAACCGATGCAGGGTGGCGGCACCGATCGCATGCTGAGCCTCATGCTCGGCGCCAGCCTTCCCATCTGGGCCGGCAGCCGGCAACTGAAGATGCGCGACGAGACCGTCGCGATGCGCCAGATGGCCCAGGCGGATCTCGACGCGATGCGCGCCGAGGCCCGCGGCCGCGTGGCAGAAGTGGTCGCCGAGCTGGAGCGCGCGCGCCAGCTGTACGCACTCTACCGGCACACGCTTCTGCCCCAGACCGAGGCGACGGTGGCCTCCGCGCGCGCCGGCTACCAGGCCGGGAGCGTCGACTTCATGACCTACCTCGACGCGCTCATGACCGCCAACGGCTATCGCACCGAGATCCCCCGCCTCGCGGCGGCACAGGGACAATCGCTCGCCGAGCTCGAGATGCTCACTGGGCATCCGCTCCTCGCCGCCACGCCCGATCCCGGCACCACCACGCCCGGAGGCGCCAATGAGTAAGTCACCCTTCGACGCCCGCCCGCGCACGTCCGGACAGCGGGGCCGGCGCGTCGCCCTGCTGGCCGCCATGCTCCTTGGCACCGTTCTCCTCGTGTACCTCATGACGCGCCGCGGCCCGGAGACGCAAGCCGCTGCCGCGGGTCATGTGCATACGGGTACGTCGGCCGACAGCGCCAAGGCCGTGATGCTCACGGACCGGGACCGCAACCGCATCGGCGTCACCTTCGCCGAGGCCACCATGGGCCCGCTGCAGCGGGAAGTACGCACCGTGGCACAGGTCACATACGACGAAACGCGGGTCGCGACCGTTGCGCTCAAGGTCGATGGATGGGTGGAGCGGCTCCTGGTGAACGAGACCGGTCAGCCCGTCCGCCGGGGAGAACCGCTGCTCGAGCTCTACTCCCCGATGCTTGTGAGCGCGGAGCAGGAGCTCCTCGTCGCGCGCCGCCTCATCAGCGACCTCGCCGGGGGCAGCGCCTCGGCCCAGGCCGGCGCGGGCGACCTGCTCGAGTCGGCACGGCGCCGGCTTGGATACTGGGATGTGCCGGCGAGTGAAGTGGCACGCCTGGAGCGGACCGGAGTGGTCGGCCGCACGGTGGCCTTTGCCGCTCCGGTGAGCGGGGTCGTGGTGGAGAAGTCCGTCCTCGCCGGCCAACGGGTCATGGCCGGTGAGCCACTGTACAGGATTGCCGACCTCGGGCGCGTCTGGCTCGAGGGCGAGGTCTTCGAGCCCGACCTGCCGGCGGCACGTACCGGTCTCGCCGTCACCGCCGAGTTCGCGGCGATGCCGGGATCGAGTCGTACCGGCCGCATCACCTACGTCTACCCGACGCTCAATCCCGAAACGCGCACCGGCCGGATCCGCGTGGAACTGCCCAACGCCGACCACGCCCTCAAGCCCGGCATGTACGCGACCATCCGGTTCAGGGCACCCTCCCGGACCGTGCTGAGCGTGCCCCGGTCTGCCGTGCTCGCCACGGGCGAGCGCAACATCGTCTTCGTGGAAGACACCGGCGGCATGTTCACGCCCCGCGAGGTCCGGCTCGGGGCCAGCACCGACGACCGGGTCGAGATCATCAGCGGCATTGAAGTCGGAGAGCGGGTCGTCGCGTCGGGAACGTTCCTGCTCGATGCGGAGTCGAATCTGGGAGCGGCCCTCGGCGGCATGGGCGACATGCCGGGCATGGACATGACGGCACCCCGCACAGGGCCGGAAGGAGAGGCCAATGCTCACCAGGATCATTGACTGGTCGCTGCGCAATCGCCTCCTCGTTGCGCTTGCCACGGCCGCCGCGGTCGTCGGTGGCATTCTGTCGATGCGGGCGACGCCGCTCGAGGCGCTGCCCGACCTGAGCGACGTGCAGGTCATCGTCCAGGCCGAGTACAACGAGCAGGCGCCTCGCATCGTCGAGGACCAGGTTACCTACCCCATCGCCGCTGAGATGCTCAAGGTACCGGGCGCCCACGTGGTGCGAGGGTACTCGTTCTTCGGGATCTCGTTCGTCTACGTGATCTTCGATGACGGCACCGACCTCTACTGGGCCAGGTCACGCGTTCTGGAGTATCTCAACGGGATCAGGGAGAAGCTGCCCGCGAATGTGACACCCACCCTGGGCCCTGACGCCACTGGCCTGGGCTGGGTGTTCCAGTACAGCCTCGAGGACACCACCGGCCGCAGGACATTGGCGGAGCTCCGTAGCATCCAGGACTGGTACCTGCGCTACGCGCTCACGTCCGTCCCCGGCGTGTCGGAGGTTGCCTCCATCGGCGGGTTCGAGAAGCAGTACCAGATCGATCTCGACCCGGCGCGCCTCCTGGCATACCGGGTGCCCATCACCTCCGTCATGGCAGCCATCCAGAACGCAAATGCTGACGTGGGCGCGATGGTGCTCGAGCTGACCGAGCGCGAGTACATGGTGCGGGGGCTCGGCTACCTCAAGAGCCTCGGCGACATCGAGAACGTCGTGGTCGGTGCCACACGGGACGGCACCCCCATCCGGGTCGCCGAGTTGGGACGCGTGAGTGTCGGGCCGGCCGTGCGCCGCGGCATCGCCGACCTCGACGGCCGAGGCGACGCGGTGGGCGGGATCGTGGTGATGCGGTTCGGGCAGAACGCTCTGACGACAATCCAGCGCATCAAGGCCAGGCTCGTCGAGGTAGAGGCCGGCCTTCCGCCCGGCGTCGTCGTGCGCCCGGTGTACGACCGCAGCGACCTCATCGAGCGGGCTATCGCGACCCTGGGGGGAAAGCTCCTCGAGGAAAGCGCGATTGTCGCCCTTGTATGCATCGTGTTCCTGCTGCACGCCAGGTCGGCCCTGGTCGCGATACTCACTTTGCCGATCGGCATCCTGATGGCGTTCATCGCCATGCGCCAGGTGGGTGTCGGTGCCGACATCATGTCCCTCGGCGGCATCGCCATCGCCATCGGCGCCATGATCGACGCCGCGATCGTGATGATCGAGAACATGCACAAGCACCTCGAGCGCGCCGTCGACGCAAAGCTTCGCGCGGTGGGGCAGCCGGTATCCGGCGCGTCCTACTCCACCAGCGTGCTGACGACCACGGAGCGCTGGCGGATCGTGGGCGACTCCGCCCGGGAGGTTGGACCGGCGCTCTTCTTCTCGCTGCTGATCATCACGGTGTCGTTCATCCCGGTCTTCACCCTCGAAGGCCAGGAGGGTCGGCTCTTTCACCCGCTGGCGTATACCAAGACGTTTTCTATGGCGGCGGCCAGCCTGCTCGCCCTCTCCCTCGTTCCCGTCACCATGGGCCTCTTCGTGCGGGGGCGATTGTTCCGGGAGACCGCAAATCCCGTGAACCGGATCCTCATCCGCCTCTATCGACCGATGATCACCTTCGTGTTGCGGCATCGATGGGGTGCCGTCACCACGGCAGTGATGGCGGTGGTACTGAGCTGGATTCCCTGGACCCGGCTCGGCAGCGAGTTCATGCCGCCGCTGGATGAGGGGACCATCCTGTACATGCCTGCCACCCTTCCAGGCATCAGCGTGGCGCGGGCGCGGGAGATGCTCCGGATCCAAGACGGCATCCTCAAGGCATTCCCCGAGGTCGAGCACGTCTGGGGCAAGGCCGGCCGCGCGAACACCGCCACCGATCCCGCCGGGCTCGACATGGCCGAGACCACGATCACCCTCAAGCCCGAGTCGGCGTGGCGCCCCGGGATGACCCAGGAGCGCCTCATTGCGGCAATGGATTCGGCAGTGCGGCTGCCGGGCACCACCAATGCGTGGACCATGCCGATCAAGGGACGCAACGACATGCTGGCGACCGGCATCCGTACGCCGGTTGGCGTGAAGATCTTCGGACCTGACCTTGCCGAGCTCGAGCGGCTGGGGCGCGAGATCGAGGATGTCGTCCGCCAGGTGCCGGGCACGCGCAGTGCCTTCGCCGAGCGGGCGGTGTCCGGCTACTACCTCGACATCGACATCGATCGCGCCGCTGCCGCGCGCCACGGCCTCAACGTCGGCGATGTGCAGACCGTCATCGCCACTGCCGTGGGCGGGATGACGGTGACACGGACCGTCGAGGGACGCGAACGTTATGGCGTCCGCATCCGCTATCCGCAGGAACTCCGCGACAACCCGGAACGCCTCGCCTCGGTGCTCATTCCGGTGAGTCACGGGGTCGGTGAGGGAGCGGCATCGGCAGTGGGCGGCCGGATGGGCGGCGCGCAGCAGGGCGCCGCGGCACGCGGCACTGAAACCTACGTGCCCCTGGGCCAGGTCGCCACGATCCGCCAGGTGGCCGGGCCGATGGTCGTTCGCACCGAGGGTGCCCAGCCCACCGCCTGGGTGTACGTGGACGTGGCGGGTCGCGACATCGGGAGCTATGTCGCTGAAGCACGGCGGGAGGTCGAGCGCCGCATCACGCTGCCCCCGGGCTACACCGTGGTCTGGAGTGGCCAGTACGAGTACATGCAGCGGGCGGCGAAGAAGCTCTCGGTAGTGGTCCCGGCTACGCTGGCCATCATCTTCATCCTGCTCTACCTCAACTTCGGCAGCTTGGGCGAGACGGCGATCGTGATGCTCTCGCTGCCGTTCGCACTCGTGGGCGGGCTCTGGTTCATCTGGCTGCTGGACTACAACTGGTCGGTGGCGGTGGCGATCGGGTTCGTCGCCCTCGCCGGCGTCGCGGCCGAAACCGGTGTCATCATGCTCATCTACCTCGATCACGCGTGGCAGGCGAAGCGCGCCGCGGGCCGGACCACGACACTGCACGATCTCTATGACGCCGTCATGGAAGGTGCGGTCGAGCGTGTGCGCCCCAAACTCATGACCGCCACGGCGATCATGGCCGGCCTGCTGCCGATTCTCTGGGCCACCGGGGCCGGTGCCAGTGTCATGAAGCGGATCGCGGCACCGATGGTGGGAGGCATGGTGAGCAGCACGGTGCTGACACTACTCGTGATCCCCGCGGTGTACTCCCTGTGGAAGGAGCGGGAACTCGCGCGAGCTGCGCACTCCGCGCGCGCTCAAGCCCAGGCCATATCGGAGGCTTTATGAAGGACCACAGCCCGCAAGCGGGTCACCACCACGAACGTCCTGCGCCGCCGGCACACGCGGCACCGGCCGTCCACGATCACGCTTCCATGGCCAGGTCCCCGGCGCCCCCAGCGGCCGGGGACCCCCATCACGACCACGCCTCGATGATGGCCGACCCCGCCATGGCCGCAAGGATGGAGCGGGACATGCGGCGCCGGTTCTGGGTCGCGCTCGCCTTCACCATCCCGGTGACGTTGCTGGCCGGCCACATCCCCGGTGTGCCGATGCTCGTGCACCCACCGCTCGCTCACTGGCTGGAGCTGGCGCTTTCCATACCTGTGGTCTGGTGGGCCGGCTGGATCTTCATCCGCGGGAGCTGGCACGCGCTTCGGAGCCGCAAGCTGGACATGTCGGTGCTGATCGCCACCGGCGTGCTCGCAGCCTGGATCTCGAGCCTCTACCTGACCGTGATCGGATACCCGACGGCCTACTACGAGGCCGCGTGCATGCTGGTGACCTTCGTGCTGTTCGGGCATTGGATGGAGATGAAGTCGCGCCGGGGGACGTCCGACGCGCTCCGCGCCCTGTTCGACCTCGTGCCCCCGACGGCGCGGGTACTCCGGGACGGCAAGGAAGTCGAGGTTCCGACCAGCGATGTCATCGTGGGCGATCTCATCCGCCTTCGCCCGGGTGACAAGATCCCGGTGGATGGCGAGCTGACCGAGGGCGAAACCGACGTGGATGAGGCCCTCGTCACCGGGGAGAGCCGGTCAGTGAAGCGGCGCCCCGGCGATCCGATGGTGGGCGGTGCGATCAACGTGAGCGGCGCCGTGACCATGCGCGCGACTCGCGTGGGCAAAGACACCGTGCTCGCCCAGATCGCAGACCTGGTCGCCACGGCCCAGAACTCCAGGGCGCCGCGCCAGCGGCTGGCTGACCGCGCCGCCGCCGTGCTCGTCGTCGTCGCGGTCGGGGCCGGCGTGGCCACCTTCGTCGGCTGGAAGCTGGTCGCTGACGCCCCCTTCCTCACCGCGCTGACCTTCGCCATCTCTGCCGTGGTCATCGCGTGCCCCGACGCGCTCGGCCTCGCCACACCCACCGCCGTTGCCGTCGGCACCGGCCTCGGCGCCCGTCACAACATCCTCATCAAGGATGCTGCGACGCTCGAGGGCCTGAGCCGGATCCAGACGCTCGTGCTGGACAAGACCGGCACGATCACCGAGGGCAAGCCGAGCGTGACGGGAATCCGCACTCAGTCGGATGGCGCGCCGGATGGGGTGCTTGCACTGGCCGCGGCGCTGGCCGCCGAATCCACCCATCCACTGTCGCAAGCGATCGCCGCCGCAGCACTCGGCAAGCAGCTCGCGATACCCGGGCCGGTCACCGGCATCACCAACCGCCCGGGTCAGGGTATCGAAGGCCTGGTCGCGGGAAGCCGTACCCTGCTCGGCAACGCCGCCCTGCTGAGGGACGCAGGTGTCGACCCTGGTGCTCTTTCGTCCGACGCAACGGAGCTCGCCGCGCAAGGCCAGTCCGTCACGTTCATCGCTGCGGATGGCCGGGCGCTTGGCGTCATCGGAATTACCGATGCCGTCAGGCCCACGTCGGCCGCCGCTATTCACGAACTCAAGGCCATGGGAATCCAGCCCGTCCTGCTCAGCGGCGACCGCCGCGAAACGGCGGAACAGGTCGCGCACATCGTAGGCATCGATCGAGTGCTGGCGGAGGTGCGGCCGGAACAGAAGGCGGCTCAGGTTGCCGCGCTCCAGAAGGAAGGTCAGTTCGTGGCGATGGTGGGTGATGGTGTCAACGATGCGCCGGCACTGGCACAGGCCGACATCGGGATCGCGATCGGCGCCGGCACCGACGTGGCCATCCAGGCGGCGCAGGTGGTGTTGATGCGCTCCGATCCGGCCGACATTGCCCGTGCCATTCGCCTGAGCAAGGCCACCGTGCGGAAGATGAAGCAAAATCTCGCGTGGGCGAGCGTCTACAACCTGCTCGCGATTCCCGTGGCGGCCGGCGTCTTCTACCGGTCGCTGGGTTGGTCCCTGCGGCCCGAGGTCTCGGCGCTCCTCATGTCTCTGTCGTCGATCATCGTCGCGATCAATGCAGTGTCACTGCGGCGCGCGAGAATCTGACTCGGGAAAGTGAATTGCGCCGGCGGTGGCATGACCGCCCCGATCAGGCGGTCATGAAGGTGAACATTATCCCGTAGCTGCCGTTGGATCCCTGCCACCCCTGCCCCATCATGTTCATCGGCTGGCCCGCGTGCATGCCACCCATCATCCCCGGCATCAGCCACACGCCGCCCATCATGTTCACCATCCCGTCCATTTCGATGGGATGACCGTTGGCATCCGTCATCCCGCCCCCGACATGGATGGTGTACATGGACATATTGGCAAAGGGCGCCGCGTGGGTGCACGTCAGCGTGGTGCGATCCGCCGACCAGCTACACGTCATCGGCACGGTGGCGTCGGCGCCGGTGCCCGCGTGGACGTCCATGTACTTCTCCATGCCCTGGGCCATGGGGCCGCTGAACGTCATGCTCATGGCGGCGGCAGGGGCGACGCTCGTGGTACCTCCAGCGGGCGAGACGAGGGTAAGGGTCGTGGCGATCTGGTTCGGCGCGTTGTTTCCGCCGCTGCATCCGGCGGCGAACAGCAGCGCACCGCATGCAGCGAGGATGGGAAGAGTCGATGGGGCGGACATGCAACCTCCTGGTGGGCGCCGTCGCGGCACAAGTTCCCCGCTTTCCCAAACTTCGGGGGCGACCCCCCAACTGCCCGTGAGGAACTCATGAGAAGATCCACATGGGGCCGGGGGCGCCCCCGGCATTCCTGCCGAGAGCGCCTCTTCCCTCTTTCCTCTTCCCCACTGTTCCTGCTCCACCGTCACCGACTTGGCCAGGTTCGCGGCTGGTCCACCTTGCCTCCCCGGCGCACCGTTACGTAGTACGACAACAACTGCAGCGGGTCACCGTCAGGAGCGGCGTCAGCACGTTCAGCGTCGTGGGGATCACGAAGCAGAAGTCCGTCAGCCAGTGCATCTCCGCGTCGCGCTCGTCCACGATCGCAATGATCCTGCCCTGGTCCGCCCGGAGCAATTACCAGCCGCATGCCCGGCAGGGTGATGCCGGCGCCCCAGGTGGGCGTGCGCCCGCCGGAGCGACGCAGCAGGTCGGCCTCGTCCCGCGCCAGCACCAGCCGGAACGGCGGCGGACCCCGCCGGCCCAGTACCGGCCACTCCTGCGGTCGGTCCGCCGGCTCTGCCAGCGCCATCGCCAGCGTGAGGTCTTCGGGCGCCGCGATGACCGTGATCGAACAGACAACCACGGACGCTGATGGCGGCAAGCGGGAAGGACCAACGCCTGGAGAACCAGCTTGAAGTAGGAGGAGGAACCCAGCAACGAACACCTGTATCGTCCCCGAAACTACCCGCCCCTGCCGCCTTACATCGCCCCCTTCGGCACTTCCCCGCCCTGCGCCACCAGCTCCAGCATCTCACCACAGCGCTTGGCCCAGGGGTTGAAGCGGTTGGCCTTCTGGCCATCGGACCACGTCCTGGCAGCCTGCTCCCGGTCGCCGGCAAACCATTGCGCGCGCCCCAGCTCGAAGTACGCCTCCACCAGGTTGGGGCCGAGCTGGAGCGTCTTGCGGAGGAACGCCTGGGCATCCTCGTACATCTCCCGCTCCAGGTATACCAGTCCGAGGTAGAAGTGGGCGTAGAGAGTCGCCTTGCGGTCGTTGTCCAGGCGTATCGCCTTCGAGAGGTGCTCGATCGCCTCGCCGAAGATCCCCTTCCGGAGGCAGATGTACCCCACGTTGATGCGCGCGAGCGAATTGGCCGGCTCCTTCATCAGCACGCGCGAGAACGTGGCGAGGGCGTCGTCGTACGACTCGTTCAGCATCTGGGCCCAGCCCAGCAGCGACTGGGCCTGCGTATCGCCCGGGGCCAGCTGCAGGGCCCGCGTCAGCGCCTGGATCGCGCCCCCGTGGTCGCCGAGCGAAATGAGGCTCCAGCCCTTCTCGATGTAGGTGCTCGCGCCCAGGTGATCAGCCTGCACCGTCGGGAACGATCCGGTGAACTGCGGCGCCTGCGCGGCATCCACCGTGCTCGCCACCTGCTTGTACCGGTTCACCAGCGTCCGGATCTCCTCCTTGATCTGCGTGAGCTCGGTGAGCGAACCATCGACCCGCTTGAAGAAGGTGATGATCTCGCGCTTGAGCTCATCCCGCTCGATGGCGGAGCTCGCCTCATCGAGGCGGCGCGCGATCTCCGCATGCCGAGCCCGGAGCCCCGCCAGCCACGCCTCCGACGCCGTGCCCGTAGGGTCGCTCACGTTTCTGCCTCCAGGCCCTCGAGCGCCAGCCGCTCCGTATCGGAGAGGATGCGCTGCGCATTGAGGATCACCACCGTGCGGTCGGGGCGCGCCAGGATCCCCGCGATGTAGCGGGCTGCCAGTCCCTTCACCATCGGCGGCGGCGCGGCAATCGCCGTGCTTTCCACCCGGAGCAGTTCCCGGGCGGCATCCACCACCACGCCGATCCGCTGGCCATCGAGCTCCAGCACCATCGTCCGCGTGTCGTCGGTCACGGTGGCCGGCAACCCGAGGCGCTTCCGCAGGTCGATCACCGGCACCGCCGATCCCTCGAGCGCAACCACGCCCTCCAGGAACGCGGGCGCGTCCGGCAGCGGCGAGGGCGCCTCATACCGCAGGATCCGCTGCAGCTGCAGGATGTCCCACGCGAAATCGTGGTTCCCGCAACGAAACGTGACGAGCTGGACTTCCTCTGCGTCCTTCATGTGCCCTCCACCTCGGCGCGCAGCAGGGCCAGGTCCACGAGCGGGACGTAGCCGTCGTCCGGCAGTCCAACGATTACGCGGGCCCATGGCAGCGTGTCGTCCGCCGGAAGGAAGGTCATCCCCGTTCGCATCACCACCTCCGCCTCGTCCACGAGGTACCCCACCCGCACACCTCCTACATCCGCCAGCACCAGGGTTGCCTCCCTGCTCCCCCCCTCGCCTTCCTCCGCCCTTCTCCGCCCATCTCCGCCCTCCTCCGCCCCTCTCCGCCCCCCTCCGCCCCTCACCAGCTCCGCCAGCTCAAACACCGGCACCAGGCGCCCACGCTGGTTGACCACGCCCAGGAGCGCGGGCTCCAGGCTCGGCACCGGCAGCAGCTCACCCAGCTCCAGCACCTCCACGACAGCGTCGAGCGGCAGCCCGAGCCGCCGGCCCCCGGCACGGACGAGGAGGCAACCGTGCGTCGCCGTGCTCATGCAAGCCGCATGCGTCGAAGCTCCCGATCCACCTGCGCGGCAACCTGTGTCACACCAAGGACGTGATCGGCCCCGCCGGACTGGCGGGCGGCTGCGGGCATCCCGTCGATCGTCGCGGATTCGCGATCCTGCGCGATCCCGATGCCGCCCGCATCATGGATCCGTCGGAGCCCCTCCGCGCCATCGCGACCCAGGCCGGTCAGCACCACGCCGACCGCGGTCGGGCCAAACACCTCGGCGACCGACCGAAACAGCGGATCGGCTGCCGGGCGTACGCCGTGCACGGCCGGCTCCCTGCCCAGGCGCAGTTGCACGCCGTCCCGGCCCTCCGCCACACGCATGTGCCAATCTCCCGGGGCCACATAGGCGGTATCCGCGAGGAGCGGGGTGCCGTCCTCCGCCTCCACCACCTGCAGGCGGCTCTGGCCGTTGAGTCGCTCGGCGAGGCTTCGAGTGAAGCCTGGTGGCATGTGCTGGACGATGACCACGCCCGCGCCAAGTCCGGGCGTCAGCTGCGGCACCACCTCAGCCAGGGCCCGCGGTCCCCCGGTGGACGCCGCGATCGCCACGCAGCCTCGCGCCCGGCCCGGGAGCGCGTAGAGGACCGCGGGTGGAAGGTGCGTCGCGGGCCGCGCGAGGACCGGGAGCCGGAACAGGTGTGCGGCGCGCGCGGCGCGCAGCGTGTCCAGCAGGCGCGTCGCGAACCGCTCCAGTGATGCGGCATCCCGGCCGTCCTCCTTGCCCACGATCTCCACCGCGCCCAGTTCCAGGGCACGGATCGCAGCCGAGGTTCCCGGTCCGGCGTAGCTCGACACGACCACGATGGGGCGGGGCGACTCCGACATGATGTAGCCGATCGCGCCCAGGCCATCGAGTTCCGGCATCTCGAGGTCCATCAGGACCAGGTCGGGCTGCCATCGATGCACCTTGGCCAGCGCATCCATGCCGTTCCGCGCCGTCCCGGCCACGGTGAAGTCACCACTTCCCGCCAGGATGTCGGACAGGAGCCGGCGGAAGAACGGGCTGTCGTCGGCGATGAGCACCGACGCCGACTCAGAGATGCCGGACTCCGTGCGCCACTGACGACACCTCGATCCTGCCGTCCCTTCCGTGCAGCCGTACGGTGCGGCCGAAGTCGCCGCCGACGGCCTCGGCCGTGAGCGGCAGGTTGTGGGCATTGAGCGCCTGCCGCGTCGCCACCAGGTTGCGCTCCCCCATCTGGATGGTGCCCGGGGGCGCCAGGGTGGCGAACATGCTGGCGCCTCCCGCCAGGCGAGCCGTGATCTTCCGGTGGTTGGCGCCCCGCGCCGTCATCTTCTCCAGCAGCGCCGGCACGGCCGACTGCGGGAAGCGCGCCGGGTTATCCGAGTGACGGGTGAGGGCGCGGGAGGGGAGCAGGATGTGGGCGAGCCCGGCGATGCGGGCATCCGGCTCATAGAGCATGATGGCCACGCAGCTCCCGAGTCCCACCGTCACCAGGATGTCGTCCGCACCGCCCACGGCCATGTCGGAGACGCGCACCACGATCTCTTGGCCGCTCATGGCCGCCTCCGATAGATGCGTTCCCGCACGTCCACCAGCTCCAGCAGGTCACGCGCGGGGCCCACCAGGGTTTCCACCTTGCCCAGCACGAGCGTGCCGCCGGGAACCAGCGCATCGTGGAAGCCCAGGAAGAGCCGTTCCTGCATGGCCCGGTCGAAGTAGATCACGACGTTGCGACAGCAGACCAGGTCGAAGCGCCGGACCGGGATCGGGTCGCGGGTGAGGTCGAGGCGAGCCACCTTGACCAGCGCGCGCAGGCGCGGGTCCACCGCGCGATCGCCACCCTCCGGCCGGGTCCAGCGTTGCACCAGCGGCGGCGGAGTCTCGACGAAGGCATCCAGCCGGTAGCGTCCCTCGCGCGCCCGCGCCATGCACTCGCGGTCGATGTCGGTGGCCTCGATGGTGAGGTCCTCGAGGCGCGCGAGTAGGCCGGCGCGTTCCAGCGCATCGGCCCAGAGCATGGCCATGGTGTGCGCTTCCTCACCGGACGCCGAGCCCGCGCTCCAGGCCCGCACCGGGCCGCGCCGCGCCACCAGCCCCGGCAGGACCCCGCGCGCGACGGCGTCCCACGTTTCGGGATTGCGATAGAACCGTGTGACGTTGATGGTGAGGGCGTCGTGCAGCCGGTCCACCTCGCCCGGCGTGCGCGCCAGGTGCTCGCGATACTGCTCGAACGTGTGCACGCCGCAGGCGCGCATGCGCACGGCAATGCGTCGCCGGAGGCACTTCGGCTTGTAGGCGTCCAGGTCCACGCCGGTCCGCACCGCGAGCTCACGCGCCAGCGCGTCGAATCCCGGCTCCTCGCCCACGGTCATGCCCCGGCACCAAGCATGTCGAGGTTGGCCCGCGCGAGCTGGTGGTCGGGGTTGAGCTCGGTGGCCCGGGCCCAGCACTCGCGGGCGCGGGCGCTGTCGCGCCGCTTGTACGCCAGGTTGCCCAGCTTGAAGTAGAGGTCGTCGCCGAGCGACGGGGCCAGCTTCGCGGCGCGTTCATAGCCCTCGAGCGCCTCGTCGTACCGGCCGGCCCGGTAGAGCAGGTCGGCCAGGTTCTTGGACGCCTGCGGAAGCGCAGCGTCGGTCGCCAGTGCCTGTCGGAGGTGCTGCTCGGCGCCGGTCACGTCACCGCGGAGTTCCAGCAGCACCGCCAGGTTGTTGGCCAGGATGGGATGCTCCGGATAGAGCGCCACGCCGGCGCGCGCGGTTTCGAGCGCGGCGTCGGCCTGGTCGCCGGTGGCCTGCGCCAGGGTCATGGCCCAGTACCACGCCCCTGGCAGGGGCCGCTCGCCCACCAGCTCGCGGGCGCGCTCCAGGCGGCTCAGCGCCACCGCGGCATCGCCACGCTTGAGGGCCACCACCGCCCACCCGAGCATCACGCGGGCGTCGTCGCGGGCGCGTCCGGCCGCATCGCCCCACACGGCTTCGGCCTCATCCAGGCGACCGTCCTGCTCCAGTGCCAGCGCCAGGTTGTGCAACGCGGCGGGACGGGGCCCACCCTTGTCCAGCGCCGCACGAAAGCTGGTGACGGCCTCGCCCCAGCGGCCCTGGCGCAGGGCGATGAGGCCCAGATAGAAGGGCGCACTCCCCTCGCTGGGGCGCAAGTCGGCCACGCGCCGGAATTCGCGCTGGGCCTCGTCGAGCATGCTGGTGCGGAAGAAGGCGACACCCAGGTTCCGGTGCTCCTCGACCCGGGTGTCGTTCATGCGCGGGGTGAGGGTGCTGGCAGACGAGCCGGTCCGGTGCGCAAAGCCCGCGGTGATCAAGCTGTAGAGCGCCTGGCCCGCATTGAACTCATTGAGCCCGGTCTCCTCGACCAGCTGCTGCACGTCGCGCGTGCCATCGAGCAGGGGAATGAGCTGCCGCTCCGCCTCGGACAGCGGGGCCTCGGCGGCCTCGATGCGCGCCTGGTCCACCGTGAAGACCAGGTCGAAGGTGGGGATCTTCTTCTCGATCAGGCTCCACTCGTCCACCCGCCGCGCGCCCTCGAGCAGCAGCCACTCCGGGTTGATCTGCACCACGAAGTCCTGCACGTCGGGCCGCACCCCGGCCTCGAAGTTGAACGTCCCGGAGGTCCAGGTGAACAGGAAGTAGACCGCCTCCTCGATCTGGAGGCGCATGTAGTCGTCGAGCTCCTGCCGGCTGATGGCGCCGAGGCCCAGCAGGATCTCACCCAGGCGATGCTCACGATCGGTGGCCTGCCGGTCCACGGCATCGCGCAGCTGTTCCGCCGTGATGCGGCCGCTGCGAATGAGCAGGTCGCCCAGCCGGTCGCGCCGGTTCACGATGGAGGCGTAGGCCACCTTCCCCTCATCGAAGTAGATGTGGCCCAGGTTCTGGCGATCCGCGACCGCCAGGCAGCCCGTCCGCCGGCCCAGGTGGAGGAGCTGGATGACATCGGCGAGGCTCGCCTCCTTGAGGGATCCCTTGATCGCCATGCTACCTCCAGTCCTCGATGACCCGCTCGTTCACCGGGCCCCACTCCCACGCCATCTTCTCGCGGCTCCGCACCAGGGCCGCGTTCACCCCGGCCGATGGTGCCGGACGTGCCACCGGCATGCGGGGCGCCGTGGCGCCCTCGATGACATCCCGCGCGATGGCCGCGGTGGGACGGCCACCCGCGGCCTCGGCGGCATTGAGCACCCGCTGCACCGTGCCCTGCACCGTGCGGGCGGAGTCCGCGGGGCGCGCCGCGAGGTAGCCGACCAGGTCGGCATCGGGGGCAACGCCGCGCTCGGTCAGCAGCCGCTCCACCAGCGCCTGCCGGAGGTCGCGATCGGGCGGCGGCAGCTCGACCACCAGCCCTCCCTCGAGGCGGGTGAGGAGCCGTGGCTCTACCCCGGACAGGCCCGCAAGCGGCACCGCCGACGCGAATGCGAGCTGGCGACCGCCCTCGAGGAAGAGGTTGAAGAGGAGGAAGAGCTCCTCCTGCGAGCGCTCCTTGCCGGCGAGGAGGTGCACGTCATCGACCAGCAAGGCGGCCACCCGGCGGTACCGATGCCGCCACACGGTGACGTTGTCCCGGTCGATCGCGTCGATGAGCTCCTGGGTGAAGTCGTGCGCATTGACGCACGCCACTGGCGACACACCCGAGGCGAGGAGGGCATTGCCAAGCCCATGCAGCAGGTGCGTCTTTCCCACGCCCGGCCCACCCACCACGACAAGCGGGTTGTAGCGCACCCCCGGTGCACCGACAGCCGCCTCGACCGCCTTGAGCGCCATGCGGTTCCCCTGGCCCTCGAGCAGCAGCGCGAGGGTGCAGTTTTCAAGTGGCCCCGGGGGCGGCACCACGCCCTCGCGCAGCCGGCGCATCCACGCCTCGGCCGCGGCCATGTTCCCCGGGTCGAGGAGCTGTGGCGCGCCGGCCAGGTCAGGCGCGAGGAGCTCGGCCTCACGCCGGTGCTCGAGCAGCTGCTCGGCATCGGCCTCGTACTGCACCAGGACCGACTCGGGGTCACGGGGTTCCACCTCGTCCAGGAGCCGCTCGAGCGGTGCGACGCGGAATCCCTCGCCGCCCCAGCGCAGGATGGCCTCGCCGATGCGCGTCCGCCACGGTTCCACCTGGCGCGCCAGCGTATCGGCGAGGTCGCTCAGGAAGTCACCGAACTCGTCGCGCTCCGCCTCCAGGGCAGGCTTGGAGGAGAGCGTGTCGTCGAGGGACGAAGAACGAGGATTGCTGGCCAGCGGTCGATGGTCGCTGGGCTCCAGTGCCTCGTCGCCTGGCGCCGGGGGGCCGGGCTCGGCCCAGTCGTCGTCGGCGCGCTCGAACTCGCTTTCCGCCATGCCACCGAGCATTTCCGATTGCCCAAGCATGACGCCGGGAATGGCCTCGGACGACGCGCGACCCACGGCGGGCACGGCCATCATGGCGTGCTCCAGCTCGGGCGCGCCCGCGGGCACCGCGTCCTCCTCCTCCCCCCGAAGCAGCACCCTGGCCTTCGTGGCATCGAGCGGCACCTCGCTCACGGCCTGGAACGCCACCAGCCGGTTGAGTGCCCCGATGAGCTCGCGCACGCTGGCGATACCGAGCCGGGCCACGGCCTCGAGCACGCCCGGCACGAAGGCCGCCTGTTTCTCGTCGGCCTTGCGGCGCAGGATGGCCACCTGCGTCTCGTAGTCGGGCGGCGCGATGTCGATCACCAGGCCGCCGGCGATCTTCGAGAGCAGCCGGTCATCGAGCATGTCGATGTCATGCGGTGGACGGTCGCTGGTGAGCACAACCTGCCGCCCGCGCGCCTGCAGGTGATCCAGCAGGCGCAGCAGCTCGGCCTGCATCTCCTTGCGCTGGCTCAGGAACTGGATGTCGTCCAGGAGGAGCACGTCGGTGCCGGCGAAGCGCGCGCGGAAGGCCTCGGCCTGGCCGGCGGCCACGGCGCCGTGGAAGGCCTCCACGAACTCATCGGCAGTGAGGTACTCCACCTGTGCCAGCGGGTCCTGCAGCCGCACCTGGTGCCCCACGGCGACAAGGATGTGGGTCTTGCCCAGGCCGGGATGCGAGTAGAGGAAGAGCGGGTTGTAGGACGCCCCGGGCGCACCAGCCACCGCGCGCGCGGCGGTCGCAGCGGTCTGGTTGCTGGCGCCCACCACGAGCGACTCGAAACGGTAGCCGGCCGGGAGTGGGCTCATGCGCGCACCGCGCCCGTGGCGAGCCTGCCGAGCACCAGCTCGGAGATGCCCTTGAGCGTCTCGAACACGCCGCCGCCCCGGAGCGCGTCGGCGGCGAAGCTGGGCACGCCCCGGAAGTTCAGGGCATCGTCGAGGTCGGCCTGGGGCAGCACCAGGTCGGGAGGGAGGTCCTGCTTGTTGTACTGGAACACCACGGGCAGCGTGCGCACGTCCACCCCCTGCCCCAGCAGGTTCTCCTGCAGGTTCTGCAGGCTCTCCAGGTTGTCGTCGAAGCGCCGGGCCTGGCTATCGGCCACGAAGACCACGCCGTCGGCGCCCTGCAGCACCAGCTTGCGCGTCGCGTTGTAGTAGCTCTGGCCCGGCACGGTGTACAGCTGGAAGCGCGTCTGGAACCCCGAGATCGTGCCCAGGTCGAGCGGCAGGAAGTCGAAGAACAGGGTGCGGTCGCCCTGGGTGGCGAGGGACACCATGCGCCCCCGGCGCACGTCTGGCACGCGCCCGAAGATGTACTGCAGGTTGGTGGTCTTCCCCGACCGGCCAGGCCCGTAGTACACGATCTTGCAGGTGATCTCGCGCGCAGCATAGTTGACGAGCGACATGCGTTACCGTCCGAAGAGCGAGCGCAGGCTCGCGTTGAGTTCGTGCTCGAAGTCCTCGGCCAGCACCGGTGGGCGGTCGCCCTCGGCAGGTGCCGCCTGGACCAGCGCATCGGCGAGGTGCTGAAAGAAGAGCTGCACCAGCCCCGCCGAGGAACCCTCGCCACCGTACACCACCAGCCCGATCCAGCGCCCGCGCGGCGTGTCGAACGCCCTGAGGTACAGGTGCTGCCGTGCGCCCTGGTGAATCACCGCCCCGAACCGCGCCGCGCCCATGACCCCGGCGAGTGCATCGGTCGAGGCATTGATGGCGGCACCCAGCGCTGCGGCCGCCATGACATCCACCGACCGGGTGAAGCCGTCCTGCGCCACGACCTGTCCCGCCGAGGTCATGAGCAAGGTGAGCCGGGCACCCGACTCATCCAGGAAGGCCTGCAGGGGCGGCGCCACCCATGATTCCACGACTCTCATGAGGCAAGCCGGGTCGCCGCGTCCCTGAGTTCAAGGCGCGCCAGGCCCAGGTTTGCCTCCCGGTCGGCCACGGCCACCAGCAGGAGGTCGTCCCCGGCCGGCACGGTGAGCAGCGTTCCCGTTTCCGCCTTGAGCTGCACCACCGCCGGCATGGTGAGGCCGGCGCCCTGCGCCGTGCGCCGGAGCCGCAGTGTCAGGCTGGCCGCGAGCGCGGCCACGGCGGCGCCATCGAGGCCCTCCGCGAGGGCTTCGGCCACCACCAGCCCGTCGCTCTCCGCCACGAGCATGGCGCCGCGGATGCCGGCAACCTGCGTGACCCGGTCGAGGGCCTCGAGCAAGGCCTTCATGCCATGCGCTCGAGCCAGACACGGGCCGCGCGCGCTGCCTGCTCCGCGAGCAGGGCCAGGCGACCCACGGGCACGCGCGGATCGCGCACCAGGAGCAGCACGGTGGACGGCGTCGGGGGCAGCACGACCAGGTGCCCATCGAGCGCCTCGGCCGAGACACTTTGCCAGGCGCCCAGGCCCAGCAGGCGGGCCGCCCGGCTCGCCTCACGCGAGACACCCTGCAGGTGCGCCGCCACGGCATCGGCCACCGGCGTACCATCGGGGGCGGCGAGCTCACCGGCGAGGCGCAGGCCCTGGGCGTCGAGCAGGACGACGCCGCGCGCGGTCTCGAAGGGCTCGAAGCTCTCGGTGCCCGGCAGTGCGGTGATGGATGCGGCGTCGGCCCGCTCGCGCGCGTGGTCGAGCGCGGCACGCACGCGGCTCACGGCAGCACGCAGGCCCTCGTCATCCGGCGCCGCCGCCAGCGCGGCCTCGAGGTGCGGCAGCGCGGCGGCTGAATCACCGGCACGAAAGGCCAGGAACGCCAGGCCCTTGTTGGCCCCCGAGTGACCAGGCGACAACTCGAGCACCCGGCGCCACGACTCCGCTGCGGCGTGGCGGTCGCCCTGGTCGGCCTGGATGCGCGCGAGCAGGTCGTGGCCAGCCGAGAGTTCCGGATACCGGTTGGTCCCCATGCGCGCCACCTTGTAGCCCGCGGCCAGCTGCCCGCGCAGGCGCAGGGCCTCGCCCAGCTCCAGGAACACCAGGCTCTGCGGATCGCTGGCCAGTTGGGCGGTCAGCTCGCGGATCGGGTCAGTCATACCAGCCTCGCACGGCATCGCCCAGGAGGCGTGCGGCGGCCTGGAGCCGGTCCACCGCGTCCTGCGTGGCGAGCTCCTCCGGGGGCCGGTCGGCCAGTTGCCGCCACCGTTGCCACGTGGCGATGGCCTCCTCGAAGCGTCCCGTGGCCGCGAAGGTGGTGCCGAGCAACCGACGCGCCGCCGCGAACTGGGGTTCGAGCCGGAGCGCCTCGAGGAATGCCTCCTCCGCGCCCTGCAGGTGCCTGCCGGCGAGCAGCACTCGCCCGAGGACGCCATGGGCCGCGGCCTGGTCGGGAAAGGCCGCGACCGCCTCCGTGGCCACGAGGCGCGCCGATTCCACGTCGCCCAGCGCGAGCTGCTCCTCGGCCCGCGCCAGGAGCTGGGTGACATCGGGCGCGGTGTGATGCACCAGCGGGCGCGTGGGGTCGGCAAGCTCGACCATGCCCGTGCTGCTGAGGCCGAAGATGGTGCGGGCGATCTCGAACTCCGGCCGGCCCAGCGCCTCGGCCACCCCGCGCACATCGCGCGCGCCATCGATGGCCGCCACCACCTGCCAGTCGAAGGGGGTCAGGTCGATCAGGCCGCTGCCGCCGTCATCGCTGGCCAGGCGGGGCACCACGCCAAGGTGAGGCACCCTGGTCTCGATGAGCGACCACTCGTCGATGCGCCGGGCGGCCTCCATGAGGAGCGACTCGCTCTGGATGCGCACGTTGGCCTCGGCATTGGCGCGCGGCGCGGCGGCCTCCTCGAACGAGAAATAGCCCTCGGACCAGTTCATCAGCTCGAAGATGACTTCCTGCACCTGCTGGCGCACCAGGCGCTCGAGCTCCCGCCGGTTCATCGCCCCGACATCCACCAGGATGTCGCCGAGCCGGCGCGCATCGCCCTGGGCCTGCATGTCGCGGGCGCGAGCCAGGTCGGCCTCGCCGATCTTGCCTGCGCGCAGCAGCAGCGTGCCCAGCGGATGCGGGTTGCTCCGGATCTCGGCGGCGACGACGGCACCGCGCTCGAAGTAGACCATGCCGGAGTTCTGCCGCAGCTCGGACGTGATGCACAGCACCCCGGTCTTCCGGCCCAGGTCGAGCAGCTGGAAGACATCGTGGATGTTGAGCTCCTTGAGCGGCCCCTCGATCGCCATGGGTCAGTCCGCCCGGATGGTGAAGATGTGGCGGAGGTCGCGGGCCGAGCGCGCGCGGCTCCGGGCCGTGTTGGCATACAGGCCTGCGGGGTCGAGCTGGGCCACGCGATCCCAGGCGCTCACGGCGTCATCGAACTGGCGCTTGCGGGCCAGGGCCTCGCCCAGGTGGAAGAGTGCGCCGGTGTGGTCGGCATCGAAGCGCAGGGCTCGCTGGAACGCGGCGACCGCATCATCGGCCCGCCCCTGCTCGAACAGCACGCGACCCAGCTGGACCAATGCGTCGAGCGCGTAGGGGTCGGTGGTGAGGCTCTCCACCAGCACGTCCACGGCAGCGGCGTGCTGGCTGCGCCGACGGAGGAGGTCCGCCAGGGCCAGCGCCGCGTCGAGGTAGGTGGGCAGCACATCGAGCGCCCGGACATAAGCCTCACGCGCCCCGGTCCAGTTCTGCCGCGCCTCCTCCAGTTGCCCGAGTTCGTACCACACCTGCACCAGCGAGCTGTCCAGCTCGAGGGCCCGGCGGCAGGCCTCGATGGCGGCACCGCGATCGTCCAGGCGTGCGGCCACGCGTGCCTGCAGGTGCAGCAAGTCGGGGCGTCCGGGGGCGAGCACCTGGGCCCGTTGCACGGCAGCGAGGGCGCGCGTGGCGTCGCCCATCGCCAGCTGCACCCGCGCCTCGGCAATGAGGGCCTCCACGTCCTTCGGGAACAACCGCAGGAGCTCCTCGCTGCTGGCGGCACCTTCAGCGCCACGACCCAGGGCATCGAGTGCCCGCAGCTCACCGAGCAGGGCTTCGCGGTGCCCAGGCGCCAGCTCGCGCGCCGCGCGAAACCGCTCCAGCGCCTCGCCATGCAACCCACGGCGGGCGAAGATCTCGCCCAGGAGCACGGTAGTCTCGACGGGTGCAGCGCCGCGGCCCTGGGCGCGCGTGACCTCGGCGGTGGCCAGCTCGAGCAACCCCTTGCCCAGGTAGTCCCGGGCCAGGCCCAGGCCGTCATCGGCTGCGCTGACCCGCCCCGCCTCGGCCGGGGCCAACTCGGCGAAGAGGTCGTCCAGCACGCCGGGGTCGAGTGCGAACTCGCCGCCCAACTGCTCGAGCCCAACGTCGGTGGCCACCTCGGGCGCAATGGCGATGGTGGGGTCCTCGTACTGCAGGTCGATCGTGAGGGCGTACTTCTGGGGCACGTAGTAGGACTCGAGCTCCAGTGCGCGCTTGGTCTCCCGCAGCGCACCCTCGAAGTCACCCAGCTGGCCCAGGGTGAAGCTCAGGTTGTAGTGGGCTGCCGCCAGCGACCCATCGGCCTCGACCGCGCGGCCAAAGGCGTTCCGCGCATCCTCGTAGCGCTTGAGCTCCATGAGCACCAGGCCCACCCCGTTCCACCCGACCGCGTTGCCCGGCTCCCGTGCCAGCACCTCGCGGTACGCCTCGAGCGCCGCCTGCGGCTGGCGTCGCTGCATGAGGAGCAGCGCCAGGTTGAGCCGGGCCGCATGCAGCGCGGGCTGCCGCTCGAGGGCGCCGCGGAACGATGCCATGGCGACGTCGACAGTGGTGCCCGATGCCCGCAGCACGCCGAGGTTGTTCCAGGCCAGCGCGTACCCGCGCTCGGCCGCGATGGCCCGCTCGTACGACGCAGCGGCCTCCTCGCGGCGACCGAGCTGCTGCAGGCACACGCCCCGCTCGTTCCACAGCTTGGCCAGGTCGGGGTACTCTCGCAGCAGCTCGTCATAGAGCTCGAGTGCCGCGGCGTGGTCCCGGCGCAGGAGCTGCACCTCGGCGGTGGCCTGCAGCACCAGCCGGCGATCCTCACCAGCCTCCTGCGCCAGGCGATACTCGCGCAGGGCCTCGGCGAAGTAGCGCTTCTGCCGGAAGGCGAGCCCGAGGGCGTAGTGGGCGAGCGGGTTGGAACCGGTCCGGCCATTGCCAGCGGCCGGGTCCAACGCGGGCTGCGCCTCCGCGCCACCTGCCGCCGTGTCCTGGCGCGCCGCCGTCAGGCGTTCCAGCGACAGGTTCGCCTGGGCCCGGGCGAGCGCGGGGTTGAGGGCGATGGCCTTCCTGGTTGCGTCCCGCGCGCGTTCGTGCAGGCCCATGTCGCCGCACACGAACGCGAGCAGGTAGTGGGCCTCGGCATAGTCGGGATTGCGTGCGATGGCGGCCTCGAGGGCCTCCAGCGCCTGCTCGTTGAGCCCGCGGTTGTAGAAGGTCTCGCCCAGGTAGAAGCGGGCCACCGGGCTGGCGGGCTCCAGCTCGGCCGCCATGGCGAAGCAGCCGCTCGCGGCCTCGACGGCACCGCGGGCCTTCTCCGCCAGGCCCAGGTGGATCAGGGCGGGCACGTCGCCCGGTCGCACGGCGAGGAGCGCCTCGAAGGCCTGCGCGGCGCGGTCGTGCTGGCCGAGCGAGGCGTAGGCGCGCCCCAGTTCCCAGCGTGCATCCCGCTCCTCGGGATTGCGGCGGAGCCGCTCCTGCAACTCGGCGATGCGCGCGTCGAAATGCCCGCCCTCGCGGTAGGCGAGGTCGAGGTTGTCCTGCGCCACCTGCATGCGGGGGTCGAGCTCGAGGGCGCGCACGAAGGCACTGATGGCCTCGGCCACGAGCCCCTTCTGGTAGTACAGCACGCCCAGGTTGTTGTGGGCGCCGGCATCGGAGGGATCAATGCGCCCGGCAAACGACCGCAGGATGGCCTGGTCGCGTTCCGTGAGCGCGGGGCCCGGCATCGGGGTCAGGAGACGCGGATCGCGTCGAAGACGGCGCGGAGCGACGGCATGTCGGGAAGGAGCAGGAAGTGCCCGCGGAGCTGCTCCGAGGCGCCAGCCACCTCGAAGGCCGTCTCGACGCAGAACACGTAGTCGCGATCGTGGCCGAAATTGAGGTAGGTGGTGGTGAGGATGGCACCCGCCTGGTCGATCACCAGGCTTGGCACCGACGGGACCAGCATCATCCCCATGAAGTCGCTGAGGGCGGTAAGGTAGGCGCTCACCAGGATGTTGCCCACTTCCTTGAGGCCGGACTGCTCCATGGCCTCGAACGCCACGGTAGTGCCCGGCGCCCGGCGGAGCAGGATGTCGCAGAGGTTCCGGGCCGACTCGTCGGGAAAGAGGATCATGGCGCGGCCGGTCAGGTCGCCCATCATGTGCATGAGCACGGCGCAGATGACCTGGTCGGCGCTGCCGAAGAGCTCCGCCACTTCCTCGAGCGGGCGCACGTTGACCTCGGGCACCGCAATCATGATGGTGCGCTGTGTCATCTGCGACAGGGCCGTCGCCGCGTGGCCGGCGCCAATGTTGGCGACCTCGCGCAGCGCGTCGAGTTGCAGGGCCTTGAGTGTCCGGACGTCGTCCATGGCTCTCCCCGTTACACCAGTGCCGCAGCGTCCACGATAAGCGCGGGCGACCCGTCGGGCAGGATAGTGGCGCCGCTGAAGCAGGCCGGCATTCCCGCCGGCGCATCGAACGGCTCCACCACGATCTCCTGCTGCCCGAGCAACGCATCGACCACCAGCGCCACGCGGCGGTCTCCCACCTGCAGGAGCACCACCGGCTTGCGACCCGCCTCCTGCCCCGCGCCCGGCACGTCCAGCAATGTCCCGAGCCACGTGGTGGGTACCACCTGTTCCCGCACCACCAGCGCCGCGCGGCCGCCGAGCGACGTGGCGGGCACCGATGCGAGGTCGAGGGTCTCCGCCACGTAGGTGAGCGGCACCACGTAGCGTTCCTCGCCGGCCTGCACCAGCATGGAGCGGACGATCGCGAGGGTCAGCGGCACCCGCAGCACGAAACTGGTGCCCTGCCCCGGCGCCGTGTCGAGCTCCACCGAGCCGCCAAGCGTGCGAATCCGGGTCATGACCACATCGACACCCACGCCACGCCCCGAGACATCGCTCACCACCGCCGCCGTGCTGAACCCGGCCCGGGACAGCACCCGGAGCAACTGCTCGTCGGTGAGCACCTCGGCCGAGGCATCGACGACGCCCTCGGCGCGGGCCTTGGCCAGGATGCGCCCGCGATCAATGCCGCGTCCATCGTCGGACACCCGGATCGCCACGGTGCCGTGCCCCCGCACCGCCGAGAGCCGGATGGTGCCCTCCGCCGGCTTCCCCGCCCTGGCGCGCTCGCGGGGGAGCTCAATGCCGTGGTCCAGCGCGTTCCGCACCAGGTGGACGAGCGGGTCGGCCAGCTCGTCGAGCACCGCCCGATCGAGCTCGATATCGCCGCCCTCCACCTCGAGGCGCACCTGCTTGCCCAGGTCACGGGCCAGGTCGCGCACCACGCGGGGGAACCGCTCGAACACCTCGCGCACCGGCGTCAGGCGAGCCTCGAGCACCTCGCCCTGCACCGCGCCCACCAGTCGCGAGATCCGCTCGCCCAACTGGGTGAGCTCCGGGTCGCCCTGCGCCTGGGCCAGCTCCACCAGGCGGTTCCGCGCCACCACGAGTTCGCCCGCCAGCTTCATCAGCGCATCGAGCCGGGCCAGGTCGATTCGGATCTGGCGGAAGAGCGCCGCATCGACCGGGGCCTCGTCGCCTGCCAGGTCGATCGCCACGCCCGCCACGTCACCGGCCGACCGCACTGCGGCGTCCACTTCGGCCGGCGCCCCCGGGGTGCGCAGGTGAAACGCGAGCTTGCCGTCGAAGTCCTCGCGCTCCAGTTCATTCACCGGCGGCCGCACACGGGACACCTCGCCCAACCCCTCCGCCTTGCGGAGCGCGAGCAGCGCCCGCGCGCCCTTGAGCATGGCATCGGAGCGGATGGTGACCTTGACCTCAAGGAGGGGGCCGCTGCCCCGCCCTGTCGCGATCGCCTGGTCCGCTCCCTCCGGCCGTGCCGCCTTCCCGGCCTTCTCAGCCTTCTCGGGCCGCTCGGCCTTCCTGCCCCGGGCACCCTTCCGCGCCACGGCGGCATCGAGCGCCTTCATCAGCGGCTCGGCCTCGCGCGGCATGGGGCGGCCAGACGCGGCTCCCTCGACGCCGGCCTCGAGCAGGTCCACGGTGCGGAACAGCAGCTCGAAGTGTTCCTCGCGTGCGCCGAGGGTGCCACTGCGCACGGCATCGAGCAGGTTCTCGCCCCGGTGAGCCAGGTCGGCCAGCGGCACGAACCCCATGGTGGCGGCCATGCCCTTGATCGAGTGCAGGGCCCGGAAGAGCCCGTCTACCGGTTCGCGCGCGGCCGGGTCGCGTTCCCAGGCCAGCAGGAGCTGGTTGCAGGCCTGCAGGTGCTCGCGGCTCTCGGCCACGAACAGCGCGGCGTACTTCGCGAGGTCCATGCGCTCACCCGAGGACGCGCTGCACCGCCTCAAGCACGCGCGAGGGCTGGAAGGGCTTCACCACGAAGTCCTTCGCCCCCGCCTGGATTGCCTCGACCACCAGCGCCTGCTGGCCCATGGCACTGCACATCAGGATCTTCGCGTCTGGATCGGTCTTGCAGATTTCCCGCACGGCATCGATGCCGCCCATGTCGGGCATGACGATGTCCATCGTGACGAGGTCCGGCTTGAGCTGCCGGTACTTCTGCACCGCCTGCGCGCCTGTTTCCGCCTCCCCGACCACTTCATAGCCGGCGGAACTGAGGATGTCCGCGATCATTGTCCGCATGAAGATCGCATCGTCGCAGACCAGGACGCTGTGCGCCACGAATCACCTCCGGAAGAACGGATGCGCCGCCCTTACCCACCCAGCAGCGGCGTCAGCAACGCGTCGAGGTCGAGCAGCACGAACCGCCGACCCCCGAAATCGCCCACGGCCCGCACCACCTGCGGATCGACGCCCGGCAGCACTTCCCGTGGGGCCACCGCTGCCTTGGGCACCTCCAGGAAGTCGAGCACCTCACCCACAGTGAGCCCGGCCACCTTGCCATGGCGATCCAGCAAGAGCATGGACGCCTCGGCGGCATCGGCACGGGGCTGCCCCAGCAGCACGTGGGCATCGATGACCGTGACCAGCCCACCCCGCACATTCACCAGCCCCTCGACTGCCGCGGCCACGCCGGGCACGCGGGTGGCCCGCGTCGCCGGGAGGATCTCGCGGACCAGCCCTGCCGGCAGCGCACAGACCACGCCACCGACTCGGAACACGACAGCGTGCAGCGGAGGGGAGTCAGCCATCTCGATCGTAGAACCGAAGATAGGCAAGACTGTGTTGTGGGGCAACGACTTCCGGGCCCGCAGCGAGCTTGAGCGCGGGCGCCAGATCGGCCGGCCACTCGGCCCGAAACGCCATGGGCTGCCCAGTCTCAGGATGGCGGAAGGCAAGACCTGCAGCATGCAGGGCCTGCCGCGGGGTGGCCCGTTCCAGCCGGTCGGCCAGGGCGCGGGCGGCGCCCTGGATGCGGCGGCTGCCGCCGCCGGCGTAGACCGGGTCGCCCACCACCGGGTGGCCGATGTGTTCCAGGTGCACCCGAATCTGGTGGGTGCGCCCCGAGTGCAACTCCAATCGGAGCAGGTCGCACACCCCGAAGCGGGCGATGACGAAGGCGTCGGTGCGGGCGGCCCGGCCGTCCTCGCGCACCTGCATCCGCTTCCGGTCCTGGGGATGGCGCCCCATGGCCACGTTGATCTCGGTGGGACTGTCATCGAGGTGGCCCCAGGCCAGGGCGGCATAGGTGCGCCGCACCTGCCGGTGCGCAATGGCGTGCCCGAGCTTGCGATGGGCCAGGTCGGTCTTGGCCACCACCATGAGCCCGCTGGTATCGCGGTCCAGCCGATGGACCAGCCCCGGGCGAAACTCGGCAGCGGGGGCACCTGGTCGGGCCGGCGCCTGGGCCAGCGCAATGCCGTGCCCGATCAGGGCGTTGACCAGGGTGTCGTCCCAGTGACCGGGGGCCGGATGCACGACGAGACCGGCGGGCTTGTCCACGACCAGCAGGTGCTCATCCTCGAACACGATGGTCAGGGGGATATTGGCGGGCGTGAGCCGGCGGACGGGCTCCGCAGACGGCATGTCGACCTCGACGTGCTCCCGCTGCTTCAGCATGCGAGAGGCGCGGGCCGCCCGCCCCCCAACGCGAACCGCACCTTCGGCCACCAGGCGGGCGGCGACGGTGCGGCTCAGGTCCAGCTGGACGGCGAGGAATCGATCGAGGCGCTCGGTGGCATCGGCCAGCATGCTGAACCGGACCACCACGGGCGCGCTCATGACGCGCTCGGCGCCTCCGACTGTCGGCGATCCTCGCGCCAGAAGATGATGCCAAGCGCCACGGCGCCACAGGTGACGGCGATGTCCGCGATGTTGAAGGTGGGCCACCGGGCGCTGCCGAAGCCGAAGTCGAGGAAGTCGACCACGCCGCGCGCGCTGCGCACCCGGTCCAGCAGGTTGCCGATGGCGCCGCCGGCCACGAGGCCGCACGCCAGCTGGCGAAAGCGGTCGCCGGCCTGGGCGGCGCGTGAAAGCGAGTCCAGCAGGAACACGGCTCCCACCGCGAAGGCCAGGAAGATCCAGCGGGAATACGCGCCGACATGGATGCCGAAGGCGGCCCCCTGGTTGTACACCAGGCGCAACTGGAAGAACTCCCCCAGGACTGGCACGCCGGCCATCCGGGTCAGGTGCGCCTCGGCCAGGGCCTTGGTGATGAGGTCGAGCACCACCACCACCGCCGCCGTCCCTGCAAAGAGGCGCCGCTCAGCGGCGCTTGGCATCTTCTTCCTTCTCCTTGGCCTCGATGCAGAAGCGGGCATGCGGCAGCGCATCGAGGCGCTCGAACGGAATCGGCTTGCCGGTCGCCTCGCAGTAGCCGTACTTCTCCGGCGTGTTGTACAGCTTGTTGAGCGCGTAATTCACGTGCCAGAGGTAGCGCCCCTCCTGCGACGCGAAGAGGAACTGCTTCTCGCGCTCCATGGCATCGGTGCCCTGGTCGGCCATGTGGAATGAATAGGACGACAGGTCCCCGTCCGAGGCCTGGTCACCCTGCTTGAACGCATCCTCGTAGTAGCCGAGCTGCTTCAGCACCCGGGCCCGCTCCTCGAGGAGCCGCTTCTCGAAATAGTCCAGATCCTTCTTCGCCATCATAGCTCGAGCTTCCATCCTGGAGAGTGGTTCACTGCTCAGGTCCCTGTGTCACGCCGGACCGCCACCAGGGCGGTCACGCCATCGAGTTCCAGCTGCTGTTCCATGTCGGCCGACCCGGCCCGTTCCCCCACGCCGAGCGACTGCGCCAGCGTTTCCTCGGCGATGAAGCCTGCGTGCTGCTGCACCGCCTGTTCCACGACCGCGGAGCCGCTGACCCAGAGCCGGATGCGGTCGGTGTACTCGTACCCGGCATCCTTCCGCATGCGCTGCACCTTGCTCACCACTTCGCGGGCCAGGCCCTCGGCGCGCAACGCGTCGGTGATGTGCGGATCGAGGGCCACCACGTACTGGCCCTCGCTCAGCACCAGCCAGTCGCTGGTCACCTCGCGCTCAACCTCGACCTCGGCGATGGACACCTCGCCGAGCCCTCCCAGGCTGACGCCCTGGCCCGCCTCGATGGCACGAAGCGCTGCCGTGTCCAGCGCCTGCACTGCGGCCGCGGCCTCCTGCGTCTGCTTCCCGAACCGCTTGCCCAGCGCCCGGAAGTTCGGCTTGGCGCGGAGCCGCACCAGGTCGGCATCGGTGGCGACGCGGCTGACCGCCTGCACGTTCACCTCGCGCTGCAGCAGCCCCACCAGCGCCTCGAAGGCGGCGGCATCGACCCCGGCGGGGAGCGCCACCTGCATGGCGGCGAGCGGTTGCCGCACCCGGATGTTCCGGGTCTCGCGCGCCGCCCGCGCCAGGCTGGCCAGGCGCCGGACCGCGTCCATGGCCCCCTCCAGCCGGGCATCGCGCCGGGCCCCGGGCGCCGGGAAGCCGGAAAGATGCACTGATGCGCCCGTCAATGCGCGATGCAGCCAGTCGGAGGCAAATGGTGCCGCCGGGGCCAACAGCCGGGCGACCGTGACCAGCGCCTCGTGCAGGGTGGCGACCGCGGCCGGGTCGGCTTCCCGGCCCGGCGCCCAGAACCGCGCCCGCGATTGCCGCACGTACCAGTTGGACAGGTCGTCCACCACGAACGCGGTGATGCGCCGGACGCCGTCGGTGACCTGGTATCCCTCCCACGCCGCGGTCACGTCCTCGACCAGGGAATCGAGCCGCGCAAGGATCCATCGATCGAGGGCCGGCAGGCGGGTGGCCGGGTAGGCGGGTGGGGCACTTCCGGCGTAGAGGGAGAAGAACCTGTACGTGTCGCGAAGGGTCCGGAGGAAGCCGCCCTGCTCGGCGATGCCGCGGGCGTCGAACCGCCGGGTGGCCCAGACCTGGCTTGAGGCCAGGAGGTACAGGCGCACGGTGTCGGCGCCGAACTCACGGATCGCCGCCCAGGGATCGGCCACGTTGCCGCGGCTCTTGGACATCTTCTGGCCGTCGGCATCGAGCACCAGCTCGTTCACCACCACGTTGCGGTACGCCGGACTGTCGAGCACAGTCGTGGCAATGGCCAGCAGCGAGTAGAACCACCCGCGGGTCTGGTCCACGCCCTCGCAGATGAAGTCGGCCGGGAAATGTGCGGTGAACTCCCCCTGGTGCTCGAACGGGTAGTGCCACTGGGCGTACGGCATGGCGCCCGAGTCAAACCAGGTGTCGATGACCTCGGGGGTTCGGCGCATGGTGCCGCCGCCGGGCGCGGGCCAGGTAAAGTCGTCGATGCCGGGCTTGTGCGGGTCGAAGTCCGCGCCCAGCGTCCGGCCGCTCCGCCTCGCCAGCTCCTCGTAGCTGCCGATCACTTCCACGTGCTTCGGGTCCTGGTCCGACACCCACACCGGGAGCGGCGTGCCCCAGTACCGGTCGCGCGAGAGCGCCCAGTCCACGTTGTTCTCCAGCCACTCGCCAAAGCGCCCGGCCCCGACCTCGGGAGGGTGCCACTGCACCTGCCGGTTGACCTCGAGCATCCGCTGCTTCACCGCACTGGTGCGGACGAACCAGGAGTCCCTGGCGTAGTAGATCAGCTTGCTCTTGCAGCGCCAGCAGTGCGGATAGCTGTGGATGTACTGCTCGGTGCGCAGGTGGCGCCCGAGTTCCTTGAGCTTCCGGACAATGAGTTCGTTGGTGGCGTCGGCCGTGACGAGCCGGCCCTCGAGCTCGGGCCAGGTGGTGCCGTGGAACGTGCCATCGGCGGCCACCGGCCGCACGAGGGCGAGGCCATGCTCCTGCCCCGCGGCGTAGTCGTCCGCACCGAAGGCGGGCGCCATGTGCACCAGCCCCGAGCCGTCCTCCGCTGTCACGAACGCCCCCGGCACCACGATGCCATGCCGCCGGTCGTCCGGCATCGGCACCACCTCGAGGGGACGCCGGTAGCTGAGGCCCACCAGCTCGGCACCGGTCACGACGCGGACCGGCGCGCGGTCGCCGAAGAGGTGTGCCGCGCGCGAGGTCGCGATCAGCATCCGCCGGCCGTCCACCTCGTACTCGCCGTAGTCGAGGTCGGGATGCACCGCCACCGCCACGTTGCTGGGCAACGTCCACGGCGTGGTGGTCCACACCACCAGCTCCCGCGCGCTGCCATCGGCCAGGGGGAAGGTCACGTAGATGGACTTGTCGTGCACCTCCTCGTACCCCTGCGCCAGCTCGTGGCTGGAGAGCACGGTGCCGCAGCGGGGGCAGTACGGCAGCACCCGGTGCCCGCGGTACAGGAGGTCCTTCTCGTGCAGCCGCTTGAGCAGCCACCAGACCGACTCGACGTAGTCATTGCTGCAGGTGACGTAGGGCCGCTGGTAGTCGAGCCAGTAGCCGATGCGGTTGGAGAGCTCCTCCCACTCCTTCTGGTAGCGGAAGACGCTCTCGCGCGCCCTGGCATTGAACTTCGCGACCCCGTACGCCTCGATCGCCCGCTTTCCGTCGAGCTGGAGTTCCTTCTCCACCTCGATCTCCACCGGGAGGCCATGGGTGTCCCACCCCGGGATGCGGGTCACCTGCCGACCCTGCATGACCCGGAAGCGGCACACGAGGTCCTTGATGGAGCGGGCGAACACGTGGTGGATGCCCGGGCGGCCGTTCGCGGTGGGCGGTCCCTCGTAGAACACGAACGGCGTGCCGTTGCGCGTCTGCTCCTGGGCGCGCTCGAAGAGCCCCTCCGCATGCCATTGCGCGAGGAGCTGCTCCTCCAGCTCGTTCCACGAGCGATCCGGCCAGGCCGGGAAGGTCACGCGGCCAGTTCCAGGGTGCGGGTGAGCAGGGCCGCGAGGTGCGGCTCCGCCTTCTCGGCTGTGGCGATGATCTTCTCGACGCTCGCCGGCTCCAGCGCATCCGGCAGGCAGAGGTCGGTGACCACCGCGAGCCCCAGCACCTTCATGCCGCCATGCACGGCGACAATGACCTCGGGCACGGTGGACATGCCCACCACGTCAGCCCCCATGCCCCGGAGCATGCGGTACTCGGCGCGGGTCTCGAGGGCCGGCCCCGTCACGGCCACGTACACACCCTCGCGCAACGCCAGCCGCAACTCGAGCGCGGCCGCCCGTGCCGCGCGAGCCAGGCCCGCATCGTACGGCGCCGACATGTCGGGAAAGCGGGGGCCCATCGTGTCGTCGTTCGGGCCCACCAGCGGGCTGTCCCCCATCAGGTTGATGTGGTCGGCGAGCAGGACCACGTCACCCAGCGCCCACAGCGGGTTCATGCACCCCACGGCCCCGGAGACGACCAGCGTCGTCGCGCCCAGCGCGCGCAGCACCCGCACCGGAAACGTGACTTCCTGCAGGGTGTAGCCCTCATACCGGTGAAAGCGACCCTGCAATGCCGCCACCCGTCGCCCCGCCAGCGTGCCAAGCAGGAGCTTGCCCGCGTGCGACTCCACCGTGCTGAGTGGGAAACCCGGGATCTCGCGATACGGCACCTCGGCCACCACCTCGATGGCACGGCCAAGCGACCCGAGGCCGGTGCCCAGGATCAGCCCGACCTCGGGGCTGAAGGCGCTGCGTGCCCTGAGCGCCGCGACGGCCTTGTCCACCGCCCCCTTCAGGTCACCAGTGCCCATGCGGGTCCTCCGCAGCCTCGACCCTGCTCTCGGCCAGCATCTCCGTCTGCACCTGGACAATCGTGCGCGCATGGCCCTCGAGCACGTCCAACTCGGCCATCTGGCGCTCGAGCAGGGCGCGGAAGGCGGCGACATACGCCGAGAACTGGCGCGCCGCCGTCTCGGCCCGGTCGCGCACCAGGCGCTCATCGCCCCGTGCCCGCTCCACCAGCCGTTCGCCCTCCGCCCGCGCCTCGCGCACCACCATGTCCATCTCCCGGTCGGCGGCCTGCTTGGCCTCGGCCCGGAGCTGCTGCGCCGCCACGAGAGCGTCGTTGAGCGCCCGCTCGCGCTCGCGGTACGCGCGCAACTGCTCCTGCGCATTCTTGATGCGCTCATCGAGCTGCAACCGCTCCCGCACCAGGCGGTCGAACTCGTCGGCCACCCGCTCGCGAAACAGTTCCACCTCGAGCCGGTCATACCCGCGCATCGCCCGGCCAAACTGCTGGCCGCGCACGTCATTGGGTGTCAACTGGAACCCGTCGTTCATGCTCGCTCCCCGAACAGGGCCGACCCGATACGCACCATGGTGGCGCCCTCCTCCACGGCGATGCCGTAGTCTCCCGACATGCCCATGGACAACTCCGTGAGCCCCGGCATGGCCCGCGCATGCTGGTCACGCAATGACCGCAGCAGCCCGAAGCTTTGCCGCAGCGCGTCCACGTTGGCATCGAGGGCTGCCATGGTCATCAGGCCGCGCACCTCGAGCCCTGCAAGCGGCTCGACCGCCTCGAGGAGGTCGGGAAGTGCGGCCGGCATCACGCCGCCCTTCTGTCCCTCACCCGAACAGTTCACCTGCAGTAGCACGGGCTGCCGCGCTCCCGCCGGCATGCGGCGCGCGAGCTCTGCGGCCAGGTCGGCTCGGTCCACCGAGTGAACCAGCGCGAAGCGACCCGCAGCGTGCCGCGCCTTGTTGCGCTGGAGCGTGCCGATCAAGTGCCATCGGGCCTCGAGGCCGTGCAGCTGGTCCTGCTTGTCCAGCGCCTCCTGCACCCGGTTCTCGCCCACGTCTGCCAGGCCCGCGTCGACCGCCTCGCGCACCTTGGCCGCCGGGTGCGTCTTGGTCACCGCCACGACCGTCACGGGATGGGTCCAGCCAGCACGCGCCTGGTGGCGGGCAATTGCCTCCCGCACGAGGGCCAGTCGCTCGGCGAGGGACGCTGACATGGGGGAGAAACTTACACGCACACGTGGGGAAAACGGATGGGACCGCGCCGTCGCAGCACCCCTGGCCGGCGTGGCGCGGCTAGTGGCCCCGGAGCCCCTGGAGTGCACTGGCGATGGCGGCATTGGGCGCCACCTGCATCGCACGCTCGAGGTTCTGGATCACGCGCGCGGTGTCACCCATCCGGTCGTACTGGAAGGCCAGCATCGTGAACGGGATGGAAAGGCTTGCCGCCATGCTGGCCGAGGTGCTCTCCAGCCGGTCGGTCCGTCCGGTGAGCAGGGCGCCGTACCGGTACGCCTGCCACGCGAGGGTATCGGTCAGCGGGAAGTCGAAGGGAACGTCGCCGATCCCGCCGCCCACGATGCCGCCGCTGGTGGTGTCGGGCACCACCTGCAGCAGCTCGAAGCCCAGCCCGCGTTGCACCACGTGGCGCTTGAGGCCGAGGTAGGCATCGCCCGTGGTCAGGGCCCACACGATGGGGCGCCGCCCCACGTTCTGCTGCAGGATGCGGAGCGAGGCAATGTCATTGGGGTACAGGACCCTGCCCCGCTGCAGCGTCGTGGTGAGCGGCCCGACCGGGAAGGTCAGGTCCCGGTCGAGCATGATGGGCGACACCGCGACCGACGCAATCTCCTCGTTGGACATCGTGTGGAGCGGCCCATCGGGGCGCGTTGCCGGCCGGCTGCGCCAGACCGGTGGCGCCGCGGCGGGATCGAACGCACGCGCGGGGGCATCGCGCAACTGCCGCATGTACCAGTCGGTCTGCGCCAGGGCGAGGCAGACGATCGTGACGTCCTGCCTGATCCCCGCAACCTCCTGGGCCCACCAGAGCGGGAAGGTGTCGTTGTCGCCGTAAGTGTAGAGGATCCCGTAGGGCGGGACGGTGTTGAGGAGGTTGTACGCAAAGTCGGCGGCGAGGGTGCGGTCGGCGCCGGTGCTGCGCGAGGCGTCACGCCAGTTGAAGGCGATGGGGATGGTGGCCAGGAGGAGGACCGCGACCGATCCGCCCGCCACGGCCGCCCTGGCCCGCATGGACGCCGTGGCCCGCCGCGCCACGTCCCAGAGACCGACGCCGGCCCAGAGCCCCCACACCACGAAGCTCACGATGAAGAAGTAGTCCCGCTCGCGCACCTCGTGGTCGGCCTGGCTCGGGAACTCCCGGTAGCCGATGCTGAACCCGGGGCGGAAGTTCATGTACGCGACGAGGCCAAGCCCGGTGATGAGCCAGATGAGCAGGCAGAGCCACCATGTGCCGCGATCGCGGGTGCGCTGGACCCGCGAGCCGTGCACCCCCAGCACGAGCATCACGATGAACACGAGGCCCTGCCCCAGCCCGGCGAGCCCCTTCCCCCATTGCCACACCCAGTACAGCAGGTAGGTCTGCACCTGGAGCCAGGTGATGGTGAGGCTTCGCCCGGGGTTGTCGGGACCGTGCAGCACAGTTGGGTCGTCGAAGGGTGTCCGGATGCCGTACTGCTCCCGACGGATCACGGCCAGCAGCGCGTGCCAGGTGTCGGGCTGCGCCTCGTTGAGGACGGGATGCTGCCCGGAGCGGATGAGGAGGAAGAGGTAGGGCGACACGCCGAGTGCGGCGAGCAGCAGCGCCGCGAACGCGAACGGCAGTCGCCCCGCGCGGGCCGCCAGCACCGCCGCCGCCACGAGGGCTACCGCCCCGAGGGCGAAGATGGCGGTGCTGCCGAGTCCGCTTCCCAGCAGCAGCGCCCAGGTGGCCGTGAACACGGCCAGTATTGCCCACTCCGACCGCCGCGTCGCGGGCTCCACGGCCGGGGCCTCCCGGAGAGTGAACGCCATGAACCCCACGAGCGCCGGCCCGGCCAGCAGGGCCAGGAGGTGGTTGGCAACGGCGAGCCCCTGCAGGTACACCACCAGCAGCAGCAGCGCCGCGGCCCGCGGGGTGCCCCGCACCGCGCGCCAGCGCAGTGCCAGCCAGGCACACAGCGCAATCAGGAAGGTCGAGAGCCCGTAGACCTCGGTCTCGTTGGAGTTCTGCCAGGTGGTGAAGGCGAAGGCCGACAGGAAGACGCCCGCGGCGGCCGCCACCTGCGCTCCGCGGCCGCCCTGCGTGCCCTGGCTGGCGTTCCTGCCCTGCATTGACTCTGCCACCACCAGGAACCAGCACCCTGCCCCCGCCGCACTGAACACCGCACTCATGAGGTTGGTGCGCCAGGCGTACTCGCCAAACGGCAGCAGCTTGGCCCACACGTGGCCCAGCATCACGAACAGCGGCGTCCCCGGCGGATGCGGAATGCCCAGCACCTTCATGGCCGCGATGAACTCGCCCGCATCCCAGAAGGTGACGGTGGGCGCCAGGCTCGCGACGTAGAGGGTAAGGACCGCCGCGGACACCACGGCGGCCGTCCGGTAGGGCGGCCGGAGCGCGGGATCCTGGCCTCGTGTCATCGCAGGCGGGACAGGCCCGTGAGGCCCGCCACCAGCGCCACGAACCCGAGCACGGTCCGCACCACGAAGAGGAACCAGTACATCCCGGGTGCATCGTCACGGCGGATCGGCCCGCGAGGCCCGCCACGTCCCGATCGCGTGGCGCCACTCCTGAGCTGTGCCACCACGCTCCAGAGCAGCACCATGCCCGCGACAATGCACCCCGCAGGCAGCACGAACGCCTGCAGGGATTGCCGGCTCCCGACGATGGTACTGGAGAGCAGGTTCGCCATGCCTCAGGCTCCTGCTGCGACCGCGAGGGCGTCGCGCACAATGGCTGCGTCATGCACGCGGAAGATGCGCGCACCTCGCTCGCAGGCCAGCACACATGCCGCGGCCGTGGCCACCTCCCGCTCCGGCACACCACGGCCGGTCAGCTCGCCCAGGAAGCGCTTGCGCGATGGACCCACATACACCGGGTGCCCCAGCGCCGTGAGGGCCTCGAGGCCCTGCAGCAACTCGAGGCTCTGCGCCGGCGTCTTCCCGAAGCCCAGGCCCGGGTCCACCACCATCGCCTCCTGCGCGATCCCGGCACCGAGTCCCCGGTCCAGTTGCTGGCGCAACTCCGTCACCACGGTGGCCACCACGCCCGATGGGTAGGCCGCGTGCTCGTAGGAAGCGAGCTCGAGGTTGCCGCCACGCGAGTGCATGAGCACAAGCCCTGCCCCTCCGGCGGCAACCACCCGCGGCATCCCCGGGTCGAGCCGGAGGCCGCTCACGTCATTCACGCACCAGGCGCCGGCGTCGAGCGCTCGCGCCGCCACGTCTGCCTTCAGGGTGTCCACCGCGAGCGGGATCCCGGGGAGCTCCCGGGCGAGCGCCTCGATCACGGGGATCACCCGCTGCGTTTCCACCGTCGCATCGAGTACGGCCTCACGCCCGGGACGGGTGGACTCCCCGCCCACGTCGAGCATCCCGGCGCCCGACTCGACCAGCGCCCTCCCCCGCGCCACCGCCGCCTCGACCGACGTGAGCAGGCCGCCGTCGCTGAAGCTGTCGGGCGTGAGGTTCAGGATCCCGACAATGAGGGGCCGGTCGAGCGGGATCACCCCGCGGGCCATGCGCCACTGCTCGGCCGCGTCGGCCGGGAGGGCCGGCCCCAATGCCGCAGCCAGCGCGCGCAGGGGCTCGGGGACGAGCCACGGGCGCGCCAGTGCCCCCAGCCGTGCGCGGGATCCCGCAATGATCGCCCAGTCGCTCCCGGTCAGGACCTCGAGGCCGCGGGAGCCGCCGTGGTGGACCAGCGCCTCCAGGGTGGCAGCATCGAGCCCCCAACAACGAACGGCGAGTGGCTGGAGGCCACTCGCCGCTGTCGCTGCCGCACCCGGATCCCATCCGTTGGACGCAAGGGTCGCGGCCACGGCCTGGGTGCCCCGGAGGCTCAGGTACTCGACATTCACGCGCCCGCAGGCTCGGGTGGGGGCGTGCCCAGCACACCCTGCCTCACCGGGGCCGTCACCTTGCTGCTCGACGGCACCGGGGGTGCGGGCGGCAGCGGCGCCACCGGGGCCCGCGGCGGAAGGCTCTCGCCCCGCACTATGAGGTCGAGGTCCTCACGATCAATGGTTTCGCGGTCGAGCAGGGTCATCGCAATCCGCTCGAGCAGGTCCCGGTTGTCGGTGAGGATCTGCCGCGCCTTCTCATAGGCCTCGTCCAGCAGCCGCTTGATCTCGTCGTCCACCAGTTCGGCGGTCCGCTCGGACACGGCGCGCCGCTGGGAGAACTCCCGGCCCAGGAAGATCTCGTGGTCGCGGTCCCCGACGGCCATCATGCCGACCTTCTCGCTCATGCCGAACTGCGTCACCATCCGCCGCGAGATGTCAGTGGCCTGCTCGATGTCACTCCCGGCACCGGTGGTGATCTTGTCCGGCCCGAACACCAGCTCCTCGGCCACGCGACCGCCGAAGCTGATCGCCAGCCGGCCGATGAGCCACTCCTTGGTCTGGCCGTAGCGGTCCTTTTCGGGCAGCGACATCATGAGGCCCAGCGCGCGGCCGCGCGGCACGATGGTCACCTTGTGGATCGGGTCGGCGCCAGGCGTCATGAGCGACACCACGGTGTGGCCCGCCTCATGGTACGCGGTGAGCCGCCGCTCGTCCTCGCTCAGGACCAGGCTCTTCCGCTCCACGCCCAGCATGACCTTGTCCTTCGCTTCCTCGAAGTCCAGCATGTCCACCAGCGTCTTGTTCCGCCGGGCCGCCAGCAGTGCCGCCTCGTTCACCAGGTTGGCCAGGTCCGCGCCGGCCATGCCGGGCGTGCCCTTCGCAATCACGGCCAGGTCGACGTCGGTGGCCAGCGGAATCTTCCGGGTGTGCACCCGGAGGATCCCCTCACGCCCCCGCACGTCGGGCGAATCCACCACGATCTGCCGGTCGAAGCGACCGGGCCGGAGGAGGGCCGGGTCGAGCACGTCGGGCCGGTTGGTCGCCGCGATCAGGATGACGCCATCGTTCGACTCGAAGCCGTCCATCTCGACCAGGAGCTGGTTCAGCGTCTGCTCCCGCTCGTCGTGCCCGCCACCCAGGCCCGCGCCCCGGTGACGGCCCACGGCGTCGATCTCGTCGATGAAGATGATGCAGGGCGCGTGCGCCTTGCCCTGCTCGAACAGGTCCCGCACCCGGCTGGCACCCACGCCCACGAACATCTCGACGAAGTCGGAGCCCGACATCGAGAAGAACGGCCGGCCTGCCTCCCCTGCCACGGCCTTCGCCAGCAGCGTCTTGCCGGTCCCGGGGGGGCCCACCAGGAGCGCGCCCTTGGGCAGGCGGCCTCCCAGCCGGGTGAATTTCTGCGGGTCCTTCAGGAACTCGATGATCTCCTGCAGCTCGACCTTGGCCTCGTCGCACCCCGCCACGTCGGCAAAGGTGAGCTTGGGCGTGTCGCCGGTGAGCAGCTTGGCCTTGGACTTCCCGAAGGCAAAGGCCCGGCTCCCGCCGGCCTGCAGCTGCCGCAGCAGGAAGACCCACAGGCCGATGATCACGATCCAGGGCAGCGCCCCAAGGAGGTACGCCCCGATGCCGCCCTTGGGCTCCCGGGCGGTGATGGGGACGCCGGCCTCCTCGAGCCGCTTCAGGAAGGCCTCGCTGTTCGCGATGGGCAGCAGGACGGAGAAGCTCCTGGCCGAGCGGTTGTTCAGGGACACCGCGCTCTTGAAGTCTCCCTCGATCCGCTTGCCGTCGAAGACCTCGACCTTCGCGATGTTGCCACGCTCCAGCTCGCGGCTGAAGTCACTGTACGAGAACTCGACCGTCTGCGACCGGTTGCCGCTCATCATCTGGAACAGCACCAGCGCCAGCAGACCCACCAGGATCCACAGCGCCAGGTTCTTGCTCATGTTCCCCCAGGTTGGCCGTGGGGGCCGCGGCATGCGTTCAGCCATCTATGCCAGTTCCGCTATGAACGGGAGATGCCGATACCTCTCCGCGTAGTCCAGCCCATAACCCACGAGGAAGGCCTCGGGACAGGTGAAGCCCGTGAAGCGCACCTCGGGGATCGGCGGCGCCAGTCGCTTGTCGAGCAGCGTGCAGACCGCCAGGCTGGCGGGCTCGCGCGCACCGAGGAGGGTGAGCAGTCGCTGCAGCGTCCTCCCCGTATCAATTATATCCTCGACCACCACCACATGTTTGCCAGCCAGGTCGATCGAGGGGTCGTACAGCAGCCGCACATTGCCGCTCGACTGCTTGTCGCGACCGTACGAACTGGCCACCATGAAATCGACCTCGAGTGGCCGCTCGATCGCGCGCGCAAGGTCAGCCATGAAGATGAAGCTGCCCTTCAACAGCCCGAGCAGGAGCAGCTCGCCCGCCGGGTAGGCTGCCGTCACCTCGGCACCCAACCCGGCCACCCGCCGCGCCAGCGTCTCCGCGTCGAAGACCACGCGCGCAAGCGCCGATCCCGCTTGGCGTTGCGCAGACGTCGGAAGCGGCGTGCCCGGGCTCATTCTGGTGAAGCATAGGCTGGCCCGGGACCCGCAGCAACACGTGCAACGGAAACCTCGATAGCCGCTTCGCCAGCCGCCGGGAGCGCTGCAGCACTGCGACACACACCAGGCGCCCAGATCACCTCACCCCCTCGCCGCAATACCAGCCACGCCGGACGGTCTCCAGCCGGCACCCGAGCCTCCTGCAGGAGTCGTGACAATGACCGTCGCCGTGTGAAGCCCAGGGGCACCAGGCGGTCGCCCGCCTCCGGGCCTCCGGCTTCGAGCGGGCCCTTGGTGATCCAGGTGACATACCCCGACCGGTCCATGACTGCTGCCCGGCCCGGGCGCCACTCGATCCTCCAGCCGCCGTACCCGGCCACTCCATGCTCGCCGGACAGGCCGACCGCACGCATCGCCTCGCGCCCGGGACGCAGCACCAACCGGCCAAATGCCAGCTCGGCACACCACCCACCGCCCAGCTCGGCGCGGCGCCCGCTGGCGCCACGCCGCACGACCGCAAGCGCACGGCTCGCAGCCGCACTGCTGACATGGCAGCCCGCACGCCGCCCGAGTGCCACGAGCAGTTGCCGGGCAAGGGCGGTGTCATCGGTGAGCCAGGGAGCCGTCGCCACGCTCGTGGTGCCGTGCACCTGGAGGTCGAGGCCGGGCAATCGGTCGAGGAGGGAGTCCCAGGCCTCGCGCTGGCCGGCGGCCTGGTGCGCCACATCGGCCAGCCGCGCGTCAATGTCGGGCAGGCGTTCCCGCACGAGCGGGAGCAGCGTCGCACGCACCCAGTTGCGCAGGTGCACCTGCTCATCGTTGGCGGGATCCCGCCAGTACTCGAGGCCGACCGCATCCGCATAGGCCGCCAGGTCGCGGGCGGGGACCTGCAGGAGCGGACGAACCAGCCCCCGCTGCTGCGACATGCCAGCGAGCCCGGCGGGCCCGGAGCCCCGCAGCACCCGCATCAAGACCGTTTCTCCCTGGTCACCGGCGTGGTGTGCCGTGATGATGCCGTGCGCTCCCGATTCGCGGCGCAGGCGCTCGAGCGCCTCATAGCGCCGGGCCCGGGCGGCAGTCTCCGTCGTGCCGGCGCCGAGGGCAAGCTGTGCCGCACGATATGGAAGGCCGAGGCGCACGGCGTGCCGCTCCACGAGCGCGGCCACGGAAGCGCTATCCGGGTGGATGCCGTGGTCGACGTGGCCGACGACCGGCTGCATGCCATGGTCAGGCGCCACCGTCGCGAGGAGGTGAAGGAGTGCGATCGAGTCGGGTCCGCCCGAGACGGCCACGAGCCATGGCCCCGGGGTGGGGCGGAGCGCCTCGAGCACGCGATCAACCCCGTTCGCCAGGTCGGAGGTCACGGTGAGCGGGTCACACCCGGGTCCGCCGGGTTCCGAGTCGGCCATTGCACGATGGAAAGTACCACGCTGGACGACGGGGCCGAACGCACGACGTCGCGCGACCGGAAGGATCCTCCGGTCCACGCGACGTCGGTTCCGCACCTGCGCTCCGCCGGAACTGCCCCAGCAGTCGTGCTACTTGAACAGGCCCGCGAACCGCTGCGCCGACTCGGCGCCGGCCTTCTGGTTCACGATATCAGTCATGGCGGGAATCATCTGGTCGAACTGGTCCTTTGATATGCCAGCCTTCCCGAGCGTGCCCCGCAAGCTGGTGAGCCCCGTCGCCTCACTCGGCATGCCGAGCTTGGTGCCCTCGGACACCATCGCATCCGCTCCCGGGAAGGCACCCGCGATCTGCGCGTACTGGTTGGGCGGAAGCTTGGCCTGGGCGTAACCCAGGATCCCGCCCATCCCCTGCGCCAGCTGCCTGGAGGACAGGCCCGGGACGGCCCCGGCCACCTGGTTCACCACACCGCTCGCCGGAGCCAGGGGCCCGGGCAGCGCGCCGGCATCGGACGTCGCAGTGCCTCCCCCGCAAGCGGCCACGGCGACGGCGATGATTGCGGTCGAGGCTGGGGCGAACGACCTCCAGGCGCGCCGACTCCACGTGACTCGCGACAACATGGAAACCTCCTCGACTTGGTGGAATGGGCGGTCTCGCGGGCAATGACACCGGGAGGGCCCATCCCTGCACCGAGATCATACGGCGCCTTGCGAGGAGCACAAGCCCGTACCGGCAAGCAACACTCCTAGCTGCACCGGTATGGGACGAACGGCCCATACCCCAGGGATCAGGCGGCGTGGGCCTAGCTGAGCGCCTTGAGCACCTGCCCCACCATCTGGGCAACGGGGATCTTGAGGGAGATGACCACGAGGATGGGAAATGCCGCTGCCACGAGGATCGCCACGAACGACTGGCGCGTCACCAGCACGGGGCGCATGCGCACGACCGCTTCGTAGAGCGTGAGCGTATCGGCAACCGGCCCGATCTCCGGCGCGGAGAGGATCTCGTCCGTGACCTCGCGCCCCCGGACCCAGCGTTCGCGCACGACCCGCCCGTGCCGCGCCACCAGGGCGCCGTAGTCCTCGATCCCCACCCGGCGCGTGCGTGCGAGGGTGCTGGTGAAGGCCATGGTCGGTGACAGGAACAGCACCAGCACCAGCAGCAGGAACACGGCGGCCGGGATGCGGAGCTGGACCAGCTCCACCTGGTGATAGACCACCTGGTGCGCCCACCCCGAGGAAATGACCGCCGAGAGACCGAGAATCACCGGGACGAAGGCCACCGGAAGGGACGCGAGGAACCCCAGTCCGCCAAAGCCGTCGGGATGGGTGGGCACCAGGGACAACTCCTGGGCCGCGAGCCGCCGGAGCAGGATGGTGAGGAGCAGGAGCCGCCAGAGCCAGGCCAGGCCCAGCGCGATGTACGCCGGGCGCGACACGTAGAGGTACCACCATCCACCAAACCCGAAGGAGCCCGGCCGCTCGACGCCATCAGCCCAGAGCAACTCGTGCATGGGGTGCATGGTTGGCGTCAGGGCGAGGAGCAGCGTGGCAATGCCAATGATGACCCACGGGAGCGCCCGGCCGCGCAGCCTCCGCACGGAGTCCACCACCGCCTCGAGCGCGGGCGTGTCGGCCAGGATTCCACGCCGGACGAACTGGGTGAGCAACCGGTGGGTCATGGCCTGCACGGTGCCTTCGGCGACGATGAACAACGGGATGGCCACGAGGCAGCGCACGTGGACGCCGTAGTGCGCCAGGAGGGGCTCGGTGATGTCACCGGGGAGCGCGCGCCGCTTGAACCAGGCCCAGACCGCCACGGGAAGCCAGGTCAGGAGTGCCAGCCCGACCGCCCGCCGCACGATGCCGAGGCCGTTCCGGGGCATGATGCCGAAGGCACGCTGCCACCGTTGCAGGGGTTCGCCATCGAGCAGGGAGATGTCGTCCATGGGTGCCTCCCCGTTCGAGGAGCGCGGCGGGTGCGGCGAAGGCTGCGGAATAGCAGGGGCGGGACTCGAACCCGCGACCCCGGCATTATGAGTG
>CAZWXD010000009.1:90578-108185 GCA_964638035.1 uncultured Gemmatimonadaceae bacterium | reverse complement strand
AGGAGCGTGATGACTGCAGCGCCACTGCCAAGGACTCGGCGGCGCCGCTGGCCGGTCGCGGTGATGTTGGGGACACAGGTGTCCATCGGGAATCCCCAAAAGCAAGACGCCCGGCAGCGCGCAGGCACTGACCGGACGAATCTGGCAGTTTCATCACCCGGCCTGCCTCCGGGGCCCCAAGGGGCTATGCTGTTTCCTGCGATAACAGTAATGGGGTGCTGGCCCCAGCGCCACCCCCTTCTGCCAGGTCACCCCAGGCGACCGGACGGGCACCGCGGCCAGCAAGCAGCTCGAGCACCCGCGCACGCTCGGCGTGCACCGTGAGCACCACCAGGTCGCCCGGCCCTGCCTCTGCCAGCGCGCGCGCCGCACCCGCCACCTCGCTGGGTGAGAACTCCATGTGGGCCGCCGGCACGCCGAGGCGCCGGAACTCGTCCAGCATGAGGAGCGGCACGTCGTAGGGGCCGCGGCCGCGCCGGTACGCCGCCATCTCCTTGATGAACACGTGGTCCGGCTGCATGGCCCAGGCGCTCCGGGCCAGCCCGCGAATGCTGTCGTCGTCACGATCGCCGGCCTGCCCGATGAGGAGGAGGCGGCGCCGGGCAGGCAGGGCCCGCACCACGGCCACGAGCGCATCCATGCCGTGCGGATTGTGGGCGTAGTCGAGCAGGATGATGGCGCCACCCTGGGCATAGAGGTTTGCCCGGCCGGCATTGTCGGCGTGGCTCCTGCCGAACTGGTGCAGCGCCGACTGGATGGCCTGATGCGGAATGCCCAGCGCTGACGCCGCGGCGATGGCGGCAAGCGCGTTGCCCACGTTGTGCCGCGCGGCGCCGCCCAGGGTAACCGGAACGTCACGGACCGGTGCCAGCGCCACCGCACCACCCCTGGGGCCCCGCAGGTACAGGACGCCACCGTCCTCCCACGCGTCGAGGCCCGGAGCGGCACTGGTGCCGAACCAGGAGATGGGCAGCGTCGAGGCCTCCCAGCGCCGACGCAGGAGGGGATCGTCGGCATTGAGCACCAGGGTCCCCGTGTCTCCAAGGACCTTCGCCACCACCGCCTTGGCATCGGCTATCCCGTCCAGGTCTGCCACGCCCCCGAGGCCGAGGTGGTCCGCGGCAAGGTTGGTGATGATGGCCACGTCGGCACGGGTCACGGCCAGGCCGCGGCGGAGGATGCCACCACGCGCGGTCTCGAGCACCGCTGCCTCGACCGCGGGGTCACGCAGGATGCGCCGGGCGCCATCGGGGCCGGAATAGTCGCCAGCGGCGAGGCGGGTACCGTCGACGAACACCCCGTCGGTGCTGGTGATTCCGGTCCGCCACCCACGCGCCCGCAGCATGGCGGCCAGGAGGCGCACGGTGGTGGTCTTCCCGTTGGACCCGGTGACGAGGGCGGTGGGGACGTCGCGGATGTTGGACCATTCCACGGCGGAAGCAGCGGGCACGGCATCGAGCGGCCAGGACTGGTGGCCTGCGCCGGAGCCGACCGTCGCCACCGCATCGTCCCACATGAACTGCAGGCCACGCGCCCGGGCCGCATCGCAGATCCCCACCAGGGCCCGGTTCCGCTCCCCCGCCATGAGCGCGGCAATGCGCGCCCGCGCCATGCCATATGGCTCGGCGGGTGGTCCACCCAGGGTCACGCCGGCGCGGTCCCACGCCCATTCATTGATTTCCGTGGCGGCCAGGAGGATGTCGATGGGTGCCGTGAGGCCGACGCTGGCCCCACCCTCGAAGCGCAGCGTGCCGAGGTCACTGCCGGGAAGCCCGAGCGCATCCAGCAACCGGCGTGCGTGGCGCGCCCACCCGGGAAGGAAGCGCGCCACGGTGTCGTTGCTCGCGGCCATGTCGATGATGACACCGGCCCGATCGAAGAGTCGATTCGGGCCGGGGAGGCGACGGGTTCCCTCGAGCACGGGCAGGTCAGTCATCGGTCTCGCGTGCCAGGCGGACGCCGCGCTCATCACGGATGAGGAGGTCCTCGTCGAACCTGGTGGCCGGAGCAGGCGGCGTGGCCGTCGCGGCCGGTGGGGTCCCGGACCGCCCATTGCCAGCCTTGCCGCCGCGGCCCTCGTGGCCACCCAGGCCGGGCGCATGCGACATCGACACTCGCGTGGTCGGCGCACCGCCCTCGATGACCGGCTCGAAGTGCAGGATCTGCTTCCAGCTGCGGGTGAGTTCATCGGCAAACATGAGGAGCAGGTCGCCTGCCCTTCCGGACCGGAGGGCGTAGTCGATGGCCTCCTGCTCGTCCGGGATCACGACCACCTGGCCTTCCGGCACGCCGCCGTCCAGGAGGGCCTGCCGCAGCATCTGCGGGACCTCATCGTGGCCGCGGCCGCGGCGTGCATCGTCACGCCGGCAGATGTAGAGGTCGAACTTTCCCGCCGCCACGGCGCCGGTCTCGCGGATGTCCACGTCCCGCCGGTCACCTGGCGCCGAGAGCACCAGGATGCGCCGGCCGGACACGTCGAGGCGCTGGGCCAGGTCGACCAGCATGCCGACGGCGTGGGCGTTGTGGCCGTAGTCGAGGATGACCTTGAACGGGTGCTCATCGAAGACGTTCATCCGGCCGGGCGCCTGGAAGAACGAGGTGTCGAAGGTGCGCAGTCCGTGCCGGATGTTCTCGAGCTTCTCTCCCATGGAGAACGCCATGGCGGCCGCGAACATCGCGTTCTGGACGTTGTGGAGCGCGCGGCCCTCGAGCGTGGCGGGGATCAGGTGGGTCCAGAGCAGCGGAATGTGGGCCCCATGGTCATAGATGGTGATCATCTGGCCCTTCATGCCGGTCTCGAGCACCACGCCGCGCCCGCCGGCCGAGATGTGCTCCCGCACCAGGGGATGGGCGGGATCCATGGTGACGTAGCAGAGGTGCTTCGCCTCCGTGTAGTCGGCCATCTTGAGGCAGAGCGGGTCATCGGCGTTCAGCACGGCGGTGTCGCGCGCCGTCTCGACGATGATGCGCTTCACCCGGGCCAGTGCGTCGAGGGTGTCGATCCCCCGCAGCCCGAGGTGGTCCGACCGCACGTTGAGGACGGCACCCACGTCGCAGTGGCGGACGCCCATCCCGGCACGGAGCAGCCCTCCGCGGGCCACTTCCAGCACCGCGGTGTCCACGAACGGGTCGCTCAGCACCATGCGGGTGGCCACGGGTCCCGTCATGTCGCCCTCAACGGTGCGCTGGCCGTCGATGTACACGCCGTCCGTGGTGGTGAGCCCCACGGTGTGGCCCGCGAGCTTGAGGATGTGCGCGAGCATGCGCGCGGTGGTGGTCTTGCCGTTCGTGCCAGTCACTGCCGCAATGGGGATCGCGCTCGGCGCCCCCTTGGGGAACAGCATGTCGATCGTGGCCCCCGCCACGTCGCGCGGGCGCCCGCTCGACGGCGCCAGGTGCATCCGGAAGCCGGGCGCGGCATTCACCTCGCAGATTCCGCCCCCCACCTCCTTGTAGCTCTGGGTGATGTCGGGTGACAGGAAGTCCACCCCGCCCACGTCGAGGCCGATCGCGCGGATGGCGCGCACGGCCATGTCGGCATTGTCCGGATGCACCACGTCGGTGACATCCTCGGCGGTGCCGCCGGTGGAGAGGTTGGCCGTGCTTCGCAGGAAGACCACCTCGCCCGCCCCCGGCACGCTGGCCCGGTCGTACCCCTTCTTCGCCAGGAGCCGCTCGGCCTGCTCATCGAACTCGATCCGGGTGAGCACCTTCTCGTGTCCCACGCCACGTCGCGGGTCGCGGTTCACCTCGTCCACCAGTTGCGCCACGCTCTGGCGGCCATCGCCCACCACGTGCCCCGGCAGGCGGCGTGACACTGCCACCAGCCGGCCATCAATCACGACCATGCGATGGTCGTCGCCCGTGATGAACTGCTCGATGATGACACTGCGGCTGATCTCCTGCGCCACCCGGAAGGCGGTGCGCACCTGCTCGGCGGTGGCCAGGTTGATCCCCACCCCGCGACCGTGGTTGCCGTTGTAGGGCTTGACCACCACCGGATAGCCCAGCCGCTCGGCGGCAGCGACCGCGTCGCCCTCCCGCTGCACCAGCCGCTGCCGCGGCACCGGGAGGCCCAGGTTGCCCAGGATGCGGTTGGTCTCCTCCTTGTCGCCCGCCAGGTCCACGGCGATCTGGGAGGTCCGGCCCGTCACCGTCGCCTGGATGCGCTGCTGGTACTTCCCGTGCCCGAACTGGATCAGGCTCTGGTCGTTGAGGCGGATCCACGGGATGCCGCGCTCCTCGGCGGCGCGCACCAGCGACATGGTGCTGGGGCCAAGGTTCCTCCGCTGGGCAAACCGGATGAAACTGTCCCGTTCAGCCTCGAATGCGAAGGCGCGGTCGGGATCCTCGATGTCCACGTCGGCCGCCAGGTCGGGCGGCAGCAGGCTGCGGAGGACGCGCATGGCGAGGTTGCCTGCCTCGAGCCCCACGGTCTCCTGCTCGTATTCGTAGACGACGGTGTAGGCGCCCGGGCGTCCGGCCTCACGGGTCTTGCCGAAGGTGACCTCATGGCCGGCGAGCGCCTGCAGCTCGATCGCGACGTGCTCCAGCACGTGCCCGAGCCAGGTGCCCTCATCCTCGGTGAGCCGCCGGACGAACCCGCCGGGTTCGCCGTAGGAACAGCCATGCTCCCGGAGACCGGGCAGCAGCGCCAGCAGCCCCTCGATGAAGGCAGTGCCGAGGCGGGCTGACGGCCACGCCTCGAGGGCGCCGAGGTCCACGTCGAGCCGGATGACGGGAAAGAGCGCGTAAATGCTCGGTCCGCCGTACACCGAGCGATCTTTGATCCGCATGCGGGTGGTCCTCGGGGAGTTGGGCCGGTCCGGGATAAGGTGCCTCACGGACCGACCGATGTCGAGGCTGGCGCGTGTCAGCCGCGGCCGGTGGCCCCACTGGGCGCATGGGCCTGGCGCAGGTGCAGGTCGAACCCGGCGCCCCGGGTGAGCACGTGCAGGCGTACCCCGATGATGCAGACCGGCTCGCCGCGCTCGGCCTGGTCCATGGAGGAGTAGTCCACATCGCCCGGGTCCACGACCGTCACGGCCCCCGCCCCGACGACCTCGAAGGTGTCGTCCGGGCCGATGAACACGGCGGTGTCCTCATCGAGGCCGATGCCGAAGGCGAACGGATTGTAGGCCAGCGCCGTGAGGAGGCGCCCCAGCCGGTTGCGCTGGCGGAAGTGCTGGTCAATGACGATGCGATTGGTGAGGCCCAGGCCGGGAGCGAGGGTCACGTCGCCGGCATGCGGCGTCGAGCCCTCCTCGCCAAAGGCAATCATGTGTTCCGAGAGGAACGCCGCGCCGGCCGACGTGCCCGCTACGTGCACCCCGGCGGCGTTGAGGCGGCGAATCGCCCGGGAGACGGAAGTACCCCCGAGCGTGGTGGAGAGGCGGAGCTGGTTGCCCCCCGTCAGGAAGATGCCGGTAGCGTGCTCGAGCCGGGCCAGGAGCGCCTCGTCCTCGCAGTCGTCGCGGGTCTCGACGTCGAGGACCTCAACCTCCCGTGGCCCCAGCTCGCGGAAGGTCGCGACATATCTCTCCCCGGTGTCGGCGAGCTGGGAGGCGGTCGGGATGATGGCAATGCGGGCATCCTTGCCCCCCGCCAGGCGAACAAACCGCCGGAGGATGTGCTGGTTGCCCACCTTCTCTTCTGCACCGCCAACCGGGATGATGAAGCCGCGCACGTTACCGTCCTGGATTCTCGCCGGGCTCACTGGGCCTCGCTCTCGAAGGGTCCACGCAGGCGGGCTTGTGCCGCGAACCGGTGCCACACCCCCCGCGCCATCGTATGCCACACCGTGCCATCACCAGCCAGCACCACCAGGTCCGCATCGGCGCCCACCTCGATCCGCCCCTTGCCTGGCAGGCGCAGCGCATCCGCAACGTTCCGGGTGAACGCCGGGAGGACCCGTTCCAGCGGCGCACCGTGCTGCAGCAGCGAGGCCAGGGTGCGGGCCAGCGCGCCAGGGCTTCCGATATCCATGCCGGTGACGCGGAGGGCCTGGTCGAACCGGGGAAAGCACCCACCACCATCCGAGCTCACGGTCACCAGGTGGGGCGGAAGCGGCTCGGCGAGGTAGCGCAGCAGCGCCTCGCCGGCCGGCCACGCATCCTCCCCGTCGGCGACGGGAAATGCAGTGATGTCGATGGGCACGCCCCGCGACGCCAGGGCCAGGGCTTCGTCGAACAGTGCCTTGCGTCGGTTCACGTGGGTCGGCTGGAAGACCCGTGCCGGCAGCTCCGTGACGTCGAGCGCCTGCCGCACGAGCTCCAGCCCGCGCACCCCATCACCCACGTGCAGGTGCAGGACGCCGGCCTTGCCGCTCATGAGGGCGCCCACATGCGCCTCGCCGGCAAGCCGTACCACCTCGTCGAGCGTCGGCTGGCTGGAACGGTGGTCGCTGATGGCGACCTCGCCCACCCCGATGATCGCGTCCACCAGGGCGATGTCACCGCGCACGGTGCCCGTGAGGGTCGTCGGCGGGATGTGGTACCCGCCCGTGAAGCACCAGGCCGAGATGCCCAGGTGGCGGAAGCCGTGCACGACCTGGACGAGTTCTGCCGTACTGCGGGTGGCGTCGTCGGTGCCGAGCACGCCGACCACGCTGGTGACGCCACCAGCCGTGAGCTCAGTCAGTGCAAGCGGTGGCACCCGGGTGTGCGGCCCCGCCTCGCCACCGCCACCGGTCAGGTGGACATGCCCATCAATGAGCCCGGGAATGAGGCGCAGCCCCTGCAGGTCGACTTCGGTGGCACCGTAGCCTGCCGGGAGCCGGGGCAACGATGGTGCAATGGCGACGATGGTGCCGCCGGCAATGGCAACGTCACGCCGCCCCAGTGCCTCGGGGGCGTAGACCTCCGCATTGCGCAGCAGGATCAAGCCTGTCAGTACGGGCTCCGGCGGGTATGCACGCAAGCTACCCACGGAGTGCTCGAAAACGGAACGGGCATCGCGGTGCGGTCCGTGCTATCCGAGGCGCATCCTCTGCAGCAATGCGCTGAACCTCGGGTCTCCGCGCACCGGATCCCAGAGCGGGTCGACCCGGCAATAGGCCACCCACCCACGGCGCTCCACCAGGCACCGCTCCACGTGGGCAAAGGCATCGTCGTGGTCGCCCAGCGCCAGGGCGAGCTTGGCCTGGTCGGTCGGGGAGACATACCGCCGCTCGCGCAGCGCCTCCATGTGGCGGGCGATGGCGCGCGCCTCGGGCGTGCGGTCCCGCGCCACGTGGATCCGGCCCATCGCCGCCAGGAGCGAGGTGTCCTCCGGTGCCAGGAGCAGCCCATCGCGCACCACGGCCTCAGCCTCGGCCGCGGACCCGCCGAAGAGCAGGGCCTGCGCCAGGGCCATCATCGTCTCGGTGGAGACGGGGTTCATGGCCAGGGTCCGGCGCAGCTGCTGGGCGGCCTGGGCCCAGTCCCTCGCGTAGAAGTAGAGCGATCCCACCCCCCGTCGCACCGATACGGAGACAGGATCGAGTTCGGCCGCGAGTTGCCCCTCGCGCACGGCTTCCGCCAGGCGACCCTGCGATGCCAGGAGCCAGGCGTACCACTGGCGGGCCGAGGGGTAGCGCGGATTGGCGGCGATGGCGCGCTCGAAGCTCCTGGCCGCCGCGTCCCAGTCCCAGTCGTGGATGAACGTGACCCACGCCAGCGACGTGTGCGCCTCGGCCAGCGAGTCGTCGAGGGACAGGGCCTTGCGTGCCAGCTCCTTGGCCCGGCCGAAGCCGATCTCCACCGGCTCGGTGCGGTAGTCCACGCCAATGGCGTAGGCATCCGCCAGGCCACTCCATGCGAGCGCATAGTCAGCATCCTCGCGGATGGCAGCCTCGAAGGAGGCGATGGCCTCCCGCATGCCCTCTTCGCTTCGCTTGTTCCAGGCGAAGCGTCCCTGCAGGTACAGGTTGTAGGCGCGGACGTTGTCGGTGTAGCGCCTGGGCACGGGACTGCCGATCTCCCCGAGGAGCTGTCCGCTCAGGGTCCGCGCGATGGTGGCGACAATCTCATCCTGGATGGCGAAGACGTCGCCCTCCTCCTTGTCGAAGCGCCCGGCCCAGAGCACACGCCCATCCGCAGTGTCCGACAACTGGGCTGTCACCCGGAGGCGGCCGCCGGCCTTTCGCACCGTACCCTCGAGCGCCGCACCCACGTTGAGCAGGGCGCCCGTGCTCCTTACATCGTCGCGGCGCCCCTTGAGCGCGTAGACCGAAGCGCGGGCGGCGACGCGCAGTCCCTCGACATTGGCGAGGGCCCCGATGAGGTCGTCGGTCATGCCGTCGGAGAAGTACTCGGTGGCAGGGTCGCCCGTGGCGTTCACGAACGGCAGGACCGCCACGGTCCGGAGGCGCGTCGGGTTGGCCACCGACGTGGAACCGTCGGGGGTGGCCATGGCCTGGAGCAACTCCGCGGCCGACGCGAAGCGCTCGACCGGCTCCTTGGCCAGGGCGCGCAGCAGGGCTCGCTCCACGGCCACACTCACGTCGGGCCGCACGGCACGGATCGCGGGCGGTGGCTCGACGATGTGGCGCGACATGACGGCACGGGCAAGCCCGGTGAAGGGCGGCTGGCCCGCCAGCATCTCATGGATGACGCAGGCCAGGGCGTACTGGTCACTCCTCCCATCGAGGTCCCGCTCGCCGGCCGCCTGCTCCGGGCTCATGTAGAAGGGCGTGCCGACGGCCACCCCTGGCGCCGTCGTACTCCCGCCGGCCTGGTCGCCCTCGCGCAGCGCCACGGCCACCCCGAAGTCGGTGACCAGGGCGTCGCCCTCCAGGAGCATGACGTTCTCGGGCTTCACGTCCCGGTGCAGGACGCCCTGTCGCCAGGCATAGTCGAGTGCGTCCCCCACCGAGCGCGCAATCCGCAGTACCTCGGCGACCTCCAGGCGACCGTCGCGGGCGAGGCGCTCCCGCAGGGACTCTCCCTGCACATACGGCATCACGTAGTAGAGGAGGGGGCCGCCGGCGCCCGGGATCTCGCCGGAATCATGCACCGGGACGATATGCGGGTGGGTGAGGCGGGCCGCGATGCGGATCTCACGGAGGAAGCGCGCCGGGTTGTAGTGGAGCCCGTGCCCCCGCGAACCGAACACCTTGAGCGCCACCTTGCGTCCCAGCCGCACATCGTCGGCCAGGAAGACGGTGGCCATGCCCCCCTGCCCCAGGACGCGCTCCACGGCATACCTGCCCGCGAGGGCGTCGGTGAGAATGGCCTGCAGCGGGGCGTGGTCGGCGCTGTCCATGGGGAAAAGCTACACGGCACGGAGCCATGCGAGCCGCTGGCCTGTATATTTGCCGCGATGATCCACCTGTCCCGGGCGTGGCTCGCCCTCCTGGCCGTGGGCCTCGGTGGCTGCGAGTTCCTCGTGAGCGACTCGGCCAGCCGCACTGCCTTTGCACTGCGCGAAGCCTCCCGGCGGCTGGTCGCCTCGGGGGACAGCACGATCGTGGTGCGCGTGACCCCGCGGGAGTGGCCGCGCGGCTGTCGCGGCGCCTACCGGCTGACCCTGGCACCGGATTCATCGCTGGTGCCTGGCCTCGCCGTGCACTGCCTGCCGTCCGGCCCGGTCTACACGTCGGGCGATGCGCTGGCACTGGTCCGGACGCCCCAGGTCCTCACGGGAGAGTTCCGGGCCACCGAGCCAGTGGTGCTCCTGCTCCGCCGCAACGGGCCCGAGGTGGAGGTCTCCCGCTTCACGACGGAGTGAGGCGGGGTTAGTCTTGCCCCATGCCAGACCAGGACCAGTTCCTTGACCGCGCCCGGGACGCCATTGCCGTGCTCGAGGCCGTGGCCGCCGACCGGGGGCTGCTGCACGGGCTCTCGGCTGACGAGCGGCGCCGGATGCAGCTCGCCGCGGCGATGGTGTTCAATCCCGATCCCCACGCGCGCCGCCGGCTGGTGAAGGAGAGCGTCAAGCAACGGAAGGCACGCGCCGCGCACAAGGAAGAGACCCGGCTGCACGCCACGGGCATCCGGGCGCTCCGGCGGCAGGCGGTGTTCACGACCCCCAACGTGTTTGCACCGGCGGGCTTCGAGCAGCAGGAGGCACACGACCCCGAGTTCCACGAGGAGCTCGAGCCGCAGCACTGCTACGTGTGCAAGCAGGACTACACCCGGGTCCACCACTTCTACGACCAGCTCTGCCCCGCCTGCGCCGAGTTCAACTTTGCCAAGCGGACCGAGCTGGCCGACCTGCACGGGCGCGTGGCGTTGCTGACTGGCGGCCGCGTCAAGATCGGCTACCAGGCCGGCCTCAAGCTCCTGCGTTCGGGTGCCCACCTGGTGGTCACGACGCGGTTCCCGCGGGACGCCGCCACCCGTTATGCGGGGGAGCCCGACTTCGGGGACTGGTCCTCCCGGCTCGAGATCTTCGGGCTCGACCTGCGTCACACGCCCAGCGTCGAGGCGTTCTGCCGCTACCTCGAGGCGGGCCATGCGCGGCTCGACTTCATCATCAACAACGCGTGCCAGACAGTCCGCCGCCCTCCCGACTTCTACCGGCACATGATGAAGGCGGAACTGGCCTCGGTGCACAGCATGCCGGCGGCCGCCCGCGCCCTAGTGGGCGCCTACGAGGGCTGGCGCGGGTACCGGATGCTGGCCGAGGGCACGGCGCCGGGCCTGGAACACCTGCCTGCCGAAGCCGTGCCCGAGGGCATCCTGCACGCCGCGGCCCTCTCGCAGGTGCGGCTCCTCCCGGAAGAGGACACCGCGCAGGACCACCTGTTTCCCGAGGGGCGACTGGACCAGGACCTCCAGCAGGTGGACCTCCGGGGCCGGAACTCCTGGCGCCTCCTGCTCGCCGAGGTGCCGACGGTCGAGCTGCTCGAGGTGCAGCTGGTGAACGCGATCGCCCCGTTCCTGCTCAATGCACGCCTCAAGCCGCTGATGCTGCGGACCCCCGGCCGGGACAAGCACATCGTCAACGTGTCGGCGGTCGAGGGCCAGTTCTACCGGAAGATGAAGACCACGCGGCATCCGCACACGAACATGGCCAAGGCCGCGCTCAACATGATGACCCGCACCTCCGCCACCGACTACCAGGCCGACGGGATCCACATGAACAGCGTGGACACCGGCTGGGTCACCGACGAGGACCCGGCGGCGATTGCCGCGCGCAAGCAGCGGGACCATCGCTTCCACCCACCGCTCGACATCGTGGACGGGGCAGCCCGAATCTGTGACCCGATCATCGACGGCATCAATACCGGCACCCACGTATGGGGCCAGTTCCTGAAGGACTACCGCCCGGTAGATTGGTAGCACTCCGCGGCGGCCGGTGGCACACGGCTGCCAGCATCCCCCTTCCAGCGCGAGGCCGCCGTGTTCAGCAACTTTGTCAGCGCCACCTGGTTCCTGTTCGAGATCTTCATCTTCGTCGCGTACATCATGGTGATGTTCCACATCATCGTGGACCTCTTCCGGGACACCGAGCTGGGCGGCGGCGCCAAGGCCATCTGGATCGTGGCCCTGCTCTTCCTGCCCATCATCACCGCCCTGGTGTACCTCCTCGCGCGGGGCCGCGGGATGGCCGAGCGGCAGCGCGCCTTTGTCCAGCGGATCCGGGAGCGCCAGGATGAGCACATCCGCGATGTCGCCGGCATCGCGCCCGCCGACCAGATTGCGCGCGCCAAGGCGCTGCTGAACGATGGGACGATCACCCAAGAGGAGTTCCTGCGGCTCAAGGCCAAGGCGCTCGCCTGATCCTCCGGCGCCTGGTCCGGTATGGCCTCACGGCCGCGGGCGGCATGCTCGCGGCCATGCTGGCCTTCTTTGCGTGGGACTCGCGCCGCGGGCCACCACTCGAGGCCTGGCACAAGTACGTGCCACCCGAGGTGAAGGCGGCCCAGGTTGACGGCATGACCTGGGCGCAGTACGTGGCTGCAGAGGACACCCTGCTCCAGCAGGTGTACGCCGCGGTGACCCAGCGCCTGGGCAGTGCCGAGCAGGTGCCGTTCAACCGCTATTTCGAGGGGAGCCCCGTCTATCCGGGGCACTTCACGACCGACTGGAACCGGTCGTACACACTGGAGCCCGAGGGCCGGCCGCGCGGCGTGGCCGTGCTGCTCCATGGGTTGACCGACTCGCCCTACAGCTTGCGCCACCTTGGCCGCCTCTACCGGGACCGGGGCTGGGCCGTCGTGGCGATCCGGCTCCCGGGACACGGCACCGTACCCTCCGGCCTGTCCAGGGTGCAGTGGGAGGACTGGCAGGCGGCCACGCGGCTGGCGGTGCGCGAGGCTCGGCGGCGGGTTCCCCTCCCGGCGCCGCTGCACATCGTGGGTTTCTCGAACGGCGGGGCGCTGGCCGTGAAGTACGCGCTCGATGCCCTGGGCGACACGACACTGGCGCGCGCCGACAAGCTGGTGCTGGTCACGCCGATGATCGGCATCACGGCGATGGCACGGTTTGCCGGGATCGCGGGGTGGCCCGCGATCCTCCCGCCCTTTGCCAAGGCGGCATGGCTCGGCATCGTTCCCGAGTTCAACCCGTTCAAGTACAACTCGTTCCCGGTGAACGGCGCCGTGCAGTCGCACCAGCTCACCCGCGCCCTGCAGGCACGGATCGCGGACTATTCGGACCGGGGCCTCCTGGACAGCCTCCCCCCCGTGCTGACCTTCCAGTCGGTCGTGGACTTCACCGTGAGCGCGCAGGCCATCGTGTCGGCGCTCTACGACTACCTGCCTGCCAACGGCAGCGAGCTGGTGCTGTTCGACATCAACCGGAACGTGGACTTCGGCCCGATGCTGCGGGCGTCCGCCGAGCACGCCGCGGAACGGCTCATGGGATCGGGGCCGCACCGCTACCGCCTGACACTCATCACCAATGCGAGCGACCACCTCTCGCAGATGGTGGAGCGGTCCACGCCCGCCGGCTCGGCCACGGCCGCCACCCGCGAGCTCGACCTCGCCTACCCCAGGACGGTGTTCTCCCTCTCGCACCTGGCACTGCCCTTCCCGGTCACGGATCCCATGCTGGGCTCGGAGCCGGACACCACGGAGGACTACGGGATCCGGCTGGGCACGCTGGCCCTCCGCGGCGAGGCGGGGGTGCTGGTCATGAGCACGGAGACGCTGGTGCGCCTTACCTCGAACCCCTTCTTCCCGTACCTTGCGGACCGGGTCTCCGCGTGGATTCCGAGCCCCTGACCCGTTCAACTGGAGACCGTATGATGCGAAGTGTTCCCGCCATTCGCGCCTGCATGACCGTCCTCCTGCTCACCCCGGCCGCCTGCAGCAGGACGTCACCGGGCGACTCGGCCGCTGCAGCGGCCGGGACCGCACCAGCCAGGGAGATCGTGATCCGCGGCCGCGACATGGCCTTCACGGCGCCGGCCTCCATCCCGTCCGGCCGCACCACCTTCCGCTTCATCAACGATGGCCCCAACCTGCACCACATGCAGCTCCTGCGGCTCGAGGAGGGAAAGACCATCGCCGATTTCGGTGCGGCCATGCAGGGCGGCGCACTCCCGCCGTGGGCCACCTTCGTCGGCGGGCCGAACGTGTCGTCGGATTCAGCGGGATCGGTGGCCACGCTCGACCTCGAGGCGGGGAACTATGTCCTGCTCTGCTTCATCGACACCCCGGACCACGTGCCGCACTTCGCGAAGGGCATGGTGCAGCCGCTCACGGTGACGCCCGCCACCGGCACCATGGTGAGTGCACCGCTTCCGCCGGCAGACCTCACCATCACGCTCACCGACTTTGCGTTCACCCTGTCGGACTCGCTCCGCGCCGGCCCGCAGGAGGTCGACGTGACGGTGCCGAGCGGGCAGCCGCACGAAGTCGTGTTCCTCCGGCTCAACCCGGGCAAGACTGCAGCCGACATCGCGGCGTGGGCCGCCACGTACGAAGGGCCCATCCCGGCCACCACGTTTGGCGGCACCACGGCGATTGCCGCCGGGCAACGGCAACGCATCAAGCTCGACCTGGTTCCCGGCGACTACCTGCTGATCTGCTTCGTCCCTGACGCGACCGACGGCAAGCCCCATGTCGCGCACGGGATGGTGCACCAGTTCACCATCAGCTGACCGCCCGCCACCCCGGAACCGGCGCCTACCGTGCCGGCGCCGGCTTCCGGGGCATGGGCGCGTCGCTCATGGCAGCGTGCCAGGCGAACGAGGCCATCACCACCGCGTTCTTGATCAGGTCCTCGGCCTGGATGGTGTCGTAGAAGTCGAGGTTCGTGTGGCCGCCGGTGCCTGGCACGTGGTCCTGCAGGAACTGGAACCCCGGCAACCCCGCCTCGTCGAACGCCACGTGGTCAGTGCTCCCCACCCCCTGGTTGGACACTGCCGTCATGCCGAAGTCATGGAACGGCTGCATCCACGCCGTGAGCAGCGGGCGCGCCTGCTCGTTGCCCTGCAGGTAGATGCCCCGATACTGCCCCGGGCCGTAGTCCTGGTTGAAGTACACATAGAGGCTGTCGCCGCCGGCAGCGTTGAAGTGCTGCTTCACGTAGGCCCGTGACCCCCACAAGCCCTGCTCTTCCCCGCTCCAGAGCGCCACGCGAATGGTGCGGCGCGGCTTCGCGCCCAGCGCCTGCAGGATGCGCGCGGCCTCCAGCACCACGGCCACCCCGGAGGTGTTGTCGCTCGCGTTGGGGCTGCCGTGCCATGTGTCGAAATGGGCACCGATCATCACCACCTGGTCGCGGAGGTCGCTCCCGGGGATCTCGCCCGTGAGGTTCACGGCCTGCTCCACCTTGTCGCCAACCCGGTTGCGGACCTCGACTTCCACCTTCACCGGGATCCCCCGCTGCGCGATGCGGTACATCCGGTTGTAGTGCTCGGGCGTCACGGCCACGATCGGCAGGGACGAGAGGATGCCCTGCCGGGACCAACCGTCGTTCCGCGCACCAGGCCGGGAGAAGGCGCGCACCGCGGCCAGCCAGCCACTCTCGCACTGGAGGACCACCGCGACGCCCTCCGCCTTGTAGAACGCGATGCGTTCCTCGGCGGTCAGCACGGCGGGGTTCCGCCTGGGCCGTGCCGGCCGCTCCGGCGCAATGACCACGTGCTCCAGCGCCTCCAGGTCCGCCTCGGTGCGCCGCGGCGTGCCGTTGATGAGCGGCTCGAGGTTGATGGACACCGGCGGGGACATGAGCACCGCCTTGCCCCGGAGCTTGCCCTTGTAGGCGTCCAGGGAGTCACGCACGGCAACATCAGCAATCACCACGTCGAGCACCTCCCGGCCGCGGGTGCCGGGTGTGTGCGACACCGGGTAGGCGGTCATGGGGCTGTAGTCGGGCTCGAGCATGTGCACCGAGACGTAGTCGTTGTCCCACGCCACGCCAAAGTCCATGTAGGGCTCGGCACGGACATTGGAGAGCCCGAGCCGTTTCATCTCGCCCTGCGCCCAGCCCTGGGCGCGCTGCATGTCGCGCGAGAGCGTGAGCCGCGCGCCAAGTACGTCGGCGATGTAGGACTCATAGTCCATGACCCGCGAACGCTGGAGCCCTTCCTCCCGGATGCGGGCCACCATGACCCAGTCGACCGAAACCGGGTCCACCGCTGCGCCCGCGAGGACCATGGCAAGGACAACCGACGCTGCACGAAGTCGCTGCATGGTGTCACGCTGCCTCATGTTGGGGTGAGTGTCCGGAAGCATGGCTCAGGAACCGCCGCCGCGATAGATGGCGCCCCGCTTCACCACCCACCGGGGCGATCGGGTGTTCTTGATGTCGGCCGTCGGGTCCCGTGAGAGGATGACAAGGTCGGCCAGCATGCCCGGGCCGATGGCGCCAAGCTCACCCTCCCGCCCGAGGGCCCTGGCAGCAGTGCTCGTTGCCGCCTGCAGCGCCTGCACCGGGGAGAGTCCACCCCGGGACACCAGGAGCGCAAGCTCCTCGTGCAGGTTTGGCGCGGTCCAGGGCCCATCATCGGCGCTCCCGAGGGAGTCTGTCCCGGCGACGATGGGAACGCCGGCCGCATGCGCACGCCGCGTGACCTCGGCGGCCAGGCCTGCCATCCGGCTGCGATCGCCGGGCTGGTAGATGAACAGCGTCGGCTCGAAGATCGTGCCATGCGATCGCATGGCGACGAAGAGGGAATCGAACACCGGGCCGTCCAGGACCGCACTGGCCTCGCGGGGAGGCGCCGCCTGCAGCGCGCGGGAGGCCTCCCGTCCCAGCTGGCGCAGGAGCAGCGTGGCGTGCGACACCACGTCCACCCCCGCCTCCACCACCTCGAGGGGCGTCGCGGGACCGATCGCGGCATGGGCCCAGACAGCAAGGCCCTGTCGATGCGCTTCCGCGACGATCGCGGCAACGAGGGGGCCCGGCAGGTCGGCGTACAGCTTGATCGCCGAGGCGCCCGTACCGCGTGCCTCGGCCACCGCCTGGTACAGGTTGGTGGTGGAATCCACTGCGCGCATCCAGGGGAAGGAGCCCGGCGGCGCTCCGGCACTCGCCAGCGCCGTGCGCGGATCGGCGAAGAAGGACGGGCCGGCCCACAGTGCGGCGTAGGAGGCATCCGGTGCCGCGATGTCACCCACCTGCGCATCGCGCGCCAGCGATGCGAGTGACCGCACATCACCCGCCATGTCCCGGACGGCGGTGACGCCCCCCAGGAGGGCGCGGCAGAGCCGGCGCTCCGTGCGAACCCGGGTGTCCTCGGCCGAAGGATCGGTGGCGACATGCACATGGGTGTCGATGAGGCCCGGTATGGCGTACAGCCCGTGCATGTCGCGGACGGCGGTGCCGGCTGGCAGTGGTTGGGACGCCTCGCGGAACACGGCAGCGATGCGCTCGCCCTTCATGAGCACGGTCATGGCCGGTTCGCTTGCGCGACCGGTGCCATCCCACAGGGTGAGCCCCGTCAGGGCCACGTAGCCGGTGTCGGCGTGCAGTGGGCGGCACGCCTGCGCTGGCGGCGGTGCCTGGGCCACGAGCGATCCCTGCGACGTCGCGAAGGCCGGGGCAAGGACTACGACTCGCCGCAGCAACCCCAGGACCGTACCATTGGCCATGTCGAGTCTTCCTCCTGGCAACCCTCACTGAGGAACCTGCCGTGCCGCACACCAACTGCCGGCGCCACATGCGCCACGCCCTGCTCGCCGCCGCCCTCCTGCCGGCCGGGGCTGCAGCCCAGGCCGGGCCCCTCCCGCTGCCGGGGGACGTGGCAACGATCGAGGGGATCGTGGCGGCCTTCTACGATGTCATCAGCGGGCCGGCCGGCCAGCCGCGCCAGTGGGCCCGTGACAGCACACTGTACATGGCCGGCGCCATGTTCGTCGCGATGGACGTGAAGGATGGCAAGCCGGTTGCCCGGTTCGCCACCCCGGAGCAGTTCCGCCAGGCCACCGACCGCGGTTTCGTGGCGGAGGGATTCTTCGAGACCGAGATCGGGTCACAGGTTGAGCGCTTCGGCAACGTGGCGCAGGTGCGGAGCGTGTACGAGACGCGACGCAGCGAGCAGGGCCCGGTGACGGGGCGCGGCGTCAACTACCTGACGCTCTTCTGGGACGGCGCGCGCTGGTGGATTGCCAATGCCGTCTGGGACGAGGAACGACCGGGCAACCCGATCCCGGCGGCCTGGATCACGCCCCGGTGATAGTCCGCGTTACCCGGTGGCGCCGAAGCCCGCGGCGATGGTGTTGATGGAGAG
>CAZWXD010000009.1:3055-90478 GCA_964638035.1 uncultured Gemmatimonadaceae bacterium | reverse complement strand
CCCGGCGAACTCGCGCGCAATGGCCAGGTCCACATAGCAGAGCGTCTTCTCCACCTCGTCGACCACGAGGCGAAAGAGACGCGAGCCGGTGAACATGCGGCGGAGCAGCGCCTCGCCCCGGGCGCCCCGTACCTCGAGGAACGTCGCCAGTCCGGTCCCCACGCCGTACCACCCGGGCACGAAGTGGCGATTCTGCGACCAGGCGAACACCCAGGGGATTGCCCGAAGGTCGGCCAGCGTGCGAACGCCAGTCCGGCGGGCCGGCCGGGAACCGAGGTTGAGCAGCGCCAGCTCGTCCAGCGGGCTTGCCGCCTGGTAGTAGGCAAGCAGGTCCGGGTCGTCCATCAGTCCGCGGTAGGCCGCCTGGGCTGCACCGGATAGCGCTTCCATCGCCTCATCGAACTCGGAGGACGGCACGAGCGCGGCTTCCTGCTCCGACTTCAGGGTGTGCTCCAGGACCGCGGCGGCAAGCAGCTCGCACTGGTATTGCGCCGTGCCGCGGTTGGCGTACTTGAACGTCACCACCTCACCCTGCTCGGTGACGCGCAGCCGTCCATGCACCGAGCCGGCGGGCTGGGCCGCGATCGCCCGGCCCAGGGGAGCCCCGCCCCGGCTCACCGACCCACCCCGGCCATGGAAGAAGGCGATCGGCACCCCCGCCTCCTGGCCCACCCGCGTGAGCTTCCGCTGCGCCTTGCTCAGCTCCCAGTTCGAGGTGAGGAACCCGCCGTCCTTGTTGGAGTCGGAGTACCCGATCATCACTTCCTGCATCCCACCCTGGCTGCGCACGCTCCGGCGCACCAGCGGAATGTCGAGCAGTTCGCGCATCACCTGGGGCGCACGCTCCAGGTCATCGATGGTCTCGAAGAGAGGGACGATGGGCAGGGTGCAGCACTCCACCGCCGCCTGGTCGGCGAAGAGGCCTCCCTCCCGGGCCAGGAGGTACACTCCCAGCAGGTCGTTCACCGAGTGGGTCATGCTCAGCACGAACGACCCGATCGCCTCCCGGTCCACCGCTGTGCGGAGCTCGGGCACGATGCGGAACATGCCCAGTGTCTCCGCCGCGTCGGCCGGGAGCACCACGTCGGGTTCCCCGGGACGGCGCGGTCGCGACAGCTCCGCCTGCAGCCACGCGCGCCAGGCGGCCGACGCCACGTCGGGAGGGTCCTGCGAGGCGCTCCCCATCCGCACGCGCCAGAGGGCATGCAGCGCGGAGGTGAGGCGGGCCGAGTTCTCGCGGAGGTCGAGGCGAATGGTGCTGAAGCGGAAGGCCTCCACCTCCCGGCGCACGGGCGCCACGATGCTGCGTGCCAGCACCTCCCCGGCAGCCTGGGCCACGCCTGCCTCGAGGGTGCGAAGGTCGGAGAGGAGCGCATCGGCGCTCTCATACGCCGGCCCCGAATGGGAGGCGTCCCCGGAACCAGCCGTGGCGCCGGGGCCCGCACCCAGGGTGCCATCCAGCCGCCGCGTCACGCATGCCAGGAACTGCCGGAACACCTCGCCCGGGTTCCGCGCGACAATCCCGCTGGCATCCCCCGACTCCTCGAGCGACTGCCGCAGCGCCTCACGAAACGCCGGGGAGACGGCGACCGCGCGTTCGGAGATGCTGAGCCGGCGCACCAGTTCCGTGATGCGCCGCTGGTAACGCTGGATCGCCGCCCGGCGATTCTCGTGCAGCGTGCCGCGGGTCACCTGGTTGGTGACGAACGGGTTGCCGTCACGGTCCCCTCCCACCCAGGAGCCGAACTGGAAGAACGGCAGGAGCCGGAACGCCCGGCCCGGGTAGTACCGGGCCAGGGCGCGCTCGAGGCGATCCATCAGTGCGGGCACGGCGTCGAAGAGGGTCTCGTTGAAGAAGTGCAGCCCCCAATACACCTCCTGGGGCACCGTGGGCTTCTCCAGGCGGAGTTCCCCCGTCATCCAGAGCAGGTCGATCTCCTCGCGGAGCTGGTCCTGCAGGGCCGCGCGTTCCCGGGGTGTCCAGCGAGGGCTCTCGAGGTCCACCAACCGGCGATAGATGCGCCGGTGCTTCTCCAGCACCGTGACGCGCCTTGCCTCGGTGGGGTGGGCAGTGATCACCGGCCGGATGCGCAGCCGCTCGAGGAGCGACTCGAGCGTGGCTGCCGGCATCCCGGCGGCGCTCGCATCCGCCAGGACGCTGGCGAAGGTCCCGCGGAGTGCCCCGGGCCCGCGATCCGCCTCGAGCTGGCGGCGCCGGCGCATGGCGGCGTTCTGCTCGGCGATGCTGAGCAGCTGGAACCAGATGCCGTGCGCGTGCAGGGCCTGCACCTGCACGTCGAGGGGGAACCCGGGCCGGTCGGCCGTGCCGGCCAGGAAGGGCTCCGCCTCCGGGGACCGGACGCGCACCACCTCCACCAGCTGGTTGAACAGGACTTCCGCGACCTCGGTCGCGTAGGCGGCGGCGCTGGCTGCAACGGGGTCGGCCGATGACGGCAGGTCGGCCGACTCGAAGGGGTGCAGCATCCCGGTCATCAGCCGACGCGGTCGCGGAGGGGCTGGTCGGCGAAGAAGAGCCTGAGGTTCTCGAGCGCCCGCATGCCCATGGCGATGCGGGTCTCACGCGTGGCACTCCCCAGGTGCGGCAAGAGCACCACGTTGTCCATGGCGAGGAGCGCCGGGGTCACGGCGGGCTCCCGCTCGAACACGTCGAGGCCGGCGCCGGCAATGATGCCTTCCTGCAGCGCCGTCACCAGCGCCGCCTCGTCCACGACGTCGCCCCGGGCCGTGTTCACGAGGAATGCCCCGCGCTTCATCTGGCGGAGGCGCTCCGCGTTCATGAGGTGCCGCGTGCCCGGCGTGGCCGGGCAATGAAGGGAGACGAAGTCGGACGCCGCGAGGAGCTCGTCGAGCGACGCCGCCGCCGTCGCGCCGAGTGCTTCGGCCTCGGCGGGCGACGGCGGGTAGGGATCATGGAACAGGACGCGCATGCCGAAGCCGTGGTGGGCACGACGCGCGACCGCGCGGGCAATCCGGCCCATTCCCACCAGGCCAAGCGTCTTGCCGCTCACCTGGGTGCCCAGCAGGTGGGTCGGGCGCCACCCGGTCCACTGGCCGGTGCGAACCTCGCGCTCTCCTTCCACTGCCCGTCGCGCCACCATCAGGAGCAGCGTGATGGCAATGTCCGCGGTGGCATCGGTCAGGACGTCGGGTGTGTTGGCCACCGAGATGCCGTGCGCCCTCGCCGCGTTCACGTCGATGTGGTTGAAGCCGACCCCGAAGTTGGCAATGACGCGCGTCCGGCGGGGCGTGGCCCCGAGCACGTCGGCCGTGAAGCGGTCGGTGACCGTGGGCAGGATGCCATCGGCGGTGCGGACCGCCTCCTGCAGCTCGGCGGGCGTCAGCGGCCGGTCCGTGCGGTTCAGGCGCGCCTCGAACTCCCGCGCCAGCTCGGCTTCCACCTCCTCCGGCAGCTTGCGCGTGACCACCACCACGGGGCGACTCACGCCCGTACCGCCTGCCGCTTCGGGCCCGCCGCGAGCGCCTGCTGCACCGTGCGGCCGAGCTCCGCGGGGCTCGGCGCCACCAGGAGCCCGAGCGACCGCATGATCTCCGCCTTCTCGGCCGCCGTATCCCCGAACGCCGAGATGATGGCACCAGCGTGGCCCATGCGACGGCCCTTCGGGGCGGTGAGCCCGGCCACGTAGCCGATCACCGGCTTGGTCATGTGCGCCTTCACGAACTGGGCCGCCTCGGCCTCCTGCGGCCCGCCGATCTCGCCGATCATCATCACGGCCTCGGTCTCGGGATCCTCCTCGAAGAGCTTGAGGACATCGAGGAACGAGCTGCCATTGATCGGGTCGCCGCCAATCCCCACGCTCGTGGAGATCCCGATCCCGAGTGCCTTCATCTGGCTCGCGGCCTCGTAGCCCAGCGTCCCCGAGCGCGTCACCACCCCGACGCTGCCCTGCATGTAGATGTGCCCCGGCATGATCCCCATCATGGCCTTGCCCGGGGAGATGACACCGGCGCAGTTGGGGCCGATGAGCATGGTGCGCCGCTCCCGGGGGAAGCGGAGCATGTAGCGCTTCACCATCATCATGTCCTGCGCCGGGATGCCGTCGGTGATCGCCACGACGAGGCGGACGCCGGCCGCGGCGGCCTCCATGATGCCGTCAGCGCAGAACGCCGCCGGCACGAACACCAGGCTGGCGGTCGCGCCCGTCTCCCGCACGGCATCCTTCACGGTGTTGAAGACGGGCCGGTCGAGGTGGCGGGTGCCACCCTTCCCCGGGGTCACGCCACCCACGACGTTGGTGCCGTACGCGATCATCTCCCGCGCATGGAAGGTCGCCTTGTCCCCGGTGAAGCCCTGGATGATGACGCGCGTGGTCTGGTCGATCATGATGCTCATGGTCAGGCCCCCGTCGCATGCGTTGACCGGTACTCGTTGCGTGCCGCCACCACCTTGTCCGCCGCCTCGGCCAGGGTGTCGGCGGTGAGGATGGGGAGCCCTGACTCGCGAAGGATGGCGCGCCCCGCCTCCACGTTGGTGCCCGCCAGCCGCACCACCAGGGGAATCTTCAGCTGCACCTCGCGCGTGGCCTGCACCACGCCCTGCGCCACCCAGTCGCACCGGTTGATGCCGGCAAAGATGTTGACCAGCATGGCGTCCACCTTGGGATCGGCCAGCACCAGCCGGAACGCCGCCGCCACGCGCTCCGGGCTGGCGCCGCCGCCCACGTCGAGGAAGTTGGCGGGCTCGCCGCCGGCATGCTTGATCATGTCCATGGTGGCCATCGCAAGGCCGGCCCCATTGATGATGCAGCCAATGGTGCCGTCGAGTGCCACGTAGTTGAGGCCGTGTTCCGCCGCCTGCGCCTCCCGCGGGTCCTCCTCGGCGTAGTCCCGGAGTTCGCTCACGTTGGGGCGGCGGAAGAGGGCATTGTCGTCGAAGGTCATCTTGGCGTCGAGCGCCAGGGTCGCGCCGTCCTTCGTCACCACCAGCGGGTTGATCTCCACCATGGTGGCGTCGAGGTCACGAAAGGCCCGGAAGGCGCCCAGCAGGGTGGTGACCGCGCGGCTCACCTGCGCCGGGCCCAGGCCCAGCCCGAAGGCAACCTCGCGCGCCTGGAAGGCCGTCATCCCCACCGCCGGTTCCACCACCTCCCGCAGGATGGACTTCGGCGAGTGCTTCGCGATCTCCTCGATCTCCATGCCGCCCTGCGGTGCCGCCACCACCATGATGCGCTCGCTCTTCCGGTCGAGCACCAGGCCGATGTACAGCTCCCGCTCGATGGGCACCGCCTGTTCCACGTAGAGCCGGTGGACCACGCGGCCCTCCGGCCCGGTCTGGTGGGTGACGAGGCGCATGCCCAGCATCGCCTTCGCCGCCTGCCGCACCTCGTCTTCCGACCCGCAGATCTTCACGCCGCCGGCCTTGCCGCGGGCACCGGAATGGATCTGTGCCTTCACGGCCCAGCGGTTCCCGCCGATCTCGCTGGCGCGGTACACTGCCTGTTCGGGACTGTACGCCACGCCGCCGCGCGGAATGCCGACCCCGAAGCCGGCGAGGAGTTCCTTCGCCTGGTACTCGTGGATGTCCACGCTCGCCCCCTGTCTACGGTTTCCGGCCCTTCGCCTCGACCACCGAGGCAATCTCCACGATCACCTGTGCCTGTCGCGCACTCGCCGCATCGATCATCCGCCCATCGAGCGAGGCGGCACCCTTCCCGGCGCGTGCCGCCTCATCCAGCGCCGCGAGGATCCGCCGGGCGCGGTCCACCTCGGCCGGCTGGGGGGAGAAGACCTCGTTTGCCAGGGCGACCTGGCTCGGGTGGATGGCCCACTTCCCCTCGATCCCCAAGGCCGCACCGCGCCGGGCCGCGAGCGTGAAGCCGTCAGGGTCCCGGATGTCCCCGAAGGGACCGTCCACCGCGCGAAGTCCGTAGGCGCGACACGCGACCGTCATGCGGGAGATGGCGAAGTGCCACTGGTCGCCGGGATAGTCGGGGTTGAGCCCGCCGATGTTCACGGTGCGTGCGCGGTTGCTGGCGGCGTAGTCGGCCACGCCGAAGTGCATGGCCTCGAGCCGGCGGCTCGCCTGCGCGATCGCCTCGACGTTGGCCATGCCCAGGGCCGTCTCGATGAGCACCTCGATGCCGATGCGGTGCGGAATGCCCTTCGCGGCCTCCACCTGTGTCAGGAGGGCGTCGGTGAGGTAGACGTCGGCGGGGACCCCGACCTTGGGAACGAGGACGAGGTCGAGGCGGTGCCCCGCCTGCTCGACCACGTCCACCAGGTCGCGGTAGAAGTAGTGCGTGTCGATGCCATTCAGCCGAACCATGATGCTCTTGCCGGCACCGCGCCAGTCGGTCTCGAGCAGCGACTGGATCACGTTCCGCCGCGCCTGCTCCTTGTCGGCAGGCGCCACCGCATCCTCGAGGTCGAGGAAGACCGTGTCCGCATCACTCTCGAGCGCCTTGCCGAACATCTGGGGCTGGGAGCCGGGCACCGCCAGCGTGCTCCGCTGGAGGCGCGTGCGGGCCGGCTCGTACCGGGTGTGGCTCACGCGACGCCCGCCGGTGTGCGCGCCTGCGCCGTGGACCGGGGCGCCGCGCCGGGCACTGGCTTCGCCGGCAACGGTGACTGGGTCTCGATCCAGTACCGCTGGGCTGCGGCCACGCCCTTCCCCAGCTCCACCTTGATGCCCACGTCGTGCATCGCCATTTCGGCCCCCGCGAGCCCCGCCGCCAGCGTGACCTCGTTCAGGTCAGCCAGGTGCCCGATGCGGAAGAGCTTCCCGGCCAGCTTGTTGAGGCCGGCACCGAGCGCGAAGTTGTACCGCCGGTACGCCACGTCGATCACGTCCGCGCCGTTGAACCCCGCAGGAACCATCACCGCGCTCACCGTGTCGGAGTACCACGTCGGCGCCCGCGCGCACAGCGTGAGCCCCCACGCTGCCACCGCACGGCGGCAGCCTTCGGCCAGGCGGTGGTGCCGGGCGAACACGTTCTCCAGGCCCTCCTCGAGCAGCATGTTCACCGACTCCCGGAACCCGTACAGCATCGGGATGGACGGGGTGTAGGGGAAGTAGCCGCCGGCGTTGGCCTTGAACATGTCGTCGAAGCTCCAGTAGCAGCGCGGCAGCCGGGCCGACCTCGAGGCCTCGATGGCCCTGGGGCTCACCGCAAGGACGCCCGCACCCGCCGGCAGCATGAACCCCTTCTGCGAGCCGGTGACACAGATATCCACGTTCCACTCGTCCATCCGGAAGTCGATACTGGCGAGGCCGGAGACACTGTCCACGAACAGCATCGCCGGATGCTTCGCCGAGTCAATTGCCTTCCGGACCGCCGCAACGTCGCTGGTGACGCCGGTGGCCGTTTCGTTGTGGACGATGCAGACCGCCTTGTACTCGTGCTTCGTGTCCTTCCCGAGGATGGCGGCGACCTGCTCCGGCGGCGCCCCCTCGCCCCACTCCACGTCCACCGCCGTCACGTCCAGGCCCAGGCGCTGCATCATGTCGATCCACAGGTGGCCGAACTGGCCGTAGCGGAACGAGAGCACCTTGTCGCCGGGCGACAGGGTGTTGACCAGCGCAGCCTCCCAGCCGCCCGTCCCGGTACCCGGGAAGATGACGACCTGGGCGTGCTCGGTCTTGAACACCTTCTTCAGGTCCCGGAAGAGCGGGATCGTCAGGTCGGGGAACGACGAGGAGCGATGGTCCTCCTGCGGGACGTGCATCGCCCGCAGGATGCGGTCGGGCACGTTGGTCGGACCTGGCACGAAGAGAAAGTTGCGTCCCGGCATGGCCTCATACCTCAACGAAAGGAGTGCACCCGTCTGGTATATTCCTTCGCCTTCTCCAACTCCACCAGCCTTGCGAGCCGATGGCCCTTCCCCAGGCACCCCAGGACACGGATCGCGCCATCCTCGAGCGCCTGTACCGCGCCGCGGTCCGGGCCGTGGACCCCGGTCCTGCCGTTGTTGCCGCCCTGCCGGCCGCGGCCGACGCCGCCCGCGGCCACCGCCTCTGGATCCTCGCCCTGGGCAAGGCCGCGGTGCCGATGGCACGTGCCGCGGCCGCCGTCGCCCGGCGTGCCAACCTCGACCTTGCGGGCGGCATCATTGTGCCCGCGACGAGCGAGCCCTCTCCGGATCCTGCCCTCGCGCTTGTCACCGGCGACCATCCCGAACCCGGCCCCGGGAGCCACGCTGCGTCCGATCAGCTCGGCGCCACGGTGGCCCGCGTGCTGCCAGGTGACCACGCCTGGGTGCTGCTCTCTGGCGGCGCCACCGCCCTCATCGGGGCGCCGCTGCCCGGCGTGTCCGGCGGTGACCTCCGCCTGCTCTACCGCCTGCTCCTGGGCTCTGGCCTCGACATCACGGCCATGAACCGGATCCGGAAGCGCTTCACCCGCTGGGGTGGCGGCAAGCTCGCGCTGGCGCTCCAGGGCGCGCACATCAGGCAATACGTGGTGTCCGACGTCATCGGTGATGACCTCCCGAGCATCGGCTCCGGCCCCTGCATCGCCGATGACAGCACGGCGGCAGGCATCCGCGACCTCCTCGAATCGAGCGGCCTCTGGGCGTCGATCTCGCCAACGCTCCAGGCCACCCTCAATGACGTGATCGCCGGCCGTGCGGGGGAAACCCCCAAGCCTGGCGATGCCGCCGTTGCTTCCGTCAAGACCCGCGTGATTTCGAGTAATCGACTGGCGCTCGAAGGGGCGGCAGCCGAAGCGGCAGGGTTGGGCCTCACCCCGGAGATCGTGCCTGCCGCGCTCGAGGGCGAGGCGCGCACGGTGGGAGCGAGTGTAGCCGCGACTTTGAGAAATTATTCACAAAGTCGGTCAACGCAAGGGGCCGCAAGACGTTGCGTGATGTGGGGGGGCGAAACCACTGTCACACTTGGAGCTAGCCCCGGCCTCGGGGGCCGGAGCCAGGAGCTGGCGCTCTCCGCAGCCGCAGCGCTGGTGGGGGTCGGCGGGGCGTCCCTCCTGGCGGCGGGCACCGATGGACGGGACGGCCCGACCGACGCGGCCGGGGCCTACGTGGACGGGACGACATGGGATCGCATCCGGGGCGCGGGGCGCGATCCCGGCCGTGACCTCACCACGCACGATGCCTATCCGGCGCTCGACGCGGTGGGGGCGCTGTTCAGGCCGGGCGCGACGGGGACGAACGTGATGGACGTGGTGATCGGCCTCGTGTGAACGAAGTGAGGGATGCGGCCCGTCGGCAACGAGCCGCATCTCCCCCTCCTCGGGCGTTCCTACTTCAGCCCGCGTTGCAGGGCCAGGCGCCCGGCCTTCCGCCCGAGCTCGAGTCCTGCGTCGCCATCGAAGGGGTAGTGCAGGCCTCCGATGATCCGGGACATGCTCGCCTCATCGGCCATCGCAGCCAGTGCGTGCCGTTCCTGGGGGAAGGCATGCGTGAGCACGGCCTGGAATGCGCCGGTCTGGCACGAGTGGGCTGACGGATATGAGGGGTGGTTCGGCAGGCCAGTCGCCAGGACGATGCCCGGGTCGGCCTGGGTTGGCCTGATGAACCAGTAGGTGAACTTGGTGTGGAAGCACCCGAGGATCGCGTCGAACGCTGCGGTGTTGGCGTACGCGAGGATCCGGGCCGCGCGCAGCTCCGACACGTGATATCGGTCGATCATGTCAGCGGCGACCGCATTGAAGAGCGGCAGGGAGAACGGAACCCACTTCAGCACCTGCGCCACCTGGTCAGGTGTCCGCGTATCCGAATATGCCCGGACCACGGCCAGCGCGTCCTGGAACTCCCGGGACCCGAAGGCCGGCGGCGGCGGCGAGTTGATCTCGTTCCCATTCGTGAGGAAGAAGGGTCGCGCCCCGTAGAATGCCTTCACGGTCGGCGCGCCGCTGCTGACCCAGTACCCGGGGCCCACCGGCTGCGGGGGGAGCGGCGTGACCCCAACCCCGTCCGTGGCCGCCTCAGCCAGGACGGCGGCAGCGACCTCGCGCCCGAGCGCCTCTCCTTCGGCGAACGCCTCCGCCTTGCCGCCCCGCTCGCAGTAGTCTGCCCGCTGCGCCTCGAGTTCCGCGTTGATCAAAGCGACGTGCTGCGGGTAGAACTGCGAGAGCACTACCACCGATGCCCCGGCGGCAGCACCCGCCCGGGACGTGCGGCGGTGCCTCCACCCCTCAACGTCGGAAACAGCCCGGTACTGCGCCAGCGCGAGGTAGGCGCCGAAGCGGCTGGCATCTGGCGGCGGCCCAGGGGGTCGCAGGGCGAAGAGCTGATTGGACGTGCGGGTCCACCTGGCGCTGGAGTTCGGGGGCCCGCCGCGGCGGGAGGCCAGGACGTCGACGTCCAGGCCCGGATCCTCCGACCCGGCCAGCTCGGGGCTCGTCGGGGGTGCCTGCTCCCCGCAGGCTATCAGCATGAGGAGGGTGCAGGCGGCTGCAGTCAATCGGGTTCGCATAAGCCACGTCTCCCATCAGTTGGGCGTTGGGCAGCCATGGGTCCGGTGGCCCATAGGCGGGGCCAGCCGGCGCGCGGTACCTTCCATGGCGCGGTCCGGACATGGCTAGCGAGGTGGCGTGAACGCCCCGTTTACCAACCGTGAACGGTCGGTGCGCCTTTGCGGAGCACGCCGATGCCCCTCCTTCGCACCCTGGGCTCCACCGCGGTCAGCGCACCCGACGGGCGCGGTGAGCTGCACCTTGACGTGCAACCCCGGCGCCTGGCTCTGCTGGTCTACCTTGCCCGCGGCCGCCAGGGTCACCCCGTCCGACGCGACGAACTCCTCGCCCTCTTCTGGCCCGAGGCCGACGACCTGCACGGGCGCGGCCTGCTCCGGCAAGCGCTGACGGCATTCCGCAAGCAGCTGGGCGCCGACACCATCGAGACCCGCAGTGAGGAGGAGGTTGGCATCGCGGCGGGCGGCCTGCCCTGCGATGCGACACAGTTCGATGGGGCATGTCGCGCGTGCAGGTGGGAGGAGGCATGTGCCCTCTACCGCGGGGCGTTCCTCGCGGGCTTCCATGCCTCCGGGGTCTCACCAGAGTTCGAGCAGTGGGTTGATTCGGAGCGCAACGCCCTCCGGCGAGCGGCAGCGAACGCGGCGTGGGCGATGAGCAAGCTGCGAGGCGAAGCCGGAGCCGGCACCGACGCGATTCACTGGGCGCGCCGGGCAGTCGAGCTGGAACCGGAGAGTGAGGTGGGCACCCGCCAGCTCATCACACTCCTGGAAGCGTACGGCGACCGGGCTGGGGCGATGGAGGTGTACGCCACCCTGGCCCGACGCCTGGCCGCGGACTTCGAGTCTCCTCCCGCCCCCGAAACGCGGGCACTCATCAACCAGATCAAGACCCGCCCGACACCCGCCGAGGCCCCGGGGACGCCACTCGCCGTGGCATCCCCAATGCTCCCACCAGGCGCGCTCGCGCCGCAGGCCGCCGAAGGACCGGCGCGGGCACCTGCTGCCATCACGCCACCCATCGCGCGCGCCGGGTCGCGTCGAGGGCTGCTGCTCGCCGGAGCCATGGGCGGGCTCCTCACCCTGATCATTGCCACGACCCTGGCGCTGTCCGGCCGGCAGCACCCCCCTGCCCCTGCTACCACCGGCGTGATGCCGTTCCGGAACCTCGTGACGGACAGCTCCCTCGCCTGGGTCGGCGACGGCATGGTGGACCTCCTGACCGTCAGGTTGGCCGGCGACCCGGCGCTCCAGGTGGTCGAGCCGCGCATGGTCATGGCCGCGTGGGGGCCAGGAACCGGAACTGCGCCGCGGTCACGCGAACGGGTGGCCGATGATGTCGCGCGAAACCTCGGCCTTGGGCAGGTGATCGAGGGTAGCATTCTGGGCAACGAGCGCCGCGTGACCCTGACAGCCTGGGTGCGCTCGGTTCCCGGCAACCGGATCACGGCACGGGCGCTCACCGAGGGCTCGCCCGACGTCCTCCCCCTTCTCATCGACAACCTCGCAGGCCAGCTGCTGGGCGTGACGGCCGGCGTCGAGGCGCACCGCATCCCCTCCCTCGCCAGCGCCTCGCTTCCTGCCATCCGGGCCTTCCTGGCGGGCCGCACCGCCAACCGCCACGGACGGCCCGAGGAGGCCATCCAGCAGTTCAGCGAGGCGATTGCCCTCGACTCAACCTTCGCGCTGGCCGGGCTGGACCTGGCCCGAACCGCCACCTGGACAACGGGGGCAGGGCCGGCGAGTCGCGAGGGTCTCCGCGTCGCGAGGCGACATCGCATGCGCCTCAGCATTGCTGACCAGGCGTTGCTCGACGTCACGCTCGGTGAGTGGCTCAATGCCGAGGACATGTTCACCCGGTTGAGTGCGTTGACGGTGGCTTACCCCGATCGTCCCGAGGCATGGTACCGGCTGGGTGGCGGCTACTTCCACTGGGGCCGCCTCGCGGGTGTCGAGGGGTGGCTCCAGCGGGCCGACGACGCGTTCCACCGCGGCTGGATGCTCGATTCCACCATGGCCGCTGCAGCGCACCCGGGAGAACCGCTGGTGGCCGAGCCCGCAAAGCGCATGGTTGAACTGGCACACCTGCGTGGTGATACCGCCGAGCTCCACCGGTTGGCGGCGCGCATTCTCGCGGCGGACTCGAACAGCATCCTCGCACACACCGTGCGCTGGCACCTCGCTGTGCTCGAGGGCCCCGCTGCGCGTGCGCGGTACTGGGAGCACTTCGAGGCCGCGGCGCAGGGTACGTCCCTGGACATCATCGTGTTCATCAAGGCCACCGGGCTGGGCATGGAGGACCGCGCCCGGGCCGAAGCGGAGGACATGCGGCGCCTCCAGGTCAGCCGCCCCGGCCTCGCGGACCGGGTGCAGTGGATGCACGCGCTCAACTCGGGGCGTCCGTCGCGGGTCCCGGCGTCGACCGAGGCCGCGGGGTTCGCCCCGCGGCAGGGGCTCCGGAACCGCATCCTCGATGCGATGTCGTGGGACGGTGACACGCTGGCCGCGCTGGATGCGGTGCGCGTGCTTGCGCGCCTGCAGCATGTGCCACCGGCCGGCAGCGACCAACGGCTGGCGCACACGCTGGATGCCTGCACCCTCGGGCTCTGGCATGCCTCGAGGGGTGCAGCGCCGGCTGCCGCCGCTGCGCGCCGGGCGCTGGTCTCGGCGCCAACCCCGCCCGGCATGAGCCGGCAGGACTCGATGAACCTGGCGCACTACGTGGAACTCTGCGTGGCGCTCATTGATGCGCACCCGGCGTCCGCCATGCAGGGGCCCACGGTCCTGGAACGCGTGGCAGTCGCCGACTCACTGGCACGGACCTACCCGTTCGAGGTGTGCTGTGGCAGCGACGCGATCACGAACGCCAACCTCATCCTGGCCCGGATGTGGGAGGAGCAGGGCGACCAGAACCGTGCGCTGCTGGCCATACGCCGACGCTCAGCGGGCTACATGCTGGCACCGATGTACCTGTCGAGCTTCCTGCGGGAGGAGGGGCGCCTGTCACTCATGACGGGAGACACCGCTGCCGCGATCCGGGCCTACGGGCGGTACCTTGTGCTGCGGTCCGACCCCGAACCGCCACAGCGACCTGAGGTTGACGCCGTGCGTGCAACCCTCGCACGACTGCGACCCTGACGGGCCCCGCAGCCGCTACGGGTGCAGCGTGTCACGGCTCCTGAAGTCAGGACCCAGGAGCACACTGACATCGACGTGGCGCGTGCTGTCGCGACCTTCGCGAACCGTGCCCACGCCCAGGGCCTTTCGCACCGCCTCGGCGCGAGACCGGTCTCCCCGCCGGAGCACCACGAGGGTCGAGTCGGTGGCAGGGGCGCTCCCGAAGTAGACCACGTCGATCCCTGCCTCGCGAAGCACCCGGGTGCCCGCACGCGCCAACCCGTTCACCTGGGTGCCGTTCAGCACCTCGACCACGATGCGGTCCTTGCCGTCCGGCACCGGGAAGGCATGGCCCTCCACGTGCTCCGGGCGGTCGAGAACCCGCCGGGCACCGAGGATGACCACGGCCAGCAGCGCGAAGGCGCCGGCCGCCGTCAGGATCCGGGCCGTGAGGCGACGAGGCTGTTCCAGAAGCGGAAGGTCGGTTCGGGAAGGGTCCAGCCGACGCGGATCGCGTGGCTCATGCGGGCGCGTGCCACCTCACGGAGCACGCCGGCGAGGTCACGCGGCAACCGCTCGGCGAGGGCAGCGCGCTCCTCGCGCAGGAAGGTGCGGCCCGGCTCCAGGAAGTCTGCGCAATACAGGATGCGGCCCACCATGTCCCATTCTGCCAGCCCGACGGAGTGATAGCGGACGGCATCCAGCACACCGCGGTCGGTCTCTCCCTCGGCCTTGGCGCGCGCTGCACTGGCCGGACCATGGCGCAGCTCCACCGGGCCGGGGGTCGAGGAGGCCCACTCGGCGAGCAGCGACTCCGGCGCGTCCCGGAGTGCGTCGTGCAGCCACACGGCGCGTAGCCAGCGATTGCGCTCGCTGTCGGGCACCAGCAAGGTATCGGCCCAACCTGCCACGAGCTCGGCCACCCGGACCGTGTGCTCCAGTCGATCAGGAGACATCACGGCCCAGGCCGGTATGGTGGGACGCAGGGACGGGGGAGTCGGCCGGGCGGGGCGGGACACCGGGCCGGGTATCAGCCTTCCGCGCGGAGGGCAGGCCGGACGATGCGGTTCCGTGAATCCACGTGCACGACACGCGGCTGGATCGTCCGTGCCTCCCGGTCGTCGTAGATCCCGTACGAGATCAGGATGACGAGGTCGCCCGGCTCCCCGAGCCGCGCCGCCGCACCATTCAGCTGGATGACGCCCGAGCCGCGCGGGCCGGGAATGACGTACGTCGTGAACCGCTGCCCGTTGTGGACGTTGACGACCTGGATCTCCTCGTAGGTCACCAGGTCGGCCGCATCGAGCAGGTCCTCGTCCACCGTCAGCGAACCCTCATAGTGCAGGTCGGCCGACGTGATGGTGGCGCGGTGGATCTTGGACTTGAACATGTGCCGCTGCATTCAGGTGCCCTCGCCAAGGACAGCATTGTCGAGCAGTCGCGTGCGACCCGCACGCCCTGCCAGCATGACCACGGTGCGCGCACCAGCCTGCTCCACCGGCTCGAGCGTGTCGGGATCAGCAATGGCAATATACTCGACGGCGAGACCCCGATGCAGGGCGAGCACCGCCTCCATGGCGGCCCTGAGCTGTGGCGCCGCCACGCACCCATTTCGCCAGGCCGCGACGGCCGCGTCAAGGGCGCGCGACAGGCCCAGGCCGGCAGCGCGCTCCTCGGCACTGAGGTAGGTGTTGCGGCTGCTGAGTGCCAGGCCGTCGGTGTCACGCACGATCGGCGCGATGACTACCTCAAGCGGGAAGTCGAGGTCGGCCACCATGCGCCGGATGAGCGCGGCCTGCTGGAAGTCCTTCTGCCCGAACACGGCCACGTCGGGCTGCACCAGGTGGAAGAGCTTCGCCACCACCGTCAGCACGCCCTCGAAATGCCCGGGCCGGATGGCACCTTCCCAGCGGGCGCCAGTGGGACCCGGGCTGACGCGCACCTCGGAGCCGGGTGGATACATGAGGTTCACGGTTGGGAGGAAGACCAGCTCGACCTGGCGCGCGCGCAGGAGCGCGCGGTCACGCTCGAGGTCGCGCGGGTAGCGCGACAGGTCCTCACCGGGACCGAACTGCAGCGGGTTCACGAAGATGCTCACGACCACCGCGTCGGTGCGGCGGCGCGCCTCGTCCACCAGGGCCAGGTGCCCGTCGTGCAGGTACCCCATGGTGGGCACGAACCCCACGCGGCGGCCGGCAGCGCGCGCCTCGCCGGTGAACGCCCGGAGGGCCGCAATCGTGGTGGCCTCAATCATGGATGGGGCGGCGCTGCCGGGCCGGTGGGGCCGCACCGTCACTCGAAGGAGTGTTCCGTCCCGGGGAAGGCACGCTCGCGCACCTCGCGGGCAAAGTGCTCCAGCGCCGAGCGCGTGACCTGCCCGAGGTTGGCGTACTTGCGGAGGAAGCGGGGATTGAAGGCCTCGTCGAGGCCAAGGAGGTCGTAGAGCACCAGCACCTGGCCATCGCACCCCGGCCCGGCCCCGATGCCGATGGTGGGGATGGCGAGGAACCTGGAAACCTCCTGCGCCAGTGCCGCCGGCACCAGCTCCAGGACGATCATGCTCGCGCCAGCACCCTCGAGCAGGCGGGCATCATGGGCCAGTCGCGCGGCGGCCTCCTTCTCCCGTCCCTGCACCCGGTAGCCGCCCGTGGCGTTCACCGACTGCGGCATCAGCCCGAGGTGGCCCACCACCGGAATCCCCCGTTCCACCAGGGCCTGCACCGTGGGCACCATGGCCTCGCCGCCCTCGAGCTTCACCGCCGCGGCCCCCGTCTCCGCCAGCACCCGGCCGGCATTCCTGATCGCGTCCTCGATGCTCACCTGGTACGTGAGGAAGGGCAGGTCCACCACCAGCGGCACGGTGGGCGCGCCGCGCCGCACCGCCTGGGCGTGGTAGATCATCTGGGGCAGCGTGGCACTCAGCGTGGTCGGGTGGCCCGCCACCACGGTGTTGACCGAGTCACCCACCAGGATCACGTCGATGCCGGCCTGGTCCAGCAACCGGGCGAAGGTGGCGTCGTAGCACGTCACCATTACGATGGGGCGGCCCGCCACCTTCAGGGCTTGCAGGTCGCGCAGGGTGCGCGGGCGGCCGTCAGCCGACATGGGCCTCGAGCTCCGCGAGTTCACGTTGCCAGAAATCCCGGTGGGCCAACCCGGGGTGCGGGAGGGTGAGTTCGGCATCGCTGAAGGTGAGGTCGCCGTACCGGACCACGTCAATGTCGAGCGTGCGCGAGTCCCAGTGCCCGGCGCGCTGCCGGCCGCGCGCCACCTCGATGGCCTGGGCGGCGTGCAGCAGCGCGTGCGGGGCCAGTGCCGTCTGCACCAGCAGCATCTGGTTGAGGTAGGGCGGCTGCTCGCGCGCGCCAAGCGGCTCGGTTTCCTCGATCGCCGACGCGGCCAGCAGGCGTGTGCCGGGCAACCCGGCAATCGCGACGCGGGCCGCCTCCAGGTGCGCGGCGCGGTCACCGAGGTTGCTGCCGAGGGCGAGGTAGGCGAGCGTCATGCATCCACCGCGAAGTGGCGGGCAATGCGCTGCAGCTCGCTGGCCACGTCGCCCAGCTCGCGGATGGCGCCCTCGAGGTCCACCTGGCCGCGGGCGGCCGAGGTGGCCTGGTCGGCCAGGGCGTCCGACTCGTCGCGCGCGCGTCGTGCCACGGCGGCGACCCGCTCAATCTGGGAGCTGAGGGTGTCCACCTGCCGCCGCTGCTGCGCGGCCACTTCGGCAATGCGGCCCGCATGCTCGCCGGCCTCGCCCGTGGCGCGGCCAATGTCGTCCAGCGCCGATGCCGCCTCGGTGCTCAGCCGCTCGACGCCGCCCACGATCTCCTCACCCCGCACCATCTGGCCGGTGACGCTCTCCACCTGCGCCGCAATCTCCCCCACCAGCACGCCGGCCTCGCGGGCCGCGTGCAGGCTCTGCGCCGCGAGGTTCCGCACCTCGTCGGCCACGATGGCGAAGCCCCGCCCCTCCCGGCCGGCACGCGCCGCCTCGATGGCCGCGTTCAGCGCAATGAGGTTGGTGGCGTCGGCGATCTCGCGGATGCTGCCGATGAAGCCCGTGATCCGGCGGGTGACCTCACCCAGCGCCGCCACCTGCTGCGAGCTGTCACCCACGAACTGCTTGAGGTGCACCAGCCGCTGGATGGCGTCACCGATCACGATGCGCTTCTGCACCGCCACGTCGGCGGCCGCACGGCTCGCCTCCGCGGCCGATGCCCCCTGCTCCGCCATGGCCATCGAGTCGCGGCCCAGGTGGGCCGTGGCCTCGAGCCCGCCCCGGACGAAGGCATCCTGCTCGGCCACGGTGCGCTGGATGGCGGCAGAGGCCTGCGTGAGGGCCGCGGCCGAGGCCCGCAGTGACTCGGTGACGCGGGCCATGGCGGACACCTGGCCCGAGATCTGTTCCACGGTGCTCACGAGCGGGCGGCGCAGCTCGGCGATGTGGATCGCCGTCGCCACCTGCGCGGCAATCGTCCCCACGGCGGAGAGGTCCTTGGCACCGTACGCGTTCCGCTTGAAGTGGTCCACCTCGAGGGTGCCGAGGAGTTCCTCGCCGAAGCGCACCGGGTACACCAGGATGCTGTTCACGTCCGGGTGCGGCGAGCTGATCCGGCTGTCGCGCGAGGCGTCGCGAATGAGCACCGGTCGCCCCGTCGCCATGACCTCGCGGCGGAAGGTGGCCAGCTCGGGCAGCATGCGCTCGCGGTTGGGCCGGCCGATGCGGCCCCGGTAGGTCACCGATACCTCCGCGCCGTCCCACCGGCAGATGCGGTAGTCACCCCAGTCGAGCAGGCGGTAGCCGAGCCGCTCGATCTGCTCGAACGAGCCGTTGAGCCCCGCGCTCCCGGTGATCGCCGACTCCATGAGGTGGATCTTGTTCAGGTCCTCCGCCGCGATCGCCTCCTCCAGGATCCGCTTGGTGAGGAGGCCGATCGCGGCCAGCACGCCCGCCACGGCCACCCACCCCGCAGGCGAGAGCGTCTGCAGCGCCGCGATCACCACGATGCAGGCACCCACCGTGAGCAGGAACGACACCACCTCCCACCGCAGGATGAGGAGCTGCTCCACCTGTTCCAGCTTGTCGCGCACCAGGAGCGTGAAGTAGAACAGGGCCCGCGAGGTGAGGAAGTACATCGCCACCAGGCTGAAGGCGGCCGGCAGGACATCCACCGTCATGCCGTACGCGCCGCTTGCCCTGAGGATCGTGGCGTAGATGCCGAAGGCCGCCACGAACGCGATGACCTCGCGGCCGGCATTGATGAAGGCGGTGCGCCGCGCCTTGCGCAGCCAGAACCAGTCGGAAAGGGTCACGCCCCCGTAGAGGGCGATCACGACGGACGACGGCCCGACGGTGACGGCGCCCACGAGGGCCGGCACGGCAACCTGGGTGAGGTAGGAGTACTTGCTGAGGCGCACGGGGAACGCACGGAGCAGGACGACGGCGATGAGCAGCACCAGGGTCCCGACGGGGGCCGCGAGGAACCGCTGGTCCACGGCGAGTGCGGCGAGCGCCACCAGCATGCCCCCGGTGGCGAGCACCCGCGCGTACAGGTCGATGACCCGCCCCAGTTGCACCATCATGCGGCCACCTCGGTGCCATCGACAGCCCGGCGAAGCCCCGCGAGGAGCGCCCCAGCGCCCGCGACGCCGTCGCTCGCCAGGCGATCCACCAGCGCGCTGCCCACCACGACGCCGTCGGCGAGGCGCCCCACCCGGGCAACCTGCTCGGGAGTCGAGAGCCCGAAGCCGACGGCAACCGGCAGGGTGGTGTGCCGGCGCACCCGTGCAATGGAGGCCTCGAGGTCACCGGCAAGGCCCGCCCGCGTGCCGGTGACGCCCAGTCGCGAGACGAGGTAGAGGAACCCCCGCGCCCCGGCAGCCACCGCGGCCAGCCGCGACGCGCCGGTGGTCGGCGCCACCAGGCGGATGAGGTCGAGCGGGCCTGCGGCCACCGCCTGCTCCAGGGCCGGATCGGCGCCCACGGGGAGGTCGGTCAGCAGGATCCCGGTGGCCCCGACCGCGGCCGCATCGGCGACGAACCGCTCGACACCATACTGCAGCACCGGGTTGAGGTAGCTGAACATGACCACCGGGCGGGCGAGGTTCGCCGCCTGCACCAGCTCCAGCGTGCCAGCGAGGGTCATCCCCTGTGCCAGCGCCGTGAACGAGCTCTGCTGGATGGTGGGCCCGTCGGCGAGGGGGTCGCTGAACGGGACACCAACCTCGACCACGTCGGAGAACTCGCCCGCGACGCGCAGGGCGTCGAGGCTCCCCGACCGCGTGGGGAACCCGGCGGTGAGGTACGTGACCAGGCCCGGGCGTCGTGCGGCGCGGAGCCGCGCCCACGTCCCGGCCATCACCCGGTTCCCCGCATCCCTGGTTGTCATGGTGCGCACATCAGACAAAGTAATTGCCGGGGGTGAGCCCGTAGCGCTGCGGGTTCGTCACCTTCACGATGGACCGCAGGTAGCGGCCGGCCCCATCCACGTCGGCCAGGTTCACCAGCGTGCCCGGTGCGGGGACGGCCCCGCCATTCACGTCGATCGCAACGCGCACCAGCGGGCGGTTGAGCTGGTTCTGGTCCGGGTTCACGCTGTAGACGATGCCGACCTCGAGGGTATCGAGGATGACGCAGGTTCCCACCGGGTAGATGCCGATCAGGTTGATCAGCGCCTTCACCAGGATGGTGTCGTACCCGCGCTTGGGGTTCTCCCACATCTCACGGAGGACCTGGTCCGGCTCGATCGGGATCGTCTGGTAGCTGCGGCGCGTGGTGGCCGCGTCGAAGCCGTCGGCCACCGCCACGATGCGCGAGTAGAAGCCCAGCGTGCGCGGGCGGACCGGCCTGGGATAGCCGGTCAGGTCGGTCTTCATGTGGTGCTCGTGGGCCACCAGCACCGCCCGGTACGGCACCTCCTCGTAGCCGCGCAACCCGAACAGCGTGAGCGCCCCGTACCAGGGGTGCGCCTGCATGGCCCGCCACTCCGCGTCGTCGAGGCTGGTGGTCTTGTTGAGGATCTCGAGCGGGATCCGCGCCTTGCCAAGGTCGTGCATCAGCGCGGTCATGCCGAGGTCGTAGAGCTGGAGCCGGGTGAGCCCGAGCTTCTTGCCCAGTGCCACCGCGAAGATGCACACGTTCACCGAGTGGGTGAAGGTGTACTCGTCGTAGTCGCGGATGGTGGTGAGCCCCATGATCGAGGTCTCGTTGTTCAGCACCTGGTCCACGATCGTCTGCACCGCCCGCTTCACCTTCTTGGCATTCGTGGCGCGCCCCATCCGCACGCTGGTGATCACCTCGCGGGTGACCGCCACCCCCTGGGCGTAGGTCCGCTTGGCCACTTCCTTCTGCCGCTGCTCGTCCTCCAGGGCCTCCTCGCTCGGCACGGCCAGCTCGATCTCGAGGTGCCCTGCCTGGGCCGCCTCGAGCCGGCCCCGGACCTCCTCGAAGACCCCCTCGGCGCCGCTGCGCGCCGACATGCTGAGGAGGATGCTGAGCAGGGCCTGCCACTCACGCCGCTCCACGCCGGGGTGGATGCGCACCACCCCGATCTCGAAGGCCCGGAAGAGCGCCAGGATCTGGCTGAAGGAGGCGTAGTTGTCCAGCTCCAGTCGCAGCCGCGTCTGGTTCACGAAGATGAAGTCGCCCGCCAGGCGCACCTCGATGTCGCTGTCGAGGGCGAGGAGGCGCTGGCCGGTCGCCTGCAGCTCATCCAGGGCCTTCTGCACCGTGGCATTCTCGACCGGGTAGAGCTTGAGGCTCCGCAGCGCGGCATAGAGGTCGAGCAGCAGGGCACGCCCGGCGAGCCGGAGGGCCGACTCGGCCTGGGGATCGGCACCGCGGGCCGGCTGGCCGCTCACGAGGTGCCCCGGAGTGCGCGGCTCACCGCATTCCGCACCACCAGCTCCTTGTCTTCCATCGCCCTCTGCAGCACCGCCCGCGCCTCCGGTGTCCCGATCCGGCCCAGCGCCACTGCGGCGCACGCCCGGGTTTCTGCCCCGGCGCGATAGCCCAGCAACCCCTTGGTCAGGAGCATGCTCTGCAGGATGTCGACCGCCGGGGGCCCGGCGATGGAGCCGAAAGCCTCGAAGAACGCCATCTTCTCGGTGAGGTCGAGGTCGCGGGCCGCCTTGCCCAGCACGACCGGCTCGATGCGCTTGAGCGCGCTCTTCATGCCCCGCGTGCCGAGGGCACGCACGGCGGCGAGGCGGACGGCACGGTCGGCGTCATCCACCGCGAACTCCATGGCCGTCAGCGCGCCCGGCGTCGCGATCTCGGCGAGCGCCTGCACGCAGGCGAGGCGCACCGCCGCATCGGGGTGGCGCACCGTCTCGGCCAGCCCGGGCACCGCCGCCTGCACCTTGAGGCGGCCGGCCATGCCCACCAGCTCGGCGAGCGATGCCTCGCCGGGGGACTTGAGCAGGCGCAGCACCTCGCCGGGGGCACTGGACGCGATGCGGTCCGCCGCCTGCTCCATGAGCGCCTTGACGCGCGCGTTCGAGAGCGTTGGCAGCCAGGTGACGATCGCCCCGAGCGCCGAGGGCCGGAACTCGCGCAGCACCTCCGTCACGTCCTCCTCGCCCACCACGGCCGCCTCGTCGAGCGAGACCATGAGCTGCCGTACGATCTCCGGCTCGGACAGCCGGGCATCGAACGCCAGCAGCCGGTCGCGCAGTGCGGTGGAGAGATGCGGCGCCTTCTGTGCCAGCTCCCGCGAGGCGCGGAGCATCCCCGCCACCGCCTTGAACTCCCCGGCGTTGAGGAGGTTGGGAAGCAGCGACTCGAGGATGCCCGCGACCTCCTCGCGCACCGCCTGGGTCGCCTCCACCTCGAAGATGTCGTAGACCGCGTTCAGCGCGCTGGCGCGGGCATCGCGCGCATACTCCTCCCGGAGCATCTCGCGCACGACCCCGATCTCGGCCTCGTCCAGGAAGTACAGGGTCGAGTCGAAGTCCTCGAGGTCCACGATACCCTGCTGCTTCGGTGGCGCCTCTTCCCGGACCTGCTGCTGCACCTGGTCGGCGCTGAGTTGCGCCGTCCCGCCCATCGCCGACTCCGCCTCGGGCACGGCGTCGTCGCCGAAGCCCTCGACGAAGCGGTACTGGATGAACTCGAACTCCTGCTCCCACAGCAGGGTCAGGAGGTCGTCGCCTGCGTCCTGCTGCATGAAGCGCGCACGATTCACGATCTCCAGGAAGCGCACGATCTCGTCCTGCTCGACCCCCTTCTGCAGCGTGAGCACGCGCATGCCGTCCTTGTACAGCATCCAGGCCAGGCTCTCGTTCTTCGTGAGCTGGTGGTAGACCACCTGCTCCTCCCAGGTGAAGTCCGTCTCCTGCACCGTGAGGACGAGGTCATCGAGCGCCCCCCACACCGGCCCGAAGTTGGTGCGGACGTTCTGGGCAGCACGCTGGTAAATGGGATTGTTCGGCAGGTACATCTGGAACGCCCGCAGCGCCTTCACGAGGCTGTTGACCAGCTCCGTGACCTGCGAGGTCGGGAGGATGAGGTCGTCCGGCCGCGCCGTCACGGAAGCTCCCCGCGCCGGGCCGCCACGTGGGCGACGTCCTTGTCGCCCCGTCCGCTCAGGCACAGCAGCACCGGGTCCCCCGCCCCCCACCGGCCGCGCTCCCGCAACAGCCAGGCAAGGGCGTGCGCCGTCTCGAGGGCGGGAATGATGCCCTCCAGGCGGCTGACCTCGCCGAAGGCGTCGAGTGCCTCGGCGTCCGTGACCGCGGCGTAGTGCACCCGCCCGCTGTCGTGCAGCCAGCTGTGCTCCGGTCCCACCCCGGGATAGTCGAGCCCTGCGGAAATGGAGTGCGCCGGCTGCACCTGTCCATCGGCGTCCTGCAGCAGGTAGCTGAGGCAGCCGTGCAGGACACCGGGGGTGCCGGCGGTCAGGGTGGCGCTGTGCCGCCCCGTCGCCAGCCCCTCACCGGCGGCCTCCACGCCAACCAGCTCCACCGCGGCGTCATCCAGGAACGCACTGAAGATGCCGATGGCATTGGAACCACCACCCACGCAGGCGACCACCGTGCGCGGGAGGCGGCCAGCCTGCGCCAGGACCTGCTCCCGAGCCTCCAGGCCAATCACCGCCTGGAAGTCGCGCACCATGCGCGGGTAGGGATCCGGGCCGACCACCGACCCGATGATGTAGTGAGTAGTGGGAACATTGGTGACCCAGTCACGCAGTGCCTCGTTGGTGGCGTCCTTGAGTGTCCTGGTCCCCGAATGCACCGGCACGACCGTGGCACCCAGCAACTGCATGCGGTACACGTTGAGCGCCTGCCGCGACACATCCTCCGCACCCATGTACACCACGCACTCGAGCCCGAACCGGGCACACACCGTGGCGGTCGCAACGCCGTGCTGGCCCGCGCCGGTCTCGGCGATGATCCGGCGCTTGCCCATCCGCAGCGCCAGCAGGACCTGACCGATCGTGTTGTTGATCTTGTGCGCCCCGGTGTGGTTCAGGTCCTCGCGCTTGAGGTACACCGGGGCGTCCACGACCTCCGCGAGGCGCGGCGCCACGGTGAGCGGTGACGGCCGGCCGGCGATCCCCGCGAGGTGCCGTACCACCTCGGCACGGAAGGCGGGGTCGGCCCGGGCGTCGTCATACAGTTGGGTGAGCTGGTCGAGTGCGGCGACAAGGGTCTCGGGGACATAGCGTCCGCCATAGGGCCCGAATCGTCCAGCGACCGACTGCTCAGGCGCGAGCGCCAGCGTCACGGGCAATCTCCATGAAGCGGGCCAGCAGGCTGGGATCCTTCACACCAGGCGCCTGCTCGACCCCGGAACTTACATCCACGACGTCCGGACGAACGAGGGCAATCGCCTCCTCCAGGACCTCCGGCCGGAGCCCACCCGCCAGCGCCATGCGCGATGCCGCAAGCCTCGCACGCGCACCAGCGGCGAGGTCGAGGGGCAGCGACGTGCCGGTACCGCCACGGGCGCCGGCAACGCGCGGCTCGACCAGGACCACGTCAGCATGCGATTCCAGCGCCGGTATCGCACCCAGGTCACCCTCCCCCGCCACCCGGGCCACCGACCAGACCAGCATGCCCTCGGCACGAAGCAACGCTCGCACCGCCTCCGCATACTCCCCATGCAACTGCGCCCCATCGAGCCGGGCGCGGTCCCGCGCACGGAGGATCTCATCCGGCGTGCTGTCCACGAACACACCAAGGAGCGGAAGGCCCTCGCCAGCGGCAGCGATCTCCCGTGCCCCGCCCAGGCCCACCCGGCGCGGACCCTCGGCCAGCACCACCCCAAGCCAGCTCGCCCCCAGCGACCGGGCAAGGGCCGCGTCCGCCGACCGGGTCAGGCCGCAGATCTTGGCCTCAACGCGCACGGCGCGTGAGCCCCACGATGCCCCGGACGAGGTGCCCGGGATCCTGCGCCCGGGACAGCGCCGTCCCGACCAGCAGGGCGTCGGCTCCCGCCCCCCTCGCCTGCTCCGCATCGGCCAGCGTGGCGATGCCACTCTCGGCCACCGCGACCACGCCCGCCGGGACCGCTGCCAGCAGCCGCCAGGCCGACTCGACATCCACCTGGAAGGTGTCCAGGTTCCGGCTGTTGATGCCCACCACGCCCGCACCAGCCTCGAGCGCCACGGCAAGCTCGGCGCGCGTGTGCGCCTCGACCAGGGCTTCCAGCCCGAGGTCGCGCACGAACCCCAGCAGGTCGCGCAGCCGGCTGGCCGGCAGCGCCCGCACGATGAGCAGCACCGCCGCCGCGCCCGCCACCCGCGCCTCGAGCACCTGGTCCTCGGAGAGGATGAAGTCCTTCCGCAACAAGGGCAGGGTGACGGCCGCACGCACCGCCTCAAGGTCGTCGATGGCGCCGCCGAAGAACGGGCCATCGGTCAGGACCGAGATGGCCGTGGCACCGGCCTCGGCGTACGTGCGAGCGCGCTCCGGCGGTCGCAAGTCTTCCCGGATGCTCCCCGCCGATGGCGACCGGCGCTTCACCTCGGCAATGAGCCCCAGCTGCGTGCCCCGGAACGCAGCGGCGAGGCTCGGCGCCGTCGGCGCGGCCGAGGCGCGGACCTCCAGCTCCCTCCGCCGGGCGGCGAGCGCCGGGAGGGTGGCCCTGGTCGTGGCGAGGATCTGGCCCAGCGAAACTGCCATCTTGCCCTTCGGCTGGCGTTCGGGTAGTGTTATTCGGCCTCTGTTCGGTCACTGGCCCGCGCCCGCAGCCAAGGAGGGGAACATGACCCTGACCAAGCGCCAGAGCGAAATCCTCGAGTACCTGCGGGCGCACATTGCCGACCACGGCTATGCCCCGAGCTTCGAGGAAATCGCCGAGCAGTTCACCTTCGCCTCGCTGGCCACGGTGCACGAGCACCTGACCAACCTGGAGCGGAAGGGTTACATCCGCCGGCAGTACAACGAGAGCCGTTCCATCGAGGTCATGCCCCCGCGCGGCACGGCCCGGGCAACCGACATCCCGCTCCTGGGCAAGGTGGCAGCGGGCTTCCCCATCGAATCACTCATGCAGGACGAGACCGTCTCGGTGCCCGACGACATGCTGCCGCGCCGGGGCCCCAATTATGCCCTCAAGGTCTCCGGATCCTCCATGATAGACGAGCACATCTGTGACGGCGACTACGTCGTGGTTCATGGCCAGCAGGCGGCCGAGAATGGCGAGATGGTCATCGCCCTGGTGAACGGCGCCGAGGCCACCGTCAAGAAGTTCTACCGTGAGTCCGGCGGGTGGATCCGCCTGCAACCGGCCAATGCCAGCATGCAACCCCTGCGCTACCAGGAGCGCGACGTCCTGATCCAGGGCGTCGTGGTTGGCATCATCCGCAAGTATTGAGTCGCGCGCAGGCCACTCGGCCAGGCCCGGCGGGCGCTCCCGCATGGGCGTTTGGCTCGTGGCCTGCCGCGACTCGCTTCCCCATTCATGCTCGCGTGCTGGCATGTGCGAGCCGCTGCACCGCTTCCCACGCATGGCCGCCGTCCAGCGTACGCCGCGCCAGTTGCACGGCCTGGGCAAAACTCCAGTCGCGCCCGGCGACGTGCAGCGCGGCGGCCGCATTCAGGACCAGGGCCTCGCGCACCGCGCCTCGCACGCCATCCCGCAGGACCGCAGTGAGGATCCGCGCGTTGTCCCGGGCATCGCCACCCGCAAGCTCGGACACCTCGACCGGCGCCGTCCCCACCTCGACCGGGTCGATCGCCCACTCCACCACCGTGCCCTGGCGCACCTCCCACACGCGCGTGGCACCCACCGGGCTGATCTCATCCATACCAAGGTCCGCATGGAGCACCAGCGCGTGCGCCGTCCCGAGTGCGGCGAGCGCCCCGGCCAGCAGGGGGCCGCGACCCGGCTCCGCCACCCCGATCACCTGTCGCTCCACCCGTGCCGGGTTCGCCAATGGCCCGACGAGGTTCATGATGGTCGGCACCCCCAGTTCGCGCCGAACCGGCGCCAGGTGGCTCATCGCCGGGTGATGCGCCGGGGCAAAGAGGAACATCAGCCCCGCCTCGGCCAGGATGCCGGGTGCACGCGCGACCGGCGGCGTGATGGCAACGCCCAGCGCCTCGAGCACATCGGCGGAACCGGAGCGTGAGGTAAAGCTGCGGTTCCCATGCTTGGCGACCGGCACCCCGGCCGCCGCGACAATGAACGCGGCCCCGGTGGAAACGTTCACCGTGCCCACACGGCCGCCGCCCGTGCCGCAGGTATCCACCAGCTCGGTGCGGTTCGGCACGTCCACGGCCAGCATGGAGCGGCGGAGGGCGCGGGCCGCACCCGCCACCTCCGACGGCGCTTCGCCCTTCTCCCGCAGGCCAAGAAGGAGTGCGCGCATGTCGCCGTGCGATGCCCCGCCCTGCATCACGGCGTCAAACGCCGCCTCAGCCTCGGCCAGGCTGAGCGTACGGCCCAGGGCGAGGGCCTCCAGGGCGGGCTCGAGGGGTCGAACAGGCGTCGTGGGCATGACGGGCGCAGGCCAATCGGTGCAGGGCCGGAAAGCGTAGGCCGGGACGCGGCGTTTTGTCAATGCTGACAAGGAGTTGCGACCTTGCTCGAAGGGTCGCGCGCGGCTAGGTTTCGGGTCTCATGAGTCGGTCCTTCCTGGCCTTGCTCCACTTCGATGGCACCGAGTTCCTCGGGTGGCAGCGACAGGCAGAGGGCCGGACCGTGCAGGGCGAGGTGGAACGGGTCCTGGCACGTCTCGCAAATGACCGGGTGGTCGCCCATGCGGCCGGCCGCACTGATGCGGGAGTGCATGCGCTGGGACTGGCCGTGAGCTTCGCCATGCCGGACTCGTGGACCGTCGACGCCGTGCGTCGCGCCCTCAACGCCCTCCTTCCCCGGGACATCTGGGTTGCTGCGACGCATGCCATGCGTCCCGGCTTTCACGCCCGCAAGCACGCCACCTCCCGCCGCTACCGGTATGACGTGGGCACCGACGACGCATCGGCCAGCCCGTTCCGGCGCCGGTTCGAGTGGGCCCTTGGCGTCGAGCTCGATGGGGCAGCCCTGCAGCAGGCCGCCGCATGCCTCAGCGGCGAGCACGACTTCCGCGGCTTCTCCGCCCGCACGGAACCAAAGCCACACTACCGGTGCCGCATCCTGGATGCCCGCTGGGACGCGTGCCCCAACGGCTCCGGGTGGCGGTTCCATGTCGAGGCCGACCGCTTCCTGCAGCACATGGTGCGCATGCTCGTGGGGACGATGGTGGACATTGCACAGGGCCGCCGGCCGCAGGGTGACATGGCTCGGCTGCTCGGCAGCACCGACAACAGCGACACGAGCCCGCCAGCACCACCGCAGGGACTCTACTTCGCGGCCGCGCGCTATCCCGCCGAGTGGCAGGCCGACGCGCCCGCGCTCGCAGGAGCAGCGCCATGACGCGCGCCCTGGCCCTGGTCACGCTCGGCTCGGCACTGCTGCTGCCGGCGCAGCCGATGGCCGCGCAGGCGCGCGTGGACCAATCGCGCCGCACCGCCATCGTCACGGCCGCCGCCCGGGTGTCGCCGGCCGTCGTGTCGGTGAGCGTCACGAGTCGGCGACGCGCGCAGGCCCGCAACCCCTTCGACCTCTTCTTCGTCCCCGAGGCGTCCGACCGGCTCGTGCAGGGCTTTGGCACCGGCTTCATCGTCCGGGCCGATGGCGTCGTCATCACCAACCAGCACGTGGTCGAGGACGCCGAGTCCATCACGGTGACGCTGGCGGACGGCACCGACGTGCCGGCCAGGCTCGTGGGCGAGGACGCGATCACCGACATCGCGGTCCTCAAGGTGGCCCGCACGGGACTGCCCGTGGCACCGCTCGGTCGGAGCGCCGACCTGCTGATCGGCGAGTGGGTGGTAGCCCTGGGCAATCCCTACCGCTACCTGCTGAGCAACACCGAGCCGACCGTGACCGCCGGCGTGGTGAGCGCCACGGGCCGCAACATCCTCCCGACCAGCGGGCAGCCGGGGCTCTACCTCGACATGATCCAGACCGATGCCGCCATCAACCCCGGCAATTCCGGTGGGCCGCTGGTCAACGCGAAGGGCGACGTGGTGGGGGTGAACTCGTCGATCTTCTCCAACACTGGTGGCTCGGTCGGGCTGGGCTTCGCCATCCCCATCGAGCGCGTGATGCGCGTGGCCGGCGAGATCCTCCGCCGGGGCGAGATGCACCGCGCCTGGACCGGGGTCGAAGTGGCTGGTGCCCGCCGCATGCAGATGCCCAAGGGCCAGGGCGGCCTGCGCATCGAGTCGGTGGCACCGGGAAGCCCCGCCGCCGCCGCGGGCCTCAAGGCCGGTGACGTGATGGTGACCGCCAACGGGCGCAGGCTGCGCACCTGGCTCGACTGGGAGGCCGTGAAGCTCGACGTGGCCGTGGGCGACACCGTGCAGGTCGTGGTCGCCACGCCGGTGGGCACCGCGCGGCGGCGGATCCGCACCGACGAGCTCCCCAGCGTCTCCGCCGAGAAGGTCGTGGTAGTGCGCGACCTCGAGCTGGTCACCGTCACCCCGGCGATCCGCGCCGAGCGCGGGCTTGCGGCCGACCGGGGGGCCCTCATCTTCCGCATCACCGACCAGGCCGCCCGCATCACGGGGCTCCAGGCCGGCGACGTCATCCTGGCCATCAACAACACGCGGATCGAGGGCGCCAGCGAGGTGGGCCTGGCCTTCGACCGGCTGCGCGAGACCCGCGGCTTCCGCCTCTTCTTCGAGAGGGACGGCCGGATCCTCTTCACGGACCTTTCCTTCTCATGACCGACGATCGCTACCGCTCACCGCTCGGCACCCGCTACGCCTCGCCCGCCATGCAGGCGCTGTGGGGCGAGCGCCACCGTGCCCACCTCTGGCGCCGGCTCTGGGTGGCGCTGGCGGAGAGTGAGCGCGAGCTCGGGCTCCCCATCCCGGATGAGGCGCTGGCCGCCATGCGCGCCAACCTCGACACCGTGGACCTGGACGTGGTCGCTGCGTATGAGCGGCGGTTCCGCCACGATGTCATGGCGCATGTCCACGCCTTCGGCGACCAGGCGCCGGCGGCGCGCGCCTTCATCCACCTCGGCGCCACCAGCGCGTTCGTCACCGACAATGCCGACCTCCTGGTGATCCGCGACGGCCTTCGCCTCATCCTCGGCCGGTTGGTGGCGCTCCTGGGGGCGCTGGAGACCTTCGCGCGGCGCACCCGGGCCCTGCCCTGCCTGGCCTACACCCACTTCCAGCCGGCGCAGCTCACCACGGTGGGCAAGCGGGCCACCCTCTGGATGCAGGACTTCGCGCTCGACGTCGAGGACCTCACCTGGCGGCTCACCCAGCTGCGCGCCCACGGCTGCAAGGGCACCACGGGCACGCAGGCGTCGTTCCTCGAGCTGTTCGGGGGCGACGACGCCAGGGTGCGCGAGCTCGACCGCCGCATCGCCGCGAAGCTCGGCTTCGACGGCAGCTTCGCCGTGAGCGGGCAGACCTACCCGCGCAAGGTGGACAGCCAGGTGCTGGGCGTGCTGAGCGGCATTGCGCAGTCGGCCTCGAAGATGGCGGCCGACCTGCGCCTCCTCCAGCACGAGGGCGAGCTCCTCGAGCCGTTCGAGTCGGAGCAGATCGGCTCGAGTGCCATGGCCTACAAGCGGAACCCGATGCGGGCCGAGCGCATCAGCGGCCTCGCGCGCTTCGTCATCTCCCTCGAGCCCAATGCGGCCCACACCGCCGCCACGCAGTGGTTCGAGCGCACGCTCGACGACAGCGCCAACCGCCGGCTCACGCTGCCCGAGGCGTTCCTGGCCACCGACGCCGTGCTCATCCTCGCCACCAACATCGCGGCCGGCCTGGAGGTGCGGGAGGGCGTGATCCGCCGCCACGTGGAGGCGCAGATGCCGTTCATGGCCACGGAGCGCTGGCTCATGCTGGGCGTCGCGGCTGGCGGCGACCGGCAGGCCCTGCACGAGGTCATCCGACGGCACAGCCTGGCCGTGGCCGACGCGGTCAGCACCGGCGCCCCCAATGACCTGCTCGACCGCCTCGGCGCCGATCCGGCCTTCCGCGCCGTGCCAGCGGCACAGCTCCGCGCGGAACTCGAGCCCCTGCGCTACACCGGCCGGTCGGCGGCACAGGTGGACGAGTTCCTGGCCGAGTACCTTGCCCCCCTGGTCGAGCGGGCACGGCCGATGGCATCGGTGCCGGAGACGGCGGAGGTCCGGGTATGAGCACGACGCTGCGCGCCTCATCGCTGCCGCTGCCCCTGCTCCGGCGCGGCAAGGTCCGCGAGGTCTACGAGGCTGGACGCGACATGCTCCTCCTCGTGGCGAGCGACCGGGTGAGCGCCTTCGACGTGGTGATGGCCGAGGCGGTGCCGCACAAGGGCGCCGTGCTCACCCAGGTCTCCGCCTTCTGGTTTGGCCGGCTGGGCGTCCCGTCACACTTCATCACCGCCGATGCCGACGAGGTGCTCCGGCACCTGCCAGCGCTCGCGTCCCACCGCGACCAGCTGGCCGGACGCGCCATGCTGGTCCGTCGCACCGAGCCGGTGCCGTTCGAGTGCGTGGTGCGGGGCTACCTGAGCGGGTCCGCCTGGGCCGAGTACCGCGATCGGGGCACCCTGGCCGGTGAGCCCCTCCCGGCTGGCCTGGTGGAGAGTGCGCAGCTGGACCCGCCGCTCTTCTCGCCCGCGACCAAGGCCGAGTCGGGCCATGACATCAACGTGGCGTTCGAGTCGATGGCGCGCTCCCTCGGCGCTGGGGCCGCTGGCGAGCTGCGCCAGCGAAGCCTGGCCATCTACGCCGCGGGCCGGGACTACGCGGCGACGCGCGGCATCATCATCGCCGACACCAAGTTCGAGTTCGGACGCACCGCGGGTGGCGAGTACCTCCTCATCGACGAGGTGCTGACGCCAGACTCCTCGCGCTTCTGGCCCGCCGACCGGTATGCTCCGGGCCGGAGCCAGCCGAGCTTCGACAAGCAGCCGCTCCGCGATTACCTCGCGGGGCTCAAGGCAGAGGGGAAGTGGAATGGCGAGGCGCCGCCACCGCCCCTCCCGCCCGACGTGGTCAATGCCACCAGCGCTCGGTACCTCGAGGCGTTCCGGCTGCTCACGGGCCGCGCCCTGGAGGTGGCATGATCCGCGTGGCGCCCGAGGGACGCCCGTTCATCATCGGGGCATTCGCGATCCTGGTGGTGCTCCTGCTGGCCAACCTGCACCTCCCGGCGTTGGCCTGGCTGGCCATCACCGTCTGGGTGGTGGCATTCTTCCGGGATCCCGTCCGCTCCGGCGAGCGCGGGCCCGACCTCGCGATCGCCCCGGCCGATGGCCTCGTGGTGGACGTGCGCGAGGTGGACGAGCCCACCTACATCGGCGGGCGGGCACAGCGCGTGTGCATCTTCATGAACGTGTTCGACTGCCACGTCAACCGCTACCCGCTGGGCGGCACGGTGGAGTACCGCCACTACAACCCGGGCAAGTTCCTCAATGCGGCCGATGAAAAGTCGAGCACGGAGAACGAGCAGTCGTCGGTCGGGGTGGCCACCGGGCGCGGGCGCATGCTGGTGCGGCAGATCGCCGGCCTCGTGGCGCGGCGCATCATCACTGACCATGCCGTCGGCACCACCGTCACCCAGGGGGAGCGCATGGGCATGATCCGGTTCGGGTCGCGGGTGGACCTCTTCCTGCCGCACGATGCCACCGTCACCGTCCGCGACGGCGACCGCACGGTGGCCGGCACCACGGTGGTGGCGCGATGGACCTGAGGCGCGGGCACGGCCTGGGGCGGCCGGACATGCGCCGCGTGGTGGTGGTGGTACCCAGTGCCTTCACGCTGGCCAACCTGTTCTTCGGGTTCTGGGCCATCATCTCGGCCTACAACGGCAACTTCCGCTGGGCCGGCTGGTTCATCGTCTTCGCCGCCATCCTCGACATGCTCGACGGCCGGATCGCGCGCCTGAGCAAGTCGAGCAGCCGCTTTGGCGAGGAACTCGACTCGCTCATCGACCTGGTGTCGTTCGGGGTGGCCCCGGCGCTCATCATGTACTTCCTCGAGTTCTCCGCGGCGGGCCGCTTCGCCTGGGTGCTCTGCTGGATCTACGTCGTGGCCGCCGCCCTCCGCCTGGCGCGCTACAACACCCTCTCCGCCGGAAAGCCGTCGGCCTGGTTCACCGGCATGCCCTCACCGGCAGCCGGTGCCACCCTTGCCTGCTACTACCCCTTCAGCCAGACGCCGTGGTACCGCGCCTCCGTCGCATGGCTCGACCTCCAGCACCAGGGCCTGGTGATCCTGATGCTGCTGCTCGCGGTGCTCATGGTCAGCGGGGTCAAGTACCCCAAGATGCCCGGCTTCAGCTTCCGGACCTTCCGCCAGGGCCTCACGACCGTGCTGGTGCTGACCATCGCCGTGGCGGCGCTGTTCCGCCCTGATGTCGTGCTCTTCCCCGTCGGCATTGCCTACCTGGTCTTCGGGGTGGTGCGCACCGCCTGGCTGGGCCTCCTCGACCGGCCCGATACCGACGCCCTTGCCCTGGCCGCGGGCGATGACGTGACCCCCTTCACCCACGAGCGCCACGAACGCTCGCAGGAGCCCATGGAATGACGTATCGAGTGCACGTCCGTGTGATGCCCCGGCAGGGAATCCTCGACCCGCAGGGCCAGGCCGTCGAGCACGCGCTCGGTGCCCTGGGATTCTCCGGCGCCGGCAGCGTCCGGGTGGGCAAGGCCGTGGAGCTGGCCGTCACTGCGGCCTCGCGGGACGAGGCCGAGGCACGCGCCCGCCAGATGTGCGACCGCCTGCTGGCCAACCCGGTGACCGAGGACTACCTGGTCGAGGTGGAGGGCGACTGATGCGGCGCGTGGCGGTGGTGCGGTTTCCCGGCAGCAACTGCGACGAGGATGCGCGCCGTGCCGCCGAGCGTGTGGGGTGCGAAGCCCGCTTCGTGTGGCACCGTGACACCTCGCTCGAGCAGGCCGACGTAGTGATCCTTCCCGGCGGGTTCAGCTATGGGGACTACCTGCGTTCGGGCGCCATTGCCCGCTTCAGCCCCATCATGAAGGCGGTGCAGGCGCACGCGGCGGCCGGCGGCACGGTCATCGGTATCTGCAACGGCTTCCAGGTCCTCTGCGAGGCCCACATGCTCCCCGGGGCGTTGATGCGGAACGCGGGCCTCACCTTCGTGTCCCGGCCGGTGGATGTGCGGGTCGAACGAACCGACACCGCCTTCACCTGGGCCTTCGAGCGACCGGCGACGGTGCGCATCCCGGTGGCGCATGGTGAGGGCCGCTATGTCGCCGACGACAGCACACTCGCCCGGCTCGAGGCCGAGCGCCTGGTCGTGCTCCGGTACCTCGACCCGGCGCCGGGGGTGCAGCCCAACCCGAACGGATCCAGCAATAACATCGCCGGCATCTGCAACGCCGCGGGGAACGTCGTGGGCATCATGCCCCACCCCGAGCGGGTGGTGGATCCCGCCCTGGGCTCCGCCGAGGGCCTGCTCTTCTTCCGTTCGCTCGCGGCTCCGCGCCCTGCGGTTGCGGGGGCCGCATGACCACGATCCCACGGGACGCCGCTTCCACGATGAACCTGGCCGCCAGTTCCTTCCCGGGTGAGCGCCCGGTGACGGCCGCGGTGGTCCGCGAGCACAACCTCACCGAGTTCGAGTACGGCAAGGTGCTCGAGCTCCTGGGCCGCACGCCGACCCTCACCGAACTCGGTGTCTTCTCGGCGCTCTGGTCCGAGCACTGTTCGTACAAGCACTCCAAGCCCGTCCTCAAGCGCTTCCCCACCACGGGACCGCAGGTGGTACAGGGCCCCGGCGAGAATGCCGGCGTGCTCCGCCTCAAGGATGGCTGGGCCGTGGCGTTCAAGATCGAGTCGCACAACCACCCGTCGGCGGTGGAGCCGTACCAGGGCGCGGCCACCGGTGTGGGCGGCATCCTGCGCGACGTGTTCACCATGGGCGCCCGGCCCGTCGCAGTGCTCAACAGCCTGCGCTTCGGCCCGCTCGACGAGGCCCGCAACCGCTACCTCTTCGCCGGCGTGGTGCGGGGCGTGGGCGACTACGGCAACTGTGTGGGGGTGCCGACGCTGGGTGGCGAGGTCAACTTCGCGCCGGGGTACAGCGGCAACCCCCTGGTGAACGCGATGTGCGTGGGCCTCCTGCGTGAGGATGAACTCATCACGGCCCGCGCCCACGGTGTGGGCAACGTGCTCCTCGTGGTGGGCGCCAGCACCGGGCGCGACGGGATCCACGGCGCCAGCTTCGCCTCGGAGGAACTGTCCGAGAAGAGCGAGGCCCGGCGGCCCCAGGTGCAGGTGGGGGACCCCTTCACCGAGAAGCTCCTCCTCGAGGCGAGCCTCGAGCTCATCCGGGGCGGGTACATCGTGGCCATCCAGGACATGGGGGCCGCGGGGCTCACCAGCTCGTCGGCTGAAATGGCGGCGCGCGGCGGCGTCGGCGTGGAGATAGACACCAGCCTGGTCCCGACGCGGGAGCCCGGCATGACCGCCTACGAGATCCTGCTCTCCGAGTCGCAGGAACGGATGCTCGTGGTGGCGGAGCCCCATCGCGTGGCGGAGATCCAGGCTGTCTGCGCGAAGTGGGAACTCCCCGCCACGCCCATCGGGCACGTCACCGACGACGGCGTGTTCCGGGTGAAGCACGAGGGCTTGGTGGTCGCGGCGATCCCGGGCCAGCGCCTGGTGGACGACGCGCCGGTCTACCATCCCGAGGCCCGTGAGGGCGATGCCGTCGTGCGGCAGCGCGCCGCGGCGCCGGTCCGTGCCGTACCCGCCCCGCAGGAAGCGCTCCCTGCCCTGCTCCAGGAACCCAGCATCGCCAGCAAGCGCTGGGTGTACGAGCAGTACGACTCGACCGTGCAGGCCTCCACGGTGATCGGGCCCGGCAGCGATGCGGGCATCGTGGAAGTCCCCGGCACCGGCTTCGGCATCGCCATGACGGTGGACTGCAACAGCCGGTTGGTGGCACTCGACCCGTATGAGGGCGGGAAGCTGGTCGTGGCCGAGGCGGCACGGAACATTGCCTGCACCGGCGCCCGGCCGCTCGGGATCACCGACTGCCTCAACTTCGGCAACCCGGAAAAGCCCGAGGTGTTCTTCCAGTTCCGGGAAGCCTGCCGCGGCATTGCCGAGGCATGCGTCGCCTTCGGGACGCCGGTGACCGGGGGCAACGTCTCGTTCTACAATGAGAGCCCCACCGGCGCGATTGACCCGACGCCCACGGTGGGCATGGTGGGCCTGCTCGAGGCACTGGAGCACCGCGTGCCGAGCTTCTTCCGCAACCAGGCCGACCCCATCATCGTGCTGGGAGGGACGACGGGCCACCTGGGTGGCTCGGCCTGCTGGGCCCACCTCCTCGATTTCGTGGGCGGCATGCCGGCTCCGGTGGACCTCGATGCCGAGGCGCGGCTGCAGCGATTCCTCCTGGGCGCTGCCTCCGAACGCATCCTCCGCTCGGCCCACGACATGAGCGAGGGCGGACTGGCCGTCACCGTGGCGGAGTGCTGCATGGGCGGCCCCTATGCCGCTGGCGGGTGCGGCGCCACGCTCGACCTTGGCGGCTATGAAGCGGCCCTGGGAGCGACGGAGTTGCTTTTCGGGGAGAACGGCGCGCGTGCGGTCGTGAGCTGCGCCCCGGGCAACCTGGAGCGTGTCCTCGCCCTGGCAACGGCCCATGGCGTCCCGGCCTTCCTGGCGGGGGCGGTGGGCGAGCGCAACGGCACCCTCACCGTGCAGCGCGGCCCCGACCGGTGGGCGTGGCGCGTGCCGGAGCTACGTGAGGCATATTTCAGCGCCGTTCCGGCGCGGATGCAGTCAGTGGACAGTGATCGTGGGGAGGCCTGACCGATGTGTGGCGTGATCGGGGTGTCAAACCTGCCCGAGGCGGCCCGGCTGGCGTACCTCGGCCTCTATGCCCTGCAGCACCGCGGGCAGGAGAGTGCCGGGATCGTCGCCATCGACCGTGAGGGCACCGCGCGGGTCCACCGGGGCATGGGCCTCGTGAGCGAGACCTTCAACGAGGCCGTGATCGCAAAGCTCCCCGGTGACGTCGCAGTGGGTCACACGCGCTACAGCACCGCGGGCAGCACCGTCCTCGCCAACGCGCAGCCCTGCTTCGCCAACACGCGCATGGGCCCCCTCGCACTGGCGCACAACGGGAACCTCACCAATGCGGTGCAGCTCCGGCGCGAGCTGGTGGACGAGGGCGCCATCTTCACGTCGTCCTCGGATACCGAGGCGCTGGTGCACCTCATCGCCCGCTCCAATGCGGCGACGGTGGAGGGCCAGGTCCGCGAGGCCCTGGCACGCGTCGAGGGGGCGTACAGCCTCGTCATCTCGTGTGGCCGCGAGCTGTACGCCGTCGTGGACCCTGCCGGGTTCCGGCCCCTGATGCTCGGGCGGCTCAACGGCGGGATCGTGGTGGCATCCGAGACGTGCGCCTTCGACCTCATGGGCGCCACCCTCATCCGGGAACTCCAGCCAGGCGACTTCATTCGGGTGGTGGACGGCCAGGTCGAGGAGCTGGCCTCCCTGCCCCGGCGCAAGCTCACCCGCTGCGTCTTCGAGCTGGTGTATTTCTCGCGACCCGACAGCATGATCTTCGGGCGCTCCGTCGATGGCGTGCGCCGGGAGATCGGCCGCCGGCTTGCCATCGAGCACCCCGCTCCCGGGGCCGAGGTCGTGTTCTCGGTGCCCGACAGCTCCAACGCGATGGCACTCGGCTTCAGCGAGACCTCGGGGATCAAGCTCGAGTACGGCCTCATCCGGAACCACTACGTGGGTCGCACCTTCATCAACCCCACCCAGGCCCTCCGCATGGCGAAGGTGCGGATCAAGTTCAACCCGGTGCGCGAGGTCATCGCCGGCAAGTCGGTGGTGATGGTGGACGACAGCCTGGTGCGCGGAACCACCAGCAAGGGGCTGGTACAGATGGTCCGCGCCGCCGGCGCGCGGGAAGTGCACCTCCGTCTCGGCTCCCCGCCCATCACCGGCCCATGTCACTATGGCATTGATACGCCCACCCGTGAGGAACTCATCGGCGCCACGCACACCGTCGAGGAGATCCGGCAGTTCCTGGGGGTGGACACCCTGGGCTACCTCTCACTCGATGGCATGCTGGATGCTGCAGGCCGCTCCACCGGCTTCTGCCACGCCTGCTTCTCGGGCCAGTATCCCACACCGATCCCGGAGGATCTGGTGCAGCTCCGCCACGCCGCTCCGCTCGTCGCCTCTCCCGCATGACCGCGGCGTTCACGCCGCCCCTCGTCTTCTTCTTTGGCCAGGGTCGTGCCGACGGCACGGCCGCCATGAAGGACGTCCTGGGTGGAAAGGGCGCAGGGCTCGCGGAAATGACCACGCTCGGGATCCCCGTCCCGCCGGGGTTCACGATCGCCACCTCCCTCTGCCTCCAGTACCTCGAGAACCGCCAGCTGAGCCCCCGGCTCCGCTCGCAGGTGGAGCACGCGCTCCAGCGGCTCGAGAATGCCACCGGCCGGACGTTCGGCGACGGTGACAGCCCCCTGCTCGTCTCGGTGCGATCCGGCGCGCCCGTCTCGATGCCCGGCATGATGGACACCATCCTCAACCTGGGCCTGAACGACGAGACGGTGGAGGGCCTGGCGCGGCAGAGCGGGAATCCCGTCTTCGCATGGGACAGCTATCGCCGCTTCGTGCAGATGTATGCCAGCGTGGTCTTCGACCTGCCCAAGAACCACGCCGAGCACCTGCTCGAGGCGGAGAAGCAGAAGGCCGGGGTGACCCGCGACATCGACCTGCCCGTCCCGGCCTTCAAGGCGGTGGTGCAGGCCATCAAGGATCGCGTCAGGGAGGAGCGGGGCCAGGCATTCCCCGACTCCCCGGTCGAGCAGTTGTGGGGCGCCGTGGCGGCTGTCTTCGAGAGCTGGAACACCCAGCGCGCCATCGACTACCGCCGGCTCCACGACATCCCTGACACCATGGGCACCGCCGTCAACGTCGTGGCCATGGTGTTCGGCAACATGGGTGAGGACTCGGGCACTGGCGTGGCGTTCACGCGCGACCCGTCCACTGGCGAGAACCGCCTGTACGGCGAGTACCTGCTGAATGCCCAGGGTGAGGACGTGGTGTCCGGCATGCGGACGCCGGAGTCCATCGAGACCCTGGGCCAGGCGCTGCCCAATGCGGCGCGCGAACTCGAGCGCACGGCACGCCTGCTGGAGCGGCACTTCCGGGACGTGCAGGACATGGAGTTCACCATCGAGCGCGGGCAGCTCTACATGCTGCAGACCCGCCGGGGCCAGCGCTCCGGGCAGGCCGCGGTGCGCATTGCCTGCGAGATGGTGGATGAGGGCCTCATCACGCGGGAAGAGGCCGTAAGCCGCATCCCGCCCAACGACCTCGACCAGCTCCTGCACCCCACCATCGACCCGCACGCCGAGCTCGACCAGCTCACGCAAGGACTTCCGGCTTCACCCGGTGCCGCCAGCGGCACCGTGGTGTTCGATGCCGACCGCGCCGAGCAGCTGGGCCGCGGTGGCCAGTCGGTCATCCTGGTGCGGAGCGAAACCTCACCAGAGGACTTCCACGGCATGGTGGTGGCCAAGGCGATCCTCACCGCCCGCGGCGGGATGACCAGCCACGCGGCGGTGGTGGCTCGCGGCATGGGCACGCCCTGCGTTGCCGCCGCACAGCACCTCGAGGTGCGCGAGGCCGAGCGCCTCATGCGCATCGGAAAGCGCACCATCGCCGAGGGTGAATGGATCACGGTGGACGGCAGCACCGGGAAGGTCTACGCGGGCCAGGCCGCGCTGGTGCAGCCGGCGCTTTCGGGTGACTTCCAGCGCCTCATGCAGTGGGCCGATGCCGTCCGGCACATCGGGATCCGGGTGAATGCCGACACCCCCGCCGACGCGCACCGGGGACGCGAGTTCGGTGCCGAGGGCATCGGCCTCTGCCGCACGGAGCACATGTTCTTCGAGGGCGAGCGCCTCACCGCCATGCGCGAGATGATCGTGGCGCAGGATGCCGAGGGACGGCAGCGGGCCCTCAACAAGCTCCTGCCCATGCAGCGCAGTGACTTCGAGGCCATCTTCCGCGCCATGGAGGGGTACCCGGTCTGCATCCGGCTGCTCGACCCGCCCCTCCACGAGTTCCTCCCGCACGATGAAGCCGAGATTGTCGGGCTGTCGAAGGAGCTCAAGGTGGATGCCGACCGGCTCCGCAGCATCGTGCACGACCTGCGCGAGGTGAACCCCATGCTCGGGCTCCGGGGGTGCCGGCTCGGCATCCTCTATCCCGAGATCACCCACATGCAGGCGCGGGCGGTCTTCGAGGCTGCCTGTGCCATCGCGCTGCGCAAGGGCCGGGTGCAGCCGGAGATCATGGTGCCCCTGGTCGCCAGCGTCGTCGAGTTCCGGCGCCAGGCGCTCATCGTGCGCCAAGCGGCGCATGACGTCTTCCGCGAGCGCCAGATCTCCCTGCCCTTCCTCCTCGGCACCATGATCGAGCTGCCGCGCGCGGCACTCACCGCCGATGAGATCGCCCGCGAGGCGCAGTTCTTCTCCTTCGGCACCAACGACCTGACCCAGACCACCTGGGGCCTCTCGCGCGACGATGCCGGCCGCTTCCTGCCGGTGTACCTCGAGCAGCAGATCATCGACAACGACCCCTTCCAGGTGCTCGACCAGGGTGCGGTGGGCAAGCTCATCCGCATTGCCTGCGAGAGCGGCCGGAAGAGCCGCCAGGACCTCAAGCTCGGCATCTGCGGCGAGCACGGCGGCGAGCCGGCGTCGGTGGCCTTCTGCGACCGCCTGGGCATGAACTACGTGAGCTGCTCCCCCTTCCGGGTGCCGATCGCCCGCCTCGCAGCAGCACAGGCGGCGCTGTCGGTGCGGGGTGAGGTGGACCGGACGAGGGCGACGGTGTAGGGGGACGGCGAGACGGCGAGACGGCGGGACGGCGAGACGGCGGGACGGCGGGACGGCGAGGGAGTCACGCTTGGGTCGGGGTACGCCTGCCGCAAGCCCGGTTGAGCGACGCCAGCAGCTTCCAGAGCAGTCCGCCTGCCGTGCGACGGTGTGCTTCGAGCCCGCTGTACTCTGCAGCGTCGAGGTAGCCCAGGTCAACCGCGAGCCCCAGGCAGGCCTCGACTTCAGCGAGAGACCCGAGGGCAATACTCACATGGCGCGCGAACTCCCGTGGTCCCCGTCGCGAGGCCCCTTCCGCCAGGTTGAGTTCAACGCTCACGGCAGCTCGCCGAGCCTGGCTCGTCAGGCCGAATCGTTCGGCGGACGGCCAGCGCGCCGTGGCCTGGTAGGTGGCGAGCGCCAGGGCATGCGCCGCGTGCCAGGCGCGCAGTCGTCGATGGGGAGCTTCCGGGCCGTTCATCCTCCCAAGGTGATGCCGACCCGCCTCTCAACGCATAACCGGAGTACTCCAACCATCATCCCAGCGCCGCAGCACCCCTCCGTCCCGCCTTCCCGCCGCCTCGCCGTCTCGCCGTCCCGCCGTCCCGCCGTCTCGCCGTCCCGCCGTCTCGCCGTCTCGCCGTCCCGCCGTCTCGCCGTCCCGCCGTCCCGCCGTCCCGCCGTCCCGTGACCATCCAGGTCTTCGGCACCCGGAAGTCCCCAGCCACCCGCGCCGCCCTCCGGTTCTTCGCCGAGCGGCGGGTCAAGGTGCACTTCGTGGACCTGGCCGAGCGGGCAGCGTCGAAGGGCGAGCTCACGCGCTTTGCCCAGAAGTTCGGCGTGCAGGCCCTGGTGGACCGGACCTCGAAGCGCTTCCTCGACCTCGGGCTCGCATCAGCCCGGCTCAGCGACGAACGCTGGCTGGAGACACTGGTGGATGAGCCCCTGGTGCTTGTCCAGCCGCTGGTGCGGTTCGAGCACAAGCTCACCATCGGCGATGACTCGGCGACCTGGAAGGACTGGGTGGGCCGCTAGGCCCTCACGGAGCCGCCGCACCGCCCTGCCCTTCCCGGGGTTCATGTTTGGGGAACTGCCCACCGATCAGGGCGCCGATGGTGCCACCCAGCAGGGCGCCACCCAGCAACCCGCTCACGAAACAGACCGCCTGGTTCGCATCGGAGCCACTGTCCTCCCCGCACAATCCTGCGGCGGCAAGGCCAGTGAGCAGGCCCAGCGCGGTGCCGCCGATGGCGGCCCCGGTCACCCAGTGCGTGGGCCGGATGTGCATGCTGGTATCGGCCAGGACCGGCGGGATTGGTGCCGACTCGAACACCGGCTGCCGCAGCGGCCCGATGCCCGGGACCACCCCTTGGGCCGTGGCCAGGGCGGGCGCGAGCAGGAGGGCGGGCGCGAGCAGGAGGGCGGTGGCGAGCATGGTGCGTACGGGGCGCATGGTTGACCCAGCGGGCAAAGACGAGCAAAGTCCAGGTGTGAGCGGTGGCTATCGCCCATGCGCCCGCGAATGATACCGGAAACGCTCCCGCTCGATCAGCCCCGATCGCACACGTCGACCAGCACGGCCAGGGCAAGCCCCACCTGCGGATCCAGCCCCATCACGCCGCCTGCCCGCAAGTCGAGCACATGACGCCCCTGGATCAGCTCGCGCCGCTTGAGGTGCGCCAGGACCGCCTGGTCACTCGCCGCCACGAACACGAAGTTCGAGCGCAGCCGCGGGATCGCCCACCCGAACAGCCGGTTGCCCACGGCGCGCAGCCAGCCTTCTTCCCGCACGACCACCAGGGGCTCGCCCTGCGCTCCATACGCGCTCCAGCTGGAGCGCAGCAGGCCCGCGAGGTAGTTCCGCCGCACGGTGGCCAGCAGGCGCCCACGCTCGCCCGTGATCGCAAAGCTCACGCGGAACGGGTGGTGGCCCGGGGACTGCTCCGCGTCCAGCACCTTCTGTGCGCCCCGGTCACGCCGGGCAAAACTCACGAACCGGCGGCCCAGGAGCGCCACGTAGGTGGCCACGGCGGCAAGCAGCCCCGCAGCCACCCCCAGCGCCATGCCACCGCCCGCGAGAATGGCGCCGCCAAGGCTATCGGCCACCGACGACACGAACCCGAAGATCACGAACCCCACCGCCAGGCTCCCCGCCAGGGCGGTGAAGGAACGCCCGCGCCGGTGCCGCTTCACGAAGAACAGCACCTGCCCGTCGCCCGTGCTCACGGCATACTGCATCCCTGCCGGCAACGTGGCCGGGGCCAGGAGGTAGAGATCCCTGGCAAACGCAGCGTCCCGTTCCCCGTCGGTATCCTGCGGTTGTGTTGCGGTGCCTGCCATTGCGTGCCCCCTGTAGCTCCCCTTATTTCTCCGCGCCCGGAGCACCGGATCCAGCCCCTCGATACAGAGGAAAAAGCATGCCGAACCCGCTGGTAGGCATCATCATGGGCAGCGAGTCGGACTGGGAGACCCTGAAGGGCGCTGCGGCCATCCTTGGCCAGCTGGGGGTGGCCCACGAGACGCGCGTCGTCTCGGCCCACCGCACGCCAGACCTCCTCTTCGAGTACGCCTCGACTGCCGCAGGGCGCGGCCTGCGATGCATCATTGCTGGCGCCGGTGGCGCGGCCCACCTGCCCGGCATGGTCGCCAGCAAGACCACCCTGCCCGTTCTCGGCGTGCCCGTGAGTTCGCGACAGCTCAACGGGCTCGATTCCCTGCTGTCCATCGTCCAGATGCCTGCGGGTGTGCCAGTGGCAACGTTCGCCATCGGCGAGGCGGGCGCCACCAACGCGGGCCTCTACGCGGCCGCCATCCTGGCCCTGGCCGACCCGGCACTGGCCGGTCGCCTCGAGGCGTGGCGCACTGCCCAGGCACGCCGGGTGCTCGACGCGAAGCTGCCGGAGTCCCGTTGATCCTGCCCGGCGGCACGCTGGGCGTGCTGGGTGGCGGCCAGCTCGGTCGTATGTTCGCCCTGAGTGCGCATGTGCTCGGCTTCCGGGTGGTGGTCCTGGAGCCCGATCCCCGGAGCCCGGCGGGCCAGGTGGCCGACGCGCAGATCATCGCCAACTACGACGACCCATCCGCACTCGACCAGCTCGCCGAGCAGTGTGACGCCGTCACCACCGAGTTCGAGAACGTCCCCGCTGCCGCGCTGGAACGACTGGCTGGAAGGCTCCCGGTCAGGCCCGCGGCAGCCGCCGTTGCCGTGGCACAGGACCGCCTCCGCGAGAAGGCATTCTTCCGCGACCAGGGGATCCGGGCCGCACCATTCGCCCCCGTGCGGAGCCACGAGGAGCTGGCCGCCGCCGTCGCCGCCATCGGGACGCCAGCCCTGCTCAAGACCGCGCGCCTGGGCTACGACGGCAAGGGCCAGGCGCCGGTGGCCGAGGCGTCGGCGGCCGAAGCGGCCTGGCGGCAGCTCGGCCTGGTGCCGTGCATCCTGGAGGAACGGCTGAACCTCGAGGCGGAGATTTCCGTCGTGCTGGTGCGCGGTGCCGATGGCCAGGTGGAGACGTTTCCCGCGGGCGAGAACGAGCACCGCAACGGCATCCTCCACACCACCGTCGTGCCGGCCCGCCTGCCGGCAGCGCTGTGCGCGCGGGCGGGGGCCCTGGCCGCCCTGGTGGCCACCAGGCTCGAGTACACCGGGGTCCTGGCGGTCGAGATGTTCGTGGCGAATGGCGGGGAACTCTTCGTGAACGAGCTGGCGCCACGCCCGCACAACAGCGGGCACTACACCATCGATGCCTGTTCCACCAACCAGTTCGAGATGCAGGCACGGGCGCTCGCCGGCCTGCCGCTCGCCGCACCAAGGCTCCTTTCACCCTGCTGCATGGTGAACATCCTGGGCGACTCGTGGGCCGGCGGGACGCCCCATTGGGAGCGTGCCCTCGCCATGCCCGGCGTCAGGCTGCACCTCTATGGCAAGGCCGAGCCCCGCCCGGGGCGGAAGATGGGCCACATGACCTGCCTCGCCGCCACGGCGGATGAGGCGCTGACCCTGGCCCTCGAGGCGCACGCCGCGCTCTCCCGGGCCGGCTGACCACCACCACCGGAGAAGCCACCATGTTCGTGCTCGCCCTCGCTGCCCTCACCGCAGCCGTACCCTCCCCGCTCCCGGCGCCCGCTCCCGGCGGCTGCATCATCATGAACGCGGAGGGGCTTCCCCTCGCCCGTCGAACCAGCCCGCTGGATTCCGTCTCGTTCAAGGTGGGCACCAGCGACGTGAAGGTCTGCTACAGCCGGCCATCGCTCCGGGGACGCACCGTCTTCGGCACCGAGCTGGTGCCGTGGGGCAAGATCTGGCGCACCGGTGCCAACGAGCCCACGATGATCCACACCACCGGCAACATCACCGTGGCGGGGGTGGCCGTCCCGGCCGGCACCTACTCCCTCTACACCGTGCCGGGCGAGAAGGAGTGGGAGGTCGTGGTCAACCGCTCCATCACCCAGTGGGGACACGAGAGCACCTACACCGATGCCGTGAAGGCCCAGGAGGTGGGCCGCGGGAAGGTGAAGCCCCAGGCCATCAAGACCGCGGTGGAGAAGCTGACCTTCACCTCGGAGCCCGGGACGCTGGTCCTTGAGTGGGATCACACCCGGGTGCCAATACCGGTGAGGTAGCCCAGGCGGGGGCGCCGGGCCTGATGCCCGGCGCCACCCCCACCGAACCCGCCGCCCACGTCTCCTCCCTTGGCCACGCTGGCTCCCGCATTGGCATCCGAGGCCAGGTACTGCACCCACCGCTCCGCCTCCGGCAGGGCCCCGCCCAGTCACATCTGGGCTCGAAGATCCGCCCCGTACTTTTCGCGGACGAACGCCCGGAATGCGGCCCGGCGTCGCCTGGTCCGCCGTGCCCGAGGTGGCCGGGTCGACCCCTCCGGCGTGGTGCGGGTGGACCATTCCCAGCAGCACCACCCAGGCCTAGAAGTAACTTGAGATGAGCTTCCCATCAACAGTGCCAACAACAGCTTATGTTGTGATTGAGAATGGCGGCGTTGAGATTTCCACAGCGCAGCCACATGAGAATGCGCTGAGAAAGTACCGCAGGGCTGGGGGTCGGCCACGTCCCCGCCCCGCCAGAAACGCGAAAGGCCCGACCACGGGTGGTCGGGCCTTTCGCGGGTTTTCGAGTGGAGGCGCAGGGAATCGAACCCTGGTCCGAAACAGCATCCAGAACAGCCACTACGTGCGTAGGTGAGCCTTCACACCGTCACGGCCAGCCGGTGGCTCACCGACCTACTGCCCGCCTATCCCCGAGCTTCTCACCGACTCCGTCAGGGCCCCGGAGCCAGCCAGTCCGGCTTTTCGATTCGGTCATGACGCCCCGGACGGGCTCCATCACCGAAGGTGCACAAGCGAGCCTAGCTCAGCTTACGCAGCCAGCGCCAGTTCAGTGTTGGCGTTTGGATCTTTCCAGGCAGTTTTACCAGGTACCCGGACCTGGGCACGCGTCCATTCCTTCTCCTGTCCCGTCGAAGCCAGTCGCCCCCGGGAGGCCGGAATATAGCCAGAACCGGGCCCGCCCGCGGGCCTGCCCCTGCTAGGCCCCGAACAGGTCTATCGTCTCTTCCCTCCGGGGCTTCCCGGCGCGCGGGTCGGGCCCTCCACGGGCCTCCCGGACAGCAATCCCGTGCACCAGTGTCCCGGCCAGCGTCTCCGCATACGGGGCTCCCAGCCGCCCGCCCGCCAGCAATGCGCGGTACCAGATTGCCCCCACCAGCTCGTCAATCACCACCTCGAGGTCCACGTCCGGGTGCAGTTCCCCCCGGTCCATCGCCCGCTGCAGGCACTCCCGGGCCGCCGCCCGAACCGGCGCCACGAACCGCTCCCGGAAGAGCCGCCCCACCTCCGCATCCACGTGGCTCGCCGCCACGAGCCCCGCCACGCTGCGCCGCAGCGCCTCATTCCCCGCCGACGCGGCCACCGTGGTGGCCAGGGCCGCCAGGTCGCGTCGCAGGGATCCCGCGTCGGGCACGCTGATGGGTGCATCGTCCTGCGAGAGAAAGGCTTCAACCAGGACCGCCGCACGGGTAGACCAGCGCCGGTAGATCGTCTGCTTCCCCACCCCGGCCCGGCTGGCAATGGCCTCGATGGTGACGCCATCGACCCCACGCTCTTCGAGGAGTTCGGCCGCAGCACGGAGGATGGTTTGCCGCAGCCCCTCGTTCCGGGGACGGCCCCGCCGCCGAGGCTTGTCCGGCAGTCCTTCGGGCGATGGATTGTGGTCTGGCTGGGTCATCCAATGATCCGAGACGCGGCGTTTCTATATTGCGCTGTCCCGGGGAGATGTCAAGCGCTGGCGCGTCAGCCCTTACCTGCAGTCACCCGGCCTGCCGCCACCACCCGGTTCCGGCCGCTGCGCTTGGCATCGTAGAGGGCGGCGTCTGCCTGGGCGTAGAGGTTGTCCACGTGGCGGCTGGTATCGGGCCAGTGGGCCACCCCGAATGAGGCCGTGAGGAGCCACGGCGCCCCCTGCCAGATCCACTGGCTGGTCTCCACCGCATCGCGAACCCGCTCCGCCACTGCCAGCGCGTCGTCGAGGTCCGTTTCCGGGAGCCAGAGGACGAACTCTTCGCCCCCGACCCGGGCGGCGAGGTCGCGCCCCCGCAGCTGGCCGCGCAACACGCCTGCGAGGTGAATGAGGGCGGCATCGCCCGCCTTGTGCCCCAGGGTGTCGTTGAGCGCCTTGAAGCGGTCGAGGTCGCACAGCACGTAGGCGGCCCTCGTAAGCCCGTGCAGGTGCACCGCGCCATCGAGTGCCCGCCGGTTGGGCATGCCCGTCAAGCGGTCGCGGGTCGCTTCGTGCTCCAGCCCGCGAAGCTCCCGCGCGCGTTGCGCGCGAGGACCGGCGCGACGGATGGCTTCCTTCACCCTGAGCTGCAACTGGGGTGGCAGGTTGTACCGGCCCGACGGCCACAGGGCCACGGCACCAATCCGCTGGCCGAAGGCCTCGATCGGGGCCAGCACGGCGGGACGCAACTGCCGCCGCCGGTCGCCCTGGGGCGCGCCGAGCGGGGGCTCCTCGGTTTCCTCCAGCGAGCCACCGGTCCGGAGCATCGTCGCCAGCGGGCTCTCCGGGGCGGCCACCGAGCCCAGGAGGCGCGGGTCGGCGTTGCCGCCCAGCCCCACCACCGTCAGTCCGTCGTTGAGGTCGACCGCCACCACCACGTCGGCTGCCGTGAGTCGCTCCAGTTCGAGCGCCAGCCGCTGGCCCACGCTCTCCACCGACTCCTGCCGCTCCTGTCCATCGAGCGGCCCGAGCGTGGTGACGCGCGGGCGTCGCTTGAGCCCCTCGAGCAACCGGTCCAGCTCGTCTTCCGCGCGCGCCAGCGCGTGGCCCGATGCCCCCGGCGGGAAGAGCGCCCCCGTGGCAAAGCCCGCGCTGCACCGCACCACCAGGACGCCCGCATCGAGCCGCTCCACCAGCGGCTGGCCATCGATGCGTGCGCGGTCAATGCGCATCTCCGCCGCAAAAAGGTCGTCGGCTGGCGGGAGCGTGGAGCCCACACGTCGGGTGACCTCATGCGGCAAGTCCCCCCGCTCGGCCTCGACCGCCCAGACCGCCGTGGCACCCAGCGAATGCCGGAGCCACTCGAGCGCCGGGTCCGGCAGCAGGTGCGGCCCGGCCACGTCCCCGAGGGGCATCGTGGGCTCGGAGCGGCGGCTGCGCCACCACCAACCCAGGGCGGCGCCCGCCGCAAGCGCCACCAGGATCGCCGTGATCACGTCTTGAGCCAGCCCTTCCGGCGGAACCACGCGAAGATCGCCAGGGTCACGAGCCCCATGAAGCCAAGGACGATCGGGTAGCCCCAGCGGGTGTTCAGCTCCGGCATGAACTCGAAGTTCATGCCGTACACCCCCACGATGAACGTGAGCGGCAGGAAGAAGGCCGAGAAGACGGTGAGGATCCGCATCACCAGGTTGGTCTTCTGGGACGCGAGGGCGAGCTGCAGGTTCGTGAGGTTCGTGACCGACTCGAGCAGCTCGTCGGCGTAGAAGTGGAGCGCCTCGATGGTCTCCCGCACGTCCTGGTAGTGCGGGCTGGGGCCTTCGCCGGGGGGCGAGAGCTGCTTGATGGTCTCGAGGCTGCGCCAGAGCATCCGCTTGACCAGCGTGGCCCGGCGACGGAGCACATAGAGCGAGAGCAGGTCGTCGGTGTCGTGGGTGCCCTCGAAGAGCGCTGCCTCGATCGCATCGAGGCCCTCCTCGATACGCTCCATCGGGGCCTCGTAGGTGTCGAGCCCCCGGTCGGCGATGTCGAGCACCAGGTTCTGCACCGGCTTCTCAAGGCCCCCGTTCGCCTGCAGCGCCGCCGGCCACGCCTCCATCAGGGCGGACAGGAAGGGGAGCGGCTTCCGGTGGATCGTCACCAGGAAGTCCGCCCCGGCAAACATGGCTACCTTGCGGGTCATCTCCTGGATCGTGGCACAATCCGGGGTCGAGTCCACGTCGAAGACGCGGATGAGCACGAAGACATGCTTGGGGAACCGCTCGAACTTGGGGAGGTGCTCGGGGTCGAGGCAGTCCCGCACCGAGGTGGCGTGAAGGCCGAAGCGCCTCGCGACCCCGCTGAGTTCTGCCGGCGACGGATCAACGACGTCGACCCAGGTGATGCCACGGGTACCGTCGAGGATCGTCTCGATCATGCCACGCGGACGACAGGCTCGAGATAGTCGAGGAAGATGGCCTCTGCCTCCCTGATGGACTCCACCTGGAAGAGCCGCTGGCGCAGGTCGCTGGCACTGTGCAGGCCCCGGGTGTACCAGCCGAGGTGCTTCCGGAATTCTATCACCGTCCTGCGGCTGTCGCCCTGCAGCCGGATCGCCAGGCGGGCGTGCTCCAGCGCCACGCGGAAGCGCTCCGGGGCGTCCGGCGCCGCGGGAGGGGCCTCCCCGGCCAGCAGGGCCTGGGCATCCCGGAAGATCCACGGGTTCCCGAAGGCGCCGCGCCCGATCATGATGCCCGCACAGTTCGTGTGCCGCTTCATCGCCACCACGTCCTGGGCATTGGTCACGTCGCCGTTCCCGATCACCGGGATGTCGAGCGCCTCGACCACCCGCGCAATCTCGTCCCAGCTGGCCTTGCCGCCGAACATCTGGGTGCGGGTGCGCGCGTGCAGCGTGAAGGCGCGGGCGCCGGCATCCTGCATTCGCAGCGCAATACCCACGGCGTCACGGCTCTCCTCGTTCCAGCCGCTCCGCGTCTTCACGGTGACCGGCAGGTGCGTGGCGCCGATGACGGCACGGATGATCCGCGTGACCAGGTCGAGGTCGCGGAGGCAGCCCGAGCCGCCATTGCGCTGGACCACCTTCTTCACTGGGCAGCCGAAGTTGATGTCGATGAACTCGGGCTGGTAGTGCGTCGTGACGAGTGCGGCCGCCTCGGCCATGGCCGTGGGATCGGCACCGTAGATCTGGATGCCGATGGGCCGCTCGACCTCCTCGAAGTCAGCTCCCTCGAGGGTGGCGCGGATGCGCCGGCGGATGGCTTCGGATGACAGGAACTCGGAGAGCACCACGTCGGCGCCCAGCGCACGGCACACCTGCCGGAAGGGCGCCTCCGACACGCCCGCCATCGGGGCCAGCAGGAGGGCGAAGGGATGGGCCGACGGATAGGGCAACCGCATGCGGCAAAAATAGATGCGGACGTTGACCCCGGCAACGGACGGGCGTTACCTTGGCTCCCCAACCATGCGCCTTCGCGACTTCATCCCCGACGATGCCGTTTCCCTCCAGCTCACGGGCGGGACCAGGGAGGCTGTGCTCGAGGAGCTCGTGCGCCTGCTGCACCAGGATGAGCGGTCCGCCTCGACGCTCCTGCGCATCCTGCTCCGGCGCGAGAACCTTGGCTCCACTGGTGTCGGCCGGGGCATTGCCATCCCCCATTGCCGCTCGCTCGTGGCGAGCCGCCTCCGCGTGGCCTTTGGCCGCCACCCCGACGGCGTGGAGTGGCAGTCCATCGATGGCCGGCCGGCACGCTATTTCTTCCTGATCGTGGCCCCGCCCGTCGAGATGTCGAACCAGTACCTCCCGGTGCTGGGGCGCATCGCGCAGTTCGGGAAGGATGCCGACATCACCGACCGCCTCGCGGCCCTCAAGGCCCCGGCGGACTTCTTCGCACTGGTCGAGAGCAAGGGCGTCTGATGGAGACGAAGGAACTCACCTGGGTCGGGATCCTGCTGCGCTGCCTGGCCGCGCTGGCGCTGGTCTACCTCACCTTCAACCCGACCGGGTTCTCCTGGTACCACTGGACCATCGCGCCGATGCTCGATGCCCCGACCTCGGCGCTCTCGACCCTGAACCCACTCAAGGTGCTGGCCGGGATCGCCCTGGCCGCGTGCTGGTGGTTCTTCGCCCATGCATCGCAGCGCTCCCTGGGCGTGGCAGGCGCCTTCTTCATCCTCGCCGGCTTCGCCGCGTTCTTCTGGCTCCTGAGCTGGCTCAGCATCTTCACCCCACACTCGACGGGCGCCTTCGCGCACCTGACGCTGGTCGTGGTGGCGCTCATCCTTGGCATCGGCCTGTCGTGGTCGGCCGTCAAGCGGCGGGTCACGGGGCAGCAGGACACGGACGAACTGTAAAGTGCGCCGGACGAGCCACGGGTCCGGCATGACACGCTATGGGGCGGCCCCGAGGAGTCGCCCCATGCACGTGCGCGCCCTGCCACGCCAGGCGCGCCCGGTACTCAGTTCCCGGTTGGCAGGGGAATGCTCACGCCGTCCCTGGCGAGCGCATCCCGGACAAACTGCAGGCGCTGGTACTGTGTGAGCGTGATCGGTCCGCTGTAAACCTCGCTCTGGATCCTGCGCGGCGGGTACTTGACATAGGTCTTCATGAGGTCCTGCACCGCGGCATTGAAGGTGACGAGGGCCCAGGTCCGTTCGGTAAAGTTGTTCATGAAAATATCGTACCGCTCCTGCGGATCCTGCCACAGGTCAAAAATCTGCGGTACTGTCGCCGCGTACTTCTCCGGGCCCTTCCATCCGAGGTTGGCGTCAACGGCAAGCCCCCCGGTCCCCTGCCCGTTGTCACCCCGCAGGTTGAACACCGCCTTGGTATGGCCAACCCGCACCGCACCCGGGGTGAGTTCGTTCTCCGTGAAGTAGAACCACGCCTTCCGCTCTGACTTGCCGGTCCCGAAGAGCACCGGCGACATGTCATAGCTGTCGAAGACAATAGGCTTCCCCTCCCTGTCATTCTCCGGAAGCTTGACGCCAGCCAGGGAGGCAAAGGTGGCCATCAGGTCGAGGCCTCCGAGCACGTCGTGGTTCCGGGCATCCGGCTTGATTCGCCCGGGCATCCATGCAATCGCGGGAACCCTGTTCCCGCCCTCGCGCACCGTACCCTTCGTGCCGCGGAATGGCGTGTAGCCAGCATCCGGGTACACGTCCTGCCATGCACCGTTGTCCGTGGTGTAGAACACGAGCGTGTTCTTGTCGAGCCCGAGGGCACGAACCCTGTCCATGATCTCGCCGATGTGGGCATCGAGCTCCACAATGGCATCGGCATACCTGGACTTCGACATCGACTTGTGCTGATACTTCGGGTGCGGCATGTTCGGCTGGTGCACCTTCATGAAGTTCACGTGCAGGAAGAAAGGCTTGCCCGTCCTTGCAGCCTGCTCCAGCAATGCGATTGACCCTCGGGTGACGTACTCGTCGAAGTAGGGAATGCCGACCACCCCGTTCGGGTACTCGGCGGTCGCTTCGTCCGGTTGGTCGACGTACTGGCCGTTGATCGAGAAATCCTCGACTGCCTTTCCTCCCGCCTTGCCGGAGAGCGACCCCCGCGTGACCCGCTTGAACATGGCCCGAAGCTCCGGATCCATGTCGGGAAACCATGTCGGGTCGGCATAGGTATACGCATTGAGGTGATAGAGGCCGACATACCGCATCTCATCGTACCCTTGTGCGATCGGGAGTGCGTAATCAGCCTCGCCGAGATGCCATTTCCCGGTATAGAATGTGGAATAACCCTCCGTCTTGAGCATCGACGCAAGCGTCCACTCGGCAGCGGGCAGGCCGCCACCCTGGCCCTGGAACGCGACGGTGGTCATGCCACTGCGATTGGGGATTCGCCCCGTCACGATGGCGGCACGACCCGGAGTGCAACTCGGCTGGGCATAGAACGAGAAGAACGTCATGCCTTCGCGAGCCAGCCGCTCGATGTTGGGCGTAGGCATGCCCCGCCCCACGCCACCGCCGTACGGCTCGAGGTCTCCCCAGCCCGTGTCATCGGATACGAGGAGGATGATGTTGGGTTTTGCCTGCTGGGCAAAGGCGGCATGGTGCCCAGCGCTCGCGAGTGCTGCGGCCACGATCCAGGTAGCACGGTTCACGGCGACGCTCCGGTGGGGGACCTCAAATGGTCGCACAGGGTGCGGAGGCGTGCAACCTGCGCCGCGGGGAAGCGCTCACCCGGTGTCGCCGGACCCATCAGCGCGCCGCAGCCGCGTGGCCAGCCACATCCCCGCCATCGCCGACAGCAGCACCACCCACACCCCCGCCGCATGCACGTACCCGGCAATGGCCAGGTCGTGCTCCAGGACGCTCCACTCGTCCAGCAGCCAGAGCCAGTCGTGCTCGCCTCCGCCCACGAGCGGCAGCTCCTGGGCCCGGGCGTCCGCGATGTAGCGCGCGATGTTGAAGAGGTTCTGTCCCGCCCACCACAGGGGGACCGTGGCGGCATGCCAGTCGCGCCGGCCAAGGAAGTAGCCCACGAAGGCCAGCGGCACCAGCAGCTGGAACAGCGTGCCGCCAAGGACGTTCATCGTCTCGCCAAGCGGGGCGAAGACCATGTGCCCCGTCTCGTGAATGGCGACGTCGATGTTGTCGAGGAAGCCGAAATGACCCGGCCGGCGCGCGAGGTACCAGCCGTAGAGGCCCAGCCCCGCCGACAGCGCCAGGCGCGCGCTAGCTGCCGGGCGCACGCAGGGTCCCGTCATGCCTCATGAACGACCCTGCAGCACGCCGGCAAGCCAGGGCCCTGCCGCCACGCCAACCAGCACCAGCAGCCAGAGCCGCCCGCGCATGATGTTGTAGTCCGCGAGCAGGGCCTCCCAGGGCTGGCCTGACACATAGTGCCCGAAGAGAAACTCGAAGGCGAGTGTCGCACCGAGCCACGCGAGGCCCACCCAGCGCAGGTCTGCCAGGGTTGCCCGGTCCGACATCCGAACGAACACCCAGCTCACCAGCAACGCCAGCACCAGGCCGGTTACGCTGGCCACCTGGCGTGCCCGGTCCTCGCCCAGCCGGGGCTGGAGCAGCAGCACCCTCGCAAACCCGTTCGCGAACATCACGACGAAGAGCGCGAGCCAGCCGATGACGGCCCTCCAGGCCACGCTCATGCCGTGGCAGCCTTTCGAGCCGCCTCGCCCCGAGCCACCTGGTCGTCAATGGAGCGCGTCAGTCCCTCGACATGCACGTCACCCGTGTGCAGCGTGGTGATGGGCTCCACCAGCGCAATCCAGCACTCCTCCTCGGCCACGGGCTTGTGCCTGACCCCGCGCGGCACCACGCAGAAGTCGCCCGGACCGAGCACGGTCTCGCCGTCCTCGAACTGGATGCGCAAGCGTCCCTTCAGCACGAGGAAGAGCTCGTCCTCGTCAGCATGGCTGTGCCAGGTGAACTCGCCCAGGAGGCGGGCCACCTTGACGTGCTGGTCGTTCACGCGCCCGACGACGGCCGGTGACCACCGTTCCTGCAGTCGCTCGGCAGCGTGCAGGAGGTTCATCGCTGTTACCATGAAGGTGCCTCACGCTTGATGGTCACCTGGGCGCATGCAGCCTTGGACTGCACATCCGGCCCGATGCAGCAAGCCATCCTTGCCGCAGCCGATGGCGCTCGCACGATCATCACCATCGCACCGGGAGCTGGTGAAGGGTGCCGGATGAACGGCACTGCACCGCGCCAGGTCACTCCCACTCGATGGTCGCAGGCGGCTTGGACGAGATATCGTACGTCACCCGGTTGATCCCCCGCACCTCGTTGATGATGCGGCTGGACACCCGCTTCAGCAGCGGCACCGGGAGCGGCGACCAGTCGGCCGTCATGAAGTCGCTGGTCTCGACCGCGCGGAGCGCCACCACGTAGTCGTAGGTCCGGCCGTCGCCCATGACCCCCACGCTCTTCACCGGCAGGAACACCGCAAACGCCTGGCTGGTGAGGTCGTACCAGCTCTTCCCGGAAGCCTCGTCGGCCGTGTTCCGCAGTTCCTCGATGAAGATGGCGTCCGCCCGCCGGAGGAGGTCAGCGTACTCCCGCTTCACCTCGCCCAGGATGCGCACGCCGAGGCCCGGACCGGGGAACGGGTGGCGATACACCATGTCGCGCGGGAGGCCCAGGGCGATGCCCAGCTCGCGGACCTCATCCTTGAAGAGTTCCCGGAGCGGCTCGAGCAACTTGAGGCCCAGCGTTTCGGGGAGGCCGCCCACGTTGTGGTGGCTCTTGATCGTCGTGGCCTTCTTCGTCCGGGCGCCGCCCGACTCCACCACGTCGGGATAGATGGTGCCCTGCGCCAGCCACGTCACGTTGGTGAGCTTCTTCGCCTCGCGCTGGAAGGTCTCCACGAACTCCCGCCCGATGATCTTGCGCTTGGCCTCCGGGTCGGTGACACCCGCCAGGGCGGCGAGGAACTGCCCGCTCGCATCCACCGCGATGACCCTGGCGTGCAGCCGCCCCGCGAACATGTCCATCACCAGCGCCGCCTCGTCGAGCCGGAGGAGGCCATGGTCCACGAAGACGCAGGTGAGCTGGTCGCCAATGGCGCGGTGGATCAGTGCCGCCGCCACGCTCGAGTCCACGCCCCCCGAGAGCCCGAGCAGCACCTCGTCGCTGCCCACCTGCTGCCGGATCCGCTGCACCGCCTCGTCGATGTAGTTGCCCATCACCCAGTCGGGCCTGGCCCCGGCAATATCGAGCACGAAGCGGTTGAGCAGCGCCCGCCCCTGCACCGTGTGGGTGACCTCGGGGTGAAACTGTACGCCGTAATACCCGCGGCGCTCGTCAGCCATCCCGGCAATCGGGCAGCTCGGCGTGCTCGCCATCAGGGTGAACCCGGGCGGCAGCGCCGTGACCTTGTCCCCATGGCTCATCCAGACCTTCAGCATGCCGTGCCCCGCAGCGGTGCTGAAGTCCTCGATCCCCTCCAGGAGCCGGGTGTGCCCGTGTGCCCGCACCTCGGCGTAACCGAACTCGCGATGCGCGCTCCCCTCGACCTCCCCGCCCTGCTGCACCGCCATGGTGAACATCCCGTAGCAGATGCCCAGCACCGGAACGCCCAGGTCCCACACCGCCTGCGGGGCCCGGAGCTGGTGGTCCTCGTACGTGCTGGCATGGCTCCCCGAGAGGATGATCCCCTTCGGGGCGAAGTCCCGGATGAACTGGTCGGGGACATCGTTGGGGTGGATCTCGCAGTACACGTGCGCCTCGCGCACCCGGCGGGCGATGAGCTGCGTGACCTGGGAGCCGAAGTCGAGGATGAGGATCCGGTCGTGCGTCATCGGGCGGCGGGGGCGGCGAGGGCAGTGAAAGCGGAGGCGCGGGGCCGTGTCACGGCGAGGTGCGCTCCGTGTCGAAGAGGTCGTCCAGCAACTGGCGGGGCCGGGCCAGCCATGCGCTGCCGCCGTCCACGATGACCTCTGGCGGGAGCGGCCGCGTGTTGTAGTTGGATGCCATGGCGAAGCCGTACGCACCGGCGCCCAGGATGGTCAGCAGGTCGCCCCGCTCGACCGGCCCGACCTCGCGGTCCTGGGCGAAGAAGTCCCCGGTCTCGCACACCGGGCCCACCACGTCGGCCACCAGGCCGCTTCCGGGGCGCTGTCGCACCGGCACGATGCCATGATACGCCTGGTAGCGGCTGGGCCGCTCGAGGTCGTTCATGCCCGCGTCCACGATGACAAACTCCTTGCCCCCCGAGTGCTTGCGGAAGAGCACGCGGGTCAGCAGCACGCCGGCCTGGCCGACGAGGAAGCGGCCGGGCTCGAGCAGCAGGGTGAGGCCTGTGGCCGACACCAGCGGCAACACGGCGCCTGCGAAGGCGGCCAGCGACATCGGGGATTCGTCGCGATAGCGGATGCCGAGCCCACCGCCCACGTCGAGTTCCTTCAAGGTCGTGGTGCCATCGCCCCGGACCTGCTCCACCAGCGACACGAGGCGGCGTGCGCCGTCGGCATAGGGGGTCACGTCGTTGAGTTGGCTCCCGATGTGCATGGCCAGCGAGACCAGTTCCAGCCGGGGATGCCGCCGGATGACCTCGGCCGCCGCTCGCACCTGGTCCACCGGGATGCCAAACTTGCTGCCGCGCTTGCCGGTGGAGATGTACGCGTGGGTCTCGACCATGACATCCGGGTTGACGCGGATGCCGACCGGCACCGCGGCCCCGGCACCCGCAGTGAGCTGGGCCAGCAGCTCCAGCTCGGCCAGTGACTCGAGGTTCACGTGGCCAATGCCGGCGGCCAGGGCCGCCTCGAGTTCGGCGACCGTCTTCCCCACCCCGCTGAAGACGATGTGCCCGGGCGCGAAGCCGGCGCGCAGCGCGCGACGCAACTCGCCCTCCGAGACGATATCGGCGCCGGCGCCCAGGTCGCGCAGGATGCGGAGCACCGCCAGGTTGCTGTTGGCCTTCACCGCATAGCAGATCCGGTGCGGGACGCCCGCGAGCGCCGCATCGAGCGCCGCATACTGCCGACGGATGACCTCGGCGTTGTAGACGTAGGCCGGCGTGCCATGAATGGCCGCCACCTCCTCCAGCGAGACGCCGGCATCGAACAGGACGCCGTCCCGGGGCTCGAGGCCGGCATCCGTGAGGAGCTGGACCGGGGACGGCGGGACGGCGGGACGACGGGACGGCGCGGGAGCTGCCGCTGCATCCACGCGGCTCGCCGTCTCGCCGTCTCGCCGTCCTGGCTCCATCAATACGCCCTCGCCCACACCACCTCGGCCACCGCCGGCTTCCCGGTCCAGATGCACGTTGCCGGCGACTCGCCGCTCCGGAACTCGGCGTCGGGAATCACCCGGATCGTCGCCTTCGTCTGCTCCTTGATCTCGGCCTCCACGGCCGGATCGCCGCACCAGCCCGCGTACACGAACCCGCCGCCGCCCTCGAGGTAGTCGATGAACTCCTGGCGGCTCCTCGGGTGGCGCAGGCTGTTGTGCTCCCGCCGGAGCGTGGCAGCGTTCAGCAGGTCGCGCTGCATCCCGTCGATCTCGCGCAGCATCGTGGCGCCCAGGCCATCCATCGGTAGCGGCGCCTTGGCGCCGCCGGTGCGGCGTGCCAGCATCACCTGCTTCGACGCGAGGTCTCGCGGGCCGATCTCCAGCCGGAATGGCGTGCCGCGGGTTTCCCAGTCGTAGTACTTGGCGCCCGGCTTCATCCCCTCGCGGGCATCGATGTGCACCCGGATCCCGTCCTTCCGCAGCTCGCCCCGCAGGTCGTCGGCCACCCGCAGGATCCCGGCGCGTTCCTCGTCGGTCTTGTAGATCGGGACGATGACCACCTGGTACTGCGCCAGCCGCGGCGGGCACACCAGGCCGGTATCGTCGCCATGCGTCATGATCAACCCGCCCACGAGCCGGGTGGACACCCCCCACGACGTGTTCCAGACGTATTCCTGCCGTCCCTCCTGGCTCTGGAACATCACCTCGAACGCACGGGCAAAGTTCTGGCCCAGGTTGTGGCTGGTGCCCGCCTGCAGCGCCTTGTTGTCCTGCATCAGCGCCTCGCAGCTGTAGGTGCGCAAGGCGCCGGCGAAGCGTTCGCTGTCGGTCTTCCGGCCGGTCAGCACCGGCATGGCCATCCAGCCCTCCATGAAGGTGCGGTAGACGCCCAGCATCCGGAGCGTCTCCTCCTCGGCATCGGCCTCGGTGGCGTGCGCCGTGTGGCCCTCCTGCCAGAGGAACTCTGTCGTCCTGAGGAAGAGCCGCGTGCGCATCTCCCAGCGCACCACGTTGGCCCACTGGTTGATAAGGACCGGCAGGTCGCGGTAGGACTGGATCCACTTCGCGTACATCGCGTAGATGATCGTCTCCGACGTGGGGCGCACCACCAGCGGCTCCTCCAGTTCCTTCCCGCCCCCGTGCGTCACCACTGCCGTCTCCGGCGCAAAGCCCTCGACGTGCTCCGCCTCACGCGAGAGGAAGCTCTGCGGAATGAACAGCGGGAAGTAGGCGTTCTGGTGCCCGGTCTCCTTGAACATCTCGTCCAGGGCCCGCTGCATCTGCTCCCAGATGGCGTAGCCGTTGGGCCGGATCACCATGCAGCCGCGCACCGGGCTGTAGTCGGCCAGCTCGGCCTTGGCGATGAGTTCGTTGTACCAGGCGCTGAAGTCCTGCGCCCGCGTCGTGAGGGCCTTGGAGTCGGCCATGCTGCGATCCTTGGTTGCCTTCGTTCCGGTCATCCCCGCAATGCCTCCAGCAGGTTCTCGAGCCGCACCGCCGCCTGCGACTTCTGCCGCATGTCCTTCACCTGCACCTCGCCCCGGGCCCGGTCATCCGGCCCGATGACGATGGCATGGCGCGCCCCGCGCGCCGACGCCTGCTCGAGCTGCTTGCCGAGCTTCTGGCTGCCGAGGGTGTACTCCACGCTCAGGCCGGCATCGCGCAGCTGGTGCGCCAGGGCCAGGGCGGCCGGGCGGTCGTCCTCGGTGACCACCGCAATGAATGCATCAAGGCGACCTTCGGTCGATGGCAGCAGCCCGCGCTCCCTGAGCAGCTCGCCCAGCACCACATCCCCCATCCCGAAGCCCACGCAGGGGAGGTCCACCCCGCCCAGCGCGCCCACCAGCGTATCGTAGCGCCCCCCGCCGCAAATGGCCCGGAGCGACCTGCCGGCATCGAACAACTCGAACACGGTGCCGGTGTAGTAGGCCAGCCCCCGCACGATCGTGAGGTCCACGTCCACGAAGCTGCCGAGGCCCATGGCGTCGAGGGTGTCCAGCACCTGCTCGAAGGACGGCGAGACGGCGAGTTGGCGTGACGCCGCGAGGACCGCCTCGCGTCCCTTGAGCCCCGCGACCTCGAACACGTGGTCCACGGCCGTGGGCGACAGGCCGGCAGCCGAAAGCTGCTTCGCGAGGTCCAGGCGGGGCACGCGCTCCATCTTGTCGATGGCCTGGAACGCCGTGCCGAGCTGGGCCTCGCCCACGCCGCCGGCCAGGAGGAGGCCACCGAGCAGCCGGCGATCCGAGAGCCGTACCCGGACGTCCCGGTCGGTGAGCCCCAGCTCCCGCATGACGTCGATCGCGAGGGCCACGATCTCCGCGTCCGCCAGCGGGCCTGGTTCCCCCATCAGGTCGCAGTTCAGCTGGAAGTGCTCGCGCAGCCGCCCGCGCTGGGCCCGCTCGTAGCGGAAGAGCTGGGGCACCGCGAACCAGCGGATCGGCTTCCGGAGGCCGTTGGCGCGGGCGGCGACCATCCGGGCCAGCGTTGGGGTCATTTCCGGGCGGAGGCTTACCTGCCTCCCCCCCTTGTCCTCGAAGTTGTAGAGCTGGCCCACGATCTCGTCGCCGCTCTTGGCGGTATACAGCTCGAGCGACTCCAGGGGCGGCCCGTCGTATTCCTCGAATCCATAGCGCAGCGCCACCGCCCGCCATGCCCCGAAGATATGGGACCGCAGGGCGAGGTCGGCCGGGAAAAAGTCCCGAAATCCCGGCAGGGCTTGGAGTTGCATGGGCGACAAGATACAGGGAAAGTCGGAGGGGGAAAGGGCACTCCCCGAGGGCACGACGTCGTTGCAGGGCCAGCACCAACGGTGGCCCGGGCTCCTTCCTGCAGGCCTGTCGCCGCGAGCAGCCAGTCGTACTCCCGTGCCAAGGCGTCGTAGCGCCCGACCTACCTCGCCACCGTGACGCCCGCCAGTTGCGCAACCGCCCCCAGGGTCGTCTGCGCGGCATTCAACCCCAGGCGGAAATCCGGGTCCGTGTAGGTGCTGTACCGGTCGGTCGGCTGGTGCCAGTGCGGGTTCCAGCCGGCGCCGATCTGCATCCCGCGCTCATTCTCCCGCAGGCTGATGGCAGGCGTGAAGTCCATGAAGGGCGACGAATCGGTATTGGTCATGTGGTTCCCCACTGCTGCCGGGTAGTCCGTGGCGTACGTCTCGTTGGCCTCCCGGAAGAAGAACGCCAGCTTCATCGCCCCCTCGGCGTACTTCGACGTGGCCTGGAACTCGATGTTCACGTCGGCCTCCGGGCGCTGCTCGGAGTTGACGCTGCCGTCTGCCCGGCGCATCCCGTGGTCGAACAGCATCATGTCGTGCTGGATCATGCCCAGCCAGCGCGGCTCGGGGTAGCGGCCCGACCCCGCTGGATCCTCCCGGCCCTGCAGCCCGGCCCGCGCCGCCACGTACGCCTTGGCGCCGTTCAGGCCCGTCTCCTCGTTGTTCCAGAGCACGAACCGGATGGTTCGCTCAGTGGTGACATCGGGGCCATTCAGCACGCGCGCCAGCTCCATGACCAGGGCCGTGCCGGACGCGTCGTCATTCGCCGCCTCGCCCCACCCATGGCCGTCCATGTGCGCGCTGACGATGTACATCTCCTGCGGCCGCGTCGTGCCAACCTTGGTGCAGTACACCTGCTGGCGCGGGCCAGGTGTCGTGGGCTGTGCGTTGAGCCGCCGCAGCGCCGTGTCGGGCTGCAGCAGCGAGTCCCGGTTGACCCCCGTGGGCTGGGTGATGCCGCGGTAGCGCGATCCGCCGGGCCCCCGGCGCACCTCACCACTCGCGATGACCGGCGGCAACGGAGCCGGCGGCGGAGGACGCGTGGCCGCGGGGATTCGTGGCGGCGGCTCCTCGTAGGTGTAGTCGAAGCGCTCCGTGGGGCACCCGTAGCCCTGGAGCTGCGCCTCGATCCAGTCGATGGCGGCACGGTTCCGGTCGGTGCCCTGGCGCCGGTCGCCAAACGCCGTCAGGCCCTTGATCGTGGCCTTGTAGCGCTCGAGGTCGAGGCGGGACACGAGCACCCGGACCGGGGCATCGCGTGGGGCCGGAGCCTGCGCCTGCGCGTGCAGCGACAGGGTCCACGCCGCGAGTACGGCGGGCACGAGGCCAAGGACGACGGCTGGTGGTGTCGGCATGCAGCTACCCCCGGTAACGGTCAGTGAGCGAGCAGGCGGGGACCTCACCTGGCGTCCTCGTCGCCGCCGGCCCCCTTGAAGTCACCTCGGCCGTGGCCGCCAACGACGAGGCGTCCGTGTCCACCTCGTCCTCCTACGGCTCAAGACCCAGCGCCTGCATCACGTCGCCCACTGTGTGGAATGAGCCGGTCACCAGCACCGTCCCGGCCCCAACCTGCACCCGCTCGAGCGCCGACCGGAAGTCCTGGTCCACCGTCCAGCGGGCGCGGGCCCGCGGCCGGGTGGGGTCCGCCAGCCACTGCTCCAGCCAGTCGAAGTTCCACCCACGCCCGGCGGCGGTGGGCGCCAGGGTCAGGATGCCGCGGTCCACCGCCTGGTCGAGCGTCACCAGCATCTCCGCCCAGTCCTTGTCGCCCAGAATGGACACCAGCGCATGCACCGGCCCCGGCGGCTTCAGCTCGTCGAGCGCACGGACCAGCGTGCGCATGCCGTCCGGGTTGTGCGCCACGTCGAAGAGCCAGCGGCCGCGCCGGTCAAAGCGCCCCGCGATGAAGGCGCGCGCGAAGCCCCGCGCCACCTGCCCCGCACCGGGCCGCCACCGGTCGGGCAGCGCCTCCAGCGCCACCTGCGCCACCGCGGCGTTGCGCCGCTGGTGCGGGCCCGCCATCCCGAGCGGCCCCATCCACTCCATCGCGGGCGGCACCACGCGCACGTCCGCGACGGCCCCGGGCTCGAGCGCCGCCACATACCCCGCCGCCCGGTCACGCAGCACCTGCACCAGCTCCGGGCGCGCCTCCCCGATCACGAACGGTGCCCCCGGTTTCGCAATGCCGGCCTTCTCCCCGGCAATGGACTCGAGCGTGTCCCCGAGGTACTTCATGTGGTCCAGCTCGATCTTGCTCACCACACTCACCAGCGGCTGCACCACGTTGGTGCTGTCGAGCCGCCCCCCGAGCCCCACCTCCACCACCGCGATCTCGGCGCCGCGCGCAGCGAAGTCGGCGAACGCCAGCGCCGTGGTGGCCTCGAAGAAGGTGGCGGCATGCTCCTCGATCAGCGGGCGGAGCCGCTCCGTCCACATCGCCACCGCCTCCTCCGACATCGGCTCCCCACCCACCCGCACCCGCTCCCGGAACGACACGAGGTGCGGCGAGGTGTAGAGCCCCACGCGCCATCCCGCCTCTTCCAGGGCTGACGCGAGGAGCGTGGCAACGCTCCCCTTGCCGTTGGTCCCGCCCACATGGAGCACCGGCACCAGCGTGTGCGGGTCCCCCACCTCGTGGAGCAGCAGGCGGGTGGTGTCGAGCCCGAACTTGATGGTGGTGACGCGAGGGTAGAGGAACGCGAGCGCGTCCGCGTAGGATGGCGACATGGGAGGCCCGAAAGGCAAAGCGTGAAGCGGGACCGCTTCACGCTGCACCAGCTACGCCCCGGGTGTCACGGGATCACGCGGCATCCGACTCCGCTTCACGCCGACCCGACATGTGCCGCAGCAACCGTGCGGTGGTCTCCTTGAGCGACCCGCGCGGGACCACGTCGTCGATCTGCCCATGCTCCAGCAGGAACTCGGCCGTCTGGAAGCCCTCCGGCAGGTCCTGCCCGATGGTCTGCTTGATGACCCGCTGGCCGGCGAAGCCGATCACCGCACCAGGCTCCGCCAGGATCACGTCACCCTGCATGGCGAATGATGCCGACACGCCACCCGTGGTGGGATCGGTGAGGATGCTGATGTAGGGAACCCCCGCCTGGCGCAACTGGCCGATGGCCGCGGAGGTCTTGGCCATCTGCATGAGGGAGAGCACACCCTCCTGCATCCGCGCTCCGCCCGAGGTGCACACCAAAATGAGCGGGGCCTTCTTGTCGAGCGACCGCCGGGCCAGCCGGGCGATCTTCTCGCCCACCACCGAACCCATCGAGCCGCCCATGAACGCGAAGTTCATGACGCCAAGGTGCACCGGCAGGTCGCTCAGCTTGCCCCAGCCCGCCAGCAACGCGTCGCCCGGCCCCGCCTTGCGGCGCGCCGACGTGAGCCGGTCGCTGTAGTGCTCGAACGCGAGGGGATCGACCGAACGAAGGTTGACGAACTGCTCCTTCCAGGTCCCCGCGTCGATCAGGATCTCGATGTACTGCTCCGCCCCGATGCGCTGGTGCCGGCCACACTCGGGACACACGCTGTGGGCCCGCTCGAACTTCTCGCGCAGGTCCACATGCCCGCAGCCTTCACATTTTTCCCACGCATCGGGCGGGATTTCCAAACGCTGACGCTTGGAAACTCGCGCCTTGCGTTCCTTCTTGAACCAAGCCATGACAGCCATGAGTGACGGGAGGGGTTGAGGGTCAGCTCAGGGCCGGAACCCGACCGTGAGCCAGCACACAATCTTGCACCGGGGTCAGTTCCGCGCCAGACCCCACGCCGTAAGTTGTTGTCAGAACTCAGTATAGCCAGATCGCCTGGACTCCGCTGCCACCCGGAACACGATCCCGAGCGCGGCACAGGAGATCAGGAAGAACGATCCGCCGTAGCTGAAGAACGGAAGGGGAATGCCCGTGATCGGCATGACGTTGACCGTCATGCCCACGTTCTCGAAGACGTGGGTGAAAAAGAGGCCCAGGATCCCGAACACCGTGAGGCTGGAGAACGGATCGGTGGCCCGCCGAGCCACCCGGAGCAGCGTGAGGAGGAGCGCCAGGAAGAGCATCAGCGCCACCACCACGCCCACGAACCCGAGTTCCTCCCCCACCACCGAGAAGACGAAGTCGGTGTGCTGCTCCGGCAGGAAGGCGAGGCGCTTCTGGGGCCCCTCGGTGTACCCGGTGCCGAACCACCCGCCCGACCCGATCGCCACCTTCGACTGGATGGCATGGTAGCCCGCCCGCTGCGGGTCCACCTCGGGATTGAGGAAGGTGAGCAGGCGGTTCTGCTGGTACGGGGCCAGCCGGCTCCAGATGGGGATCGCAATCGCCCCCATGACCACGTTGGCCAGGTAGACGATCACCGAGTCCACGATGAAGGGGCGGAACAGGGCCAGGACCGCAAAGAGCGCGATCATCCAGACAATCCACGCCCAGGTGCTGAAGCCCAGCAGGAGGCTCAGGCCCGGGGTCGCGATCATGAAGAGCAGCAGCGGTCGCGTCCCGGCCCAGAAGAGCGTGGCAAAGAGGATCCCCACGAAGACCAGGGCACTCCCGAGGTCTGGCTGCTTCAGCACCAGCAGGAAGGGCACGCCGACGATGGCGCCGGGAATCAGCAGGTCCCGCAGCGATCGCGGGGCCTCGCGCACCGTCGAGAGGTAGCGCGCCAGCATGAGCACCGTGGCGAGCTTGGCAAACTCGGAGGGCTGTCCCACCTTGCGCCCCCCGATGCTGAGCCAGCTGTGGCTTCCCTCGGCGGTGGTGCCGCCCGTGCCCACCGCCAGCACCACGATGAGCAATATGATCCCCAGGGCATACAGGCCCGGCGCCAGCCATTCCAGGATGCGCGGCGACACCTGGAATGCCGCCGCCGCACACAGGACACCCACGACGGTCCACACGAGCTGCCGCTCCCAGACGCCGGCCGCCCGCGTCGGCACGTCCGTCTGGCCCGCGGAGTAGAGCACCAGCAGGCCAAAGCTCACCAGCAGGAACCAGGTGACGGCGAGGGGCCGGTCCACCGCGGCGAAGGCCTTCACGGCGCCCCCGTCACCGGCGGCGGTGGCGGCGGCGTCACCAACGACACCGGCGGCGGAACAATGGCGGCCGGTGGCTCCGGCACCACCGTGTCGGGGGCCGGTGCATCCCGCGGCGCGCTGTCCACCGGCACCCTGAGTTGCGACGGCGTGGGCGGTGGCGCCTCCGGGCCCAGCACGTAGCGGCTGATCGCCTTGACCACGTACGGCGCCACCGAGCTGCCATGCTCCGCAAACTCCATGATGGCGCCAATGACAATCTCGGGCTGCTCCGCCGGCGCGAAGCCGATGAACCAGCCATGGTCCTTGCCGTGGGAGTTCTGCGCCGTGCCGGTCTTGCCCGCCACTGCGAGGTCGGTGCGCCGGCTGCGCGCCGCGGTGCCCTGCTCCACCACCGCGATGAGTGCCTTGCGAAGCCCCGCCAGCTGCGCGGGCGTGAGCCCCAGGTCATGCTGGAACCCCGGCTGCTCCCGCACCACGAACGGGGCCCGCACCTTCCCGTCGCCAGCGAGCGCCGCGTAGAACTTCACCATGTTGATCAGGGTCTGGGTATTCTCGCCCTGCCCGATGGAGAAGTTGAGGATCGTGGCTGGCGCGCTCCAGTTGCGCGGCCCATACCGCTTGTCGAAGTAGTCCAGGTTGGCCGGGTACACCGGTTCCTGCTCGCTGGGCAGGTCCACCCCGCTCCGGTCACGGAAGCCCATCAGCACGCCGTCCTGGATGATCGCCTCGAGCCCGAGGCGCTGGCCCAGTTGGTAGAAGTACACGTCGCAACTCTTGGCCACTGCGCCAATCAGGTCGAGCGAGCCGTGTCCCTCCCGCTTCCAGCACTTGAAGACCCGGTTGCCGAGGCGGTACCCCCCGGTGCAGGGCACGCTCATGTGCGTCCCGAAATCCACGATGCCCCGCCGCAGCGCCATGGCGGCGGTGGCCAGCTTGAAGGGCGATGCTGGTGGGTAGCGGCCGTAGATCGCTCGGTTGATGAGCGGATTTGCCTCGTCGGACAGCAGTGCCCGGTAGTCGGCGCCGGAGATGCCACCCACGAAGAGGTTGGGGTCGAAGGTCGGCGCCGAGTAGAGTGCCCGGATCTCGCCGCGCGGCGTCACCGCCACCATGGCGCCGCGCACGCCGGCGGGCCAGAGGCTGTCGATGAACCGCTGGAGGTCGAGGTCGATCGTCGTGTGCAGGGGGCGCCCCGCCACCGGCGGCAGCGAGGCGGCGCCCGCCTGCTCCCGCACCAGGCCGCCACGGGCATTCACCTCGATGTACCGCACCCCCTCGCGCCCGCGGAGGGTGTCGTCGTACTCGCGTTCCAGGCCGGCACGCCCCACCAGTGAACCTGGTTGCGCCCCCGGAAACCGGTTCCCCTGCAGCTCGGCGTCGGTCACCTCCGACACATACCCCACGAGGTGGGACACCGCAGGCCCGGCCGGGTACAACCGCCGCGGTTCGGACTGCAGCACCAGGCCCGGCAGCAGCGGCCGGTGCTCTTCCAGGCGGCTCGCCGTCTCGAAGGTGGCATCGCCAAACACCACGACCGGCTGGTACCGCGCCTGCCGCCATCGCTGCACCACGTCGGCTGCCTGCGCGGAGTCGAGCGGGACGACCTGCGCCAGCCGCGCGAGCGCGCCCCGGAGCGAGTCGGCGTTCGGGGCCAGGAGCTTCACCGTGTATCCCGGGAGGTTTTCGGCGATGACGGCACCGTGCCGGTCGAGCACCGCGCCCCGCGGTGGCGGCAGGGCCACCGGGCGGAGGCGGTTCGACTCGGCCCTGACCTGGTACTTCTCGTGCTGCAGCACCTGCGCGCGGAAGAAGGCGCCGATGAGGATCGCGAACGCGAGCAGCACCACCACCGCGGCGGCGGTGGCCCGCTTCTGCAGCTCGATCGGGTCGAGCGCGCTCACGGCTGCTCCAGCCGCACCCCGAACCACCCGCGCGAAATGGCGAGGAGCACCACGCCGGCCAGCGCCGTCGTGAGGGCCCGGAGGGGTGAGTCCACCAGCAGCGAGCCAACCATCCCTTCGCGCGACGTGCCGCTCACGAGCAGCACCACCAGGTCCCGGAGCCACACCGCACCAGCCAGGAAGCCCGCGTTCACGGCCAGGTTGTCAGCAAAGAAGAACGCCCGCGTCTGCGCCGCAAGGTAGCCCACGATCGTGTGCGCCAGGGCCGAAGCCCCGAAGCGCGCCGGCGCAAGCGCGTCGTTCGCCAGCCCCACCAGGAAGCCGGCCACCGCACCCAGGCCAGGCCCACCGCGCAGCGCCAGGACCACCAGGCCGATGATGATGAAGTCGGGTGAGTAGCGCCCCTCCAGGAGCCGCGGCCGTACGTAGAACTGCAGCAGCAGCAACCCGGCCAGGCCCAGGAACAGGTGCATCCGCGTGGCGGTGCGCGTGGTCATGGCGCCCGCCCGGGCGTGAGGGGTGAAGGCGCAGCGGGAACCGGAGCCACCGGTGCAGCCGAGTCGGCCTGCGCGGTGTCCGGCCGCTCGAACGCCGCGGGCACCTTCATCGCCACCGTGCCCTGCAGGATCAGCACGTGTGCGGTGCGGCTCGGGCTCGCCAGCGGCTGCAGCCGGTACACCCGCTCCCAGCCCACCTGCTCACGCTCGACGCCCACCACCACGCCAACCGGCACGCCGCGGGGGTACACCCCCCCGAGTCCCGAGGCCATCACCAGCGATCCATCGGCCAGCGTGTCACGGTAGGTGATGGCCCGGAACTCGAGCCCGGTACGGCCCGCATCGCCGGTCGCCGTCGGCCCCACGATCCCCGCCACCACCCCCGACGCCGAGACCGCACTCACGCGGAACTCCGGGTGGGCCCACGTCATGGCCACGCTCGTGTTCACGTCCACGTCACGCACCATGCCGATGAGACCATCGGCCGTGACCACGGGGCTCAACGGCTTCACCCCGTCCGCCGAGCCGGCATCGAGCAGCAGGGTGCGTCCGTCAGTGGGGAGCGGCTGGTGCAGCACCTCGGCGGGGACGAACCCGGGCCCCAGCCGCTGGCCCAGTCCGAGCAACCGGCGAAGCTCCTCGTTCTCGGTCACGAGGGCAGTGAGGCCGCTGGCCAGCTGGGCCAGCGAGTCCCGCTCCACGGTCACCGCCCGGAAGCGCGCCCGGCTGGTGCGTCCCTCGGCGGCACGTTCCTGGAGCCACACGGCGGGGGCGAGTGCGGTGGTGCGCAGGAAGGCGGCGATCGAACTGCCCCAGGCCTGCGGAAGGATGAGGGCAACCAGCGAGAGCGTCAGGCAGGTCGCAAACGCCCAGGTGTCGCGGCGTGACTGCCAGCGCTCCAGGCTCCGGGCCATGGCTCAGGCCGAGAGGACGCTGCGGTACTTCTCGAAGTCGTCGAGAATGCGGCCCGTCCCGCGGACCACGCAGGTGAGGGGGTCCTCATCCACGTGGATGGGAAGGCCGGTCTCCTGCTGCAGCAGGACGTCGAGCCCGCGGATGAGGGCGCCGCCACCGGTCATGACGATGCCACGGTCCACGATGTCGCTGGCCAGCTCGGGCGGCGTGATCTCCAGGGCACGGCGCACCGCGTCCACGATCTGCTGGATCGGCTCCTGGACCGCCTCGCGGATCTCGCTCGAGTGGACCCGCACCGTCTTCGGGATCCCCGAGACGAGGTCGCGGCCCTTCACCTCCATCTCCCGCTCCTCACCCACCGGGGCGGCCGACCCGATCTTGATCTTGATGGCCTCGGCAGTGGGCTCGCCCACCAGGAGGTTGTAGTTCTTCCGCATGAACTGCACGATCGACTGGTCGAGTTCGTCCCCGCCGGTGCGGATGGACGTGTCCGACACGATGCCCGAGAGCGCAATCACGGCGATCTCCGTGGTGCCGCCCCCGATGTCAATCACCATGTTGCCGGTGGGCGTCTCGACCGGAAGGCCCACCCCGATCGCCGCCGCCATCGGCTCCGCCACCATCAGCACCTGCTTCGCCCCCGCCGTCTCTGCCGAGTCGCGCACCGCCCGCCGCTCCACTTCCGTGATGCCGGACGGGACGCACACGATAACCTTCGGCTTCACCCGGAAGATGTGCTTGTCGATGATGGTCTTGAGGAAGTACCGCAGCATCTTCTCGGTGACGTCGAAGTCGGCGATGACACCGTCCTTCAGCGGCCGCACCGCCATGATGCCATCCGGCGTCCGGCCCAGCATTCGCTTGGCCTCGAGCCCGATCCCCTTGATCTTGCCAGATGCCTTTTCGATGGCGACAACCGAGGGCTCGTTCAGGACGATCCCTTCACCCTTCACGTAGATGAGGGTGTTCGCCGTCCCCAGGTCCACCGCGAGTTCGTTCGCGGGCAGCCAGTTGAATCCGGAAAGCTTCATCAGCCGGACGTCGCCTTAAGTCAAGTAAACAAGGAACTTACGGAACAGGGTGTTGCCAATCTACACAGGCGATGCACCCCGTGTCAGCGCCCGGTACTGCCAAAGCCCCCCACCCCCCGGGCCGAACCCTCCAGTGCGTCCACCTCCCGGAAGCCCGCCTGCTCCACCCGAGCAAAGACCAACTGGGCAATCCGCATGCCCCGGGTCACCTGAAAGGCCTCCTGCCCCAGGTTGATGAGCGCCACCTTGAGTTCCCCCCGGTAGTCGCTGTCGATCGTGGCGGGGGAGTTGGGCAGGGTGATCCCGTGCTTCCAGGCCATCCCCGACCGGGGCCGGATCTGGCACTCGAACCCCGGGGGGAGGGCGATGGCGAACCCGGTACGGGCCAGCTTCCGCTCCCCCGGGGCCAGGGTGAGGTCGTCGGCGCTGCAGATGTCGTAGCCCGCAGCACCCGCCGTGGACACGGCGGGAATGTCCAGGCCCTCGCCGTGGGGCAGCCGGACCAGGTCGACCGGAATCATGCGCCGGGCTCCGGCCCGCCGGTCACTTCAGCACCTGGTCCACGTCCACCAGCTTGAGCCCGAAGGCCTCGGCCACGCCGGGGTAGACCACCTTGCCCCCCACGACATTCAGCCCCTTCCGGAGCGCCGGGTCGTCCTTGCAGGCCTTCTTCCAGCCGTGCCGGGCCAGGCGAATGCCGTAGGGCAGCGTGGCGTTGGTGAGCGCCAGCGTGGAGGTGCGCGGAACGCCGCCAGGCATGTTGGCCACGCCATAGTGCAGGATGCCATCCACGAAGTACGTCGGCTTTTCGTGGGTGGTTGGCTTGATCGTCTCCACGCAGCCGCCCTGGTCCACCGCCACGTCCACGATCACGGCGCCCGGGCGCATCTGCTTCAGGTCGGCGCGCTTCACCAGGTGTGGCGCCTTGGCCCCCGGCAGCAGCACCGCGCCGATGACCAGGTCGGCCCGCTTGATCGCCTCGAGGATGTTGTAGCGGTTGGAGTAGAGCGTGTCCACGTTCTTGGGGAGGACGTCATCGAGGTAGCGCAGCCGGTCGAGCGAGATGTCGAGGATGGTGACGTGGGCGCCCAGGCCCGCGGCCATCTTGGCGGCGTTGGTGCCCACCACCCCGCCGCCCAGGATCACCACCTCGCCCGGTGCCACGCCCGGCACGCCGCCCAGCAGCACGCCGGTGCCGCCGAAGACCTTCTCCAGGTACTTGGCGCCCTGCTGCACCGCCATCCGGCCCGCCACCTCCGACATCGGGGTCAGCAGGGGCAGCTCGCCCGTGCTGAGCTGCACCGTCTCGTAGGCGATCGCAATGGCGCCCGAGTCGATGACCGCGCGCGTGAGGTGCTCATCGGCCGCGAAGTGGAAGTAGGTGTAGATGAGCTGGCCCTTCCGCATGCGCGGATACTCACGGCGGATGGGCTCCTTCACCTTCATGATCATGTCAGCCCGTTCCCACACCGCGCCGGCCTTGGCCACGATCTCCGCACCTGCCGCCACGTACGCGGCGTCGGGAAACCCGCTGCCCTCCCCGCCCCCCTGCTCCACCATCACGGTGTGTCCCTCGGCCACCAGCGCCTCGGCGCCGGCCGGGGAGAGGGCGATGCGATTCTCGTTGGTCTTGATTTCCTTCGGAACCCCGATGTGCATGCGAGACTCCTTGCGGTCAGGTGGTGTGTCCAGGCTGCGTTGAGGTCGGGGCACGGCGAGCCACGAGGGCCGCGGGCGTCCCGCCTATGACTCCGGTCCCAGCTGCTGCACCGTCTGGCGGTCGGGATCCAGGAACTCGGCCGCCACCGCGGCCACCGTGGCCCCGTCCACGGCGTCAATCGTGGCAAGCAACTCGTCGAGGGTCCGGTAGGGCTCGCCGTGCAGCGTCACACTGGCCAGCCGGCCCATTCGCGCCCCCGGGCTCTCCAGCGACAGCATGACCTGACCCTTGAGCTGGCGCCGCGCCGCCGCCAGCGTCGCCTCGTCCAGGCCCGACGCCGCCACCGCCCGCAACTCACCCATGATGGCGTCGAGCGCCTGCCCCGCCGTCTCCGGCTGCGTCCCCACGTAGATCCCCAGCTGGCCGGTGCCCTGGTGGAACTGCTTGTACGCGTACACCGCGTAAGCCAGCCCCAGCTCCTCCCGCACCCGCTGGAAGAGCCGGCTCGACATCCCGCCCCCAAGCTCGTTCACCAGCAGGGCCATGGCGAACCGGCGGGGATCGACCGCGTTGAATGTATCGGTTCCGACCACCAGGTGCGCCTGCGTCGTGTCGCGCGAGTCGCGGGCGCTCAGGCCCCGCCGCGCGGGCGAGGCGGCCACGGCGGGGCGCGGCGCCCGGTACGCGCCGGCCAGCCAGCCCTCGCGCTCCAGGGCCGCCAGGAGCGTGTCATGCGCCACGTTCCCTGCCGCCGCAATGACGCAGTTGCCGGGGTAGTACGCCTCCTCGTGCAGCCGGCGCAGCTCCGCGCTGCTGATGGCACTGACGGTCTCGCGCGTGCCCAGGATGGAATAGCCGTAGGGATGCTCCGGCCAGAGCGCGCGGGCGTGCAGCTCGAAGACCAGGTCGTCCGGGGTGTCGTCCACCCCGCTGATCTCCTCGAGGATGACCTTGTGCTCCAGGGCGAGGTCGGCCTCGCGCAGCAGCGGCCGGCGGACCAGGTCGGTGAGCACTTCCACCGCGAGGGGCAGGTCCTCGTCCAGCACGTGCGCCTGGTATGAGGTGGTGTCGCGGCCGGTGAAGGCGTCGAGGCTGCCGCCCCGCGCCTCCAGCGCCACCGCCAGCTCGCGGGCGGAGCGCCGCTCCGTCCCCTTGAACACCATGTGCTCCAGCAGGTGGGAGATGCCCATCTGCGCCACGGGCTCGTGGGCACTGGCGGTGCGCACCCAGGTGCCGAGCGCCGCTGAGCGGACGCCGGCCAGGTGCTCCGACAGGACCACGAGCCCGTTCGACGCGGTGGTCCGGAAGAGCCCCGCGTCGAGTTGCTCCGTCTGGAGGGGAATGCGCTACTCCTTCGGGATGAGCGCCTTCCGTGACAGCTTCATGCGGCCCCGGTCATCGACCTCGAGCAGCTTGACCCGCACGATGTCGCCCTTCTTGACCACGTCCTCGGTCTTCTCCACGCGGCCATGCTGCAGCTCGCTGATGTGGAGCAGCCCCTCGACGCCCGGGATGATCTCGACGAAGGCGCCGAACGCGGTGGTGCTCTTCACCGGGCCCTCGTAGATGGTGCCCACCACCGGCTCGGCGGTGATCGCCATGACCATCTCGCGCGCCTTGTCGCCTGCCTCGCCGCCCACGGCCGCGATGGTGACGGTGCCGTCGTCCTCGACCGAGATCTTGGCGCCCGTGGCGTCCTGGATGCCCCGGATCGTCTTGCCCTTGGGCCCGATGAGGTCACCGATCTTGTCCGGCTTGATGCGCAGCGTGAAGATCCGCGGCGCGTACGGCGACAGCTCGGCGCTGGGCGCTGCCAGCACCTTGGCCATCTCGCCCAGCACGTGGAGCCGGCCCTTGCGCGCGCGCTCCAGGGCGTCGGTCATGATCTCGAGGGTGAGCCCCTCGATCTTGATGTCCATCTGGATGGCCGTGATGCCCTGCTCGGTGCCGGCCACCTTGAAGTCCATGTCGCCCAGCGCGTCCTCGGACCCGAGGATGTCGGTGAGCACCGCCACCTTGTCGCCTTCCTTGATGAGCCCCATCGCCACGCCCGCGCAGGGCGCCTTCATGGGGACGCCAGCCTGCATGAGCGCCAGCGAGCCGCCGCAGACCGAGGCCATCGAGGACGACCCGTTCGACTCGAGCACCTCCGACACCACCCGCAGGGTGTAGGGGAAGTCGGCGTGCGCCGGGAGGAGCGGGTGCAGCGCCCGCTCGGCGAGGGCGCCGTGGCCCACCTCGCGCCGGCTGGTGCCGCGGATCATCTTGACCTCGCCGGTGGAGTACGGCGGGAAGTTGTAGTGCAGCATGAACGACTTGGTCGTCTCGGTGGCCGAGTCGATGCTGTCGAGCCGCTGCTCATCGTCCGACGTGCCCAGCGTGGCGGTAACCAGCGCCTGGGTCTCGCCGCGGGTGAAGAGCGCCGATCCGTGGACGCGGGGAAGGACCCCGGTCTCGACGGTGATGGGGCGGATGGTGTTCGTGTCGCGACCATCGACGCGCTCACCCTTGCCCAGCACCTGCGCCCGCATGGTGCGGTACTCGATCTCGTCGAGCTCCGCAGTGATGTCCCTGGCCTTGTCCGGGAACTCGGTGGCGAGCTGCTCCAGCACGCCCTTCCGCAGGTCGGCCACGCCCTGGGCCCGCCCGGCCTTGTCCTTCGCATTGATGGCCTTGGCCATCGCGGCCTCGGCCAGCGCCCGCACCCGGGTCAGGAGCGCCTGGTCGGCGACCGGCCTGGTCCACGCCATCGTGGGAGCCTTCGCCTTCTTGAGGATGCTCGCCTGGTGCCCGATCAGCTCCTTGATGCCCTTCTGGGCCACCTTGAGCGCGCTGATCATGTCCTGCTCCGACACCTCCAGTGCCCCGCCTTCCACCATGTAGATGGCATCGGCCGAGCCGCTCACCACGAGGTCGATGGTGGAGAACTCGAGCTGGTGGAACGTCGGGTTGAGGATCCACTGCCCCTCCACCCGGCCCACCCGCACCGCGGCCAGCGGGCCGTTCCACGGCGCCGGCGACACGGCGAGGGCCAGCGAGGCGGCCACGGCGCCCAGCACGTCGGCGTCGTTCTCCTGGTCGGCAGACAGCACCGTGACGAAGACCTGCACCTCGTTCTTGAACCCCTCGGGGAACAGCGGACGGATGCTCCGGTCGATCAGGCGGCAGGCAAGGATTTCCTTGTCGGACGGCCGGCCTTCACGCTTGAGGAACCCGCCGGGGATCTTGCCGGCAGCGTAGGTCTTCTCGCGGTATTCCACCGTGAGGGGAAAGAACGGGAGGCTCGACATGTTGGGCGAGATGGTGACCGCGGCCAGGACCGTGGTGTCGCCATAGCGCACCAGGGCGGACCCTGCGGCCTGCTTCGCCAGCCTGCCATTCTCGATGTAGAGCGGACGTCCTGCGAACTCGGTTTCGATGCGGTGTACGGTCACTGCGGTTGCCTTCTCTCTTCGTCTTTGGTTCGTCATGCCGGCGGGGATCTCGCGGCGCCAGCTGCCCGCGTCCATGGCCCTCAATGCAAACGGGCGTCCCGTGCTCTGCGCGGGACGCCCGCCTGGTTGTGCCCTGCTAGTGCCGGAGGCCCAGTTCCTCGATCAATGCGCGGTAGGCCGGGAGGTCACTGCGCTTGAGGTAGGTCAGGAGGCGGCGGCGGTTGCCGACCATCTTGAGGAGGCCACGCCGGCTGTGATGGTCCTTTGCGTGGGTCTTGAAGTGGTCGGTGAGCGAGTTGATCCGCTCCGTGAGGAGCGCCACCTGCACCCTGGTCGACCCGGTGTCCTCGCCGTGGGTCCGGAACTTCGTCATCACCGCCTGCTTGTCAACGCTCATTCGGCACTGCCCTTGTGTGGTGGTGTCGCGGTTTTGCGATAGCATGGAAGTATAGCAGCGGCAGGGGTTTACCGCAAGCCCGGCCTACTTGAGCAGCCGCACAATGTCGTTCCAGAAGGCAAACACCATCAGCATCACGATCAGGACCAGCCCCACCAGCGTCAGCCGTTCCCGCAGCTTGAGCGGCAGCGGCCGGCCCAGCACCGCCTCGCCCAGCAGGAAGACCACCTGTCCCCCGTCCAGGATCGGGATCGGGAGGAGGTTCAGGACCGCCAGGTTGATGGACATGAGCCCCATGAAGGCCAGGAACGGGTCGAGCCCCCGCCTGGCCTGCTCCCCCGCCATCTGCCCAATGGCCAGCGGCCCCCCCACCGTGTTGCGGGAGACCCGGCCGCTCACCAGCCCCCGGACGGTTCGGATCACCGTGGACGAGGCGTCCACCGTGGCCCCGAAGCCCGCCCCGATCGCCGCCCACAGCGACGGGTAGGGCTCGAACCGGGTTCCCCGGAAGACCTCGACCCCGATCTTCCCCACCCAGCGGACGCCGGTCGAGTCCTCGGCCTGGGCGGAGTCGGGTGTCACGCTCACCGTGGTGCGACCGGTCGCGCGGGCCACGCCCAGTTGCAGCGGACGCCCAGGCGCCCCCTCGATCAGCCGCAGCACCTCGGCCCACTGGTGGACCGCCACACCGTCCACCGACACGATCGTGTCCCCCGCCAGCATCCCGGCCCTGATCGCTGGCCGGTTGGGCAGCACGTCGCCCACCACGGGCGCTGCATACGGCGCGAGCACGGCGCCCAGCTTCAACCGGTCCTCCACGGCGTCGGCATGCACGGCGAGGGCCAGCACCCGTCCGTCGGCCAGGGCCAGCGTGATCGTGTCGCCCGGGGTCGACTGCAGTGCCGACTCGATCGCCGTCCACGAGTGCACCGGCACGCCAGCCACGGCGACGATCCGGTCGCCCGCGCGCAGCTCGCGCAACACCTCGGCTCCCGCGGGGATGAGCGTCGAGTCCACGTGCCCCACGGTCGTGACCGGGTTCACCGGCCGGCCGTTCCTCACTGCCAGCACGCTGAACGCGAACCAGGCGAACAACGCGTTGAAGGTGACACCGGCCAGGAGCACGATCATCCGCTTCCACACCGGCTTCGACTCGAACACCCGGTCTGCCGGCACCTCCTCGATCGGCGTCTCCCCCTCGGCCTTTCCCTCGAGGGAGGCGCTGGTCGCTTCCTCCTCGCGGCTCGCCATCTTCACGTACCCGCCGAGCGGCAGCCACGACAGGGCATACTCCGTCTCGCCCCGCTTGAAGCGCATTCCGGGGATCGGGTTCCCGATGCCGATGGAGAACCGGTGTACCCAGATCCCCGCCCACTTGGCCGCCAGGAAGTGCCCCAGCTCGTGCACAAAGATGAGCACGCCCAGGACGACGATGAACGCGGCAAGGGTCAGCATGGCTGCTCCAGTGCGGTACGGGCCTGTTCCCGGGCCCACCGGTCAGCGGCCCGCACCGTGTCCAGGTCGCTCGCCACCTCGTTCCGGTGCGCGGACAGCACGGCGTCCAGCACCTCGCCGATCCGGCCCAGAGCCACCCCACCGGCGAGGAACGCGGCCACGGCCTCCTCATTCGCCGCACTGAACACGGCCGGTGCCGTGCCCCCCGCCCGCCCGGCCAGGACGCCCAGCCGGAAGGCCGGGAACGCGTCCGGCCGCACCGGCTCAAACGTCAGGGGCCCCGCCGCTACCGGGTCGAAGCGCCGCGCGCCCGCATCGGCCAGGCGCGCGGGATGGGTGAGCGCATACAGGATGGGCAGCTCCATCGTCGGGAAGCCAAGCTGTGCGATGACCGACCCGTCATGGAACTCGGCGAACGCATGCACGATGCTCTGCGGGTGCACCACCACGTCCACCTGGTCGTAGGACAGGCCGAAGAGGTGGTGCGCCTCGATCACCTCGAGCGCCTTGTTCGCGAGCGTCGCCGAGTCCACCGTGATCTTGCTGCCCATCTTCCAGGTGGGATGCTGCAGCGCCTCGGCGGCCGTCGCGGCGGCGACCTGCTCCGCCGGCCACGTCCGGAAGGGGCCGCCCGACGCCGTGAGGATCAGGCGTGCGAGCCCGCCGTCACGGCCCGCCACGCACTGCAGCACCGCACTGTGCTCCGAGTCCACCGGGATGATCTCGCCCCCGCCCAGGGCCGCCGCCCGGACCACGAGGTCGCCCGCCATCACCAGCGACTCCTTGTTCGCGAGCGCCACCCGCTTGCCCGCTCGCAGCGCCGCCAGGGTGGCCTCCAGTCCGGCGGCCCCGACCACGGCGTTGAGCACGATGTCGGCATCGGGATGCGTGGCGGCCTCGACCAGGGCGGACGGGCCGCTCCCCCAGCCAGCATCGGCCGCACCCTCCACCAGGCCCGCATAGCGCGGCTGCCACGCGCGCACCTGCGCCCGGAGCCGCTCGGCGTTGCGCCCGGCGGTGAGCGCCACCACCCGGAAGTGCTCCCGCTGGCGGGCAATGACGGTGAGGGCGCTCTCCCCGATGGAACCGGTCGCGCCCAGGATGGCGATGCCGCGCATGCCCGTCAGAGGATCCCTGCGAGGCGATAGCCGATGGCGGCGAGGGGAATGGCGAAGTAGAGGGAGTCGAAGCGGTCGAGGACGCCGCCGTGGCCCGGGATGAGGCTGCTCGAGTCCTTCACGCCGGCTTCCCGCTTGAAGAGCGACTCGGCGAGGTCGCCCACCTGGCCCAGCACCGAGATCGCGACGGCGATGCCGGCCAGCACGGTCCATGGCACCGTCACGCCAACGCGAGGGAACACCCACAGGGCAAAGAACGGCACCACCAGCAGGCCGCCCACCACGCCCGAGAGGGCGCCCGAGCGGGTCTTCCCGGGGCTCACCGTCGGCGCCAGCCTGGGCCCGCCCATGGCGCGGCCGCCGAACATCGCCGCGGTGTCACAGATCCAGGTGACCACCAGCGGGAAGAACACGAGCCACGCCCCCGCCCACGAGCGCGGGCCATGCTGCCCGTGCCGGATGGCCACGAGGAATGCCGGGAGCATGCCGGCGTACAGCACGCCGAACGCGGTCACGGCGAGCGCCTCCAGCGGTCGCTGTGTGGGCGACCGTCGGGCCAGGCCCAGCGTGAGCAGCAGCATGAGCCACGCCGCCCCCCAGTAGGGCCAGCTCAGCGCGGGATCGAGGAAGGCGGTGGGGGCAATGCCCAGCCGGGCTCGCTCCACCACATGGTACGCCGCCCAGGGCATGAGGGCGGCCGTCGCCACGCCCAGCCCTGCGAGCGGCGCCACCTCGCGCTTCCGGGCCAGGTCGTAGAGCTCGCGTGCCCCCAGGGCGCTCACGAGGGACACCAGCGCCACCATCAGGACCCCGCCATTCCAGACCAGGGCGAGGGCGAGGGGAATGGCGACGACCGCGAAGGTGACGCGCGTGACGACGTTGCGGTCCATGGTCAGGCCGTCACCCGGCCAAAGCGGCGGTCACGCCGCTGGAAGTCGAGGATGGCCTCGAAGAGGTGGTGCCGGGTGAAGTCGGGCCACAGCACCTGGGACACATGGAACTCGGCATAGGCCAGCTGCCAGAGCAGGAAGTTGGAGATGCGCTGCTCGCCGGAGGTTCGGATCAGCAGGTCGGGATCGGGCCACTCCGCGGTGTAGAGCCGGCGGGCAACCTCATCCTCGTCCACCTGGCCGGGCTGCAGGCGACCCGCGGCCACGTCCGCGGCGATGAGCCGCGCGGCCCGTGCCAGCTCGGCGCGCGACCCGTAGGAGATGCAGATATTGAGTGCCAGTGCATTGCCGCCCGCCGTGGCGGCCGTGATCCGGTCCACCGCGGCCCGCGCCGACGGCGCCAGCCGGTCGAGCTCGCCCAGGAAGCGCACGGACACGCGCTGCGCCCGGAGGTCGGCCATTTCCTTCTCGATGTACTCCTCGAGGAGGCTCATGAGGGCGGCCACCTCGTCGGCCGGGCGCTGCCAGTTCTCCTGGCTGAAGGCGAAGAGCGTCAGCACCTCCACACCCGCCGCCAGGCATCCCTCCACCGCCTCCCGCACCGACTGCATCCCGGCCGCATGGCCCAGCGGACGCGGCAGCGACCGGCCCTGCGCCCAGCGCCCGTTCCCATCCATGATGATGGCCACGTGCACGGGCGCCGCCCCGTGCATCTTCACCCGTGCCAGGAGCGGGTCATCCCCCACGTCAGACTTCCATGATTTCCGCTTCCTTCGACTGCACCAGGGCGTCGATCTGGCGGATGTGGTCGTCCGTGAGCTTCTGCACTTCCTTCTCGGCGCGCGCCTTGTCGTCCTCGGAGACGTGCTCGAGCTTCTTCACCTTCGTGAGCGCCTCCGTCCGCCCGTGGCGCACCGCCACCTTGCCTTCTTCCGCGAGCTTGTGGACCACCTTCACCAGGTCCTTCCGGCGCTCCTCGGAGAGCGGCGGCAGCGGCACGCGGATCAGGTTGCCCTGCGTCGCGGGATTGAGCCCGAGGTCGCCATCCCGGATGGCCTTCTCGATGGCCTGGGCCAGGCCCTTGTCGAACGGCTGCACGGTGAGGAGGCGCGGCTCGGGTGCCGCCACCATGGCCACCTGGTTCAGGGGCACATGCGCCCCGTAGGCCTCGACCTTGATGAGGTCGAGCAGGTTGGTCGTGGCCTTGCCACTCCGGATCCCGGCAAGCTCACGCTTGGTGGCCTCGACGGCCTTCTGCATGAGGTCCCTGCCGTGCTTCACCAGCTCGGGAATCGTGGTCATTTGACGATCGTGCCGACGCGCTCACCCTTCACCACACGGGCGACGGCGCCGGGCTGGTTGATGTTGAAGACGATGATGGGCAACTGGTTGGCCTTGCAGAGCCCGAAGGCGTTGGCATCCATGACGGCGTAGTTCCGCACGATCGCCTCCTGGAACGACAGCTCCGGGATGAACGTCGCCGACGGGTCCTTCCTCGGGTCGGCGGTGTAGATGCCGTCCACGTTGGTCCCCTTGAGGATCACCTGGGCCTCCATCTCGAGCGCCCGGAGCACCGCGGCGGTGTCGGTGGAGAAGAACGGGTTCCCGGTGCCCGCGGCGAAGATCACCACGCGCCCCTTCTCCATGTGGCGCATCGCGCGCCGCCGGATGTAGGGCTCGGCGACCGACTCCATGCGAATCGCCGTCATGACCCGCGTCTGGATGCCCATGCGCTCGAGCACCCCCTGCAGCGCCAGGGCATTGATGACGGTGGCCAGCATCCCCATGTAGTCGGCCGACACCCGGTCGAGCCCCTCGCGGCTCGCCGTGGCGCCCCGCAGGATGTTGCCGCCCCCGATCACGAGGGCCAGCTGCAGGCCCATGTCGTGGACCTCCTTGACCTCGCGCCCCAGGCTCTCGAGGACCTGGTAGTCGAGGCCGAACCCGCGCTCCCCGGCGAGGGCCTCGCCGGAGAGCTTCAGCAGGGCGCTGGAGTAGGCCAGCGCCATCAGGCGTCGCCGACCTTGAACCGTGCGAAGCGCACGACGCGCGCACCGGGCACGGCCGCGACCAGCTTCCCGACCGACTTCTCCTCGTCCTTCACGAAGGGCTGCTCCAGCAGGGCGCGCTCGCTCGCGAACTTGCGCAGCTTGCCCTCCACGATCTTGGCGCGGATGTTCTCCGGCTTGCCCTCCGCGGCCACCTGCTCCTCCGCAATGCGGCGCTCGCGCTCCAGCACCTCGGCCGGGATGTCGGACGCGCTCACCGCGAGCGGGTCGGCCGACGCGACATGCAGCGCCACCTCCTTCGCCAGCGCGGTCGCGGCCTCGCCCGTGGCGCCTTCCAGCTCCACCAGCACACCCACCTGTTCGTTGTGGTGCAGGTAGTGCCCCACGACGCCGGCAGAGGGGGCGAACCGTGCCACGCGGCGCAACTGCACCGCCTCGCCCGTCTTCGCACTCGCCGCCTTCACCGCCTCGTCCACCGTGCCGCCCGCGAAGGGCGTGGCCAGGAAGGCCGGGGTCGCCACGAGGTCGGTCACGCCCAGCGGGGCCGCCGTCGCGGCGTGGGCCACCAGCGCCTCGAGGGTCGCGTGGTACTCCGGGGTGCGGGCCACGAAGTCGGTCTCGCAGTCGAGCTCAATCATGGCTGCGGCGCCTGCGCCAGCCGCCACCGTGATCCCCACCAGGCCCTGCGAGGCGCTCCGGCCAGCCCGCTTCTCCGCCTTGGCAATGCCCCTGGCGCGAAGGAGCTCCGACGCCTTCTCCATGTCGCCCTGCGCCTCTTCCAGGGCCTTCTTGCAATCACCGATGCCGGCGCCCGTGCGCGCCCGCAGCTCGCTGATGTCCTTGGTGCTGATGGTCGTCCCTGCCATGCCAGACTCCAGGATAGGTCGTGAATCGCGGGCGCATGCCCCGGTGGGCACCGCCCCTCCATGTCAAAACCGCCGCCCACGGACCCTGCACGGGCCGGAAGCGGCGGTCCAGGTCCGGTCGCGAACCAGGCCCCGGTTACGCCTCGGCCTCGGCCGGCGCCGCGCCAACCGAATCGGGCGACCCGTCCGTCTTCAGGCGGGCCGCAATGGCCTCGGGCTTCGGGCGCCGCTTGCGGCGCGGGCGGCGGCGCCGCCGCTCCGCATCGCTGTCCGCATCACCACCGGTGTCGGTGCTGTAGGTCTCGGCCTCGACATCCTCGCCGGCGTCCCGCACCGGCGCGTGCGCCCGGGCCTCGCGGATCACCTCGCAGAGCGCCCCGGTGATGAGCGCCACCGACCGGATCGCGTCGTCATTGCCCGGCACCGGCACCGTGATGACATCGGGGTCGGCATTGGTGTCCACGATCGCCACGACCGGGATCCCGAGCTTGTTGGCCTCGCTGATGGCAATGCGCTCCTTCTTGGCATCGACCACGAACAGGGCGCCCGGCAGCCGGTTCATCAGCTTGATGCCCTCGAGGTTGCGCGACAGCTTCACCCGCTCGCGCTCGAAGAGCAGCTTTTCCTTCTTGGTGTAGTTCTCGAAGTCCCCATCGGTGGCGCCCTGCTCCAGCTCGCGCAGCCGGCGGATCTGCTTCTTGATCGTGGCGAAGTTGGTCAGCGTCCCGCCCAGCCACCGCTCGGTGACGTGGAACGCGCCGGCGTTGGTCGCGTCCATCTGGATGACGCCCTTGAGCTGCTTCTTGGTGCAGACGAAGAGGACGTTCTCACCCTTCATCACGATGCCCCGGAGAAGTTCCTGGGCCTGGGTGATCTGGCGAAGCGTCTTCTGCAGGTCGATGATGTAGATGCCCGACCGCTCGGCGAAGATGAAGCGGCGCATCTTCGGGTTCCAGCGGCGGGTCTGGTGGCCAAAGTGCACACCAGCTTCGAGGAGGTCCTGGAGCTTGGGTAGCGACATGCGGGTGCGTCGTGTCCTTCCATCCCTGGGGTTTGTGCCTCCACCACCTTCACCGGCCGCTGGACCCGCCCTGCGGGCACCCCGGCGTGCCTCCGGTGGTGTGCGTGATGCCGTGGTGCGCTGGCGCGGCATGCGCCGCACACCACGGGTCCTGCCTGCTGCCTAGCGCTTCGAGAACTGGAAGCGCTTCCGGGCGCCTGCCCGGCCGGGCTTCTTGCGCTCGACGGCGCGCGGGTCGCGGGTCATGAGGCCCGCCGCCCGAAGCTTCGTGCGGTGCTGGTTGTCCGCCTCGCAGAGCGCCCGCGCAATGGCGAGGCGCATCGCCCCCGCCTGCCCCGTCTGGCCGCCGCCCCGCACCAGCGCCCGGACGTCGAACGCGCCGAGTGTGTCGGTGGCGGTGAACGACTGCTGGATGTGCTGCACCAGCGACGGGCGCGGGAAGTAATCCCCGAGGGTCCGGCCGTTGACGTCCCACTTGCCGGTGCCCGGCGTCAGGTACACCCGGGCCACGCTGGTCTTGCGGCGGCCCACGGCCTGCCACCGGAACTGGTCGGGAATTGCGGTCACGCGCTCACCTTCTTCGACATCAGGGTATGGGCCTTGGGCTGCTGCGCCGCATGCGGGTGCTCGGCGCCGGCGTACACCTTGAGCTTGGTCCGGAGCTTCTGCCGGGACAGCGAGTTCTTGGGCAGCATGCCGAACACGGCCTTCTCGATCACCCGGTCGGGGTGCGCGCCCAGGAGGTCGCGCGCCACGCGATGCCGGTCGTGGCCCATGTAACCGGTGTGCGAGAAGTAGGTCTTCTTGTCGAGCTTGGTCCCGGTGAAGCCGACCTTCGCCGCGTTGATCACCACGACGAAATCACCACCATCCATGTGCGGCGTGAACCCGGGCTTGTGCTTGCCACGAATGAGCTGCGCCACCTCGCTGGCGAGGCGCCCGAGCGGCACGCCCTCGGCGTCCACGAGGTGCCAGTCGTGCGAGATATCGGCTGGCGTGGCAGAAAAGGTCTTCATGCGTTCGTGTTCCGGCTTTCCCTTGAAGCGTGACCCCTGAAAACGGCCCAAACCAAGACAGACTCACAACATACAGCCGCTCATGGCGATGGGTCAAGGAGGGAGGTCGGCCGGCGCCGCGCCTCAGGCCAGTTCCAGCAGGACCTGCCCCTTCTCCACCGCCTGGCCCGGCTCGACCGCCACCCGGCCCACGACGCCGGCTGCGGGGGCCCGGATCTCGTTCTCCATCTTCATGGCCTCGAGTGCCAGCAGCCCCTGGCCGGCCGAGACGGTGTCCCCCGCACTCACCAGGACCCGCACCACGAGGCCCGGCATGGGGGCCTTCACGGCGCCGGCCTGGGCCTGGGCGCCCCTGGTCCCCAGCAGCGACTGGATGTGGCGCGCCCGCTCATCCAGGGCCCGGACCTCGAGCCGCTCCCCCTGGGAGGTCACCAGCCAGGTGCCCGGCCCGGTGCGCTCCGCGGGCAGCTCGACCGGCACGCCACCCAGCACCAGGAGCCAGAGCGGCGTGCCCGGCAGGGGCGCGACGTGCCCGGTGTGCGGCACGCCGTCCACCGTGACCCGGTCGCCGTCCAGCTCCACCAGGACCTCCCGGGCGCCGACCGTGACGGTGTACTTCACCCGGGCACCACGGTGGCAACCGTCTCGACGTGTGCCGTCTGCGGGAACAGGTCGAACGCGGCCAGCGACGCCACCCGCCACCCGGCGCCCAGCCGCCGCAGGTCGCGGGCGAGGGTCGCCGGGTCGCAGGAGATGTACACGAACCGCGTGGGGCGACGGGCGGCAATGGCGTCCACCACCGTACCCGCGAGGCCGGTCCGGGGCGGGTTCGCGAGGACGAAGTCCGCCGGCCCGAGGTGCGCCACGGCATCTTCCGCGAGCGCCGCATGGCGCCGCACGGCGTCGCCATCCTGCCCCGCCAGGTCCACGGCCCGGGCATCGCGCTCGACGCTCTCCACCCGGGCGCCACGTTGTGCCAGCAGCATGGACGTTTCCCCGATTCCCGCATAGAGGTCCCAGCCGGCCTGTCCGCGCACGTCGCCCAGGGCGTCCACCGCCCACGCCCGCACCCGGTCGCCCATGGCGGGGTTGACCTGCTCGAACACCGTTGCCGGAAAGGCGCTCGCGCCGCCAACCACGCGCGCCGCCCCGCCCGGCGGCTCCCACCACGTCACGATGCCCGCCCGGAACAGGTGCGCGGCCACTCGCGTGGCCTGGGGCCAGGCCGCATCGGCGCCCCGAACGACCAGGTGGCGCACCCCGCTCCGCTCGCGTCGCAACGTGAGGGTCTCGATGGCGCGCGGCAGGTCTCGCCGCACCACCTGCACCGTGTCCCACAGCGCATTCAGGTCGTCGGCCGCGACATGACAGGCCCGGAGGCCGAATACCCGTCCCGCCTCGCCCAGCCGGTGAAACCCGATCGCCCCACCCTGCCCCTGGTGCAGCGTGATGCGCGCGCGATACGACCAGTCCTGCTCCGCCGGTTCGAGCGGCGGGTCGTCCACCACCAGCCGGCCCACCCGGCGCAGGGCATCGCCCACGATGGCCCGTCGTGCCGCACGCTGCGCCTCCGCGTCGAGGTGCTGCAACTGGCAGCCACCGCAGCGGTCGCCATCGTAGTGCGGGCACCGTGGCGCCACGCGCCCGGCGCCGGGCTCCAGCACGCGGCCTGCCTGCGCCCTCGCCATCCGGGATTCGCGGCGAATGCGGACCGCCTCCACCAGGTCGCCCGGCGCCGTGCGGGGAATGAAGACCACCCGCCCGTCCGCCAGCCGGCCCACCCCGTCGCCACCCGCCGCGATGCGCTCGATGCGCACCCGCTCGGTGTCGCCTGCCGGCGTCAGCGGAGCCCGTCCCGGCGCGCCTGCTCGGCCCACCGGCTCGGCGCCTGGGTGGGCTGGGGTGGTGCCGCGAGCAGGGTGCCCGCACCCAGTCCCTCGTCCTCGGCCATGGCCACGAGCGCGGCGATCGCCTGCCCGCGCGCCGCGTCGTCGATGGGTTGCAGCAACTCGGGGCGCCGCTCCAGCATCTGGATGTCGAGGTCACCGAGTCGAAAGGCCTCGTCCGCCATGAGGCGCTGGTGGAACGCCACGTTGGTGGCGACGCCCACGATCGCGAGTTCCTCCAGCGCCCGGCCCATGCGCGCGATGGCATCGGCCCGGTTCGGCGCCCACACGATCAGCTTGGCCAGCAGCGAGTCGTAGTGGAGCGTCACCTCGTTCCCCACGTCCACGCCGGCATCCCACCGCACGCCCGGTCCTCCCGGCGCCCGCAGGTAGGTGATCCGGCCGGTGGATGGCAGGAACCCCGAGCTTGGGTCCTCACTGGTGATGCGGCACTCGATGCTCCACCCGCGCGGGTGCAGGTACGTCGCCGGCACGCCCATCGGGCGTCCCTGGGCGATGCGGAGCTGTTCACGCACCAGGTCCACCCCGTACACCATCTCCGTCACCGGGTGCTCCACCTGGATGCGCGTGTTCATCTCGAGGAAGTAGAACGACCCGGTGGGCGAGAGGAGGAACTCGCAGGTCCCCGCCCCGCGATAGTCCACCGCTGTGGCGGCGGCCACGGCGGCGGCACCCATCCACTCGCGCAGCTCGGGGGACACCGCCACCGAGGGCGCCTCCTCCACCAGCTTCTGGTGCCGCCGCTGCACCGAGCACTCGCGCTCACCGACATGCACCACGCGGTCGGCGTCGGCCAGCACCTGGATCTCGATGTGCCGCGGGCGCTCGACGTACTTCTCGAGGTACACCCGCGGGTCGCCAAACGCCTTCTGCGCCTCGCTGGCACTGGCCTCGAGTGCCGCGCGGAGTTCGCCGGGCGCGTGGACCACGCGCATGCCGCGTCCGCCGCCCCCCGCCGACGCCTTCACCATCAGGGGAAAGCCGATCTCCTCGGCCACCTTCCGCGCCGCACGCAGGTCCTCGACTGGTGCCATTGCACCCGGCACCACGGGCACCCCGGCCGCCGTCATCCGCCGGCGCGCCTCCGTCTTGTCGCCCATGGCCCGGATGGCGCCGGGCGGTGGCCCGATCCACGTGAGGCCGGCCGCCTCCACCGCCTCGGCGAACGGCGCACGTTCCGACAGGAATCCGTAGCCCGGGTGCACCGCGTCGGCGCCGCACCGCGCAGCGGCGTCAAGCAGCACCGGGATGTTGAGGTAACTCTCCGCAGCCACCGCGGGCCCGATGAACTCCACCCGGTCGGCTGCGCGAACATGAGGCGATGCGCGGTCGGCATCGGAACACACCGCGACCGCTTCCAGGCCCTCTTCATGGCACGCGCGGATGACCCGGAGGGCGATCTCGCCCCGGTTGGCAATGAGGACGCGCTTCATGCCGGCAGGGACGTGTGCACGACCAGCCACAGCGGAACGCCCGGGCGCCCGAACGTCCTCACGGCGATGTCAGGACCGGCAGGTGCTGGGCGGCAGGTCGCCGAAGGCGGGCACGAGGACGGAACAGAGCCTCGGGTTCTGGTACGCGGCGGCGGCGTACACCCGGCGGATCGCGCCGAGCCAGGGCGACGCGTTGTGGCTGGCGGCAATCAACTCCGTCAGGCCCAGGGCATCGTCCATGGGAACATCGGGCCGGCTGATGCGCACGAGCCGCGC
>CAZWXD010000009.1:0-2955 GCA_964638035.1 uncultured Gemmatimonadaceae bacterium | reverse complement strand
GGCCCAGGGCATCGTCCATGGGAACATCGGGCCGGCTGATGCGCACGAGCCGCGCGGTGTACCACTGCGCCGGCGGCACCGCCGCCTCATCGGTTCCCGGTGAGAGGCAGATGGTTCGCGTGGCGCTCGCGGCGCCGATCGCCTCGCGCACCGGGAGCCCCGCATCGACGCCGAGGGCCGCTGCCGCCCTGGCGCGATAGACCGGGTCGGTGGCGTACATGTCGGGACGGATCACCAGGAGGTCGCGCCGGTCGGCTGCCGCGAGGGCGGCATGCAGCGCCACGACGGCCTCGAGTTCCGTGCCGGTCAGGAGGATGGCCCCCCGGGGGCACGAGATCACCAGGTTCCTGCCCAGCTCGGCGAGTTCCGGCGGAAGCGGGTTCGCACGAACCGCTCCCTGCGCCGCGAGCGCGCCCTCCCAACCGCCCTTCTCGAACAGCAGCAGCGCACGTTCCACCTCGACCTGCGCCCGCAGGACGGCGCCGGAGTCGATCGCGAGCCGGGTGGCCTGGTCGAACGCAGTGGCCGCGAACTCGAGCAGGAGCGCCGCATCGGGCTGGCTCGTGTGTGCGAGGTGCCACTCCCGGCTCCCCAGCACGTAGATGCGCCCCAGCTGCAGCCAGGCGTGCCCGTCGTCGGGCGCCACCGCGAGGTAGCCACCCAGCATGTCGGTGGCCACGCCCCGCTCGCCCTGGCGAACCAGCTCGGCGGCACGCACCGGCATGCGCGGATCCACCGCCCCCTGCGCCATCAGCGCGAGGGGCCAGGATGCGAGGCTGGCAAGTGCGACTGGAAGTGTCACAAATCGTGACATGACTTGAAGATGGCTCATTGCACCAGCCCCCGCAAGACACCGGGCTCCGGACCGGCTACAGGGGGATGTTGCCGTGCTTCCTGGGGGGGTTCCGGTCGCGCTTGGTGGCCAGGGTCGCGAGGGCGTCCGCCAACCGGCGCCGCGTGTCGCGCGGGTCGATGACGTCGTCGATGTAGCCCCGGGCCGCTGCCGCATAGGGATGGGCGAACTTCTCCTGGTACTCCGCCGTGAACCGGGCCAGTGCCGCCGCGGGATCGCTGGCTGACGCGATCTGCTCCCGGAAGAGGATCTCCACCGCACCCCGCGCCCCCATGACCGCGATCTCGGCCGTGGGCCAGGCCAGGTTGAGGTCGCCCCGGATGTGCTTCGAACTCATCACGTCGTAGGCCCCGCCGTACGCCTTGCGCGTGATGACGGTGACCTTCGGCACCGTCGCCTCGCAGTAGGCAAAGAGCAGCTTGGCCCCGTGGCGGATGATCCCGCCATGCTCCTGGGCCACGCCCGGCAGGAATCCGGGCACGTCCACGAAGGTGACGATCGGGATGTTGAAGCAGTCACAGAAGCGGATGAACCGTGCCGCCTTGCTCGACGCGTTGATGTCGAGCACGCCCGCCAGCACCGCCGGCTGGTTGGCCACGATCCCGATGGAGCGGCCCGCCACCCGCGCAAACCCGACGAGGATGTTGTCAGCGAACCCGCGGTGCACCTCGAGAAAGCGCCCGTCGTCCACCACCCGGTGAATCACGTCGAGCATGTCATAGGGCCGGTTGGCGCTCTCCGGCACCACGTCGAGCAGGGCCTCATCCGCCCGGTCCGCCGGGTCGGCCGTCGCAGCGGCCGGGGGCTCGTCCAGGTTGTTGGAGGGCAGGTAGCCCAGCAACTCGCGGAGGGCCAGGATGCAGGCCGGCTCCGAGTCGAAGGTGAAGTGCGACACGCCGGAGGTCCCGCCATGCACGTCGGCGCCGCCCAGCTGGTCGAACGTCACGTCCTCGTGCGTGACGGTCTTCACCACGTTGGGCCCGGTGACGAACATGTAGGACACGCCGCGGACCATGAAGACGAAGTCGGTGATGGCGGGGCTGTACACCGCCCCGCCCGCACACGGGCCCAGGATGGCGGAGAGCTGGGGCACCACGCCGGACGCCAGCGTGTTCCGGAGGAAGATGTCGGCGTAGCCCCCGAGCGAGACCACCCCCTCCTGGATGCGGGCGCCGCCCGAGTCGTTGAGGCCCACGATCGGGGCCCCGTTCCGCACGGCCAGGTCCATCACCTTGCAGATCTTCTCGGCGTGCGCCTCGGAGAGGGACCCGCCGAACACGGTGAAGTCCTGCGAGAACGCATACACCAGCCGCCCATCCACCCGGCCGTAGCCAGTCACCACGCCGTCGCCGGGATACACCTGCTCGGCCAGCCCGAAGTCGGTGCTGCGGTGCGTGACGAAGCGGTCCAGCTCCACGAAGGTGGACGGGTCGAAGAGCAGGTCAATGCGCTCGCGCGCGGTGAGCTTGCCCTTCCTGTGCTGCTGGGCCACGCGTGCCTCGCCCCCTCCCTGTTCCGAGGCGGTGCGGCGATGGTGCAGGTCGTCGAGGCGGTCGCGGGCGGTGGGCATGGCGGGGAACTTACTGCCGGAAGCACACAGCGGGAGGCTCGATGCCTCCCGCTGCGGTCGCTGCCGGGTCCTGCCGCGTGCTACATCTCGTCGGCGGGGATCTCGAGCTTCGGGACCTGGATGAACTCGCCCTCCGGGTAGCCGATCACGGCGAGCACGATGCGGTGGTGGATCGGGTCCACCTCGAGCACCTTGAGCTCCACCGGCTGGCCTTCCTTCACGGCGTCGCCCGGGTTCTCGAGGTTGGCCACGCCGAGCTGCGAGATCGGCACGAAGCCCTCGATGTCGTTGCCCATGTCCACCACGACGCCCTTGTCCATCAGGCGCACCACGTGGCCCTTGAGCTCCATCCCGATCGGGTAGGTCTCGCCGATCTTGAGCCACGGGTCTTCCTCGGCCTGCTTCAGGCCCAGGGAGATCCGCTTGTTGTCGGCATCGATGTTCAGGATCACCACGTCCACCGCGTCACCCTTCTTCACCACCTCGGACGGGTGCTGCACCCGCTTGGTCCAGGACATGTCGGAGATGTGGA
>CAZWXD010000008.1:63224-111942 GCA_964638035.1 uncultured Gemmatimonadaceae bacterium | reverse complement strand
GACGAGGCCTTCCTGGAGCACACCGGCCGGAAGGCCGTGCACGTGCGGGCCGGTGGGTCGATCCCCATCGTGCCCGAGCTTGGCCTGGGTGGTGCGCCCGTCATCCTGACCGGGATCGGCCTGCCCGATGACGGCCTGCACTCGCCCAATGAAAAGCTCGACCTCGCCCAGTTGACGAGCGGGATCGAGATCTTTGCGCGGTTTTTCGAGAAGCTTGGGGCGGGGGCGGCGGCGGGAGGGCCGGCCGCCGGCTAGCGCTCGTCGTCCGGCAGGTCGGCGGGCTCCTTGCGAGCCTGGCCCTGGAACTGCGCCTCGGTTCGCGCATGCAACCCATCCACCCCGATGAGCGCGCGCACCGAGGCAATGATGCCCGCAACCACGTCATCGGCCCAGTAGGGATCAGGGCGCTCCCCATCGGGGAGTTCCCCGGCGCATGCCTCCAGGTACTGGATGGCCGTGGTGACCCACTCGCTCTGGGCCGATGCCACCACGGCCCAGGAACCCGTGGAGCGGAGTTCCAGCTCCTCCAGTGCTGCCAGGTGGCGCTCGATGCCGCCCGTCACCGGCGCCGACCGGAGCCGGGCGGCAATGGCATTCAGGATGGCCGTGCGCTCGGCCTGCTGCGGCTCGGGGAGTGGCGTCAGGTAGTGCCGCTGGTCGGCCACCATCTCGGCCAGGCGCACGCAGACCGCGCGAATGGCCGGCTCCAGCGCGGCCGGCGCCTCATGGGACCAGCTCGCGGCCGCCCGCAGGATTGCGGCTACCTGCTGCTCCGCCTCGGCGTCAGGGCGTTTCGCATTCGCTTCCACGCATGGAATGAACATCGACAGGGCCGGCTCCCGCAACCGGCCTTGACGGAACGCCGCCGCGGTCCTAAGGGGACCTGGCGGCCCGGCGGCGGCTCACGCGGGGAGCGCTTCCGGCAGGGCAGCCATCACCGGCTCGCGCTCCAGGCAGCGGCCCAGCGACGACACCACGGCGGCCTGTACCAGCGGCATGAGGCTGTCGCGGGAGGAACCGGGGAGTTCGTCCGCCACGCTCGTCATCACCACGCCATGGATGCCGCACGGCACGATCGCCTCGAAGCCATCGAGCCGGTTGGTCACGTTGAGCGCGAAGCCATGGAGCGTGACCCAGCGCTTCACGTGCACCCCGATGCTCGCGATCTTGCGCCCCGCGGTCCACACGCCGGTGTAGCCAGGGTTGCGGTGGGCGGGGATGCCGAGTGACTCCAGCCCGTCAATCAGCGCGTCCTCCAGCGACCGCAGGTACCAGTGCAGGTCGGGACGCAGTGACGCGAGGTCAACGATCGGGTAGCCCACCAGCTGGCCCGGGCCGTGCCAGGTGACGTCACCACCGCGCTCCACCTCGTGCACCTCGATGCCGCGGGCACGGAGGGTGTCGGGGGGAAGGGGAAGGGACGTGGCGAGCGTGCCGCGCCCCAGCGTCACGACGGGGTCGTGCTCCACAAGCAGCAGCAGGTCATCGGGGGTGCGCCCATCGGCGCGCGCACGGCAGAGGTCGCGCTGCAGGGCCAGCACGTCGGCATAGGGACGGCGCCCCAGCTCGATGACGCGCAGGGGCTTCACGCGCGGCGGGTGGACGCGAGCACCGGGAACGCCACGCAGGCGGCGAGGGCGGCCATGGCGAGGAGTCCGCCGCGCCCCCAGGCCTGGTGCACCGGTGCGGCCGCCAGCGCGGCGATGACGGTGCCGAACCCGGCCACCATGCCGAAGACGCCCCGCCGCCAGCTCGAGGTCAGCGGCGCCAGCACCCACCAGCCCAGCGCCACCGCCAGCGCCACGGCGCCGAAGGTCCCGCCCATCAGGACGAAGAACGCCGGCCCCGTCACCACGGCCTGGTCGGAGGCGGGCGCATTCGCCAGCAACGCCCGCACGCCCCACAGGGCCAGGGCTACCACGGTCGTCCCGGCCGCCGTGGCGCCCACGAGGGCACGGACAACAAGACCCGGCCGATCCCGCGCCGGGTCGATGATCTCGCCGCCAGCATTGCGCAACTCGTCCATGTGGTACTCCACAACGTCAGGGCGTCAGGGCGTCAGGACGTCAGGAGGTAGCTTGACGCCCTGACGCCCTGACGTCATATATGCATCGCCCGTCCCATCGAATCCAGCGCCGCCTCCGCGATGGCCTCGGAGAGGGTCGGGTGCGCGTGCACCGTCAGGTCCACCTCTTCCACCGTGTACTCGTTCTCCCGCGCCACCGCGAGTTCGTGGATCAGCTCGGACGCGTGGCTCGCCACGATGTGGGCACCCAGGATCTCGCCGTACTTCCGGTCGCGGATGATCTTCACGAACCCGTCGGTCTCGTTCGAGGCGCGCGCGCGCCCGTTGGCGCTGAAGGGGAAGCGGCCCACCTGGTACTCGAGCTTCTTCTCCTTGCACTGGTCCTCGGTGAGGCCGATGCTTGCCACTTCGGGGTGGCAGTAGGTGACGCTCGGGATGTTGTCGTAGCGGATCGCATGCGGCTTCTTCCCTGCGATCGTCTCGGCCACGTTGACACCCTCGCGGCTCCCCTTGTGTGCCAGCATGGGCGGGCCCGCCACGTCGCCGATGGCATAGTAGCCCGGGGCCGTGGTCTGCAGCGTGGCCAGGTCCACCTTGATGAACCCGCGGTCGGTGAGCTGGATCCCGCACTCCTTGAGGCCCAGGTCCTCGGTGTTCACCGCGCGGCCGGCGGCCATGAGCACCTTGTCCGCCGTCACCGTCTCGGTCTTGCCCGCCACCTCGAGGGTGAGGGTCACGCTGTCGGGCTTCACGTCGGCCTTCACCACCTTCGCCCCGGCATGCACCGTGATGCCCCGCTTCCGGTACACCTTGCCCAGCGCATCGGACGACTCGGCGTCCTCGATCGGGAGGATGCGGGGCAGGGCCTCGATCAGGGTGACCTTGCTCCCGAACGAGGTGAAGATGTCGGCAAACTCGCTTCCCACGGCCCCGGCGCCGATCACCGCGAGGGTCTTCGGCGCCTGCTCCAGGAAGAGCGCCTCGTCGGAGCTGATCACCGTGGTCTTGTTGATGGTGAGCCCGATCGGGGGGATGCCCTTCACCCGGGACCCCGTGGCAATCACGACGGCCTTCGTCGCCGAGTGGACGTCGTTCCCGACCTTCACCTTCCGGCCCGGCTGCAGGACGCCGCGCCCCTTGATGACCGTCACCTTGTGCTTCTTCATCAGGAACTCGACGCCCTTCGAGTTCTGCTCCGAGACCCGGCGGCTTCGCTTCATCGCCACGCCGTAGTCGGTCTTGACCGGCCCGACCTCGACCCCCAGGTCCTTCGCCTCATGCTGGACGGTGTGGGCCACCTTGGCGCTGTGCAGCAGCGCCTTGGTCGGGATGCACCCGATGTTGACGCAGACGCCGCCCAGCTTCTCCTGCTCCACCACCGCGGCCGACAGCCCGAGCTGCGCGGCCCGAATGGCACAGACATACCCGGCAGGACCGCCGCCCACGATGATCACGTCGAATTGCGCCACGTTGACTCCGCCTTGGTTTTCAGGGATTGATGCCATGACGTCCTGACGTCCTGACGTCCTGACGTCAGGACATCATGGCCTACCACACCATGCCCAGCGGGTTCTCCAGCATTCGCACCAGCGTCCGCAGGAAGCCCGCGCCGGTGGCCCCGTCGATCACCCGGTGGTCGCATGACATGGTGAGCCGCATGCGCTTCCGCACGGCCGCCTGGCCCTCATGGGCCACGACCTGGTCAGCCACCCGTCCCACGGCGAGGATCGCCGCCTCGGGCGGGTTGATGATCGCGGTGAACTCGTCGATGTCGAACATGCCGAGGTTGGAGACCGAGAAGGTCCCGCCGGTGTACTCCTCCGGCCTGAGCTTCCGCTCGCGCGCCCGCCCGGCCAGGTCCTTCGCCTCGGCGCCGATCTGGCGCAGCGACTTGAGGTCGGCGTGGCGGATCACCGGGGTGATGAGCCCATCTTCCACGGCGACGGCCATCGCCACGTGCACCTCGTTCCAGTAGCGGATGCGGTCGTCCTGCCACCAGGCATTGCACGCCGGGTGCTGCCGCAGGGCCAGGGCGGTGGCCTTGATCACGATGTCGTTGAACGAAACCTTGCCCTCGCCCAGGGCATTCAGGGCCTCACGCGCCTCGGTGGCGCGGGTCATGTCGGCTTCCATGGTGAGGTAGAACGTCGGCACCGGGCCGATGGATTGCGCCAGCCGCTTGGCGATCGTCTTCCGGATCTGGGTCAGCGGCACGTCCTGGAACGGGGCGCCCGAGGGGGCTGGCACCAGTCGCGGAGCCGCGGCGCCAGGTGCAGGCACGGCCGCTGCGGCCACGGCCCCAGCCGGGGCGCCTTCCACGTCGCGCAACACGATGCGCCCCTCGGGCCCGGTCCCGGTCACCGCCCGCAGGTCGACGCCCTTGTCGGCCGCAATGCGGCGGGCGAGGGGGGAGGCCTTCAGGCGGCCGCCCGGGGGGACAGCCGCCGCGGCAGCGGCAGGAGAAGCAGCGGCAGGTGGAACTGCGGCGGAGGGAGGGGCCGGGGGAGCGGCAGCAGGAGCGGTGGGTGTACCGCTGTTCCCGTTGCTGGCGCTGCCCCCTCCCACCTTCTCCCCCGCGGCCCCGATCTGCGCCAGCTCGTTCCCCACCGGCACCGTGGTGCCCGCCGCCACGCCGTGGTTGAGCAGGGTCCCCGCCGCGCGGGCCACCAGCTCCATCACCGCCTTGTCGGTCTCCACTTCGGCCAGCACGTCGCCCACGGCCACGGCGTCGCCCGGCTGCTTCTTCCACTCGACCAGCCGCCCCTCTTCCATGGTGGGGGAGAGGGCTTCCATCACCACCTTCGTTGCCATCGCCTATCTCCCCTGGTCGCGCGTGGCTGGGCTAGACATACAGCACCTTCTTCACCGCCTCGATCACCTTCGGCGGGTCGGCCTTGGCCGCCTTTTCCAGGTGCTTGTTGTACGGCATGGGCACGTCGGCGCCGGTCACGCGCAGCACCGGGGCATCGAGTTCGTCAAAGGCCTGGCGCTGGATCACGTCCACCACCTGCGCCCCGACGCCCGCAAAGCTCCAGCCCTCCTCCACCACCACCGCACGGTGTGTCTTCGCCACCGACTCGAGCACGGCCGCCTCGTCCAGCGGGCGGATCGTGCGCAGGTCCACCACCTCGGCCTCGACCCCGTCGGCCGCCAGCTGCTCGGCGGCCTTGAGCGCCACCGAGACGGTCTTGGAGTGGCAGACGAGCGTCACGTCCTGGCCGACGCGCTTCACCTCGGCCTTGCCGATGGGCACCAGGTGCTCGCCGTCGGGCACCTCGCCCTTGGTGTTGTAGAGCATCTCGCCCTCGATGAACACCACCGGGTTCTCGTTGCGGATGGCGCTCTTGAGGAGCCCCTTCGCATCGGCCGGCGTGGCTGGCGTCACCACGATGAGCCCGGGGATGTGCGCATACCAGGACTCGAACGCCTGGGAATGCTGCGCCGCGAGCTGCAAGGCCGAGCCGCCCGGCCCGCGGAAGACACAGGGCACGCCCACCTGGCCGCCCGACATGTAGCGCATCTTGGCAGCCGAATTCACCACCTGGTCGATGGCGAGGAGGGCAAAGTTCCAGGTCATGAACTCGATGACCGGCCGGAGGCCGACCATCGCGGCGCCGACCCCCACGCCGGCGAAGCCCAGCTCGGTGATGGGCGTGTCCACCACGCGAGTGGGCCCGAACTCCTCGAGCAGGCCTCGGCTCACCTTGTACGCGCCCTGGTACACCGCCACTTCCTCGCCCATGAGGAAGACGGACGGATCCCGCTGCATCTCCTCGCGCAGCGCCTGGTTGAGCGCGTCGCGGTAGGTGATCACGCTCATGCCCCTGCCTCCCCACCCACCGGCGCGTACACGTCGCGCCAGAGCGCATCGGGCTCGGGGTCGGGCGCGGCATCGGCGAACTGGTAGGCGTCCTCGACCTCGGAGATCACCTCGGCGTCCAGCGCCTTGATCCCGCGGTCGTCAATGAGGCCCGCCTCCTTCAGTCGGTTGCTCCACACCAGGATCGGGTCGCGCTTCCGGTGTTCCTCGACCTCCTCCCGCGTGCGGTAGTGCCCGTGGATCGGGTCGGACATCGAGTGGCCCATGAACCGGTAGGTGCGAATCTCCAGGAGCGTCGGCTGGTGCTCCTCCCGGCCCCGGCGTACCGCACGTGCCGTTGCCTGGTACACCGCCATCACGTCCTGGCCGTCCACCACCTCGTTCGCCATGTCGTAGGAGCAGGCGCGTTCCGAGATGTCGTAGATGGCACTGGCCCGCTCGAGGGCCGTGCCCATGCCGTAGCGGTTGTTCTCGCAGATGTAGATGGCGGGAAGCTTCCACAGGGCGGCCATGTTGAGGGCCTCGTGGAAGGCGCCGTTGTTCACGGCGGCCTCGCCGAAGTAGCACACGGCCACGCGGTTCTCGTTCCGGTACTTGCTGGCGAAGGCCATGCCGGTGGTGAGCGGGATGTGGCCGCCGACGATACCGTGGCCGCCCAGGAAGCCCCGCGACGCGTCGAAGAGGTGCATCGAGCCGCCCTTGCCGCCGGAGCAGCCCGCCGCCTTCCCGAAGAGTTCCGCCATCGCCGCCCGCGACGAGATCCCGCGTGCCAGCGCGTGGCCATGCTCACGGTATGAGGCCGTGATGTAGTCGTCGGGGCCCAGGGCAGCGATGGAACCCACCGCCACCGCTTCCTGCCCGATGTAGAGGTGGCAGAACCCGCCGATCTTCCCCAGGCTGTACGCCTCGCCCGACTTTTCCTCGAAGTGCCGGATCAGGAGCATCTGGCGCAGCCAGTCGCGCTGGGTCTCGGGCGACGGCCCGGCCGCCTGCTTGTCGGCGGCAGCCGTCGCGGCATCCGCCTTTGATCGTTTCCCCTTGCCCGCCTCTGCTGCCGTCACGCGTGCGCCCCTCTCTCCACCGGGTCTGTCATCTCGGCCTTTCCTGCCCTGGCGGCGTCCGCCTGTTCCCATGCGTGATAACTCGACCGGGTCAGCGGGCTCGCCTGCACGTGCAGGAAGCCCATCTCATGCCCGATGACCGCAAGCTCCGCGAACTCGTCGGGCGTGTAGTAGCGGGCAACCGGCAAGTGCCCGTCGGTGGGCCGGAGGTACTGGCCCAGCGTCAGGATGTTCACGTCCACCCGGCGCAGGTCGCGCATGCACGTCAGCACCTCATCCCACTCCTCGCCCAGGCCCAGGATCACGCCCGACTTGGTCAGCCCATCGGGCCGGATGCGCCGGGCATTCTGGAAGAGCCGCAGGGCGCGATCATAGCGTCCACCCGGCCGGGCCAGGCGGTACAGCCGTTCTGCGGTCTCGAGGTTGTGGTTCAGGATGGTGGGCTGGGCAGCCAGGACCAGCTCCAGTGCCCGCTCGGATCCCTGGAAGTCGGGGATCAACACCTCCACCGATGCCTCGGGCAGCCGCTTCCTGATCTCGGTCACGCACCCCGCGAATGCCTCGGCGCCCCCATTGGGGAGGTCATCGCGGTCAACGGACGTGATCACCACATGACGCAGGCCCATCCGTGCCACCGCCTCGGCGAGGCGGACGGGCTCCACCGGATCGTAGGGCTGCGGTGTGCCGTGGGCCACCGCGCAGTAGGTGCAGTTCCGGGTGCACACGTCACCCAGGATCATGAAGGTGGCGGCCTTGTGGTCCCAGCACTCGCCGATGTTCGGGCAGCGGGCTTCCTCACACACGGTGTGGAGGCCCAGCTCCCGCATCATCGCGCGCACCTGCAGGTAGTTGGCGCCGCCCGGGGCCTTCACCTTGAGCCACGACGGCTTTCGCGCCTGGGCAAGCGGGACTGGAGCCGCAGGCGTGGGGTTGGCGGGGGGTCGGTCGAGATCCAGGACGGGCAGCGCGACGGCCACTACAACTCCCTTGTGAGCAACGACTTGAGCGGCCCCAAAGGTAACGGCTGGGCGACCTCACGGCTACTCGGTCGGGGGCATGGGCCGATTGGCCCACAGGCAACCTGCATCCGCCACGGGCAGGTCGCACGCGAGCGGATCGCGCTGCGGTCCTGGCCTGGGCTACTCCGGGGAGTTGGCGCCTCGCGAAGCGGGCCAAGGTCAATCGGCGCATACGGTACCGCGTGAGGTACGACACTTGCTCTGCCGGGCATGGTCCGAACGCAGCGCATCAACCAACCTCTTCTCCAGACAGGAGTTCCCCATGCACCGCACGCTCAAGGGCATCGCCACAGGAGTGGCCGCGACGCTCCTGGTCGCCGCCCTTGCCTCGCCGCTCGCTGCCCAACGGGCCCAGACGCGCGAAGGGTTCTTCATCGGGCTCGGCCTTGGCTATGGCAGCATGGACGTCACGTGCGACCTCTGCGAGTTCGATCGCGAGAGCGGCATGAGCGGCTACCTCAAGATGGGCGGCACCCTGAACGATCGCCTGCTGATCGGTGGCCAGACGCTGGGATGGACCAAGTCGGAGGACGGGATCACGTTGACCGAGGGCTCCCTGACCGGCAACGTGTGGTGGTATCCGAGCGCCACCGGTGGATTCTGGGTCACCGGCGGTGCTGGTCTTGGGTACATCAACGCCGATGCTGGCGTCGGTGGGAGTGACAGCGAGACGGGGTTCGCCGCGCTGGCCGGGCTGGGCTATGACATCAGGGTCGGCCGCAACATCTCCATTGTGCCGTCGGCCACCTGGCAAGTCGGGTTCTACGACGACTTCGGTGCCAACGTGCTGCAGCTTGCCCTGGGCATCACCTTCCACTGAGTCGCTCGGGTGAGACGGATGAAGGCCTCGCCGGCAGGGTCCGGCGAGGCCTTTGTCTATGGCTCGCGGCCACTCGGGTACCTCGGTACATGCAGTCAACCAACACTTCTTCTGGCAGGAGTTTCCCCATGCACCGCACGCTCCGTGGCCTCGTCACCGGCCTTGCCACGCTCCTCTTCCCCGTGATGGCGGTGGCACAGGAGAAACCATTCGTCGAGATCGGGACCAGCCTGGGCGCTTCCATCCTCAGCGCCAACGGGAGCTCCATAACCGCGTTTGGGATCCCCGGCCAGGGGATTCTCGGGCAGTCCACGATCTACGGCACCTTCTTCACCGGGACGGGGTTGATGCTTGAGCCGCAGGTGGCCCTGAACATCATCTCGAGCGAAGGTGAGACCGCAACTACCCTGGGCCTGGGCGGGCAAGTTGGCTACCTGTTCAAGGGCGCGACGGCCAACTCGCCATTCATTGCCGGATCGCTGGCCTACCAGACCATCTCCGGCGGCGGGTTCTCCGAGAACGACGTCGGCATCGGCGGCAAGGTGGGATACCGCGTCGTTGTGGGCCGGAGCTTGGGGCTTCGCTTCGAAGGCGGCTACCGGCGCTGGCTGGACAACGATATCAACGAGTTCTCCATTGGCGTCGGCATCGGTGCCATCGTCAGCAAGGGCAACTGAGTCTCCCGGCTGCAGGATGCGTGAAGGCCTCACCGGCAGGATCCGGCGAGGCCTTCGCACATGGCGACGTTCCAACGATCCCGCGGGCCAGGCTACCTGGCCGTGAACCCGCACTTCTGGAAGAGCGAGTCTGCCGCGGTCTTCGCCTCCTTCGCCACCGACACCTGCTCCTGCGTGGGGCCGCGCTGGGTCTCGGTTTCGAGGAACGACGACGCCCGCCCGGCGATGACCGACCCGCCCGCGGAGTCCGCCGTCACCTGCAGCTCGAGCTGGTCGAACCACCGGCGTGCGAGGACGTTCGACTCGCGAGGCCTGGCCGCATTGCGCCGGCCGATGTACGCAAGCGTCTCGCGGTCGGTGCGCCAGGTCTTGAAGCCGATGGACTCGAGGGTGCGCCGCGTGCAGGCGAACGCACTGTCGGGAATCTGCTCCGGGGCCACGCCGTTGACGCCCTGGTAGAGGGTCTTGCCGGAGCAGGCCGGCAGCAGGGCGGCGGCGGCGAGGAGGAGCGGAAGTCGCATGGACATGGACCGTGTATGGGGTAGGGACGGCGTAAGGTAACCGCTTGCCGCGTGCGGGACAGGGCGCCGGCCGGGAACGAAACGGCCCCCCCCGAGGGAGGGGCCGTCCGGTCCACGAATCCGAGCAAAGGCTAGTAGAACAGCATCAGGCCGGTGCCGAAGGTGACCTGGGTGTTCTTCTCGGTGCCTGCCGGGCGGCCATCACCCTTCAGGTCCGACCACTGGTAGTTGCCCTCGACGACCCACTTGAGGGCCTTGGTGAGCTGGGTGTACACCCCACCCGAGAGCAGCGTGTTCTCGGTCCGCTGGCTGGGACCGCCACCCAGTTCCTCATCGGTGGCCGAGAGCGCGCTCGTACCGTAGCTGGCCGCGATGGTGCTCTTGCCGGCGGTGAAGGTCGCCTGCACGTAGTAGCCGTACGAGGTGCGGAGGTTCCCGAGGGGATCCACACCCAGCCCGCCGACAGGACCATCCACGCCAACGCCGGAGAACTGGAGGGTGGTCCCGATGCCCTTGCCCCAGTATCCGGTGCCGGTGATCGAGAACTGCTCCTTGCCGTACTTGAGGCCGCCACCGAAGCCAGTGGCGGTCTTGGAACCCATGCCGCCGAGCGACTCATCAACCGGATCCTTGGCGTTCTGCACAGTGCCGTCCACCCAGCCCAGGAACCCACCCGAGCGGTAGGTGAACTCGGCCTCGACCCGGGGCAGCTGGGTCTGGGTGTAAATGTTTTCGTTCAGCGCCGATGGATCGAACAGGCCGATCCGGAGCCGGGCCGGCTTGCCCGCCGCGGTGGAGAAGGTCAACTGGGGCACGAAGTTGGGGTACACGTACCCGAAGCCGATGCGACCAAGGGTGGTGCCACCCGGGGCGATGCTCGTGGCGCCAATGCCGAAGAGGGTCTGGTCGTTCAGGATCGCCTGCCGGCCAAAGAGGCCAAGCTCACGGCCCATCAGGATGTCGCCACCACCCCAGCCCACCGTCAGGTAGACCTGGCGCATGTCCATTTGCGCGCCAAAGCAGTCATGCACGCCGCCGCCGCACTGGATCTGCGGTGCGAAGCCGAAGTGCACGCCGAGGTCGAGGTCGCCTTCCTTGCCGGACGCCGCGAACGTCGCGAAGGCCGGCAGGAGGCCGGTGCCGAAGAAGAAGCCCTTGTCACCCACCCCGGTCAGCGCGCCGGGCGATCCCACGTTCCCGTCATCGCCTTGCGAAGCGTACATCATGAACGCGTTCACGTTGCCGGCAAAGGTGAAGTTCCAGCCGTTGTTGGCGTTGATGCCGAGCTGGGCGTTGGCGGTGTTCGCCGCGCCCGCGAGCGCGAGTCCCGCCATGACCAATCCGAGACGCTTCATAAACTTCCCGACCTCACTGTTGAGTGAACCAGCACCTGCGCTCACGACCTGGCGACCCGGCTCCGGGCCGGTTCGCGACCTGCGTCCCATCACCGTCAGTCGAGCCCTGCCACCCTCCGGGGTTGAAGGCTGGATGTCATGCGCGGCCAGCAGGGTTGGTGCCGACGGGCCGTGCGGAGCACTGTAGCGAAGCTGGAAGGCGAGAGTCCCGACACCGCATGGCGTTCCTAATTGCAACGTGCCCATCGCTGCCGATTACGGACCAGTTGCCGATGACCGCAACGACCATCTGCTACCTCCGCCATGCCGTTCAGCTCGCTGGAGCCACCTTCGGGACACCGCCGCAAGCTATTGCCGAGCAATACTTTAGTTTAGCTCCCGGCATGCTGCCGGACAGGGCCACTGGGGGAGACAACCGCGAAAACCGGACTTCACAGGACAGTGTTTTGACACCGATTCCGGCACCCCAAAATGGCAAACCCTGCGCGGCCGTCAAGACCCCGCCGGGCAAGGTGCCCCAGCACAAGCGCCGATGGGGCCGTCAGTTAGCGAAACAGGAGGGCGGCTTTCTGCAAGGTCATCCAGACCCCCCAGGCTATCGGGGCGCCCACTGCAATCCAGGCCAGGATGACGAGAAATGCACTGGTTCCCTGCGCCTGCGCTGGAGACTCCGATGGATTGGACATGGGCTGATCGCCCCTCCCGTCTGGTTCACTTCGAAGCGGCCGTCATGCCTGCTGCGTCGTCGGTCATGTGGTGGCGGTGGGCAACCGGGCGAACCAGGAGGTTGGCGAAGAAGCCCAGCACCAGGAGCCCTGCGAGGAGGTACATCGTGACGTTGTACGCCTGGGCTGCCGGAACCCCGTGGTCGAGCTGGTATTCACGGATGTAGTTGACCAGCACCGGCCCCAGGATGCCGGCCGTGGACCACGAGGTGAGCAGGCGACCGTGAATGGCACCCACGAAGCGCGTGCCGAAGAGGTCGGCGAGATAGGCCGGGATGGTGGCGAAGCCGCCGCCATACATCGTGAGGATCACGCAGAAGATGGCCACGAACAGGCCAACGCTGCCAATACGCCCGGCGAACGGCACCGCGGCGTAGAGGGCCGTGCCCAGCAGGAAGAAGATGGCGTAGGTTCGCTTGCGCCCCAGGAAATCCGATGCCGAGGCCCACCCGATCCGTCCGAGGATGTTGAAGAGGCTGAGCAGCGCCGCGAACCCGGCGCCAATGCTCGCGACCTGCACCTTCTCGGCCGGGGACAGGGCAGCGAGCGCCTTCGGGATGCCAACCAGCCCCCCGCCAAAGACTTCCTGCAACATCGGGGATGCCATCCCGATGACACCGATGCCCGCACTGGTGTTGAGGCACAGCGCAATCCAGAGCAGCCAGAACTGCGGCGTCTTCCACGCCGTGTCCACGTGGACGTGCTCGTTCGTGATCATCGCCTTCGAGTTTGCCGGCGCCGTCCATCCCGCCGGCTTCCAGTTGTCCGGGGGCACCCGGTAGCCGAATGCGCCCAGCAGCATCGCCGCGAAGTAGATCGCACCCATCGTCACGAAGGTCTGCCACACGCCCACCGAGGTCGGCGTCGCATAGTGGCGCATGAGGATGTCGGCCAGCGGCGCCCCGATCATCGCACCGCCCCCGAAGCCCATGATGGCCATGCCCGTGGCCAGGCCGCGCCGGTCGGGGAACCACTTGATGAGGGTGGAGACCGGCGAGATGTACCCGAGCCCGAGTCCGCAGCCGCCGATCACGCCCGAGCCGAGCCACATGAGCCAGATCTGGTGGGTGTACACGCCCAGTGCGGAAATGAAGAAGCCGCCGCCCCAGCAGCAGGCGGCCGCGACGCCAGCCTTGCGCGGCCCCACCCGCTCGAGCCAGCCGCCAAACAGCGCCGCGGCCGAACCCAGGAAGACGAAGTACAGGGTGTACATCCACCCCAGCCAGCTGATCTTCCAGTCGCAGGTGGTTGCGAAGATCCGCGCGATGTGGCCGATGTCGGCCGCGCACTCGATGCTCTTCGTGATGCCGATGGCACGGCTCAGGGGAAGCCAGAAGACGCTGAAGCCGTAGGCCATCCCGATCGACAGGTGGATGGCGAGGGCGGCGGGAGGCACGAGCCAGCGATTGAATCCGGGCTTGGCAATGGTGCGTTCCCGGGACAGGAGTCCCGTCATGTCACGGCTCCGGGAGTGGGGGGTGTGGCCGACCTGGCTGGAGCGCTGCGGAAGCTAGGGTCGGGTCCGGCCGTCAGGTAGGGGTCAGGGCGGTGGCTCGGCGAGGAGCTGGTCGGTGACCTGCTCGAACTCCCGCACCGTCGCGTCGTGCTGCGAGCCGGTGGCGGGGCCGTGGAAGCCCGCATGCACCCGGCGCACGCGGCCATCGCGGCCAATGAAGATGGTAGTCGGGAACGCGGTGAATCCCTGGAGCTGTGGCAGCGCCGCGGCGGTGAGGTCCACCTCGCTCACGCCGGCGAGCAGGAGGGGAAACGCGATGCCGAACTTGTCACGGTAGCGGCGCACCAGGGCGCCATCCACCGCCGTGTCCCCCGACACCTCAAACGCCAGTCCCACCACCTCGAGGCCGCGCGCCGCACGGCTCCGGTAGAGCGAGACCAGGGTGGGCGCCGCGTCGTGGCAGGTGGGGCACCAGGTGCCGAACACGTCCACGATCAGCACCTTGCCACGAAAGCGCGCATCGTCGCTCGTGACCATCCGGCCCTCCAGGTCGCGGAAGGCAAAGCGGAAGGGCGCGGTGTCGGCCCGCGTGACCTCCATGGGCGGCGTGAGTGGCGAGGGCCCGTGGGCGCGCAGGGCCCTGAAAGGCGTCTGGGACCGGAGCCCCGCGTGGAAGGTGCCCACCAGGGTGTCGCCCACCAGTCGCCCAGCCAGGAGGTAGACGAACGAGCCATCGAACCGGGCGAGGGAAAAACTGTCCTGCGTGGCCACCCCGCCAAACGCGCCATAGTCGCCGCTGTTGCTGATGACCGTGCCCTCGAGGCCCGCTGGCCCCGTGCGGAACTCGAGGACGCGCGGCGTGTCGCCGGTGGCCCCCCGGAACCAGGCGTACCAGGTGCCGTCGAGCCATGGCGGGGCCGCTGTGCGGGGCAGCGAGCCCCGGCGGGCCCGAAAGGGGATGGTGCGCGGCCCGCGGATTCCCACGTTGCGGTACGCGCCCACCAGCGAATCGCGCCGCGCGGTGGCGGTGATGGAGGCGCCGTAGTCGGCGATGCCGAGCTGCAGCGTGTCGGCGTGCCAGGTGACGCTGGAGAATGGCTGGCAGGTGCTGCCATTGCAGAGGCGCCCGCCCCAGGCGCTCCCGTGCCTGTCGAGGTGGATGGCGAAGGGCAGGGTGCCGCCGGCAAGGTCGAGGGCCGCGGCATAGGCCTGGGCCGCGAGGCCGGAGGCGGTGCAGAGGGTAGCGAGGGTGGAGACGAGTGCGGTACGCATGCGCCAACCTGTCGTGGTGCCGGCCGTCACGGTGCCGCCGCCTCCACCTTCTCCGCCGCGTACTTCTCCCCCGCTGCGACCCGCACCGCGATGGCATTCCCGGGCCAGGGCGGCGGGCAGGGGAACACCGTGTTGTAGGCGCACCAGGGATTGCGCGCGGTGTTGAAGTCCACCACGTAGCGGCCACCGCCGATCGGCACGAGCGTCACGTAGCGCCCGGCGGGGTAGCTCCCGTAGCCGTTCGTCGCGTCGCGAAAGTAGACCTCGAGTTCACGCTCATCGGCGCTCGCCCCCGGCACCTCACGCACCAGCAGGGAGACAGGCGCCCCGAAACGGTGCACCGTCACCCGACCCGCCTCGATCGCCTCCACGTCGCTGCCGTCCGGTGCGAGCAGCACCACCCTGGCGCCGCGCGGCCCGCTGAGCGTCACCGTATCCACCACCCCCGCCGCGGCCGGGAACCAGCTTGCGTGCCGCGACAATCCCGGTCCGCCAAACACCGTCAACGCCTGGCGGCCGGGCATCCCGCTCACCCTGAGGCGATATGGGCCACTCGCCACGCCGCTGCCGGTGCGGGGAATGAGGGTGGTGCCGCCTGCGTGCGTCAGGCGCGCCACCGAGCCCTGCACCTCCACCGTGCCCTGCGGAAGGCCCGGCAGGGCAATGTCGGTGTTGGCCGAGCCAAGCGTCAGGCCCGATTCGATGCGCTGGTGCGCCATCGCACGGAATGGTGAGGTGGGCGACTCGGCAAGCCAGGACGCGAAGGCCGCCCGGTCGCGCGCGAGGCCATCCTGTGCCAGGAGGACGCGGGGAAGGCACAGCAGCAGTGCGGACGCGAGCCACCGGCCAGCCATGGACCGCCCTACCACTGCCAGAAGCGATCCGCCCGCATGAAGCCGTACTCCTCCCGCGGTGTCGCTCCATCGAGCAGCTCGCGCACCAGCACGCCGGTGATGCCGGCGAGCAGGATGCCATTTCGCCCGTGACCAGTGGCGTACCAGAGGCCCCTGAGCCTGGGTTCGGGGCCGACGATGGGGATGCCGTCGGGCGTCAGCGGCCGCAGCCCCGCCCAGGCCCGGAGCATCGGCGCGCCAACCAGGGGTGGGTACGCCGCCTCCATGGCCGTCCGGATGCGCGCGACGCCGTCGGGCGTCGTGCGCGGATCGAAGCCCACGTACTCCATGGTGGACCCGACCAGGGCCTCGCCATCGCGGTGGATCAGGTAGCAGTGGTTGGCGTACGCGATCGCCGGCGGGATACCGGTGGGCCAGCGCAGCGCGATCAGCTGCCCCCGCACGGGCTGCACCGACAGGGGCCGCGGGATGCCGCCGATGCCCTCCGACCAGGCACCCGCCGCAATGACGACGTGCGGTGCGGTGTACACCTCGTTGCCGCGGACCCCGGTGACGGCGTCACCCTGGCGCTCAACCTGGTGCACCTTGTCATGCACGATGGCCGCCCCGCGCCGCACCGCGTCGGCCCTGAGCGCCTCCACCAGCCGCACCGGATCGACAGCGCCATCCCGGGGCGCCCAGACGGCCCCGTGCGTGGTCGCCAGCCAGGGCCATCGTGCACGCACCTCGGTCGCATCGAGCCAGTCGCAGAGGTGGCCCTGCTGCCGTTGCAGCGCCACCGACACCCGCAGCCGCGCGGCGTCGTGCTCGGTCATCGCCAGGTTGGTGATCCCGTCCTGCCACAGCCCGATGTCGATGCCGGTGGAGCCGCGAAGCTCGCCTGCGAGCACGCCGTAGCGTTCACGCCCGGCCAGGCCCAGGTCGAAGAGCGGATCCTCGGGCTGTGCCTCGATCTGCGGCGCCAGCATGCCGCCCGCTGCCTGCCAGGCACCAGCCGGCTCGGCGCCCCGCTCGATGAGCAGCACCCGACGACCGGCCGTGGCCAGCTCGCGCGCGCAGGCCGACCCAACGGCTCCGCCGCCTACGACGATAACGTCAGCTTGGACAGTCACTTGGCTCGCTACGAAACTTTTTGGAACGTCAGGCGTACTGGCATCGGATCAGCGTGACAACCTCGGAGGAAAATTAGCATGGTCCGCTCACTCTTCGGTTTCGCCGTGTTTGCCGTGGTGGCCATCCTGGCGTCCAAGGTGCTGTTCGGTCTGCTTGGCATCGCCGTGGGCCTGGTTGGGAAGCTGCTGTGGTTGGCGTTCCTGGGCTGGCTCTTCTACCTGGTGCTCAAGCTCTTCGCGCCGGAGACCGCCCGCAGCGTCAAGGAAACCATCACGGGGAAGCCGGCAGCCAGCTGACCTCCAGCCCGGCGGCGTGCAACGTGAGCACGCCGCCTACCGGCTCGAGCTGCTGTGCATCTGCACCACTTTCCAACTGGCGCCACTGCGTGTCGGCGCCAGCACCAGCGTGGCCTTGCCCAGGCGCACGTCCTTCCGGTCGTCCGAGAACCAGCGGTAGTCGATGGAGGCCCAGGCCATGTCCTGGCGGACGTTCACCTGGCTCGTGGTGACGGCTGCGCGTCCGCCGTACATGACCCCGGCCAACCTGGGCGTCGAGATCCGGTTGCTGCCATTTGCGATGATCGTGGCACCTGACACGAACAGGCTGTCCGCACCCCCCGGGCGTGTGTCGCTGACGACCACGGCCTCGAGCGCCGCGGAGACGCGGGCTTCGTCGTCCGGGTCGGCGAGGCGACTCGCGGGTGCCGGGGCAGCGGCCGGCGCCGCGGCGGCACACCCGGCCAGGGCCAGGGCCAGCACGACCGCGGCCTGGCGCCTCACGCCGGTTCGGCCTCGCGTTCCAGCGCCGCGACGGCGCGCATGGGGGGCAGTGAGAGCGCGCCCCGTTGCCGCCAGACCTCGCGGATCGTCCGCCACGGCGTCTCCCGCCGCTCGCGCTGGCGGAGCGCCGAGCGCTCGACCGTCGGCACGGTGTCGATGCGCCGGGCGTACCGCGCGGCCCGCCCCAGCAATTCGGCGCGCGCGGCCCATCCCTCGGTGCGGAGCAAGGGCGCAGGGGCCTCACGGAACATGTTGCGCAAGGTGATCAACCGGACCGCGACCAGCCCGCTCACGACGTCGTGCACGCCGGGAACGCCGACACGACGCCGAAGCAGCCGCGGCGCCCAGCGGCGCACCAGGCGGAACGACGGTGGCACGCGACCCTCGATCGCGGCCTCGGCCACGACCAGGTCGGCGCCGCCGTCGATGCGCCGCACCATGTCGGGGATGCAGGCCGGGTCGTGGGCGAAGTCGGCATGCAGGAGGATGGCACAGTCGCGCTTGGGACGGTCGGTGCGCTCCACGGCCTGGGCCAGGAGCGCCTCACACATGCGGGCATAGCCCACCCGGTGCGGCTTCCGCACCACGGTGAGCGGCAGGGCGCGGGCGTAGGGCTCCAGGACCTCGGCGGTGGCATCGGTGGAGCCATCGTCGCCCACGATGAGCTGGTACTCCCGCTCGAACGCGCTGAACACCTGCCGCACCTTCCACAGGAGCAGGCCCACCGTGGGGGCCTCGTTATAGCTTGGGATGCAGACGTAGATCATCGGTCGTTTCGGGAAAGAATCCGGCGGAACGATAACGGTGCGGGGCCCGCGGCCACACCCCGGCAGGGGAGGTGGCCCGCGGGTTGCGTGCCGGGGGCAGGGTGGGGCCATCCCCCCACATGGGAGGGCGCATGATTCGCGCGGACACGCGGAGTCGCCTCGACGCCAGGGACCTGCAGCTGCTCCTGCTCCTGCTGGGCCGTGGCTCGGCGGTGCGGCGTCGCACGCTGGAGCGACGCCTCGAGCGCGAGGGACCCGACGGCCTGCTCGACGAGCCGGAGCTGCTCGAGCGCCTCCTTGCCGTGCGGACCCTGCTGGTGCCGTCCGACCACCTGCTCTTCTACGTCGTGGTGCGGCACGCCCTGCGCGATCGCGGCCTCGATGACCGCGACATGGCCGACTACGTCGCCGCCATGCTGCTCACCTTCGGCCACCGCGACCGCGCGTGGCGCGTGGACTGGCACGACGACCATCGCCACCGGTACCTGGTGGACATCCTGCAGGACCTCGACGCCACGACCGGTGCCAGGCGCTTCCAGGTGATGCTGCACCTCGGGAACTACGCGTTGTGGCTGGCGGGGATCTTCCCGGCGTACATCACGGCCCGCCAGCACCGTCGCGGCGGGCCCGACGTGAGCTACTACGACCAGCTGGGCCAGCGGGGATTCGCCATGGCATCGGACCACGCGATGGCTGAACCGGCGGGGCTCGACGGCATCCTGCGCCTCGCGGCCGAGCGGTTCACCGCACTGCGGGGGGCGCTCAATGGCGTGAGCGAGCGGGTGTTCTTTCCCGCCCAGGGCCGGCTCTCCTAGGACGCTGCCCGTGACCCCGCCGCGGCGCGGGTGAAGGCCTGGATCAGCGCCATGTCCGGCGACCCCCGCTCACCGTGCATCTCCTCGGGGTGCCACTGCACCCCCACCAGCCAGCGATCGTCATCACCCTCGACCACCTCGACCAGTCCGTCGTCGCTCCATCCGCGTGCCACGAGGCCGGGAGCGAGGTCGCGCACGCCCTGGTGATGGAATGAGTTCACCTGGACGGTGTCCGTCGCCACGGCGGCGCGCATGCGCCCTTCCGGCGCAAGGGTGACCGCGTGCACTCGCGTCGCCCGGCCCGTCCGTGGGTTGTGTTCCACCGGCCCTGGCCGTTCGGTGGGCAGGTCCTGCCACAAGGTGCCACCCAGGCCCACGTTCACCAGTTGCAGGCCGCGGCAGATGCCGAGGATCGGCATCCCCCGCTGCCGCGCGCCGCCCAGCAGGGCCAGCTCGAACATGTCTCGTGCGGGGTCAGTGGCGCCCAGGTGCGGCGACGGCGCCATGTGGTAGAGGCCGGGATCGATGTCGTCGCCGCCGGAGAGGAGCAACCCGTCGATCGCCGCAAGCGCCTCGGAGGCCCGCGCCGGGCCCACCGCTGGCGACAGCACCAGCGGAAGGGCACCGGCGCGGAGCACGGCCTCGACGTACGAGGCGTTCACGCCATCGCGCGCCACCTGGTGGTCGGTGCGCCGCACCCCGCTGATGCCGATGCGGACCACGCTCACTGCAGGAGCGAGTCGGGGAAGAGCGGACAGCCGGGGTGGAGCACCATGGCGGTGTCGACCTCCACGCCAATGAGCGGAAGGGTGAGGCCGCCGTACGAGACGATGCCGAGACGAGGCGCCGCCTCGATGATCAGTCCCTCGTAGATCAGCACCCCCTGGGTGCGCCCGCCGGGCGCCGTGACCAGCACGCCGTAGCTGGGCACGATCCCGGGCGGAACCTGCCCATCGACTCCGACCACCAGGCCGGTGTCGGCCCGGCCCAGGATGGCGCGGAAGGCAGGGCCCGCCACCACGCGTGCCACCGTCACCTCGGGCAACCAGCTTGGCGCCTCGGACAGGGTGCGCTGCGGGCGGGTGAACTCGCCCAGGACGGCGGTGGGGGCGGCGACTGCCGCAATGCCGCAGGCGGGGTTCGGGCGCGGGCGGTCGGAGCAGCCGGCGAGGACGACCAGGAACAGGAAGGGGGCGCGGTACATGGTGGCCTCAGAGTGTCATGACGAACAGGATGGCAAGGAGCTGGTTGCGCGGATCGCCGGGTGCACCTTCCGCGGTGGGCGTGAGTGCCTGGACGAAGCGCCCCTCGAGGGCGAGGCTCACGCCCCGGCGCTCCCATTGCACCCCTCCGCCCACGATCCAGCTCGGCTCGACCGAACGCTGCCCCCCGGTGCCGTCGCATCCCTGCAGGGCGATGCTGTCGTTCGCGAAGTCGGTGCGCACGCTGCACCCGATCCGGAAAGCGAGGCTCGCGCCGCCGAACACCACCGGCCGGATCCGGTTGGGGCCGTAGGGCGTGGCGATCCGGGCGAGCAGGGGGACTTCCAGGAACCCGATCTCCAGCGACTGCTGGAGGACGATCGGGTCGGCGGGAACGTCGAGCTCTCCCCCCTTGGTGGTGAAGTTGAGCTCGGTCTGTGCCGCCAGCCATGACAGGAGCCGGCGGCGGTAGAACAGGCCCACGAACGCGCCCTGGCGGCCCTCGAGTGCCGCATCCACCTCGGCATCGTTCGACCCGATCCAGCTCCGCGCAAACCCCAGTTGGGCACCCACCGCACTCCGGTCGCGCTGCGCACTCGCGCCACCCGCCAGGGCAGGAAGGGCGAGCGCCACGAGCAGGGCGGCGGCGGGGAGGCGTCGCATTGCCTGCAAGGTATAGCCTTGGAGGCTGCCCGGCCCGCCCCATTCGCTTGACGCCCTCCGCGCCGCGGACCTAGTGTTCCCGGGCCCGCCCCCCACCCATCAGGGAGCCCCATGTTCGAGGGCCTGAAGTCGAGGATCGAGCGCTTCCTGCAGGAGGCGACGCCGCCCGCGGACCGGCGCACCCAGGCGCAGGCCCTTCGCGGCGCCCTGGTCGAGGCGAAGGTTGCCGTGAAGGCGATGCATGATGCGCTGGCGGCCAGCGCAGCCGACCTGGAGCAGGAGCGCTGCCAGGCGGAGGACGCCGAGCGGCGCGGCGGGCTGGCCTCCGGCATCGGGGACCGGGAAACGGTGGCCCTGGCCGAGCGCTACGCGGCGCGGCACCGGGAGCGCGTGGCGCTGCTCGAGCGGAAGATGGTGGTCCAGCAGGAGGAGCTCCGCCTGGCCGAGCGGGAGCTGGGGGAGATTTCGGCGGCGCTGAAGGCCGCCCCGTCGGAGGCCACCTCCGACAGCCTGCGCGATGCGTGGCGGGAACTGGAGCAGGCCGGCCAGGCCAGGCCCGGCGTCGACCCGAACGACTCGCTGCTGCAGGCCGAACTCGACCAGGCGCGCCGCCGCGCGGCGGTGGACGAACAGCTTGCCTACCTCAAGAAGAGAATGGGGAAGGAATGACCGAGCCACACGTGACCACCACCAGGCTGAAGCACCCGCGTGGCCTGCCGCTCCTCTTCTTCACCGAGATGTGGGAGCGGTTTTCGTACTACGGGATGCGCGCGCTGCTCGTGCTCTTCCTGATCGACTCCACCACGGGCGGGTTCGGGTGGACCCAGGAGAAGGCGAGCCACCTCTACGGCTGGTACACGGGGCTCGTCTACCTCACCCCCATCATCGGTGGCCTGCTGGCCGACCGCTACCTCGGCACCGCCCGCTCACTCCTCATTGGCGGCGCCGTCATCGCCCTGGGGCACTTCACCCTCGCGGGGGAGACCCACGTCACGTTCTTCCTGGGCCTGGCCCTCATCATCATTGGCACCGGGTTCTTCAAGGCCAACGTCTCCACCCTGGTGGGGCAGCTCTACGGCGAGAACGACCCGCGGCGCGATGCCGGCTTCACCATCTTCTACATGGGCATCAACCTGGGCGGGTTCCTGGGCCCCATCGTCTGTGGCTGGCTCGCCGTGAAGTACGGCTGGTCCTGGGGGTTTGCTGCCGCTGGCGTGGGGATGGTGTTCGGCCTGATCCTGTTTTCGGTGATGCGGCAGCGGGTCCTCGGCGACGTCGGCATGACGCCGATGGGGCTCACCCGGACGACCACGGGCGGGGCGGCACGGGACGTCCCGCTCACGCACCAGGAGCGGCTGCAGGTGCTCGCCATCGTGATCGTGGTGCTCTTCGCCGGGTACTTCTGGCTGGCATTCGAGCAGGCCGGGTCGTCGCTCAACGTGTTCGGCGCGCAGAAGGTGGATCGCGCGATTGGCGGATGGCTCGGGTCGGCGCTGCCCAACAGCGAGATCCCGGCCACCTGGTTCCAGTCCATCAACAGCTTCTTCATCATCGCCCTGGCGCCGGTGGTGGCCATGGTGTGGAGCTGGATGGGCCCGCGGCAGCCTTCCACACCCATGAAGATGGCCATCGGGCTGGTCCTGCTGGGCCTGGGGTACGGGGTCCTGGTACCGGGCGCCCAGGTGGCGGACCAGGGCGGCCTCGCGAGCCCGTGGCTGCTCGTGGGCCTCTACTGCCTGCACTCCATCGGGGAGTTGTGCGTGTCGCCGGTCGGCCTCTCGTTCGTGACCAAGGTGGCCCCGGTGAAGATCGCGTCCATGATGATGGGCGTCTGGTTCCTCTCGAACTTCCTGGGGAACTTCATCGGCGGCCTGGTGGCGGGGACGGTCGAGCGGTTCCAGCGCGGCGAGATCGGCTTCAGCATCCTGGGCGGGCAGGCAGATTTCTTCCTCGCCTTCACCCTGGTGTCGCTGGCGGCGGGGGTGCTGATGCTGGTGATGGTGCCGTTCCTCAAGAAGATCATCGCCGGCCGGGGCTGACCCGCGGCGGCGCGGGGGAGCGCCGGCCTACGGCGCGCCCGTGCCCTCCACCCGGCGGGGATAGGCGCGCAGCACCGCGGCCCCGACCTGCCCCAGGGTCACCTGGCCCTCGTTGTCCGTGACCCAGCGGGTGTCCCGGTTCTGCTTCGTGAAGCCGCATGCCACGATCCGCTGCACCAGGCGGTAGAGGGCACACTCGGTCCGGACCGAGTCCGTGGCCCCCGTCTTGTGGGGCACGGCCAGGCCGTCCACCGAGCGCTGCATCGACTCGTTGTCGGTGGTGTTCTCCATGATCGCCAGCATGGTGGAGTCTGCGGCCGGGTTCACCGCCTTGCCCTCGGCCAGCAGCGCGAAGAGCCGGGCCATCTCGTTCGGCGTGCTCACGCCCAGGCCGTACTTCACCGAGCTGTCCATGGCCACGCTGGAGATCCGCAGGAAGGTCTTGGAGTGGACCTTGGTGTGCGGCAGGCCCAGCGCTTCCATCTTTGCCCACACCCGCCGGATGATGATGCGGTCGAGCAGGAGGTTGGTCGCCGTGTTGTCGCTCAGCACGATCATGAGGGTGGCGGCGTCGCGCACCGTGAGGGCCATGCCGGGGTGCATGAACTGCAGCACGCCGCTGCCGCCGACCTGGTCGATCGGCAGCACGGTGAGCGGGCCGTCCATGGACAGCCTGCCCTGCGCTTCCAGGTCGAAGGCGGTGACCAGGATCGGCACCTTGATGAGGCTGGCTGTCGGGAAGGTCTCGTCACCCCGCTCGGACCAGCGCTCGCCGGTGTCCAGGTTGAGCACGGTGTAACCCAGGACGCCATGGTGCGCTCGCGCGATCGACTGGAGCTCGCGCCGGAGCCCGGCCGTGTCGGGGCGTGCGGCGCCCTGCGCCTGCAGGGGCCCGGCCAGCAGGAACGCCAGGGCGGAGAGCCAGGTCAGTCGCTCGGTGCAGCTTGGCAGTCGTGGCATGAAGGTGTCCCGCGAGAGGCTAGATTGGATTCCCGGCCAGCCCCGGGAACATACGGCGCGGAGCATGCCCATGACCACCTTCCTCAAGACCACCGACCTGGCCACCGAGGGGCTGCACACCCTCGAGGGGTCATGGTACACCTCGCCCGCCACCTTCGAGCACGAAGTCGAGCGGATCTTCGCCCGGCGCTGGCTGGGAGTGGGCCGGGCATCGGCGCTGGTGGTGCCGGGGGAATACCGGTTGCTCACGATGGGAAAGGAAAGCCTGATCCTGGTGCGGGACCGGGCAGGAACCCTGCGGGCGCACTTCAACGTGTGCCGCCACCGCGGCAGCCGCCTCTGTGAAGAGCCCAGCGGCCACCTCCCGGGGACGATCCAGTGTCCCTACCACGCGTGGACGTACGGGCTCGATGGCCAGCTCATCGGCGTGCCCGACCAGCGCGAGATGGAGGGTTTCGACAAGGGTCGCTACGGCCTGGCGCAGGCACAGGTGTCGGAGTGGGACGGGTTCGTCTTCGTGAACCTGTCGGAGGCCTCCGAGCCGTTCGAGGTGGCGTGGGCGCCGATGCGGGAGCGGCTCGCGCGATGGCAGCTGGGTTCGCTTGCGACCGGCGGACGGCTCACCTACGACGTGCGCGCCAACTGGAAGCTGCTGTTCCAGAACTACTCCGAGTGCTACCACTGTGCGCCGGTGCATCCCTCGCTGGTGAAGCTCTCGCCTCCCACCAGCGGAGAGAACGACCTGGTGGATGGACCGTACCTGGGCGGGTTCATGACGGTGAGCCGCGAGGGCGGGAGCATGACCCTGAGCGGCGAGTCGTGCGGCCTTCCGGTGGCCGACCTCCCCGGCGAGGCCCAGCGCGTGTACTACTACTCCATCTTCCCCAACATGCTCCTGAGCCTGCACCACGACTACGTCATGGTGCACACCTTCCAGCCGCTGGCGCCCGACCGCACGCTGGTGGCGTGCGAGTTCCTCTTCAACCCCGGGACGCTCACTGATCCCGGATTCGACCCGCAGGACGGCATTGGCTTCTGGGACCGGACCAACCGGGAGGACTGGCACATCTGCGAGCAGACCCAGCTCGGCGTGTCGAGCCGCGCCTACCGGCCGGGACCGTATTCACGGCGCGAGAGCCTGAGCGCGGCGTTCGACCGGTACTATCGCGGTATCATGGGCGCAGGTCGCGCGGCCGTGCCTTGAACACCCGGAACAGGTAGGCCAGGCTCGGCACGACGACGGCGAATCCTGCCGCAAGGGCCCATAGCACCAGCCGGAGCGTCACCTCCGGTGCCGCCGCTCCCGCAATGGTGAGGTCGGGGGGCAGGAGGTACGGGTACTGGCAGAGCGCCCATCCCCACAGGATGAGTGCCGCCTGCACCGGGGCGGTCAGCCTCGCCACCCGGTACTGCCGGCGCCAGAGCGCCCCGAAGGTCACCAGCGCCAGGATGCCCACCGCGAGCTGGTACGCCAGGGCCCACCGACTCCCCGTGAGGCCGGCCCAGATGTATGGCGCGTCCCTGCGGGCAAGGACCAGCGAGGCCGTCGCGGCGAGGAACACGGCGCCGCCCGCGACGAATGCCCGGAGCCGGAAGTCCTCCTGCAGCGCCGGGTCGTCGGTCTCCACCGTCAGGTACACGGCGGCCAGGTAGGCGCAGAGTGCCAGCGCCAGGGCGCCGATGGCAAGGGGGAAGGGGCGGAGCCAGGGGTCGATGAATCCCTGCCGGAACGCGGCGGCCGGCTCGGCGGGAACCCCGCCGGCCGCGATGGCGCCCGCGGCGACGCCCAGGAGCAGGGGCGTGAGGATGCTCGCCCAGGAGAAGGCCAGGCCCCACCGGCGCTGCACGTCGTCCCGCTGCGCGTCGTAGCTCCGGAAGGTGAAGGCCGAGCCCCGCAGCACGATGCCCACCAGCATGAGCGTGAGCGGGATGTGCAGCGTCACCGAGATCCGGGCGAACGCCGGCGGGAAGCACACGAAGAGCAGCACCACGGCCAGGATCAGCCAGACATGGTTGGCCTCCCAGATCGGCGCGATCGCCTCGGTGATGAGCGCCCGCTGCGCCCGGCGGCGCGGTCCCGTGGCGAAGAGGTCCCACACGCCGCCGCCGAAGTCGGCACCTGCCATGACCAGGTACGCGGTGAGCGACACCAGGAGCGCCACGGCCACCAGGACCGGCGCGGTCAGCTCAGGCATGGGTCCCCTCGGGGGGGGCGTGGCCATGGCGCAGGTCCTCGTCCCCTGGGCTCTTCACGATCTGCCGGTAGAGCAGCCAGGTCACCGCGACGGCGAGCCCGGTGTACAGCAGCGTGAAGAGCAGGAAGGGCACGATCAGGCCCGGCATCGGGGTCACCGCATCGGCCGTGCGCATGACACCCTGGATCACCCACGGCTGCCGCCCGACCTCCGTCACCATCCAGCCTGCCTCGATCGCGATGAACCCCATGGGCGCGGCCACCGCCAGCGCCAGGAGGAAGCGTCGTTGCCCGGCGAGGTCGCGGCGCCTGCGCCAGAGCCACGTGGCCCAGAGTGCCATGGCCAGCAGGTACATGCCGAGGGCAACCATCACCTGGAAGCTGAGGTGGGTGATGCGCACGTTGGGCCATTCATCGCGCGGCGCCTGGTCGAGCCCCGCCACCGGCGACGTGAAGTCGCCGTGGGCCAGGAAGGACAGCAGCCGGGGCACCTTGATCGCGAATGACACGTCGCCAGTGGCCTCATTCGGGATCCCGCCCAGCACCAGCGATGCGGGCGCCTCGGTGTGGAAGTGGGCCTCCATGGCCGCGAACTTGGTGGGCTGCGTGCGGGCCACCATCTTGCCGCTCAGGTCACCCGATATCGGCTGCAGCAGGGCCGCCGGGGCGCCAACGAGGAGCCCGACCACCAGGGCGCGTCGGTGGAAGGCGTTGTGCGGGCGCCGGCGCAGCAGGAAGGCGTGGATGCCGGCCACGGCGAACCCGGTGGCAGCGTACGCCGCCAGGGTCATGTGCACCACCTGGCTCAGGGCGGCAGGGTTCGCCATTGCCGCGATGGGATCCACGTTCGTGGCGACGCCGTCCACCATCTCGAAGCCGGCCGGGGTGTTCATCCAGGCGTTGGCAATGACGACGAAGATTCCCGAGAGGGCCCCGCTCACCGCCACCATGACCCCGGCCGTGAGGTGGGCACGGGGCGAGAGGCGATCCCGGCCGTAGAGGTACACGCCGAGGAAGATGGCCTCGACGAAGAAGGCGAAGCCCTCGAGCGAGAAGGGCATCCCGATGATGGGACCGGCCAGGAGCATGAAGCGCGGCCACAGGAGCCCGAGCTCCATGGAGAGCACGGTGCCGGAGACGGCCCCCACCGCGAACATGATCGCCGTGCCCCTGGCCCACCGCCTGGCCAGGTCCAGGTAGACGGGGTCGCTGGTCACCTGCCACCGCCGCTCGGCCACCACCATGAGCAGCGGCATGCCGATCCCCACCACCGCAAAGATGATGTGGAAGGCCAGCGACGTGCCCATCTGGAAGCGGGCAGCCAGGAGGTCGGGCATGGGTGGAATGTATGCGGCGCCGGGCGCGTGCTAGAAGAGGAACTCCAGGCCCAGGCGCATGACGCGCGGCGGCCCGTAGTAGAACACGGGCTCGTAGTAGTCCTTGGCTGCGCGGCGGTAGAGCGGCACGAGTTCGGCCTCGCCCGCCACCAACCCGTCTCCATTGGCGTCCGCAAACCGCCGGTAGCGTGGGGACTCGAACGGGATGGGTTGCGGGTTGGCGGTGTAGGCCGCCATCGCCGCGGCCTCGATCATTTCGTTGGTGGCGAACGGGGTGCCGGTGTCACGCCGAACGGCCACCACGTTCTCCCGGCCCAGCAGGTTGCGCGCGTCGAAGTAGAACGCGGCCTGCACCTGCCCCAGCTCGACCGGGCGACGGAAGAGCACGTCCAAGGTCGAGGTCCACGGGAGCCGGGACTGGTTGGGCGTGCCGAGTGCCGCGCCCGGCGTGCTGGGGAGCGCCGTGTACGGCAACCCGCTCAGCAGGCGCCCGATGAAGGCGAGCTCCCACTTGCCGAAGGGGCGCGCCCGCCCGATCCTGGGTCCCACACCTGGCGGGACGATGCCCTGGACTATGGCCGTCACCGTGTGGCGCCGGTCGTAGTCCAGGGGGAACTCCACGCTGGCCGGGTAGATCGTGTCGCCCGTGGCCGGGTCGATCGTGAAGGCCCGGCGGAGCACGAACGGGCTCGTCGCGGTCGCGTTCGCGAATTGCAGCGTATAGAGGAACCGGGCGCCCCAGCCGCGGAGGATGGGCCGCTCGACGATGGCCTCGAAGCCCCGGACCGAGCCCATGTCGTTGTTGCTGAAGACCGCCGAGTCGGGGCTGAACCCGAATGGCACCGAGGCCACCAGCCCGTACAGGTTCCTTGCGTAGACGCCGGTGCGCACCAGCACGTCCGGCCGTGGGCGGAAGCGAAGGTTGAACTCGAACTGCCAGGCGCGCTCGAACCCCAGGTTCGGGTTGCCCACGCGGAACCGTCCCGTGCGCGCCGTGTCCATGAAGGCCTGGTTCACCAGGAACTGGTAGTCGGGCGGCTGCGTGAAGTAGCCGAAGCTGCTCACCAGCGTGGCACCCTTCAGCACCGTCGAGACCGCCACGCGCGGGCTGAAGGCGTTCTGCGGCGCCGCGGTCGAGTCGCCGAAGTCCTGCCGCGAGTCGAAGCGATCATACCGGAGGCCAGCCGTGAAGCCGAGGTCCCGGACCCGGTACTGCATCTCGGCATAGAGCGCACCGGCACGCGGGGAGAAGTCGGATGCCGTCGCGGGAGGGACGCTGTCTCCCACGGGCAGGTAGCCCAGCGTCCGCTGGAACGTCTTCACGGTCTGGAGCAGGTACTCGCCGCCGAAGTAGAGGTCGGCACGCGAGCCCAGCCCCAGCGTGGCGTCCACCTGGCTCCGCAGCTCGGTGAAGGCATTCCATGCCACCTCGCCCGCCGACCCCTGCGCCTGGAAGAAGGCCGGTACACCCCAGGGTGAGCTGCTCGACGGCGCCGGGAGGTACATCCCCGGAATCGGCGCCATGGCGCTGAGGGTGTCGCGCGCGCGGGCCATGTCCTCGCCCACCACCTCGTACCGCTTGAAGGTGAAGGCCCCCACCGCCGGCTCGACGTCGTTCGCCAGCATACCGCGCACGAAGTCGCGGGTGAGGTAGCCCAGCCGGACGTCGAGCACGAGCGGCCGCCGGGACCTGGGGGACGAGGCATGCTGGAAGGCCGCGCTCAACAACGTCCCGTTGAAGCTCAGCACCGGTGCAAAGGCCAGGTCGTACTTGTAGCGCTGGTCGTACAGTTCCTGCTGCTGCACGCTGTGGAGCCCGAAGAGTCGCACCGTCTCGCGGGCGCCAAGGGGAATGAAGAGCTTGCCGGCAAACGACAGTTGCTCGCCGCTGTTGTGTGGCAGCGGCAGGGGCTGGCTCGAGCGCGGGTCGAGTGGATCGGTCGGGGCGGGGCCACCGGCCGGGTCGAAGTCGGTGCGGGCCAGCATGTCCACCGATGCCACGGCGCGGATGCCACTCGCCACGGGGCCCTCGGCGATGAAGATGACGCGATCGAGGCCCATCGGCGAGGCCGACCCGAAGGGGCGGTCCGTCTCGATCGCCGCCATGCCCTGCCAGTTGTCGCTGCCGTCCCGTGTCACCACGTTCACCATGCCGGAGATGGCCTGGCCGTACCTCGCGGAGAAGCCATTGGTGATGAGTGACGCCTCGGTCAGCATGTCCGGCGGGATGCGCAGCCCGACGTCGTTGGTGGCGGCATCGAGCTGGTTCTTGACGCCGAGCCCATCGAGGATGAACGACTGCTCGCCCGGGCGGCCTCCCCGGTAGCTGGTGCCGACGGCACCCGCCGACAGCTCGAGCGCCTCGTCCAGCGAGCTCACGGGCAGCTGGCGCAGCTCGATGCCAGAGTACCGCTGCTCCGTGCGAACCTGGAAGGGATCCAGGGCGCTGTCGGCTTCCGCCTGGAACTCCAGTTCCTCCAGCTCCACCGGCCGCGGCGCGAGGGCGACATCCACCCGGGCCGTCTCGCCCGACCGCACGACCACACCGCGCACGATGCCCGCACGGTACCCGATGCGCCGCACCCGCAGCGCCCAGGTTCCCGACCGCACCTGCCGCACCCGGTAGTACCCGCCGGAGTCGGTTACCGCGCCCCGATCCGTGCCGTCGATCAGGATGCTCACGTCAGGGAGGCCACGTCCCGTCGCGGAGTCCACCACCTGCCCCCCGATGGCGCCATCCTGCGCCTCGGCGCGCCCAGCCAGGGCAGACAGGACGACGAGGCAGGGCAGGACGGCGCGCAACCTCACGGCAGGTCGAACCGGTAGATGTCGCCGTTGCCTTCGGCCACGACCTGCCGCCCGTCTGCGGAGAAGTAGGGACGACGCCAGGAACCCTGTGCGAGCAGCCGTGACTGCCCGGTGGTGAGGTCGGTGAGGACGAGGTCGCCTCCGGCGCCGTCCTGGACCAGGGAACTGTCCGGCAGGGTGTAGTAGCCGAGGTCGCCGTTCACCACGCTGACAAGGAGGTTGCCGGCCAGCGACGGGTCGCGCACCGCGTTGGAGGTGCTGGGCACGGCGAACAGGGTGATGGCGCCGCTGGCCTCCCGCAGGAACACCCGGGCGTCGGCAGTCAGCGTGAAGAGGATGGATCCCGGCGACGGCCCTGGGGCAATGCTGGTGGGGCGCTCCACGCCGGCCAGCACCACCGGCGGGGTGGAGTCCTGGAGGGCCACCTCGCCCACCTCCGTTCCGTACGTGACGAGCACCTGGTCCATGCAGGGGAAGGCAAGTCCCGGGCATGCCGATTCCGTCTCGGTCGCCACGTACGCCACCACGTCGGGTGCCACGACCGACAGGTACCGGGGCGTGAACTGAACGGTTCCCGTCGTGCTGGTGAAGGGAAAGCGCACGCGTGGCGTGAACTCGGTGGCGCTGCGCCAGGGCGCCCGCCCGATCCACGCGAAGTCGTCTGTCCGGCGCCCGGTGCGCCGGGTCGCCACCACCAGGGCCACGGTATCGGCGGTGAGCGCTCGTGCCTCGCCGTACCGTTCGGTCGAGTCCCGCGAGCCCGCCGTACGGGGGCAGCTCTCGGCCACGGTGGTGCCACCCTGGTTGGGCAGGGCACCGAGGCACTGATCCTCATTGGGTTCACCCGGCCGACTGAAGCCGAAGACGATCTCGCCACCCGGGAGGAACGCGGGTTCCACGTCGGGCCCCGGGTTGTAGGTGAGGCGCACCGGTGGGGTGGGGTCGAACGCGGTGGGTTCGTTGGTGTCGGGGTTGGTGAACGGCTCCGCTTGGCTGCAGGCCGAGAGGCCGAGCAGGAGGAGTGCAGCGGTGTACCGTCGAGGGAGCAGGCGCACGACGCCCCTCCGTGTTGCGGTGCCTCAGGCCATGCGAGGGGACCGACCGGTCAGCCGGGCCCGGGGCAAGGTGACGCCAAGGTGGGGCCGACCTGCACACCATCGTGCCGCAGGAGGCCCCGCACCGCCACGGATCCGGTCATCCGGCCTGCCCGCGTCAGGCCTTGATCCACATCCTCACGGCCACCGCCACCAGGAACACGGCAAAGCTCCGTTGCATCAGCGTCCCGGACGCCGCCACCGAGAGCCTCGCACCGAACCAGGCGCCAAACAGGAGCCCCAGCGCCACCACCAGCGCCGCCTTGATGTTCAGGTGTCCCGCCTGGTGGTAGGTCAGGGCACCCAGGATCCCCACGGGGAGGAGGAGGGCTCCCAGCGAGGTGCCGGTGGCCTCCTTGATGCCGAAACCCGAGAAGTACATCAGGCCGGGAACGATCAGGACCCCGCCCCCCACGCCAAAGAGCCCGGCAAGCACCCCGGCGGCGAGGCCAATTCCGATGAAGGCTCCCATCGGCTACCGCGCCTTCAGGGCATCGCGGATCTCGCGCAGGAGGACCACGTCTTCCGGGGTCGCGGCGGGGGCCGGCGGCGTGGCGCGACGCAGGCGGTTCACCGCCTTGACCATCTGGAAGATGATGAAGGCCAGGATGAGGAAGTTGAGCGCCACCGTCAGGAAGCTCCCGTATGCCACCACCGGGATCCCCGCCTTGCGCACGGCGTCGAGGGTGTGGGGGATGCCATCGGGGACCGTGGCGAGCGGCAGGAAGAGGTTCGTGAAGTCGAGCCCGCCCCCGGTCAGCCGACCCACCAGGGGCATGACCAGGTCGTTCACGACCGAGTCCACGATCTTGCCGAAGGCCCCGCCAATGATGACACCGACGGCGAGGTCCATCACGTTGCCCTTGAGGGCAAACTCCCGGAATTCCTGCGCGAAGCCCATGGATGGACCTCCTGGGTGGTGGTTGGGTGACATGGCACCGGGATCGGGTGCGACAAGGTGCCAGCGAGACGGGTAGTCTACACCGGATGGGAGGCCGGGCGTGGGGGCTTGACCGGTACCCGGCGTCACTTTATGATGCAAAGTGCCCTGCTTGAACGAGTCCGTGGACGCGCCTATGCTCCTCGCCATGGCCAATCCCCAGCCCGACCCGGGCGAGGTGCCAGCGCTGCACGTCCGCGCCATGGACAACCTCGGGTTCATCCGCGATGCCATGGAGCGCGCGTCGTCCTTCACCGGGATCCCGGGCTGGGGCGGCGTGGCGATGGGGGTGGTGGCGAGCGTCGCCGGTGTCGTGGGCCAGCGGGCGGGGTCGCCGCGCGAGTGGCTCCAGGCGTGGCTGCTCGCGGCCCTGGTGGCCGGTGTGGTCGGCTCGGTGGCGCTGGTCACCAAGGTTCGGCGTGCCCAGGGGTACATCCTCACCCGGCCGCTTCGCCGGTTCCTCCTCGGCTACCTGCCGCCCATCGGCGTGGGCCTGTTCCTCACGCTGTCGCTGGTGGGACACGGGGCGTTCAGCGTGCTGCCCGGGATGTGGCTCCTGCTCTATGGTGCGGCGCTCGTGACCGGGGGCGCCTCCTCGGTGCGGATCGTACCGGTCATGGGTGCCTGCTTCATGGCCCTGGGCGTCCTGGCCCTGGCACGGCCCCAGGCGGGCAACCTCTTCATGATCCTCGGTTTCGGGGGACTGCACCTCGTCTTTGGCGCCCTCATCGCCAGGCGTCACGGTGGGTAGGCCGGCCCGCAAGCTCGTCGACCGCCCGAACCAGGGCATGCCGGCCCGGCCGGCGGGGGCGAAGCCCGCGCGCAGGTCCAGGGGCGAGGCACTCGAGCTCGATCGCACCATTCACGAGCGCATGCGGCTCGCCATTGTGAGCGCGCTCGCGGTGAACCGGGAGCTGTCGTTCAACGACCTCAAGCAGCTGCTCGATACGACGGATGGCAACCTGAGCGTCCATGCACGGAAGCTGGAGGATGCCGGGTACCTGAAGTGCGAGAAGCGCTTTGACGGGCGCACGCCGCGATCGACATATGCGCTGACACCGGCGGGGCGGACGGCCCTGGAACGCTACCTCGCGCACATGGAAGCACTGATCGTGGCCACGCGCTCGCGCTGACGCGCGACGTCGCCATTCCCGGGGGCGCCCTGGCGCCCCTTCTTCGCGCCGCACGACTTTGCGGCACAAAGCTCGCTGGTCCGGGAGAACATGCGCATGCGAAGCGTCGCACCCGCCGTCGCGGGGGATCGCCTCGACGTCAGCTGGAGGGAGGATGCCCGCAGCCGCCTCGTGCTGGGCACAGGCCTGGCCGTGGGCAGCACCTGGTACCTGGCCATGCTCCACCTGCACGATCGCCCGGCGTTCGCCGTGCTCTTCGGGTCCCTCTGGGCGGCCCTCCTGCTTCTGCAACTGGCACCGTCCGCCAGGGTAGTGACCAGGGATCGGTGGTTCCTCGCCAGCGCCTCGATGGTCCTCCTGCTGGCCGTGCTCTGGCGGGACTCGCAGATCCTCCTCGGCGTTGACGTGCTGGCGCTCGCCGGGCTCGTCGCCTTGGGCGTCCCCGGACGCGGGTCGCTTCTCGGCACCGGTCCGAGCGACCTCATCGAGCGGGGTGTCCGCGCCGGTCTCGGCGTCGGCACCGGGTCGCTGGGCGCGCTCGGTGCACTCGACCTGCGCGGCCGGGCCTGGGTGCCACAGTGGAGCGTCGGGCTCGGCGTGGTGGTGATCTCCCCGGTGCTGGTGCTCTTTGTGGCCCTGCTGGGCAACGCCGATCCCCTGTTCGGGCGCCTGTTCACCGCACTCATGCCCGGGGCCATCGACGTCGTGGTGCGGCGCGTGGTCCTTGTGCTGGCGCTCTCGTGGGTGGCCGCCGGGCTCCTCTGGACCCTCACCCGGCCGCTCCGCACCGGCGAGCTGGGGCATGACTGGGCGGACCGGCTGCAGGGTCGCCTGCCCGCCGGCATGGTCGTGAGCGGGATCACGGCGGTCTGCTCCATTTTCGCCTTGTTTCTCCTCCTGCAGGCGCGGTTCCTGGCGGGTGGCCGCGACTTCGTGATGCGCACGACGGACCTCACCTTCGCGGAGTATGCCCGCCGCGGCTTCTTCGAGCTGGTGGTGGTCACGGCCCTCACGCTGCCGATCCTCCTTGGTGGGGAATGGATGGCAGACCAGCAGGCCCCGCGTGCGCGGAAGGCCACGCGCGCCGCGATTCGCGTCCTGCTGGTACTGCTCGCGGGCATCGTAGTCTCTGCCGGCATGCGCATGGGGGTATATGCCGCCGAGTTCGGGCTCACCGAGCTGCGCCTGTACACCTCGGCCTTCATGGCGTGGCTGGGCTTTGTGCTGGTGTGGTTTGCAGTGACGGTCATGCGTGGCCGGCGCGGACGCTTCGTGCCTGGTGCCCTGGGTGTGGCCTTGCTGGTGTTGCTGGCGCTCAACTTGCTGAACCCCGCCGCGTGGATCGTGCGGGTCAATGTGGCGCGTGCCGTGGCGGGACATTCGCTCGATGCGGCGCACGTCGCGGAACTGGGAGCCGGCGGCGTGGGGACCGCCCTCGCCTCGATGGGCCGGCTGGGCGTGTCCGACCGATGCGCGCTCGCCGGCGCACTCCACCGCCGGTGGGCGGTACCCGGGGCACCTGGGTCGCAGTGGAACGTGGAGGCGCGGCGCGTCCAGGCGCGCGTGCCGGACATCATCGCCGCCTGGGAGGCATGTGGAGGTGACGCGAGTGCGGATCGTGATTCCTGACCCTGAACAGTCCCTGTCCGTGCCGACCTTGTCACGGCGGCGATTCCTGCTCGCATCGGCCACGGTGGGTGCTGCGGGTGCGGGGCTCGCCGGCTGTGCCTTCGGCCCCTTCGCCAGCTCCGTGGAGGTGACGCGGCACGACGTTCCCGTGCCGGGCCTTCCTCGTGCGCTGGAGGGACTCCGCATTGCGCACGTCACCGATACCCACTTCCCGGCCAATCACGCGGCTGCGACGCATGCGCTGGCGCGCCTGCGGGAGGTGCGGCCCGAGGTCGTGATCCTCACGGGGGACATGGTGGAAGGGCCTGCGGGGCTGGACGACCTCGTGGCGTTTGCCCGTGAGGCGCGCGGCACTATCGCCACCGTCGCGGTGCGCGGCAACTGGGAGGTGTCCGCCGGGGTCGCGCCGGCGGAACTCGCGGAGGCCTACGGGTCGGTGGGCGTGACGTACCTGCAGAACACGGCGGACACGGTCAAGGTGGGCAGCGCCAGCCTGTGGCTGGCGGGGCTCGACGACACGGTCCTGGGGGCCCCCGATGCACGCACCCTGGCGGCGCGCATGGACGGTGACGTGGCCGTGTGGGCCATGCATGGGCCGGGGTACGCCGACTTCCTCCCCGGGGACACCCCGGCTTCGCTGCTGCTGGCTGGCCACACGCACGGCGGCCAGATCCGGTTGCCCCTGCTCCCCTGCGTGACCCCGGAGGGCTCGGGCCGGTTCGTCGCTGGCTGGTACGACACGCCGGCGGCCCCGCTGTACGTGTCTCGTGGGGTGGGAACCACCGCCATTCGTGCACGGCTCTTCTGCCCGCCCGAACTCCCGATCATCACGCTCACCAGCGCCATGGCGCCACGCACCTGAATCCCGGGCCGGCGGGGTGCGTAGGGTTGGCGTCGAGTTTCCTCGCCACCCATCCGGAGGTCCGCATGCGGGTACCGGCCGTCGCCCTCGCCCTGATCAGCCTCGCATCCCCAGCCGCCGGGCAGGCGGCCGCCGACAGTGCCGGCATTCGCGCCGCGGCGCTCGACTACGCGGAGGGCTGGTACGCCGGCGACGCGACCCGCATGGCGCGCGCGGTCCATCCCGAGTTGGTGAAGCGCATCGTGGTCGAGGACACGGTGACCAGGCACAGCGTCATCCAGAACATGGGTGCCACGGCCCTGGTGAACGGCACGCGGCGGGGTTTTGGCCGGTCCACCCCGGCCGCGCAGCAGAAGAAGGCGCTGGCCATCCTCGACATCCAGTACAACGCCGCGGTCGTGAAGCTGGAGATGTCGGACTGGGTGGATTACCTGCAGCTGGCCCGCATCGACGGGCGGTGGGTCATCCTCAACGTGCTCTGGGCGCGGCCGCAGTAGGGACTGGCGGCGCGCGCCTCAGTACACCCGTCCACCCAGCGGGACCTCACGCTCGGGGCCCAGCAGCACGACGCGGCCCAGGGCATCGGGCAGGCCCAGCACCAGCACCTCGCTCGTGAACCCCGCGACGCGCCTGGTGCCCAGGTTGACCGCGGCGATGACCTGCCGTCCAAGCAGCGTCTCGGCCGGGTAGAGGTCCACCAGCTGGGCGCTGGAGGTCTTCGTGCCCAGGTCCCCGAAGTCGATCCAGAGGCACCACGACGGTTTCCGCGCCGCCTCATTGCGCTCACACCGGGTGATGCGTCCCACGCGCAAGTCGAGTGCGGCGAACGCCTCCGCGCTCACGGTCGCACGTCCGGGGTGGTCTCGGCGTAGTGACACGCGACCTGCACCGGGCCGACCGGGCGCAACTCGGGGCGCTCGGTGGCGCAGCGGGCATTGCGCGCGGGATGGAAGCACCGCGTGTGGAAGGCGCAGCCCGGCGGCGGTGCCGCCGGGCTCGGCGGGTCGCCCGGCAGCACGACCCTGCTGCTGGCCTGGCCCACCCGCGGCTCGGGGACGGCCGACCGCAGCGCCACGGTATAGGGATGCCGCGGACGCGCGAGCACCTCACCCACGGCTCCGGTTTCCACGAGGCGACCCAGGTACATGACGGCGATGCGATGGGCGACCTGCCGCACGACCGCCAGGTCGTGGGCGATGAACACGTAGGACAACCCGCGCGACGCCTGCAGGTCGAGGAGCAGGTTCAGCACCTGGGCCTGGATGGAGACGTCAAGTGCGGAGACGGGCTCATCGCAGACGATGAGGTCGGGTTCCACGGCCAGGGCGCGGGCAATGCCGATGCGCTGCCGCTGGCCACCCGAGAACTCGTGGGGATAGCGCTGCGCGTGGGATGGGTCGAGCCCGACTTCGCGGAGCAGGGCATCCACCCGTCCGGGCCGTTCGCTGCGCGTGCCGATGCCGTGAATGTCCATGCCCTCGGCGATGGCACTCCCAACCCGCATGCGCGGGTTGAGCGAGCCGTAGGGATCCTGGAAGATCATCTGCATGCGCCGGCGCGTGGCGCGCAGGGCCTCACGCGACAACCCGAAGAGGTCCACCCCGTCGAGGAGCGCACGGCCGGAGGTGGGTTCCTGCAGCCGGAGGATCGTGCGCCCCACCGTGGTCTTGCCGCACCCCGATTCGCCCACGAGGCCCAGCGTCTCGCCGCGGGCCACCTCGAAGGAGACGCCATCGACGGCCCGCACCGCCGGTGCGGCGCGGGCCAGGAACCGGGCCGCGTGGTAGTGCTTCACCAGGTCCTGCACCATCAGCAACGGGCCACTCATGCCGGCCGCCCGTGGAGCCAGCACCGGGCGTGGTGCTCCGGCCCGACAAGGGCCACCGGCGCGGGCTGGCCACAGGGTTCAAAGCGCTGCGGGCAGCGGGGCGCGAAGCGGCACCCCTCGGGCCAGGCCGACGGCGCGGGCACCGTGCCGCCGATCGGGACGAGGCGCTGCAACGGGCCGTCGATCGACGGCACCGAGGTGAAGAGTCCCTGGGTGTAGGGATGCGACGGCGCTGCAAAGAGGGCCGCCGTCGGGGCGCTTTCGACGACCTGCCCGGCGTACATCACGGCGACGTGGTCGGCCCGGCCGGCCACCACGCCGAGGTCGTGCGTGATGAGCAGGATGGCCATGCGGCGCTCCTGCTGGAGCCGGCCCAGGAGCTCCAGGATCTGCGCCTGCACCGTCACGTCGAGTGCGGTCGTGGGTTCGTCCGCCACCAGGACCTCGGGCTCCGCGGCGAGGGCGATGGCGATCATGACCCGCTGCCGCATGCCGCCGCTCAGCTGGTGCGGGTACTCGTCGATCCGGCGGGCGGGGTCGGGAATGCCCACTTCGGTGAGCAGGGCGAGGGCCCGGTCGCGGGCCGCCGCGCGCGAGAGGTTCCGGTGCGCCCGGATGGCCTCGGTGACCTGCGTTCCGGTACGCAGCACGGGGTTGAGGCTGGTCATGGGATCCTGGAACACCATGGCGATCCGCCCGCCCCGCACCGCGCGCATCTCCCGCTCAGCCAGTGTCGTGAGTTCCTCGCCACCCAGGCGGATGCTGCCCCCGGAGATCCGCCCGGGCTCGGGCACCAGGCGAAGCAGCGCCAGGCTCGTGAGGCTCTTGCCGCAGCCGGACTCGCCCACCAGGGCGAGGGTCCGTCCCCGCTCCAGCGAGAACGACACGCCGTCGACCGGGTGCACGTCGCCTGCCGGGGTGGGAAAGCTCACGCGGAGGTCGCGCACGTCCAGGAGGGCGGTCATGGGCTCCGGGGATCGAGGGCCTCGCGGAGGGCATCGCCCACGAGGTTCACGGCCAGCACGGTAAGCACGATGGCGAGCCCGGGAAAGATGCCGGTCCACGGAGCGGCCACCGCGACCATCCGGCTCTCGAGGATCATGCCCCCCAGGGACGGGGTGGGCGGCCGGACCCCGAGCCCGAGGAAGGAGAGGCCGGCCTCGAGCAGGATCACGTCACCCACCGCGAGCGTGGCAGCCACGAGGACCGGCCCCGCCACGTTGGGGAGGTAGTGTCGGGTGGCCATGCGCCAGGCCCCGGCCCCGAGGCCGTGCGCCGCCGTCGCGAACGATTCGGTGCGCAACCGGGCCACCTCGGCACGCACCAGCCTGCTGGTTCCGTACCACCCCGTCGCACCGAGGAGCACGATGAGGGCCGGCAACGGCATGCGGTCCCACATCGCGGCGGCCAGCAGGAGGACGAAGAGGCGGGGGATCGCGAGCAGCGCGTCCACCAGGCGCATGAGGAACGACTCGACGGCGCCTCCCATGGTGCCTGCCGCGAGGCCCACCCCGGTGCCGAGGCCCATGGCCAGTGCCGCGGCCAGGAAGCCGATGGTGAGCGAGAGGCGCGTGCCGGACACGACCCGTGCGAGCACGTCGCGGCTCAACATGTCGGTCCCGAACGGATGGGCACCCTGGGGCGGCAGCAGCGCCTGCGTGAGCAGGTTGCCCTGGGCCGTGGGGTCGGGAAGGGCCAGCGGGCCGAAGGTGGCGAGGAAGGCGAGTGCCGCGAGTGCCACGATGCCCAGGCGTGCCGCCGGCCTGCGCCAGGTGCGCCGCAGCGCCTCCCGCAGGGGGCTCATGACGCGCGCACGCGCGGGTCGGTCGCCATGAGGAGCAGGTCGGCGAGGAGGTTGCCGGCCACCACGGCGCTGGTGCCGAGGAGGGCGGTGCCGATCAGCACGGGATAGTCTCGCGAGCCGGCGGCGCTCGCCATGAGGCTCCCGAGGCCCGGCCACGCGAACACCTGCTCCACGAACACGGCTCCCACCACGAGCATCGGGAGCCAGAGGCCCAGCAGCGTCACGACGGGAGTGAGGCTCGCGCGCCAGGCGTGACCCCAGCGCACGCGAGCTGGCGTGAGGCCACGCGCCCTGGCCGCACGCACGAACGGCTCCCCCAGGATCTCCAGCATGGCCGCGCGCTGGTACCGCATGCTCGACGCGATGGTGACGAGCGAGAGTGTGGCGACCGGCAGGATGAGGTGCCGGGCGCGATCCAGCAGCCAGGGCCAGCCGCGGGCATTGGCCAGGCCCGGGTCGCCGAGGCCGGCCACCGGCAGCCACCCGAGCTGGATGCCGAAGTAGAGCGCCAGCATGAGGCCGAGCCAGAAGCTCGGGGTGGCGTAGGCGGCCAGCGAGGCCACGGTGAGCAGCCGGTCCACCCAGCGGCCACGCCGCTCCGCCTGCAGGACGCCAAGCCAGAGTCCGATGGTGAAGTTCACCAGCAGGACGCTGCCGCCCAGCAGGAGCGTGGCCGGCAGGCGCTGGCGGAGCAGGGCCGTGACCGGGACCCCCGTCTCGATGGACCAGCCAAGGTCGCCGCGCGCGGCTCCGGTGAGGAAGGCAGCGAGTTGCGCCGCCACGGGGCGATCCACGCCGTGGCGGGCACGGAGTGCGGCTTCCTGGGCGGCGGTGATGGGGCGGCCTTCGTGCGCCGCGGCCAGCGGGTCACCGGGCACCAGGCGCATGAGCAGGAAGAACAGCACGATGGCCACGAACACGGTGAGCACGGCCTGCAGGATCCGCCCCACCAGCCAGGGCATGCTCAGGAACCCGGGCGACCCCAGGTCCACACCATGCGGTAGATGGACTCGGGGTGCAGGGTCACCGCGCCATACTTGCGCGGCAGGGGCAGGGCGTAGTCCCGCGAGTAGATGAACGCGGCCGGATGGTCCAGGGCGAGCGCCGCCAGGTACCGCCGCAGCAGGGGAGCAGGGTCGCCTTGTGCCAGGTGCGCGGCCGTGAGCAGCGAATCGGCTGCGGGATTGCAGTAGCGGCTGACGTTGGCGCCGCCCTGGCAGCCCCAGACATCGAGCAGCATCCACGGGGAAGGGTCCACGGTGTAGCCCTCGACCGAGACATCGAACTGGCCGGCGCGGCGCGTTGGCCCCCACACCCCGCCCTCGACCGGTTGGACGTCGGCCTCGACGCCAATGGCGCGCCATTCCTGCTGGACCACCTGGGCCAGCTGCACCCGGGCGGCACTGGTGGCCGGCACCAGGATCGTCAAGGCGAGGCGCACCCCCTGCCGCTCTCGCACGCCGTCGCCATCGGTGTCACGCCACCCGTCGCGCTCCAGCTGTGCCCGTGCCGCGGCGGGATTGAAGCGCATCGGCGCTGGCGCCAGCGATACGTACCACGCCGCCGCCGGTGCAGGCGATGAGCTGGCCGATCCGAACTTCCCGAGTTGCGACCGGACAATGGTGTGCCGGTCGATCGCCAGCCCCAGGGCCTGGCGCACTGCGCGCCGCGAGAGGATCGGGTGCGGTGCCGACGTGTCGGCCCGGCTCCGCTGGTTGAAGAGGAGGTAGGTGACAGCCATCGAGGGGAGGTGTGCGAGGCGCAGGTCCGGTCGCGCCCGGAGCCGCTCGATGTTCTGCAACGGCGGCAGCAGGTCTTCCTGCATGTCGGCGGCGCCGCTCAGGAGCAGGTTGAGCCGGGCCTCATGGCTCGGTGCCAGGCGCCAGGTCACCCGGTCGATGGTGGGGCGGCCCAGGAAAAAGTCCGGCACCGCGGCCAGCTCGATGAACTCGCCTGGCTGGTTGCGGAGCACGCGGTACGGCCCGTTGCCCACCGGCATCAGGGCAAAGGCGGTCTTGCCCAGGCTGTCGGGCGGAATGCTGGCCAGCAGGTGCTTCGGGAGCACCTGCACATGGAAGGTGGCGTCGTAGAGCTGCTCGCCGTAGGGTCGGGTGAACCGGACGATGACGCGGCCGGTGGAATCGGACGTGACGTTCGCGATGCCTGCCAGCAACGCAGCGGTGCCCGGTGCGGCCTTCGGGTCTCGCATGCGGGCAAAGCTGAAGATCACGTCGTCGCTGGTGACGGGCATGCCATCGTGCCAGCGCGCGCGCGGGTCGAGCTCGAAGGCGAGGGTCAGGGAATCCAGCCGTTCCCAGGCGCGTGCCAGTTCGGGAACGGCCGCGTGGTCACCCGTCGTCGTCGCCCCGTGCCGTGCCAGCCGCAGGAAGAGGAGGTCGCTGATGCGCAGCGCCTCGGTGGCGCGGCTCAGGCCCGGTACGGGGGGCGAGAAGGCGCCGCCGGTGGCGATGACGAGCGTGTCGGGCCGCTGGGCGCACACGGGCGCGGCCAGCAGGGTGAGCGGCAGGAGCCCCAGCGCGATGCGAGGTATGCGCGTCATGACCCGGAGCGTGAGGGTGAACAGAGGCAGCGGCAGCGTGAAGTATAGGGGGCAGCCCGCCGGATGGGAGCCGCGTGGTTCAGCGATGCCAGGTCCACGCCGCGTCGGCGAACTGTGCCTGCTGTCGCGCTGCGGCAAGGAAGGGCGCGGGATCAGCGGTTGCCGCGTGGCCCGCCAGGAGCGGGATGGCGTGACGTTCGATCGCCGCGGCGGCGTCCGCCCACGCCACCGGGCGACCCAGCGCGCGCCGAAGCGTCATGACGCCGGGGTCGGCGTGGCCACCGAGCCGGGCCACGAGGGCCTGGTCGCCATCGAGCAGCAGCGATCCGTGTTGCAGCATGCCGCCGTCACGGCGCAGCTGGGCGCTGCCCAGCAGCTTCGCACCGTTGACGGTCACTTCGCCCCCGACGGCGGTGCTGAAGCAGGCACCGGCCCCGAGGCCCCCGGCGGCTCCGGGTGGCGGCGCCAGCGTCGCCGGGACACCCATGCGGCGGAGCGCCACGGCCAGCGCCTCGTGGATGTGACGGTAGGCCTCGTGCAGCGTGCCGAGCGCGCCGTCAGGTGCCGCCACGGCGTAGGTGAGCTCGTGGGCGTGCCACACGGCGCGACCCCCGGTCGGCCGCCGCACCACGTCGAGCCCCAGGGCCTCGATGGCGCGGCGGTCGTAGCGGCGGCGTGCTGGTTCGTGACAGCCGAACGAGAGGCAGTGCGGCGCCCACTGGTAGAGCCGGACGATGCCCAGGCCCTTCCTGGCCGCCCCCTCCAGCAGGGCCATGTCGATGGCCATGTTGAGGGCGCCGGGCCGGGGAGCGGAGTCGGACCAGAGGAGCCAGTGCATGCGTCAGGACGTCAAGGCGTCAAGGCGTCAAGGCGTCAAGGCGTCAGGGCGTCAAGGCGTCAAGACCGGGTCCCCTGACGTCCTGACGTCCTGACGTCCTGACGTCCTGACGCCCTGACGCCCTGACGCCCGACCTCACCCCCCCGCCACCTCCTCCATCGTCACACAGGTGCAGACCAGGTTCCGGTCGCCCCAGGCCCCGTCGATGCGGCCCACCGCGGGCCAGACCTTCGACTCTCGGGTCTGCGGCGAGGGAAAGGCGGCCCGCTCGCGGTCGTAGGGGCGGGTCCAGGCGTTGCCCGTCACCTGCGCCAGGGTGTGCGGGGCGTGCGTGAGGAGGTTGTCCTCGCGCGGCATGCGTCCCTCCTCCACCTCGCGGATCTCGGCGCGGATGGCGATCATGGCGTCGCAGAAGCGGTCGAGTTCCTCCTTCGACTCGCTCTCGGTCGGCTCCACCATGAGGGTACCCGCCACCGGGAACGACACCGTCGGCGGGTGGAACCCGAAGTCGATGAGGCGCTTCGCGATGTCCTCCACCTCGATGCCGGCGCTCTGCTTGAACCCGCGCGTGTCGAGGATGCACTCGTGGGCGACGAGCCCGTGTGCCCCGGCATACAGCACGGGGTAGTGCTCGCCCAGGCGCCGCGCGACGTAGTTGGCATTCAGGATCGCGACCTTGGTCGACTCGGCCAGGCCATCGTACCCCAGCATGTTGATGTACGCCCAGGAGATCGGCAGGATGCCGGCGCTGCCCCAGGGTGCCGCCGAGATGGTGCCGCAACTCTGCTCGTTGCCGAGGTCCACCACGGGGTGGTCGGGGAGGAACGGCGCCAGGTGCGCCGCACACCCGATGGGCCCCATGCCGGGGCCGCCGCCGCCGTGCGGGATGGCGAAGGTCTTGTGCAGGTTGAGGTGGCACACGTCGGCGCCAAAATCGCCCGGGCGGCAGAGCCCCACCTGCGCATTCATGTTGGCGCCATCGAGGTACACCTGCCCGCCGTGCTGGTGGACAATGCGGCAGATCTCGCGGATCCCCGACTCGAACACGCCGTGGGTGGAGGGGTAGGTGACCATCACGGCAGCGAGCCGGTCGGCGTGCTGGGCTGCCTTGGCGCGCAGGTCGGCGACGTCGATGTTCCCCTGCGAGTCGCTCTTCACTGGCACCACCGTCATCCCCGCCATCACCGCGCTGGCGGGGTTGGTACCGTGGGCCGACATGGGAATGAGGCACACCGTCCGCGCCGTGTCGCCCCGGCTGTGGTGATAGGCCCGGATCACCATGAGGCCGGCGAACTCACCCTGTGAGCCGGCGTTGGGCTGCAGGGACACGCGGGCGAACCCGGTGATCTCCGCCAGCTGGTACTCGAGCTGCCGGAACAGCTCCCGGAAGCCCTGTGCCTGGTCAGCCGGTGCAAACGGGTGGATGCGGTTGAAGCCACGCCAGCTCACCGGCATCATCTCGCTCGTGGCGTTCAGCTTCATGGTGCAGCTACCCAGCGGGATCATCGCATGGCAGAGCGAGAGGTCGCGCGCCTCCAGCCGCTTGATGTAGCGCAGCATCTCCGTCTCCGAGTGGTACTGGTGGAAGACGGGATGGGCCAGGTAGGCACTCGTGCGCGCCAGCGCCGGCGGGATCGCCCGGGCGAGCGAGCTGCCGATCGACTCCAGCATGAAGGGCAGCGTCTCGCCCAGCGAGAAGATGGAGATGAGGTCGGCCACGTCCCCCAGGCCGGTAGTCTCGTCCAGGGCAATGCCCAGGCGGGTGGGGGAGATCGCCCGCAGGTTGATCTGCCGGGTGCGCGCGGCGTCGAGGATCCGCGGCTGCGCCCAGCGCTCCACCTCCACGCACAGCGTGTCGAAGAAGTGCTCGTGCACCAGGCGGTAGCCGAGGCGCTGGACGGCGTTCGCCAGGATCACCGCACGCCCATGCACCCGCTCCGCGATCCGCCGCAGGCCATCCGGACCGTGGTACACGGCATACATGCTCGCCATCACCGCCAGCAGTACCTGGGCGGTGCAGACGTTGCTCGTGGCCTTCTCCCGCCGGATGTGCTGCTCGCGGGTCTGCAGGGCCATGCGGAGCGCGGGCCGCCCGTCCACGTCCTTCGACACGCCGATGATGCGGCCCGGCATGTGACGCTTGTGCTCGTCCTTCGTGGCGAAAAAGGCCGCATGGGGGCCGCCAAAGCCGATCGGCACGCCGAATCGCTGGCTGCTGCCCACGGCAATGTCCGCGCCCCACTCGCCCGGCGGGGCGAGGAGGGTGAGGGCCAGGAGGTCGGTGGCCACGGTGACCAGGGCCTTCGCCGCGTGGGCCTTCGCCGTCAGTGCGCGGAAGTCCCGGATGGCGCCATCGGTGCCGGGGTACTGCAGCAGGCAGCCCACCACGCCCGGGCCGAAATCGAACTGCTCGGGCGCCTGGACCTTCACCGCCACGCCGCGTGCCTCGGCGCGCGTCACCACCACCGCAACGGTCTGCGGGTGGCAATCGGCATCGACGAGGAACACCGGGTGGTCGTGGGCCGGTGCCACCGCGAGGGCGAGCCCCATCGCCTCCGCGGCCGCCGTGGCCTCGTCGAGCAGCGAGGCGTTCGCGATGGGCAATCCCGTCAGGTCGGCCACCATCGTCTGGTAGTTGAGCAATGCCTCCAGCCGCCCCTGTGCGATCTCGGCCTGGTACGGCGTGTAGGCCGTGTACCAGCCGGGGTTCTCCAGGATGTTCCGCTGGATCACCTGCGGCACGAAGGTGCCGTAGTACCCCATCCCCAGGCACGAGCGGAAGATCCGGTTCTGGTCGGCCATGCCGCGAAGCGCCTGCAGCACCTCGCGTTCCCCGCGGCCCGGCGGCAGGTCGAGCGGGCGCCGCAGGCGGATCTCCTCGGGCACCACCGCGTCGATGAGCGCATCGAGCGAGCGATAGCCCAGGTACTCGACCATCGCGGCGATGTCTTCCTTGCGGGGACCGATGTGCCGGTAGGCAAAGTGGTTCGGGTGCATCACGTCGAAGGACGACAGGCGCCGCGCCGGGCTTGGAGCCGTCGGCGCCGGTTCGGGCGTGCGGGTCGTGGCGGTCATGCGGTGCAGGCTCCCACTGGTGGTAAGGGGCAGGATCGAAAAAACAAGGCGCCCCAGGTCACTCGACCGGGGCGCGCGTCATGCAATGCACAGCGCGTGTCAGGCGCCGACGTGTGCCTTGTAGGCATCTGCCGTCATCAGGCTGGCCAGGGCCGAGGGGTCGTCGAGCTTGACCTTGAGCATCCAGCCGGCGCCATAGGGATCGCGGTTCACGAGCCCCGGGTCGGCGTCGAGCGCCGCGTTGGCCTCGGTCACCGTCCCGGCCACCGGGCTGTAGAGGTCTGACACCGCCTTGACCGCCTCCACCACGCCGAAAACCCCGTGGCTGTCGAAGTGGTCGCCCACCTTGGGCAGGTTCACGAAGACGATGTCGCCCAGTTCCCCCTGGGCATAGTCGGTGATCCCGACCTGGACGACACCACCTCCCAGGTCCTTCACATACTCGTGCTCGGCGGTGTAGCGGAGGTCGGCGGGAATGTTCGACACGGTCGGGCTCCAGGGGGTGGTCAGGCGCGCCAAGAATAGGCGGGATTGCGGGGGTCGGTCAAGGAACGACCCGGCCGGTTGCGGCGCGCCACACGGCCGCGGTTCGTGCCTCGAGCTGGGCCAGGTCGCCGTCGTTGTCAATGACCCAGGTGGCGCGGGCGCGCTTCGCTGCCGCGGGCATCTGGGCCGCCATGAGGCGGTCGGCTTCTCCGGGCGCCATGCCGCTCCGTGCAAGCAGCCGCGTGCGGCGGATGCCTGTGGGGGCGTCCACCAGGATCACGCCGTCGAACGCCGCGGGATCGGCCGCCTCGAAGAGCAGGGGGATGTCGCTCACGACCACCTCAACACCCTGCGCGCGGGCCCGGGCCAGGCGCTCCTGTCGCAGGGTGTGCACGGCGGGGTGCACGATCGCGTTGAGGTCGGCGAGGGCCTGCGGGTCGGCCAGGACGCGGCCGCGAAGGTGGGCCCGGTCGAGGGAACCATCGGCCTGGAGGATGCCGGCCCCGAACCGCCGCACCATGGCCGCGAGCACAGGGTGGCCCGGGGCCTGGACCTCTCGCACCAATTCGTCGGCGTCAATGATGGTGGCACCCCAGCGCCGGAAGAACTCCGCGACGGTGGACTTGCCGGAGGCGATGTTGCCGGTAAGGGCGAGGTTCAGCAAGGGGCGGTCAGGGCGTCAGGGCGTAAGGGCGTCAGGGCGTCAGGGCGTCAGGGCGTCAGGGCGTCAGGGCGTCAGGGCGTCAGGCAAGAATATGGTACAATGGACAACCGAACAGGTTACCGCCGCTGTAGCTGCGGCGCGAAATTGGGGCATGCATCCCGGCTCGCCGGTGCCGCGATATGAGCGCCTCGAGGCATGGCAGGCGGCGCACGCCATGACACTTGAACTCTACCGCCTCACCTCTCGGTTCCCCGCTGAAGAGCGTTATGGGCTCACGTCACAGCTTAGGCGAGCCGCCGTGTCGGTGGCGGCGAACATCGCTGAGGGGTCGATGAAGACAGGAGGCGGGGAATACCGGCGGTTCACCGGCATCGCGATTGGCTCGCTGGCGGAGGTGGAGTACCTGCTCCGGCTGGCGATCGACCTCGGCTACCTCACCGTGCCCGAAGCGCAAGGTGCAATCGGGCTCAGGGCGCGGACAGGGAGGCTCCTCTTCGGACTCTATCGAGCGCTTGGTGGCGTCCGCTCCCCTGCCACTCCATCCCCTTGACCTCCTGACGTCCTGACGTCCTGACGCCCTGACGCCCTGACGCCCTACAACAACGCCCCCTGGTCCTCGTCCCACCTCGGCACCTCATGGCAATGCCGGCACCGCGCCTCGTAGGCCTCGCGCCCGCCGATCATGATCGTGGGCGAGTCCCACCGGGCGGGCCGGCCGTCCAGCAGGCGCTGGTTCCGGCACGCCTCGCCGCCACATTTCATGCAGATCGCGTTGAGCTTGTCGACCGACTCCGCCACCGCCATGAGGTCACCCATGGCGCCGAACGGCTCACCCCGGAAGTCGGTGTCGGTGCCGGCCACGATAACCCGCACGCCACGACCTGCGAGCAGGGTGGCCACGGTGACGATGCCGTGGTCCAGGAACTGGGCCTCGTCGATCGCGACGAGCTCCGTGCCGGGCCGCACCAGCCGCAGGATCTCCTCCGAGGAGTCCGCCGGCGCCGCCTCGAACTCGGTGCCGTCATGGCTCGACACGCTGAAGGCGCCGCCGTAGCGGCTGTCGAGGTGGGAGGTGAAGACCTGCACCTGCTTCCGCGCAATGATGGCCCGCCGCACCCGCCGGATGACTTCCTCGCTCTTGCCGCTGAACATCACGCCGGTGATGACTTCGATCCAGCCGGGCTGGGACCCGTGGTACATGCAGGCGGCTCCGGGGCGGGGAACAGGTTGGACCAGCCAATGTAGGAAAGGAGGACCCGCTCCCGCCAGCACGCTTGCCCCGGAGGCCAGGCGACGGTTAACGTCGCGCTGTGAACAAGCACGCACTCGTCGTCGCCCTGGCGACCAGGGTCTCGCTGCCCCGGAAGAAGGCAGCGCAGGTGGTGGATGCCCTCTTTGCCACCGATGGCGTCATTGCCACCGAGCTGCGGAAGACGGGCAAGGTGCAGGTGAGCGGGTTCGGGACCTTCGAACTTCGGCGACGTGCGGGCCGCAGCATGCGCAATCCCCGCACCGGCAAGAC